>DASYAE010000061.1:0-28747 GCA_036501535.1 Actinocrinis sp. | reverse complement strand
GAAGTACCTGTGCAGGTACGGGTAGTAGACGATCGTGCCGATGGCCAGCTCGGACGAGTCCGTGGCGAACGTGACCGGGTCCGAATACGTGCCGGTGCCCGAGGCGACGTTGTGGATGGTCGGGTAGCCCGCGTCGGCGGGGTATGCGATCGCGTCCCCGGGCGGCGAGTTGTCCGGCCAGCCGTACAGGGTGACCTCGTAGTTCTGGGTGGTGCTCGCCTGGGCGACGCCCGAGGAGGCCACGAGGCCCAGGGCCGCCGTCGACACGGTCGCCAACGCGGCGACCAGCATGGCGAGCCGGCGCTTGGTCAAGCGCATGCCTGTCCTTTCCGGTGCGGTGCGTTAGGGCCCGGTGCGCCGCCCGGCCGGTCAGATGCATGACTGCTGATGGGAAATGGGAGGTTAGTCATCTTTACTAACGGTAGTGGGACGATACGGCTCCGGCGCGGGCCGGTCAACACACCGGCGGCGAATCCGCGTCCCGCGTCCCGCGGCGCGCGGCCCGGTCCCGCGCCCGTCGCACCGGGTCCGCCGAGATCACTCTCAGCAGGTTGATCGACGAGCCGTCACACGCGGTGGGAGCCATCGGCGCGCGGAACCGGAATCAGCGCCATTATGCGATCTTCGGAGGTGGAACAGGGGTTCGCCTTGCGCACAGTGAGAAGAGTATTGCGATCAGTGTCTTTCGGCCCGATATTGAAGCGGGCGCCATGACCCACCATGGCCCACAGCTGAGAAAGGGTACTGAGAATGATCCGCAAGCTCCGCACCGCCGCTCTGCTGCTGACCGGTCCGGCCGCCCTCGGCCTGAGCCTGGCCGCCTCGGGCCCCGCCGCCGCGGCCGGCCGGCCCGACGTGCAGGCCCCTGCGGTGGCCTGCGTGACGGCCACCCCGATCGAGCTCAACGGCTTCGCCTTCGCGCCGCCCGAGGTGACGCCCGGCGAGTCCTCCACCGCCGACCTGATCACCACGAACTGCACCAATACCACGCTGGCGACCACGGAGATCTGGACCGGCCAGTGGCTGCCCGCGGTCAGCTCGGGCGGCCTGCCCGCCGGCTGCCCGGTGATCGACCCGCTGGCCCGCTCCGTCACCTACGCCCCGGGCCAGGAGCTGGCGGAGAACACCACGTACCTGGTGCCCGTCGGCTGCCAGGCGGCCGAACTCGCCGTGACCGTCCGGATCTCCACCTCCGCCGGGGCGAGCGTCCTGACCGCCACGGCCTACCTGAAGATCGATCAGATCACGCCGGGCTCCTGAGCACACGCGCATGCGGGCCGCCCCGGACGTGAACCCGGGGCGGCCCGCCTACTCGGCGGCGGCGCCCGGGCGGCCGTATTCGTCGTGGCGGTGGAACCACGAGTAGTCGCCCTCGTCGCGGCCCCGCGGTGCGCGGTCGAGCCACTGCCACATGGTCCAGAGCGAGTCCAGGCCGCGCTCGTATGCGGAGTAGGTGTGGTGGACGACGCCGTCGTCGAGCACGAATGCGCTCATGCCGGGCTGCTCGCCGGACCAGTCGCGCCAGGCGATGTTCAGCTCCTCGAGCTGGGCCTGGTTCCGGTAGTTGTATTCGACGGGGCGGACCGACGCATCGATCGTGGCGTGGAAGTCGTAGTTGAAGTCGCTGCGTCCCGAGGACGCCCAGGGGAAGGTCCATCCCATCCGGTCCCGGTACCCGAGCAGCTTCTTCAGGGGTGCGCGCGACACGGCGGTGAATGCGACGTCGTGATTCAGGAGGTGCAGGTACGTCGTGTCGAAGCCGTCGGCGAGCCCTGAGCAGCTCGGGCAGCCCTCGTCCCATGCGGGGTCGAACATGAAGTGGTACACGAGCAGCTGCGAACGGCCGCGGAAAAGGTCGGCGAGCGTGGCCTCGCCGTCCTCGGTGTCGAAGCCGTAGTCCTTCTCGAGGCGGACCCACGGCAGCTCGCGCCGCCGGCGGGCGAGGTCGTCGTTGAGGCGGGTCAGCTCCTTCTCGGCCTGGAGCAGTTCGAGCCGGGCCGCGCGCCACTCGTCGCGGGTTCCGGTCTTGTGGGCGTTCATGGTCGTCCTCCTTGCCCCCTACGCGGCTGATCCGGACCGGGCCGCCTGTGGCTGCCCGGCTACTCGGCTACTACGCTACTCGACCGCCCTGATCTCCTCGATCTCCTCGATCACCGTCTCGACCACGGCCTCGGTGACCGTCTCGGTCACGATCTCCACGTAGGCCCGGACCTCGCGGACCTCGTGCTCCACCGCCTCGATGACCTCGCGCGGCAGGTTGCGCAGCCGGCGCAGTCGCGGCGCCTTCAGCGTCACGCCGAGCCCGCAGGCGGTCAGGGCGACGACGAGGAAGCAGACGGCGCCCAGCGTCGTGGTCCAGTTCGTGAGGCCGGTCGAGACCAGCGCGCCGGCGTGGCCGGTGGCGTAGCTGGTGACGGCGGATATGCCGAACAGGACGCAGCCGAGAAGGTTGACCGCGGCCTCCCACCAGCCCTCGTGCTCGAAGCGCGGCAGCAGTCCGCGGCGCGGGGAGGAGAGGTAGAAGATCGCGCCGGAGACCAGGAAGCAGACCGAGCCGATCGCGTTCGGCCCCCAGACGACCGTGTTGTAGGTGTGGTCGGTGGCTGCGACGGTGATCGCCGTGAAGGTCATCAGGTTGAACAGCAGCGTGCCGATCGACTGGATCCAGGCCGTGCGCCAGGTGGCCACGCCGGTCGGGCGGTGCGGCCGCTCCGGTGCGGCCAGCAGGCACTGGCTGGTGCCGCCGAGGGTGAACAGGATCGAGCCGATGAAGAAGGTCAGCGCGTCCGCGCGGGCTCCGACGGCGTTGCTGTACGCGCCCAGCGGTCCGAGCACGAAGCACAGCGAGCCGAGCCCGAAGAACACGCCCATCGCGCGTGTCAGCACGGCATCACGGCGGGTGTGGTCCATGGCCATGGCACTCACCGTACCCGAGCGGGCGCCGGGAACGCTGTGAATCCGGCCTACGGCAAGGGGATCGGCAGGTCAGGCGGTCGGCACGTCAGGCCCCGGATGTCGGTACCCTGGACGTCGCCGCACCGGGATCAGGAATAGGTGCGTCGCGCAGCGGGTGGCTGGGGAAGACCGCTTCGATGTCGAGGCCGCCTGCCGGGCGGGCGCGGGCGTCGAGCGTGGCGCCGTGGGCGTCGGCGATGGCGCGCACGATGGCCAGGCCGAGCCCGTGTCCCTCGCCGTGCCGGGTCCGCTCGGTGCCCAGTTGGCGGAACGGCTGGAACAGGTCCTCCACCGCGTCGGGCGGGACGAGCGCTCCGGTGTTGCCGACCGAGAGGACGGCGCCCGCAGTGGTCTGCGTCGTGCGGATCTCCACCCGGCCGCCGGGCCGGTTGTGCCGGATGGCGTTGTCGAGCAGGTTGGCGACCAGGCTCTGCGCCAGGCTCGGATCGCCGGTCGCCGGGGCTGCGGCGAGCTGCTCGTCCAGCCGGACGCCGTGGCGCTCGGCTTCGCTGCGCCGGGTCAGCAGCACGTCCCGGGTGATCTCGGCGAGGTCCAGGTGCTCCGGCCGGCCGATTCCGCGCTGGCTGCCGGCCAGCGCGAGCAGCGCCGCGATCAGCCGCTCCTGCTGGTCGCCGAGCTCGATCAGCTCCTCGCAGGTCGCCCGCAGCGACTCCACGGTGGGCTCCGGGTCGGTGACCGCGACCTGGAGCAGCGCGCGCCCGGCGGCCAGCGGGGTGCGCAGCTCGTGCGAGGCGTTGGCGATGAAGTGCCGCTGCGCCTGGAACGACGCCTCCAGCCGCCGGAACAGGTCGTCGAGCGTTTCGCCGAGCTCGGTGAACTCGTCGCCGCGGCCGCGCACGCCGAGCCGGCGGTGCAGGTTGGTGGCGGAGATGTCCTTTGCGGTGCCGATGATCGAGCGCAGCGGCCGGACGAAGCGCCCCGCGATCAGCCAGCCGGCCGCGAGGGAGATCAGTGCCATGATCGCCAGTGCGGCCACGTCGGACCAGAACGCCGACGAGTCGATGATGTGGACGCCGGTCGGGGGCTCGGTGATGACCACACCCGGCTGCGGCGGCCCCGGAGTCTGCACGTGTTCCGCCGAGCGGAAGAACCCGAACAACGGCAGCACGAGGATCAGCGCGACCCCCGACGCGCAGATGACGGCGCCGTACAGCAGGGCCATCCGGGCCCGCAGGCTGGGGCGGGGCAGGGCGCGCGCCGGGCGCGGGAGCCTGAACCCGGACATCAGAGTTCTTCGATCAGGTAGCCGCCCTCGCGGACGGTGCCGATGACCGGCGGGTCGCCGAGCTTTGCCCGCAGCCGGTGCACGGTCTGCTTGACCGCGGTGGTGAACGGGTCGGCCGACTCGTCCCAGACCCGCTCGAGCAGCTCCTCGGCGGAGACCACTCGGCCCGCGCCGGCGAGTAGGTATTCGAGCACGGCGAACTCCTTCGAGCTGAGCGTGAGCCGCCGCCCGGCCCGGGACGCGGCGCGGCCGGCCGGGTCGAGCCGGATGTCGCCGTGCGCGAGCACCGGGGGCAGCGGCATGGCGGCGCGCCGGCCGAGCGCGCGGACCCGGGCGGTCAGCTCGGGGAAGTCGAACGGCTTGGCCAGGTAGTCGTCGGCGCCCATGTCCAGGCCGTCCACCCGGTCGCCCAGGCCGCCCGCCGCGGTCAGCATCAGGATCCTGCTGGGCGAGCGCCCGGCCGCGAGCCGCCGGCAGACCTCGTCGCCATGTACCTGCGGCAGGTCCCGGTCGAGCACGACCACGTCGTAGCGGGTCAGCGCCAGGTGCTCGAGCGCCGCGCCGCCGTCGTGCACGACGTCGACCGCCATGCCCTCCCGGCGCAGCCCGGTCGCGATCGCCCGGGCCATCGGCTCGAAGTCCTCGACCACCAGCACCCTCATGACCGCGCTCGCTCCTTCCCGCGGCGTGACCAGCCGTACTACCGGCCACTGCCCGCTGCTGCCAGCATGCCAGGCCGCCGGTTTCAGCCCGGTATCCGCCGGGCGCACCGTGCTGAAACCGGCGCCCGCGTACAACGGCGGCTATGGACACGACAATCGATGTCGCCGGGCTGCGCAAGCGGTTCGGCCGCACCCTCGCGCTGGACGGGATGACGTTCGCCGTCCCGCCCGGCCGGATCACCGGCTTCATCGGCCCGAACGGGGCGGGGAAATCCACCACGATGCGGGTGGTCCTCGGCCTGGACGCCGCCGATGCGGGACACGCCCTGATCGGCGGGCGGCCCTATACCGGCCTGCGGCTCCCGCTGACGCATGTCGGCGCGCTGCTGGACGCCGCGGCGCTGCAGCCGAGCCGGACCGCGCGCAACCACCTGCTCTGGCTGGCCCACTCGCAGGGACTCGGCGCCCGCCGCGTCGACGAGGTCATCGCGCTGGCCGGGTTGCAGACGGCGGCCCGGCGGAAGGCGGGCGGCTATTCGCTGGGCATGCGGCAGCGGCTCGGCATCGCCGCGGCGCTGCTCGGCGACCCGCCGGTGCTGATGTTCGACGAGCCGTTCAACGGCATGGATCCCGAGGGCATCGTCTGGATGCGCGGCTTCCTGGCCGCGCTGGCCGCCGAGGGCCGGGCCGTGCTGGTCTCCAGCCATCTGATGAGCGAGCTGCAGGGCAACGCCGACCACGTGGTGATCGTCGGGCGCGGCAAGGTCATCGCAGACACCAGCGTCGCGGACCTGCTCGCGTCGGTGTCCGGACACAGCATCAGGATCCGGACGTCCGCGCGCGACCGGGCGGCGGCCGTGCTGGCGCGCGCCGGGGCGACCGTCGCCATCAGCGGTTCGGACGCACTGACGGTCAGCGGGATTCCGTCCGAGCGGGTCATCGCGCTGCTCGCAGAGGGCTCCGTGCCGGTCGCGGAGGTGACCGCGCATCGGGCGAGTCTGGAGGAGGCGTACCTGGAGCTGACCAAGGACGCGGTCGAGTTCCAGTCCGGCGGCGCCTCGGGATCGGCCCGGCCGGCGGCGGTCTCATGACCACGGCCACGAACACGACCACTGACTCCAGGCCGCCGGCCGATCCGCCGATTGCGCCGGGTCGCGACCGGTTCGCATACCTGCTGCGGGCCGAGTGGACCAAGTTCCGCACGGTCCGCGGCTGGATCGTCGCAGTCTTCGTATCGATGGTGCTGACCGTGCTGCTCGGCTTGTTCATCTCAAGCCACAGTCATATCGCGCCCTGCACCACCGGACCGAACGGGGGAGGGTGCAGCTACATCCTTCCGAACGGTCCCGGCGGCGAGGCTGTGACGGACACCTACTACTTCGTGCACCGCGCGCTGACCGCCGAGGGAACCATCACGGTGCGCATGACCTCGCTCAGCGAGGCGAGCGAGAACGGCCAGAACCCGCAGGGCGGACCGGCGCAGAAGCAGCCCGCGTCGGTGCCGTGGTCGAAGGCAGGGCTGATCATCACGGCGGGTTCCGATCAGGGCGCTGCCTACGCGGCGGTGATGGTCACCGGCAGCCACGGCGCGCGGATGCAGTGGAACTACACCGGCGACGCCCCGGGCCTGGCCGGCGACGTCTCCGCCGCATCGCCGCGATGGCTGCGCCTGACCCGCGCCGGCGACCTCGTCACCGGCTACGACTCCGCCGACGGCGCGAACTGGACCGAGATCGGCGCCGTCACCCTGCCGGGGCTGGCTTCGAGCGTGCAGGCAGGGCTCTTCGTCACCTCGCCGGGATCCACCACCCCGACGAATCAGGGGGCGACCAGCGCGTCCGGGACCTCCTCCGGCGCCACCGACGCCACGGCCGACTTCGACCACGTGGACCTGACCGGCGGCGCCCCTGGCGGATCGTGGACCGGCACCTCCGTCGGCGGCGGCTCCGAGTCTCCCTACCCGACGGGCAGCGCGGTCGGATACCGCCAGAACGCCGACGGCTCCTTCGCGGTCACCGGCTCCGGCGACATCGCGCCGGACGTCACCGACGGCGTGGGCGTCAGCGTCCTGTTCACCGGCCTGTTCATCGCGCTGATCGCGATGGTGGTGATCGGCGCGCTGTTCATGACCGCCGAATATCGCCGAGGCCTGATCCGTGCCACGCTCGCCGCCAGCCCGCGGCGCGGCTGGGTGCTGGCCGCGAAGGCGGTCGTGCTCGGCGGCGTCACATTCGCCGCCGAGCTGGCGGCCCTGGCGGCCACCGTTCTGATCGGGGTCCCGCTGCTGCGCTCCAGCGGCAACCCCGTCTACCCGGTGACGGTGCTCACCGAGGCCCGCGCCATCGTCGGGGCCGCGGCGCTGACCGCCGTGTTCGCCGTCTTCGCCCTCGGCGTGGGCAGCATCCTGCGACACGGTGCCGGCGCGGTCACTGCCGCACTCACCGCAGTCGTCCTGCCCTACCTGCTGACCGCGGGCATCGCCGTCCTGCCCACGGGCGCCGCGCAGTGGCTGATGCGGGTCACCCCGGCCGCAGGGTTCTCCATCGACCAGGTCGTCCCGGCCTATCCGCAGGTCGCCGCCGCCTACACGCCGGCCAACGGCTTCTTCCCGCTGGCACCCTGGGCCGGCTTCGCAGTGGCCTGCGGGTACGCGGTGCTCGCCCTCGGCCTGGCCGCATACCTGATCCGCCGGAGGGACGCATGAGGGAATCCCTGCACGCCGAGTGGACCAAACTGCGCACGCTCGCGAGCACCACCCGGCTGCTGATCGCCGCCGCGGCACTGACCGTGGCCGTCGGCGCCGCGGTGGACGCGGCCACCCGGTGCCCGTCAGGGGGCTGCAACGACGACCCGGCGAAGGTCAGCCTGGCCGGGATCTACCTCGGGCAGGTCGTCGTCGCGGTGATGGCCGTGCTCGTCGTCAGCGGCGAGTACAGCACCGGCATGATCCGCGTCACCCTCGCGGCGGCGCCGCGGAGGATCACCGTGCTGGCCGCAAAGGCAATCGTCCTCACGGGCCTGATACTCGTCGCCGGCGCGATCTCGGTCGCCGGATCGCTGCTCGCCGGACGGCTCATCCTGCCCGACCACGGAATCAGTCCGGCCCACGGCTATCCGGCGATCTCCCTCGGAGATGCACCGATGCTGCGCGCCGCGTTCGGATCAGTGCTCTACCTGGCCCTTATCGCCTTGCTCAGCCTCGGTGCCGCCGCCGCGGTGCGCGAGGCAGCGGCCGCCATCGGGGTCGTCCTCGGGCTGCTGTACCTGATCCCGATCATCGCCTTCACCGTCGGAGCCCCAACGCTGTCGCGGCACCTCCAGCAGATCGCGCCGATGACCGCCGGGCTGGCCGTGCAGGCCACCACCGGCCCGAGCTCCGAGCCCATCGGCCCCTGGGCAGGCCTCGGCGTGCTGGCCGCCTGGGCGGCCGGCGCGCTGCTGCTCGGCGGACTGCTGCTGCGGAGCCGCGACGCATGACGCCGACGATGGCGCCGACGACGAGGCGGGCCGCTGCCGTGAGATGATCGGCCACGTGGAGATCATCGATGCCGGGCGGTTCATGCCCGCGGCAGATAGAACTGCCGAGTATGTAGAGCACCTGCGGGTGACGTCGCTGAGTGTGGGCACATATTCCATTCCGGCCGGTGCGACGGACGACCAGGTGCCGCATCTGGAAGACGAGATCTACCACGTGATCAGCGGGCGCGGCTCGTTCACCTCCGGCGGCCGCACCGTCGATGCCGTCCCCGGCGTCATCCTGTTCGTCCCGGCCGGCGAGGACCACCGCTTCCACAACGTCGTCGAGGACATGGCGGTGCTGGTCTTCTTCGCCCCGGCCTACTCCGGGCGCGGCTGATCCGGACCCCGCACCGAAACGCGTGCGGGACGGCGGAAGGGGGTTCCGCCGTCCCGCACGCCGGCTGTCGGCCGCGGCCCGATGCGATGGTGCGGGATTTACAGGCTGGGATAGGACGGGAAGGAGCAGGAGGGGACGCTGCCGCCGGTCACCGGCGCCGAGAGCTGGGTCAGGCTGACCGAGGTGCCGGAGGACGGAAGCAGGTTGGAGTCGAACGTCGACACGTTCGCGTACTCGGCCGTGTAAGACGTCTTATCGAGGCTGACGTACTGCAGAACCAGGCCGCTGATGTGCGAGGAGTCGTAGCCCTCGATCGTCGACACGGCGCTCGACGTGGAGCTCTGCGACGTCAGGCCGTCGACGACGATGTCGGTGAAGTCCGGGATGCTGCTGGTGCTGCTGGAGGAGCTGTACCGCGGGTTGAGCATCACCAGGTTCTCGATCCCGCTCTCGCAGGTGTTGATGTAGGTGACCTCGGAGACCGCGCCGCCCGAGCCCGGGTAGCTCTTGATCCGCAGGCCGTTGTTCGACGTGCTCTCGTTGCCGGAGCTGTCGGTGCCCTGCAGCGTGTTGTTCTCCACCAGCACGTTCGTCACGCCGTCGTTGGTCTCGCTGCCGACGGAGATGCCGTGCGTGCCGTAGAAGTGGTTGTTCTCGATGGTGATGTTGTCCGCCTCGCCGCTGCCGCCCTTGATGGCGATGCCGTCGTCGCCGTCCTGGATGTACGAGTTCTCGATGGTGATGTCGCTCGCGGCGTCCGGATCGATGCCGTCGGTGTTGCGGGCGGTGGCCGGGGTCTTGATGCGCACGCCCCAGGCGGTGAAGCCGCTGCCGCTCTCGTAGGTGACGTGGAAGAACGCGGAGTTGACCAGGTTGATGTCGTAGAGCACGGCGTTGTTCGCGCCGTCGAACACGATCAGCCGCGGGTTGTTCTGCTTCTCGCTCTCGTTGCCCGCGGTGGTGGCCAGCGAGTACCAGGTGGTGCTGGTGCCGAACATGTCCTGGTCGCCGCGCCCGTCGATGGTGCCCTGGGAGCCGCTGGAGTTGCGGATGCCCTCGATGCCGGAGTTCGCCCCGTCGACCTTGATGAACGGGTTGCAGCCGTTGTCGCTGCTGCCGATCGTGCCGCACACGTCCGAGGAGCTGGACTGGTACTGCGAGGCGACCGTGGTGGCGTACAGCGTCGCGCCGGCGTTGACCACCAGGTACACACCGGCGGGAACGGTCAGCGGCGCGGACAGGAACGCGTTGTCGCTGCCGCTTCCGGTCAGCTCCACGGCCTCGTTCGTGCCCTTGCACGAGGTGAGCGCCGACTGGATCCGGGAGGTGTCCGGCGGGCTCGATTCCTGGCTGCTGGAGAACTGCTCGTTGCTGGTGGCCAGCGTCGCGGTCAGGGTGGAGCAGACCGCGGGAATCGAGGGCTGGCCCACCGAGCGCGGGTCGCCGGTGGCGATCTTCGTGTTGCCCGGACTCGTCGACGGCGACGAGCTGGGGCTACTGGACGCGCTGTGCGTGGCGGTGGCCGTGGCGGTGGCGGTCGGGCTGGTCCCCGAGCCGCTGGTCAGGGTCCAGGACTTGGTGATGGTCGAGTCGCAGCTGTTCTGCACGACGAGAGTGCCGGCGGTGGTGCCGTTCTCGGAGGCGTTCATGCATTTGGCGCTGTTGACATTGACCAGCTGGTCCGTGCTCGTGCCGGCGGTCGGCGTCCACTCCTGGTCGGTCGCGCCGGAGCAGGTCTGCTGCTGCACGGCTTCACCGGCGCCGGTGGAGGCGCCCTTGATGCCCAGACACAGGCTGCTGACGTGGGAGGTGATGGTGAAGCCGGTGGAGGCGGCGGTCAGGGTCCAGGCCTGGTTGGCGCCGCCGGTGCAGGACTGCAGGTCCAGCTGGGTGCCGCTGGCGGTGCTCGAGCCCGGGTCGTCCAGGCACAGGCCGCTGCCGGCGTTGGCGATGGTGTAGCTTCCGGCGCCGACCGCGGCGCTGGCGGCGGACGGGAGCACCACCGTGAGCAGGGCGCCGACCAGCAGCGCGGCCGTCGTGGCGGCCAGCGCGGCCAGGGCGCGCACGCGCCGGGACCGGCGGGCGCCCGGCGGCGGTTCGATCGGGGAGACAGGGGGCATGACAACCCTCCACGGCCATCCGAGAATGGCAGAGCTGGAAATAAGGGGGCATATGAAGGCCGCCACCCTCATAACGGCCGTGGTGCGAGGAAGCCTCGCGACGGGGAAAATACGACAGCCGCCCCGATTTGGCAAGCCGTCAGGAAGCCGGCGCGTCGTAGCCGGGGCGGATGTGCAGCAGGTTGCTGAGGTCGTCGCCGGGCCGGACCTCGATGGGTTCCCGGCCGCGCGTGAAAAGCCGTCCGCCCGCGGTGCCCCCGAGGCCGGCGCGCGTCCCGTCGCGCACCTCGAGCCAGGAGCCCTCGCACAGGCCCAGGACCGGCACGTCGTTCTCCTCCAGGAACTCGCGCAGGCGCTGGTCGCGTGCCCGGCCGGCGGCCTCGCCGTCGCGCTGGGCGTCAGGGTAGTGCGGATTGACCTGGAACGGGATCAGGCCGAGGGCCTGCAGGTTCTCGGGCTGCACGATCGGCATGTCGTTGGTGGTGCGGATGGTTGGGCAGGCCAGATTCGCCCCGGCGCTGACGCCGAGGTACGGCATTCCGGCCGCTGCCCGCTCGCGGATCGCGGGCAGCAGACCATTGCGCTGCACCGCCCGCAGCAGCCTGAAGGCGTTGCCGCCGCCGACGAACACCGCGTCGCTCGAGGCGAGGGCGCCGAGCGGGTCGTCGGTGCGGTGGGCACCGGTGACCCGCAGGTCCAGGGTGGCCAGGATCTCGCTCATCGCGTCGGTGTACGCGTCCGGATTGCTTCCGGCGTACGGCACGAACAGCACGTCGCGGCAGCCGGCGAACAGCCGCGCGAGCGCATCCATGGCGTGCTCCAGCGCGCCGAGCCCGGGGCTGAAGGAGTTGGACAGCAGCATCAGATCGTTCACGGGGCTCTCCTTCGTGCGGGCCGGTGCGAGGGAGGGTAGGGGTGCGCGGAGGCGGTGTGCGAGTGGTTTCTGATTCCGGCCTGCGCGCCGCGGCGCACCGTACTTGCTCCGGTGAAGGGTGCTGAGCTGTGTCGTGAGCTTGTGTCGTGAGCCTGTGTCATTAGCTTGTGTCACCGGCCTGGTCATCGGCCCGTGTCGATCTGACTGCTTGCCAAATCCGTGCGGCTGTCGTACTTTCCCCGTCGCGAGGCTTCCTCGCACCACGGCCGTTATGAGGGTGGCGGCCTTCGTATGCCCCCTTATTTCCGTGAACTGTTTCCCAGACGGCCGTGGAGGGTTCTATGCCCCCTGTCTCCCCGACTCCTGCTGTCCCCGTCGTCGATCCGCCGCCGGGTGCGCGCCGCTCAAAGCGCATGCGCGGCCTGGCGGCCCTGGCCGCCACGACGGCGGCGCTGCTGGTCGGCGCCCTGGTCACCGTGGTGCTCCCGTCCGCCGCGAACGCCGCGGCAGGCGCCGGAACCTACACCATCAGCAACGCCGGCAGCAGCCTGTGCCTGGACGACCCGGGCTCGAGCACCGCCAGCGGCACCCAGCTGGACCTGCAGTCCTGCACCGGCGGCGCGAACCAGATCTGGACCCTGACCGCCGCGTCCACCGGCTTCACCATCACCTCGCATGTCAGCAGCCTGTGCGTGGGCGTCATCAGCGCCTCCACATCCGCGGGCAAGGCCGTGCAGCAGCAGACGTGCTCCGGCGCGACCGACCAGGAGTGGACGCTGACCGCCGGCACGAGCACGGACCAGCTGGTCAATGTCAACAGCGCCAAATGCATGAACGCCTCCGGGAACGGCACCACCGCGGGCACTCTCGTCGTGCAGAACAGCTGCGACTCCACGGTCACCAAGTCCTGGACGCTGAGCACCAGCACCGGGGCGCCGCCCAGCGGCACCGCGTCCAGCAGCCCCAGCAGCTCGCCCTCGCCGAGCTCCAGCCCGACCGGCCCGCAGCCGGGCCAGCCGAGCGTGCCGGGCACGTGCGCCACGGTGACCGCGCAGCTGGCGAATCCGAGCAACGAGCAGTTCACCAGCGCGCAGGAGGCCGCGCCGCCGGACACCTCACGCATCCAGGCCGCGCTCAACAGCTGCGAGGGCACCGGTAAGGCCGTCGCGTTGCAGGCCAGCGGCTCCGACACCGCGTTCCTGTCCGCGCCGCTGACGGTCAACGGCGACGAGGTGCTGCTCGTCGACACCGGCGTGACCCTCTACGCCTCCCGCAACCCGGCCGACTACCAGGTCTCCGGCCAGCCGACCTGCGGCACCCTCGGCGCGGCGGACGGCACCACGATGGGCACCGCCACCGGCTGCGTGCCGTTCATCTCCGTGCGCGGCAACGGCGCCGGCGTCATGGGAACTCAGAGCGGCTCTGGCAGCCAGGGCCTGATCAACGGCCGCGGCGACCAGGACATGCTCAACACCAGCACCACCTGGTGGTCGCTGGCCGAGTCCGCCCACGACAAGACCACCACGCAGCAGGAGAACCCCAAGCTGATCACGGTGTTCGGCGGGTCCGGCGACACCCTGTACGACATCAGCCTGACCAACTCGGCGATGTACAACGTGCTGCTCGACGGCGGCACCGGCTTCACCGCGTGGGGCGTTCGCGTCGACGAGCCGGACACGGCCCGCAACACCGACGGCATCGACCCGGACAGCGCCAGCGACGTCCTGATCAACGACAGCTACTTCAACGACGGCGACGACGGCATCGCGGTCAAGTCGGACGCCGGCGGCCCGTCGAGCAACGTCACCGTCAGCAACAACAGCTTCTGGGGCATCCACGGCCTGTCCGTCGGCAGCCAGACCAACGGCGGCATCAGCAACGTGACCTTCTCCGGCAACTACATCCACGGCGGCACGGACATCCACGGCGACTCCGCCTCCAGCAACAACGGCGTGCGGGTCAAGAGCGACACCACCTTCGGCGGCACCGTCACCGGGGTCAGCTTCGACAACACCTGCGAGACCGGGGTCGAGCACCTGATCCTGATCGACCCGCAGTACCTGAGCGGGAACGGCACGTCGGACCCGACCTTCGCCAGCATCACCATCAACGGCCTGAAGTCGGTCGACTCGTCGGACGGCAAGTCGACGCTGGACGGCCTCGACAGCTCGCACATGCTCGGCCTGACCCTGGAGAACGTCCAGCTCGACTCGACCAAGATCTCCTCCGCCGAGTACGCGAACATCATGATGTACAACACGAACATCTCCCCGTCGGGCACGGACGTCACGGTGACCAGTTTCACCGGCACCGGCAGCGTTCCCAGCTGCAGCAGCTTCCCGAGCTGGCCCGGCCTCTAGACCCGCGCCTCGCGGGCTCTTCGGGGCCTGACGAGTGGCGGACAACTGAATAAGCACAACCCACAACTCAACAAATGCAGCGATCGACGGGCCGCCGGAAGAGAGAGCCGGCGGCCCGCCAGCGCCCCGCTCGTGCCCTGCTCAGGGACGGCCGTGCAGGAGCGGTGTCGGCGCGGTGCCGACACGGTGCCGGTCGGACGATATGACCTGCCCCTCCGACACGACCGATTCCGCAGGTGGGCGCGACGCCGATGGGGCGGTACCGTACCCTCGCCGGCATTTTTTCCACGCACCCGGGGCCGGCGAGAGGGCGGCATGGCGCGGCAACGAACGACGGTCACCAGAACCGGCGGCCCCGGACCGGTTCCGGCGGAGCCCGAGCGCGCCGCGGGGGAGCCGGCGCGGCCGTCCGAGCACAACCGGTACGTCGACTTCCTGCGGGTGCTGTCGATCACGCTCGTCGTCATCGGCCACTGGCTGGTGACCTCGCCGGTCTACCGGCAGCACGGTTTCGAGGCGCCCGACGTGCTGGCCATCATCCACTGGGGCGGCTGGGTGACCCTGGCGTTCCAGGTGATGCCGGTGTTCTTCCTGGTCGGCGGATACGCGGCAGCCGTCTCGTGGCAGCGGCAGCTGGCCGCCGGCCACGCGGACGCCCGCGCCTGGCTGACCTCCCGGGCCGTCCGGCTGCTGATTCCCACCGCGGCCTACGCGGCGATAGCGCTGGTCGGCGCGGCGATCGCAATAGCGCTCGGCGCGCCGGAACCGACGCTCGCGCTCGCCGGGTGGGCCATCGCCCTGCAGCTGTGGTTCCTGCCGGTGTTCATCGCGCTGACCGCGCTGACTCCGCTGCTCCACGCCGCGCACCGGCGCTGGGGCCTGCTCGTGCCCGCGACCTCGATACTGCTCGGCATCGGCGTGGACTTCGTGGTCGTCTACGACCACGTGACCCTGCTGGGCTGGCTGAACTACCTGCTGGTCTGGGGCGCGGTCTACCAGGCCGGGTTCTCCTGGCAGGACGGCACGCTCACCCACGCCACCGCCGCCGGGCGCCGGATCCTGGCCGGCATGGCGGTCTGCGGCACGCTGCTGTTCCTGGGCCTGGTGCTGTTCGGCCCGTTCCCGGCCAGCCTGATCGGCGTGGCCGGCGAGGTCGTGAACAACACCGCGCCGCCCTCGGCCGCCCTGGCCGCGTACGCCACCGCGCAGACCGCGCTGCTTATCGCGATCGCGCCATACGTGTCGCGCTGGCTGCGGCGGCCCCGGCCGTGGCGGGTCGTCGAGCGCGCCAACAAGGTCGTGATGACCGTCTACCTCTGGCACATGGTCCCGGTGATCATCACCGGCCTCGCGCTTTACGTGACCGGCATCATGCCGCAGCCGGGCGTCGGCGGGACCGAGTGGTGGGAGCTGCGCGCGCCCTGGCTGGCGGCCAACATCCTGGTGCTGTGCGGGCTCATGCTCCTGCTTCAGCCTCTTGTCAGGGCACTGGAACGCTCGCGGCGGCGGCCGCAGGGTGGCGCGTCGGCGTCCGCGCCTACTCCGGTGACTGCGACTGCGACTGCGGCGGCGGCGACCGGCTCCGCCGACGGCCGGCTGGGCGAGGCACTGGCCACGACCCTGCTCTGGCTCGGCATCGTCTTCGCGGGCTACGCCCTCTACCGTTTCGCCGTCTTCGGCTTCGCCCCCTCCGGCGAGTTCCCGACGATCGCCGTCGCCTGCTACGCCGCGGGCCTCGCTCTCGTCCTCGCCAGCCGCCTCGTGCCGACCCGGACCGCCCGGGTTTCTTGACTCCCGCGAAGCCGTCCGTATTCTTGTTCGAATGCCGGCCGGTACTGTCGAAGAACTCGAACAAACGTTGCGGGCTCACGGTGACGATCCCGCTCTGTGGCACACCTACAGCGAATGGCTCACGCAGCAGGGTGATACCCGTGGCGAGCTGATCCGCCTCGAGCAGCGTCTGGCGCGCACCCAGCCGGCCGACCGCGCCGCCGCGCAACGCGAGATCGCCGACTTCGTCGCCGAGCACGAACAGGGATGGGACGCCGCGGGATGGCCGGCGTCGGCGCACGTCCTGGAGCGCCGGCACGGCTTCGCGACCTCCGTGTCGATCGAGTGCTCGGACGATTTCGACGAGGTGCTGCGGCAGGTGCTGGACAGCCGGTTCATCAGTGCCCTGAAGATCTTGCCGGACTCGGCAGCGGAGAACTTCGAGGACTTCGAGGTGTTCCTGGAGGGACTGAAGTCGGACCCGGAGTCTCTCGCCGACCTGGATCTCGGGACGCTCGCCGAGTTGGACCTCTCCTACGCCCAGCTCGACCGCGAGGGAGCCGAGGGCCTGGCCGCGATGTTCCGCACGGACCGGCTGCGGGCGCTGGACCTGCGCTTCTGCTGGATCCAAGATGCCGGACTGGCCGCACTCGCCGCATGCCCGCAGCTTCGCGGGCTGCGCCGGCTGCACCTCCAGCGCAACAACCTGAGCGCCGAAGGCGTGCGCGCCTTGCATCAGCTGCCTGAATTGACCGAGCTCGACCTGCGGTACAACCCGGTCGGCCCGGAAGGGGCGCAGGCCCTGTTGGCCGCGCCGTTCGCCGGGTCGCTGACCCGGCTGTGGCTGTACGGCTCGGACGTGGGGAAGGACGGGGTGCAGATGCTGGCGCAGGCCGCCGAGCTGCCCGTGGAGCTGCGCAACCTGTGGAGGTGCGTGTGAGCGGCGAGTTGCGCGACCGGTTCTTCGTCCTGTCGGCCGGCGCGGCGCCCGCGCAGGAGGTCGAGCGGTATCGGGCGGAAGTGGACGCGACGCAGGCCGAGGCGGTCGCGACGATGGACGGGCTGGAGGTGTGCTGGCATCCCACGGCGCGGTTCAAGACGGTGCGGTTCGTCGATGCCGAGTTGATCGACGCGTCCGTGCGCGAGTCGTTCGCCCGGCCGTGCGCGCAGGCGCCGTATCTGGCGGCGGTGTTCGTCGATCCGCGGGAGTTCTCCTTCCGCACGTTCGAGAACATCGTGCCGCTGGACCGGCTGTTCGAGGACATCGCGGTGGAGGCGGAGCTGACCGGGCGCACCGAGCCCGCGCAGGGCGTGTTCACCTTCTCGCTGGATCTGCCAGAGCCGGTCCGGGAGCGCGTGGCGCGGTTGGACGAGCTGGGGTTGTACGTGCCGCCGCTCAACGCGACCTCGCGCGGGGGGCAGCGCTACATCTTCCAATCCGCGTTGCTGGCCGAGGCGTTGAGCGCGGCGTTGGCCGAGGCGCTGCCGGCGGCGCTGGAAGAGGGCTTCTCGCATGTGAATCCGGTCTTCCGGTGCAACCGGTTCGAGCCGGGGGATGCGAAGTTCCATCAGCATCGTGATGCTCCGTACTTCGACCGGGTGCGCCGGCATATCTCCCGGTACACACTGCTGATCTATCTGACCGGAGGCACCGGTGCGCCGACGCTTGATGTGGTGGGCGCGACCGCTTTGGAGCGCGTCGAGGCGTTCACCTGCGTATTGTTCGACCAGCAATTCGAGCACGAAGGTGCCGCCTATCTCGACGGGCGCAAAGTGTTCCTGCGCACGGAGCTGATTTACGTCGCAGAGGACTTGGCCGAGGAGCCCGAGATCGGTGCGCTGTTCAGCAAGGCGTGCTACCTGACCGGTGAGAGTGTGTTCGCACCGGAACTCGCCCGGCACGCTGACGCCTACTACAACCAGGTCGCCGCAGCGCACTGGAACGGCCTGGGCCGTGGTCCGGCCCGCCAGACCTTTGTGCACAAGGAGTTCCGCGGGGTGCACTTCGTGGCCAACGGCTACGACTTCTGGTTCGCCGCGAGCCAGGCGCTCTCGCTGCAGGAGTGCGCCGCGCTGACCCTGCTGGACTACTTCAACTGCAGGCTCGGCGACACCCCGTTCCGCAGCCAGTGCCGGACCGAGGTGATCGAAGCCGAAGACGGCGACTGGATCCCGGAGTTCCTGCGCGCCCGCCCCGGCGGCCCGGTCGCCTCCCGGATCGACAAGTCCCTGCTCTTCCCCGAGCCGGAACGTGCGTGCGACGACTACACCGACGCCTTCGACATGATGCGCGACGAGGACGTCGTCGACATCTACACCGAAGCGCAGGACTTTGCCAAAGCCCACATCCTGCACGCCCCGATCCTCATGCTCGGCCAGGAGATCGCGCTCGACCCGGACTGCTTCGTCGTCGAGGGCACCCGGATCCACGTCCTGGGCCGGGAACCGCTGCGCCCGGTGAACTTCGCCTCCGCCGACGTGGTCGGCCCCCACCCGGACTGCATCGACACCGCGGCCACCGTCGGTGCGGCGCAGCTGCTCGTCCCGCCAATCCTCTACAGCGAGACCGCCGGCTGCCGCCACCTCGGATTCGACTTCTTCCGCAACTCCTGGATGGTCGAGCACCGGCAGGTCGCCGTCCCGATCCCCCGGATCGCGCAGATGGAGGATGACCTCTACTACGAGGACATGTGGTCGGGCTCGGTCGACCGCTCGCTCGTCGACGCCGACCACCCGCTGTCGGACTGGTGGTTCGAGGACCTGGACGAGGACGAGGAAGAGGAATAGGCCGCGGTACCCCCGTCTCGGCGATCGGGCCCGCGCCGGCTGAAAGTTTCGAAATCCGCTCCTGTGCCCCTTACACCTTCGTCAACGCCCTGGCCGGGTCGTTCGACGCGCGTTCGAAAAGCGCTGTAAGGACCGCGCGGCGGGGGTGCACGTACGCCGCATTGCCCGGCTTTGGGGGCCCGTCTAGATTGCGCCGTGCGCCGGCCCCGCCGCGCGGCCGTTATGAGGGTGACGGTCATCGAACATCTCGTTGAGCTGTAAAGGAACGCAGGGAACGCGATGAGACCACCCTTGTCAGCCTTCTTCCACACGCGGCCGGCCCGGCCCGCGCCGGACCGCCGCTACCGCAGGAGCCTGGCTGCCGTCGTCGGCGTCACCGCGCTGGTCGGCTCAGGCGCCGTCGCGCTCGGCCACGGTCCGGCCGCCGCGGCCGCCAGCGCCACGTGCCAGGTCTCGTACTCGGTGAGCAGCAGCTGGCCCGGCGGCTTCACGGCCGGGATCACGATCACCAACGAGGGCTCGGCGACCACGTCCTGGACCCTCGCCTTCGCCTTTCCGAGCGGCCAGCAGGTCTCCTCCGGCTGGAACGGCACCTTCACCCAGAGCGGCGCGAACGTCAGCGTGGCCAGCGAGAGCTACAACGGCGCCCTGGCCACCGGCGCCAGCACGTCGATCGGGTTCAACGGCTCGTACACGAGCACGAATACCAACCCGACCGCCTTCACCCTCAACGGCGCGGCGTGCAACGGCGGCTCCTCGACGACCCCGCCGACGAGCGCACCGCCGACCAGCGCATCGCCGACGAGCGCTTCGCACTCCGCCTCACCCTCCGCCTCGCCGAGCCCGTCCTCGTCGCCGAGCTCGCCGCCCGCCTCCGGCCAGCCGAGCATCCCGTCCACCTGCACCACGCTCACCGCGACACTGTCCACCAGCAACGAGCTGTTCAGCAGCAGCGCCGAGTCCGCCCCGCCGGACACCTCGCGCATCCAGTCGGCGCTGAACAGCTGCGCCGGCACCGGAAAGGCGGTGGAGCTGGCCGCGAGCGGCAGCAACACCGCGTTCCTCAGCGGTCCGCTCAGCATCGGCGCCAGCGAGGTGCTGCTGGTCGACTCCGGCGTCACGCTCTACGCCTCACGCAACCCGTCCGACTTCCAGGTCGCCGGCAACTCCGACACCTGCGGCACGATCGCGTCCAGCGACAACGGCTGCAAGCCGTTCATCACGCTGTCCGGTTCGGGCGCCGGCCTGATGGGGCGGCAGAGCTCGTCCGGCAGCCAGGGCGCGGTCGACGGGCGCGGCGACCAGGACATGCTCAACACCAGCGAGACCTGGTGGGCGCTGGCCACCGCGGCCAAGAGCGGCGGCGACCAGAACAACCCCAAGCTCGTCGAGAGCGACGGCGCCAGCAACCTGACGCTCTATGACATCGACCTGACGAACTCGCCGATGTACCACGTGCTGCTCAAGGGCGGCAGCGGCATGACGATCTGGGGCGTGCGGATCAAGACCCCGGCGAACGCGCGCAACACCGACGGCATCGACCCGGAGAACGCCTCCAACGTGGTCGTCAACGACTCCTACATCCAGGACGGCGACGACTGCATCGCGGTCAAGTCCGACGCCGGATCGGCGGCCTCGAACATCACCGTGGAGAACAGCCACTGCTACGGCACGCACGGCCTGTCGATCGGCAGCCAGACGGCCGGCGGGGTCAACTCGGTGACCTTCCTCAACGACACGCTCGCCGGCACCGACAGCTCCGGGATCACCAGCACCAGCAACAACGGCATCCGGATCAAGAGCGACTCCAGCGCCGGCGGCACGGTCACCGGCGTGACCTATCAGGACATCTGCATGACGGGCGTGGAGAACCTGCTGGTCTTCGACCCGAACTACTCCAGCGGCAACGGATCGGCGATCCCGGACTTCGCCGGCGTCACGCTCAACGGCGTGGTGTCGCAGAGCTCGGCGTCGGGCGCGAATTCGCAGATCGACGGCTACAGCACCGCCGACCCGCTGAACCTGACCCTGGAGAACATCCACCTCGACGCCACCTCGACCTCGGCCGAGTTCGCCTCGATCAGGACCTACAACTCCAACATCACGGCCTCGGGCACGGACGTCTCGGTGAGCGGCTTCACGGGCAGCGGCAGCGTCCCGAGCTGCAGCTTCCCGTCCTTCCCGGCGCTGTAGCGCTGCGCGCCACTGCGACCCGACCTGACTTGACCTGATCTGCATCCCGCCGGCGCGACGCACGGAGCGTCGCGCCGGCGGAGTGGCGGCTCAGTCCTTGGTCTCCTTCGCGACGCCCTGCGCCTTCTGGTTCAACTCGGTGAGCTGCGTGTTGGCGAGGTCGATCTTCTGCTCGCACGCGGTGATCTGCACGACGGCCTTCTGCAGCACTTCGATCACCAGTTGGCTCGTCTCTCTCTCCTGTTCCAGGGTGCTGACCCGCAGCTGCTGTATCTCGAGCTCGTGCTGCGTGTTCTGGAGCTGCTGTTGCAGCTTCTCGGCCCGATTGCGCTGGTTGGCGGCCTCCTGCGAGGTCGACTCGGCCTCCTGCCTGGCCTTCTCCAGCTCGAGCTTCAGGCCTTTGTTCTCATCCTGAATTTCGTTCGCGAAAGCGTCGAACTTGGCGTTCTGCTCGCGCTGCTGCACGTCCGAGACATACTGCTGCTTCTTCAGGTCGTTGTCGCGAGCCTGGATGTCCAGCGCCGCCCGGCCGAGCGACTGCTCCAGTTGCACCACTTTCTGCAGCGCAACTTTCTCTCCCTGCGCGGAGTCCTTGACCCAGGCCTGCGCCTCGAGCAGGGCCTTCTGCAGCGCGGCGTTCTGCTTCTGCGCCGCCTCGAGCTTGGCGACGTACTTCACGTGCTCGTCGTGCTTCGCCTGGGCCTCGTCGCGTTCCTTGGCGGCCTGCTCGAGGATGCGCAGGCGCATGGCCGTGTAAGCCCGCCTGATTCCCATCAGTCCGCCGAAGACGAGGCCGAGCGAGGTGAAGCCGAGGGAGGAGGCGTTGCCCCAGTAGTACTCGACGTTCGACTGATCGGTCAGCTGCTGGACCTCCGTCGCGTTGGCTGCGAGGTCCAGGCCCTGGATCTTGCTCATGTTGATCGCGGGCAGCAGGTAGGAGACCGCAGTGCCGCAGGTGCCCAGCGCTCCGACGACCATCGCGGTCCGCGCGGCCACGAAGTCGCTCGACTCGACGGTGTTCGCCTTCTCGGTCGCGGTGAAGATCACGTACTTCACCCAGCGGCCGTAGCCGGGATCGTCCACGTCCTGCTTGGCCTGGTTGTAGCGGAGCGTCGCGGCATCCCGGGCCTTGCGCAGTTCGACCTCGTCTTCGTCCTCGGAGTCGTTTTCGCCGACGTCGATGCGCAGCTCCGGCAGTTCCACGCTGGACCCGGGATTCCGGGGTTTGCGCCGTTCGGTGGGCTCCTTCTCGCCCTCGGTGCGGAAGTCCTCGTCCATCGCTACGCCACCCCCAGCCTGCTCAGCTCGGCGAACACGGCTTCGACGTCCTCGACGACACCGCGCAGCGCGGGCACGCCGACCTGTTCGAACGCTGCGAGCGCGGACTCGACGTCCATCGGCCCCGCGGCGTCCGGGCTCGGCGCCGGTGCACCGTGCTCGCCCTGTTTCGCCCCTTGTTTCGCAGCCTGTTCACCCTGCGCCGTCCCACCCGTGACCCCCGCCTGCTTTTCCTGCTCGACCTGCTCGTTCTGTCCGACCTGCTCGGCGCCGCCCCGCTGCCGCTGCTGCGCCACCTGCTCGCCGCTGAGCCACACGCCGTCCGGCCGCGAGTGCGCCTCGTCGACACTGTGTGAGTACTCGTACACGCCTGCGGCGCCGACCCGGTAGAACATGCCCCAGCCGTCGTCCCACGCCCACTCCGGCTCGGCGCTGTGACCGGGCTGCTCGGAAGCGCCCGGGTCTCCCTGCGCGGCCTCCTGCGATCCGCGCTGCGCGACCATCGCGTCGGCCGCGCTCTGGCTCATCCACTCCGGCGCCGACGCGTGCGGGTCCACGCACCACTCGTAGACCGACCCGACCTCGTCGAACCGGTAGTACAGCCGGTAGTCCTCGTCGTACTCCGGCTCGGAGTAGCGGCTCTGTCCCGGTGACTGTGCGTTCGGCGCCCCCTGCGCCGTCTGCACGACCGTCTCGAGCCACGCGACCTGATCGTCCCGGCTGCTCACCGCATGCAGCCGGCTTATCAGTGCGCTGTTCGCACCGAGCGTGTCCGCCAGGTCCGAAACCTTGTCCGGATCCTGGTACCAGTCGGACTGCTCGCCGAGCACCACCCGGCCGACCTCGTCGCGCAGGCCTGCGATCTCGTTGTCGTCGGTCGCCTGGACGAGCCAGGCCATGGCCATCGCGTTGTCGTTGCTCTGGGCCATTCGTCCCTCCCCTCGAATCCTCCCCTTCGACCCTGTCTAAACAGGCTCAGTCGCTATTTTTCAGACGAAAGGCCCGGGGCGGGCGCGTAAACGCGCAGACATCGAAGCAGCAACAATGTGTCATCCTGTCACGAGTGCTGCGCGGACGGTTTCCCGGCGCAGGTCATGCGGGCCCTCCGCGCACTCACGGCCGGGTGAACGTCGCGTGGATGATCAAGATATTGATCTTCGAGGCCAGTGCGTCGCCCCGCCACCCGACGCCGAAGTCGGTCCGGTCGATCCGGGCCTGCGCGTCGAGCTCGACGTCCCCGTCGGCGCGGACGGTCGCCGCCGCGTCGAAGGACAGCGGCCGGGTCCGGTCGCGCACGGTCAGCGACCCGGTCACGGTGACACCGTTGCCCGGGCCCGAGAACCGGATGCCGTCCACGGCGAAGATGATGTGGGGATTGCCCGCGCTGTCGAAGATCTCCGCCGAGCGCAGGTGCACGTCGCGCTTGCCGACCCCGCTGTCGACAGATGCTGCGAGGATCTTGAGGGTGCCGCTGACCTCACCCTCAGCGGACACGGTGCCGTGCCCGCTGACGTCGCGGAAGACGCCGCTCACCGGGATCAGGCCGAGGGACCTGGTCTTCAGCCGGACGCTGGACCTGTGCGGGTCCAGGACCCACTGCCCGGCCAGGGTCCCGTCGCCGAGCGCGGTGCGCAGCGCGGGTCCGGTCGTCTGACCTGATGGTGCCTGCATGATCGTCTCCTCGTAGGTTGCCTTTGTCGGTTACGACAGGGCAGCCGCCCCGAATGTCAGGTGGCGCTGGTCAGGCGGCGCCGATGAGGCACCGCCTCACATTCGGGTGCGCTGTCTTGTTGTAGTCGGTGAGGACCGATGCGACCGAGGCGACCGAGGCGACCGAGGGAGAGTGGCGACACCATGACGACTGGATCCGGGCCCGGCGCCGCCGACTCGGGCGGGGCACGGGCCGACCGCGACCCGGAACTCGACGCGATCATGAGCGAGCGGCGCCAGTTGATCAATCTCGCCTACCGGCTGCTGGGCTCGCTGGCCGAGGCCGAGGACGCCGTGCAGGAGACCTACGCGCGCTGGTACGCCATGTCTGCGCAGCAACGGGAAGCCATCGAGTCGCCCGGCGCCTGGCTGAGCAGGGTCGCCAGCCGCATCTGCCTCAATGTGCTCGGCTCGGCGCGGGCCCGGCGCGAGACCTACGTGGGCCAGTGGATCCCCGAGCCGCTGCCCGATCCGGGGGAGTGGCCCGGCGGCGCTCCGGGTGCCGCGGCCGACCCGGCCGACCGGGTGACCCTGGACGAGTCGGTCGGCATGGCCTTCCTGGTCGTGCTCGAGGCGATGACCCCGGCCGAGCGCGTCGCGTTCATCCTGCACGACGTGTTCGGCTACCCCTTCGCGGAGGTGGCCGAGATCACCGGCCGCACCGCGGCCGCGTGCCGCCAGCTGGCCTCCACGGCCCGCCGCCGGGTCCGGTCGGCGCAGCCGGAGCCCGTCACCCCCGCGGCGCGGCAGGCCGGCATCGTGCGGGATTTCAAGCAGGCGTGGGAGGCCGGGGACATCAGCGCCCTCATCAGCCTGCTGGACCCCGGCGTGATCGTGACCGGCGACGGCGGCGGCCTGGTCAACGCCTCGCTTGTTCCCGTCGAGGGCGGCGCGCAGGTCGCGCGCTACCTGGTCGACCTCGCCAGCGTGGTGCCCGCGGGCATGCGCCTGCTGGAGCGCACGGTCAACGGCCAGCCCGGCCTGATCGCCGAGCAGGACGGCGTCACCCTGGCGGTATACGCGTTCGAAGTCTCGGGCGACCGGATCACCCGCATGTGGGCGGTCCTCAACCCGGAGAAGCTTCGCCCCTGGGCCGCCCGCTGATCCAAGCGGCCGAACGCCGTGCCGCGTTCTGACTGTGCGTGGCTGCCCGGATGCCTTGTGTGCAGCCGAGATGCCAACCGTTAGGGTTCACTCTAATAGGTGAATGCGCGGTTAATGTCCGGCTGGCGATCCGATCTTTCCCGGCTGGTTGTGGCGCTGTGGGAGCGCCATTCATATCAGGAATCGTGCGAAAGCTGCCTTGACGTCAGAACACTGTGTGGGGTAGTTACTTGCGTGATGTACCTCCCGCCATGCCACAGTGGTACCGGGAACAAGGGTCTCAGCGTCACGTGCAGCGTCGCAGGTGACTTAGTCCCTTTGCCGTCCGGAGCCCAGCGGTCCTTCGAAGAGTTAGAGCTCACATCGGCTCAGGGCCGAATGATCAGTCCTTGTCCAAATGAACGCCGCTGCAATCGTTAAGTAAAGAAACTGTCAACGGCGGTGTTAAATTCGGATAAGTTATCTGACACATTGGTTATATGTGCCCTGTGACTCCTCGTAGAGTTGGCGGTATGTCTCGCTCCTGTCACCTCAGCCTCGCTCGGACGGTCGTCGCGTGACGGCGGCGCAGGAAACCCGTGAACCGGCGGCCTCGGCCGGAGACGGCTTGGAGGAACGTCCGGTGTCCAGGCACCGTGCGACCGGCTCCGCCCCGGCGCGCGGCCGGTCGAAGATGCGGACCCAGCTGACGGCGCTCGCCGTGGTGCCGTCCGTCTGCGCGGCGCTGCTGGCCGTGGCGGCCGTCGCGGTGCTCACGCGCGCCTCCGGCAAGGCGCAGCTGCTGCACGGGAGGACGCTCGACGCCATCTCGGTGCTCGGGGGCCTGACGGTCCTCGTCGTCGTGGTCGGATTCGTGTGGGCGGGACACGTGGCCCGCTCGGCGCGGCGCACCGTCGTGGAGGTCGTCCGCGTCCCCGCCCCGGGGCCTGTGCCCGCGCCGGCGGCCGCCCCGGTCGTCCCGTCCGCGCCGGTCGTGGCTCAGCCCGCCGCGTCCTCGGCACCGGCCGCGGGAACGGCCCCGGCACCGGCGGCGCCGATGGCCGCCGACCGCGGCGTGTTCGTGCACCTCTCGCACCGGCTGCAGTCGCTCGTGCACCGGCAGATCCAGCTGCTGGACGCGCTGGAGAACGACGTCGAGGAGCCCGACCTGCTCAAGGGGCTGTTCGGCGTAGACCACATCGCCACCCGGATGCGCCGGCACGCCGAGAACCTCGCCGTGCTCGGCGGGGCCGTGCCGCGCCGGCAGTGGACCAAGCCGGTCTCGGTGATGGAGATCCTGCGCTCCGCCGTGTCCGAGACCATCGACTACGCACGCGTGCAGGTCATCGCGCGCGCTCCGGGCTCGCTCAACGGCTACGCGGTCGCCGACGTCATCCACCTGCTGGCCGAGCTGGTCGAGAACGCCACGACGTTCTCGCCGCCGGACACGAAGGTGGTGCTGCGCACCCAGGCCGTGGCGGCCGGGCTGGTGATCGAGATCGACGACCGCGGCCTCGGGCTGCCGCAGCCGGAGTACGACCGGCTCAATGCCCTGCTGCGGGAGCCGGCCGAGGTCAACGTGCGGGAACTGCTCGAGGGCGCCCGCATCGGCCTCTACGTGGTCGCCCAGCTGGCGCGCCGGCACGGGATCGCCATCCGGCTGCAGACCAACATCACCGGCGGCACCCAGGCGCTGGTCGTGCTGCCGAAACCGTTGCTGGCGACGGAATCGCGGGAGTACGACCAGCCGATCCGCGAGATCCCCGCTCCTGTCGCCGCCTCTGCCGCGGCCCCGCCCGTGCCTGTGCCCGCAGGACCCTTATACGTCCGCGAGGGAGTGGTTCCCGGCCCGCGTCGGCCAACGAACGCGTCGCCGGCCAGCCTGCCGCCGCCACAAGGCCCGCCAGTGTTACAGGGCCCGCCGGTTCCACTCGGCCCGTATCAGCCCGCGCCGTCGTCTGCCGGGCTGCCGCTGAACATCCCGTCCGAGACGCATCTTCCCGGCATCCCGATCAGCCCGGGGTCCGCTGCAGCCGCGTCGTACACGCCGGGGATCGTGCCCAACCCGCGCCCGCCGACGACGGCCGACGAGAGGCCCGTCGTCTCGCCGTCCGATCCCCGCACAAGGCCTCCGCTGCCCCGGCGCCGCCCGCAGGAGCATCTCGCCACCCCGCTCGCGCAGTCCACGGCCGCCGCCGGCAACCCGGCGGACCGCGTGGGAGAGGGCCTGTCGCCCAACCTGATGGCGGACTTCAGGCGCGGCCTGTCCCTCGGCGCCGCTGATCCGGGCTCTGACACGCACCCTCACGAGCATGCACCGACGCAGGAAGGCGAGAGATGACCGACGAGGAAAGCACTCACCGGCTGAGCTGGTTGATCACTGGCCTCGTGGAACGCGTTCCGCAAGCCCGCAGCGCCCTGCTGCTGTCCGCGGACGGGCTGGTGCGGGCCCGTACCGCCGACCTGACCAAGGACGACGCGGACCATCTGGCGGCGATCGCCTCCGGCCTGTGGTCGCTGGCCAGCGGCGCGGGGCGCAAGTTCGCCGAGAGCGGGGCGGTGCGCCAAGTGGGCGTCGAGATGGACGGCGCGCTGCTGTTCGTGGCCGCCGCCGGCTTCGGCACCTGTATCAGTGTTCTCACCAGCGACGCGGCGGACCAGGGCCTCATCGGGTTCGAGATGGGACAGCTGGTGCGCAGCATGCGTCCGCACCTCGAGACCGCGCCGCGGTTCGACCGGGGCTCGGCCGCGGCCGCGGCGGCAGCCCTGTCCCGGGCGCGGCCGTGACGGACTCCGACTCCGACGTGCGGTTCGACGAGGACGCGGGCCTGCTGGTGCGGCCGTACACGGTCACCGGCGGCCGCACCCGCCCGTCGGCGCAGTTCCACCTGATCACGCTCGTCGCGGCGACGGGCCGGGCGCTCGGGGAGGTGACCCCCGAGCACGCGCGCATCCTGGGGGTGTGCCGGCGCCCGACGTCGGTGGCGGAGATCTCCGCGCACCTGCGCCTGCCGGTCGCCGTCATCAAGATCCTGCTGGCCGACCTGCTCGGGTGGCGCGCCGTCGTCACCCGGGCCCCGGTCGCCTTCCCCGACACGGTCCGGCCCGACCGGCACGTACTGGAGGCGGTAATCGATGCCCTCCGCGCCCTCTGACGAGCTCCTGCCCGGGGCGTTGAAGCTGCTGATCGCGGGAGGTTTCGCCGTCGGCAAGACCACCTTCGTCGGCGCGGTCTCCGAGATCGAGCCGCTGACCACCGAGGCGCCGATCACCGAGGCCAGCCTCGGCGTGGACGACCTGCGTGCGACCGCGGACAAGACCACGACGACCGTCGCGATGGACTTCGGCCGCATCTCGGTCGGCACCGAATACGTGCTCTACCTGTTCGGCACCCCGGGCCAGCAGCGGTTCTGGTTCATGTGGGACGACCTGTGCACGGGCGCGCTCGGCGCGGTCGTGCTGGCCGACACCGACCGGCTGGAGGACTGCTTCGAGGCGGTCGACTTCTTCGAGAGCCGGCGCATCCCGTTCCTGGTCGCCGTCAACCGTTTCGACGGCACCCTCGCCTACCCGCTGGACGAGGTCCGCAGCGCCCTGGAACTGCGCCCCGAGATCCCGGTGGTGGATTGCGACGCCCGGTCCCGCGGGTCGGCGGTGGACGTGCTGCTCACCCTCGTGCGATACCTGCTCGACACCGCGCCGGCCGGGCCGGGCCCCGAGCCGGCCGCCGAATTCGAATCAGTAGCCGAATCCGCCCGGCCGGTCGCCGCGCGCACTGTGGAAGGGCTGATCCCATGACCGAGCAGGATCCGACGGCCCGGCAGCTGACCGGCTCCCCGGCGCAGGAGGGCGC
>DASYAE010000060.1:0-25273 GCA_036501535.1 Actinocrinis sp. | reverse complement strand
CGAGGCCGACCGACCCGCCCTGCGAGCCGTCGGAGCTGTCCGACGAGTAGATCGCCGAGTCCATGCCGATGACCTGGCCGGACGAGTCGAGCAGCGGGCCGCCGGAGTTGCCCGGGTTGATCGAGGCGTCGGTCTGGATCGCGGAGTAGGTCACCGTGGTGGTCTGGCCCATGCCGCTCCAGCCGAAGCCGGGGAAGCCGCCGCCGCCGTTGGTCGACTCGTCCACCGACACCTTGCGGTTCAGCGCCGAGACGATGCCGCTGGTCACCGTGTTCTGCAGGCCGTCCGGCGAGCCGATGGCGACGGCCTGGTCGCCGACCTGCACCTTCGAGGAGTCGGCGAAGGTGACCGGGGTCCAGCCGGAGACGCCCTGGGCCTGGATGACCGCGATGTCGTCGGCGGTGATGTAGCCGATCACCTTGGCGGTGTACGTCTTGCCGGCGTAGGTGGTGACGGTGAGCGTGCCGCCGTCGGCCACGTAGTCGGCGATCACGTGGTTGTTGGTGACGATCAGGCCGTCCGAGGAGATCACCATGCCGGAGCCGGTGCCCTGGACGCTCGAGGTCTGCTCGTTGACCTGGACCACGCTGGGCAGCGCCTTGTCCGCCACGGCGCCTATGTCCGTGGTCGTCGACGAGCTGTCGCTGCCGGTGATCGTGCTGACGCTGGAAGCCGGGCTCGAGGCGTTGTGCGCGCCGATGTAACCGCCGGCCACTCCGCCGATCGCGGCGGAGAGCACGGCGAGCGCGACCAGCATGCCCAGGCCGAACCTGCGCGGGCGCTTCGAGCCGGCGTGGTCGGGGCCGGCCCCGGGCGGCGGCGAGCCGGGGCCGCCGGCCGGGCCGAAGGGGACGCCGGCTCCCGGCGAGCCGTAGTGCGGCGGCGGCATGCCGGGGGCGCCGGGAGCGGGTTCGGCGACCGGGGCGGACCAGCCGGGCGCCGCGGGCTGCCCCGAGTACCGACCGGCATATGCGTCAGCGGAGGTGTCGCGCCACGAATACTCTCCGGTGCCCGCGGTCACCGTCTCGGGGCGGGGGTGCTCCGGGTAGGTCTCGAAGCGGGGGTCCTGCGGCGTCTGCGTCGTCATGCAGAGACCATCGCCCGCGCGGTTAAGAGAGCACTGAGACCTGACTGAGACCCGGGACAGACGTCTACAAGAATTTCGGCGCGCCCCTGCGCCCCCGCGCCGGGCGGACCGCCCGTGCCGTTCGTGGCGGACGCTCGGCTCACGCCACTGCCGCGGCGGCGACACCGCCCGGACGGTCGCCGTAAGATCGCGCCAGTCGGCGGGGACGGCGGGTGTGGCCCCGGCGCGGCGGGGGAGGTTAGGGATCGGACGCGGTGCGGAAAGGCAGGCTGACGGCTATGAGCAGTGCGGTGGATGACGGACCGGTCGGCGACCGGGTGGATGATCCGGCGGTCGGCGAGGTGCCGCTCGGCGCCGCTCCGGCGGAATCCGCAGCCGCGCAGGACACGCCGGAACGGGAGGTCACGGCCGAGGACCTGGCACAGGGCGATCTGACGGACCGGCAGCTGACGGACCGGCAGACCGCTGCTCCCGGCGCGGCGGCCGCACCGTCCCCGGCCGGCGGCTTCGACCTGGCCGGGCTGCTGCGCGGCCGGGCCGGCGAGGGCCACGACCTGCAGAACCGGATGCTGAACCCGCAGCTGGCCCGGATGCTGCGCACGATCGGCTTCAACCGGACCTACGTGCGGGCCGAGGGCCCGTTCATGTACGACGACCAGGGGCAGGAGTACCTCGACTTCCTGGCCGGCTTCGGCGTGTTCGCGTTCGGCCGCAACCACCCGGTGGTGCGCTCGGCGCTGCACCAGGTGCTCGACGCGCAGCTGGCCGACCTGGTCCAGTTCGACTCGCCGCTGCCGGCCGGGCTGCTGGCCGAGAAGCTGCTGGCCCGCGCGCCGCACCTGGACCGGGTCTATTTCGGCAGCAGCGGCACCGAGTCGGTCGAGGCGGCGCTGAAGTTCGCCCGCTACGCGACCGGGCGGCGCCGGATCCTCTACGTGGAGCACGCCTTCCACGGGCTGACCGCCGGCTCGCTGTCGGTCAACGGCGCGGACGAGTTCCGCAAGGGCTTCGACCCGCTGCTGCCGGACACCGCGCTGCCGCTCGGCGACCTGGCCGCGCTGGACCGGGAGCTGGCCCGCGGCGATGTGGCCGCGCTGTTGATCGAGCCGATCCAGGGCAAGGGCGTGCACATCCCGCCGCCCGGCTACCTCAAGGCCGCGCACGAGCGGCTCAAGGCCCGCGGCGCGCTGCTGATCTGCGACGAGGTGCAGACCGGGATCGGCCGCACCGGCACCTTCTTCGCCTACGAGCAGGAGGGCGTCGAGCCGGACATCGTGACCGTCGCCAAGGCCCTGTCCGGCGGCTTCGTGCCGGTCGGCGCGACGCTCGGGCGCGGCTGGATCTTCGAGAAGGTCTACTCCTCGATGGACCGGGTGCTGGTGCACGACTCGACCTTCGGCTCCAACGCGATGGCGATGGCCGCGGGCCTGGCCGCGCTGCAGGTGGTCGAGGACGAGGGACTGGTGGCCAACGCCGCCAAGATCGGCGACCTGCTGCGGTCGGAGCTGTCTGACCGGATCGCGAAGTACGAGCTGCTGACTGACGTGCGCGGCCGCGGCCTGATGATCGGGCTCGAATTCGGCAAGCCGGACTCCTTGAAACTGAGGGCCGGATGGAACACGCTTCAGGCGGCGCGGCGCGGGCTGTTCGCCCAGACCGTGATCGCGGCGCTGTTCCAGCGCCACCGCATCCTGACCCAGGTAGCCGGAGACCACATGGACGTGATCAAGCTGCTGCCGCCGCTGACCATCGGCGAGGCCGAGGCCGGGCGGTTCCTCGAGGCCTTCGACGACGTCATGCGCGACGCGCACCGGGGCACCGGCCTGATGTGGGACTTCGGGCGTACCCTGGTCAAGCAAGCGATGCGGCGGTCGTGAGCGCGGCGGCGATGGACGACGCGGAGGCCGGCGCGGCCCGGGACGGCGTCGAGCGGGACAGCGCGGCGTTGAGCGCCGCCGAAGCCGACGCAGAAGCACAGACCGACGTAGAAGCACTGACCGATGCGGAGGCACAGGCCCGGGCCGGCACGGCCGAGAAGTCCGCGGTCGACGCGAAGCGCGAGGCGGAGAACTTCCCGGTCGCGCTGCGGTTCCTGCCGCGGGCGGCGCAGCAGGACCTCAAGGCCTTCTACGTGTTCGCACGCTACGTCGACGACCTCGGCGACGAGTACGAGGGCGACCGGATCGCGGCGCTCACCGCGGTCGACGCGGACCTCGGCCGGCTGGCCGCGGGGGCGACCCCGCGGCTGGAGCCGGTGCGCGGGCTGCGGGAGATCACCGCGGACGGCCGGGTGCCGATCGAGCCGTTCCAGGACCTGGTCGCGGCGAACCTGATGGACCAGCACAAGAAGCGCTACGCCACGTACGCCGAGCTGGTCTCCTACTGCAGGCTCTCGGCGAACCCGGTCGGCCGGGTGGTGCTGTACCTGGCCGGACAGGCCACACCGCAGAACATCGCCGCCTCCGACCAGGTGTGCACCGGCCTGCAGATCATCGAGCACTTACAGGACGTGGCCGAGGACTACGCGCACGGCCGGATCTACCTCCCGCGCGAGGACTTCCAGGCGTTCGGGGTGCGCGAGCAGGACCTCGGCGCCCGGCACGCCGACGACGACCTCAAAGCCCTGCTGCGCTGGGAGGCGGGCCGGTGCGCGGTGGCGCTCGGCCGCGGCGTGCCGCTGGCCCGGCGGCTGCGCGGCTGGGCCCGGCCCGCGGTGACCGGCTACGTGGCCGGCGGGCGGGCGGCGCTGGCGGCCCTGCGGCGGGCCGACTTCGACGTGCTGGCGACCACGCCAAAGCCGACCAAGCCGATGGTGCTGCGGGCCGCGGCGGGCGTGGCTTTGGGCCGCTCGCGCTAAGCCGCCGCGCCGGCCGCCGCCGCGCCGAGCCGGGAGTGCGCTGATCGAGCGCCGGTCGGGACGGCGCCGTATGGGGTAGCGCCGGACCGGTTTGGGGCGACCGGCGGGCGCAGCCACCGGACCGCTCACCGATTTCACATTCACCGGTTCGAGTCGGCCCCGCGGATCCAACTCGCGCGGTCGGCCGTACGGCGGCCCCCGGTGCGCGTCCGCGACGCTGACGGGCAGGTGAGGGCCCCGGGCGGCTACGGTTGGCCCGTGAACCCCACCCATGACCGGCGCGCCGCGACCGCCGCCGAAGTGGCCGCGGCGTACGCGGAATGCGAACGCATCGTCGGCGCCGAGGCGCGCAACTTCGCCTACGGCATCAGGCTGCTGCCGCGGCAGAAGCGGTTGGCGATGTCGGCCGTGTACGCGTTCGCCCGCCGGGTCGACGACATCGGCGACGGCGATCTGCCGCTCGAGCAGAAGACCAAGGAGCTGGCGCTGGCCCGGGACCAGGCGGCCGATCCGGGCGCCCATCCGAGTGATTCCGTGCTGGTGGCCCTGGCGGACAGCGCGGCCCGGTTCCCGCTCGACCTCGGGGCGTTCGGCGAGCTGGTGGACGGCTGCGAGATGGACCAGCGCGGCACGGTCTACCAGACCTGGGACGACCTGGCGGTTTACTGCCGCTGCGTGGCCGGCTCGATCGGCCGGCTCTCGCTCGGCGTGTTCGACCCGCCCGCGCTGCGCACCGATCCGGCGCAGACCAACCGCCTCGCCGACGTGCTCGGCCTGGCCCTGCAGCTGACCAACATCCTGCGCGACGTGCGTGAAGACCTGACCAACGGTCGGGTATACCTGCCGCAGGAAGACCTGGCCGCACACGGCGTCGAGCTGACGCTGCGCCAGGACGGCACGCTGGACGGGCAGGAGGGCCGAGTGGCCGAGCTGATCAGGTTCGAGGCGCAACGCGCACAGGGGCTTTACGACGAGGGTCTGAGACTGCTGCGGCTGCTCGACCGGCGCTCGCGGGCCTGCTGCGGCACGCTGGCCGGGATCTACCACGAGCTGCTGCAGCGCATCACCGCGAACCCGGACGCCGTGCTGCGCGAGCGGGTCTCCGTGCCGACGACGCGCAAGCTGGCCGTGGCGCTCGGCGGCCTGCTGGGACCGGCGCCCCGATGAGCACGGAACCGGACGGCACAGCACCGATGGGCACCACACCGGCGAGCACCGCGCCGACGAGCACCGAATCGGTGAGCGCTGAGACGGCGGGCACTGACACGGTGAGCACTGACTCGACAAGCACTGCGCGCAGCGGCGGCGCGGGCCGGCCCAGCGCCGTGGTGGTCGGCGGCGGCCTGGCCGGGATCACCGCCGCGCTGACGCTGGCCGAGCGCGGCTGGGCGGTCACCCTGGCCGAGGCCAGGCCGCGGCTCGGCGGCCGGGCCACCTCCTATCGGCGCGGCGGGCTGACCGTGGACAACGGCCAGCACGTCTTCCTGCGCTGCTGCACCGCCTACCGGGGCCTGCTGGAACGGCTCGGCGCGGGCCCGGAGACCGGGCTGACGCGGCTTCAGAAGCAGCTGGACATCACGGTTCGCGACGCCGCGGACGGCACCGACGCCCGGCTGCACCGCGCCCGGGTCCCCGCCCCGCTGCACCTGGCCGTTTCGCTCGGCGGCTACAAGCTGCTGCCGCTGCGCGACCGGCTCCAGCTGGGCCGCGCCGCCCTCGCGCTGCGCCGCACCGACCCGGCGGACCCGGCGGCGGACGCGCGCGGCTTCGGGCCGTTCCTGCGCGAGCACGGCCAGTCGCAGGCCTCGATCGACCGGCTCTGGTCGGTGATCTCCACCGCGACCCTGAACATCGCGCCCGACGAGGCGTCACTCGCGCTGGCGGCCAAGGTGTTCCGCACCGGGCTGCTGGAGACCGCCGGCGGCTCGGACCTGGGCTACGCGCTGGTCCCGCTCGGCCGGATCCACGACGAGCTGGCCCGCAAGGCGCTCGCGAAGGCCGGCGTGACGGTGCTGGACTCCACGAAGGCCGAGCGGCTGCTGGACGGGGGCGCCCCAGGCGTGCGCCTGATCGACCGCACCGAGACGGCGTCCGACGTCACGGCGGACGCGGTGATCCTGGCCGTGCCGCACGACGTCGCCGCCGCGCTGCTGCCCGAGCCGCACCCGACCCGGTTCGCCGAGCTCGGCCACAGCCCGATCCTCAACGTGCACCTGCGCTACGACCGGCCGGTGATGGACGAAGGCGCCGCGGACGGCGGCATGGTGCTCGCCGCGGTCGGCTCGCCGATCCAGTGGATCTTCGACCGGACGGCGGCCAGCGGGATGGGCGGGGCGGCCGGCCGCTACATCGCGATCACCGTCTCGGCCGCGGACGACATCGCGGACCTGCCGGTACGGGAGCTGACCGAGATCTTCGAGGCGGAGACCGCGCGGGTGCTCCCGCTGGCCCGCACGGCGAAGCTGGAAGAGCTCTTCGTCACCCGGGAGCAGCACGCCACCTTCCGCCAGGCCCGCGGCAGCGCGCCCCTACGCCCCGGTCCGTGCACCGACGTGCCAGGCGTCTACCTCGCCGGCGCGTGGACGGCCACCGGTTGGCCGGACACCATGGAAAGCGCCGTGCGCAGCGGAATCGCCGCTGCCGGCATGACGGTTCGCGACCGTGGCGCGCAACCGGCGCGGGCCTCGTCCGCGCCGGCGGCGACAGCGACGACGGTGGCGGCGGCGAGCGCCGCCGGGCCGGACGCCGACGGGAGCGAGCCTTGACCCGACCATCCTCCCCACCGCGGCCGGCGGGGTGCCGCGGCCCGTCCGGGCGCGGCAGCCCGCTTCAGCCGTCCGTGCCGACCCGGCGTACCGCGCGAGCGGGTTGAAACGCCGGGCCGAGCGGACATCTGACTACTGATCACCCGAGGGACGCGCCCCTCCCCGGCCGGTCGCCGGGCTTCCACGCCAAGGAGGACTCGATGAGCCGACAGTCGCCCGCGGTGCTCGCCTCGCTCAGGGACCTGGTGGACCCCGAGCTGCGGCGGCACGTCGACGGTCTTCATCCGCTGATGCGCGAGATCGCCCGCTACCACTTCGGCTGGGACGACGCGGCCGGCTCCGGCAAGGCGGTGCGCCCCGCGCTGGCCGTGCTGGGCGCCCGGGCCGTGGGCGCGCGCGGGGACGAGCCCGAGGTGCTGGCCGCGGCCTGCGCGGTCGAGCTGATCCACAACTTCTCCCTGCTGCACGACGACATCATGGACCGCGACCGCACCCGCCGGCACCGGCCGACCGCGTGGACCGTCTACGGCACCGACCAGGCGCTGCTGGCCGGCTGCGCGCTGCACACGCTGGCCTTCGAGGTGCTGGCCCGCGAGGGGATGCGGGCCGCCGGATCACCGGACGACGGATCACAGTGCGCCGCCCCGCAGGCGGCGCTGCGCGCGCTGGACTCGCTGGGCGCCTCGGTGCAGGTGCTGATCGCCGGCCAGTCCGACGACCTGGCGCTGGCCGAGGACCCGGCCGCGACGCTGGAGCAGTGCCTGGAGATGGAGGCGGGCAAGACCGCCTCGCTGCTGTCCGCGGCCGGCTCGCTCGGCGCGATCGCGCACGGGGCGGACCGCGGGAAGACCGCGCTGCTGGCCGAGTACGGCCACCATCTGGGCATGGCGTTCCAGCTGGTGGACGACCTGCTCGGGATCTGGGGCGACCCGGAGGTCACCGGAAAGCCGGTGGCCGCTGACCTGCGCGCGCGCAAGCGCTCCGCGCCGGTCGTGGCCGCGCTGCGCTCCGGCACACCGGCCGGCGAGCGGCTGGCCGTGCTCTACGCGGTGCCGCAGGAGCTGTCCGAGGACGACGTCTCGCTCGCGGCGAAACTCGTGGAGGAATCGGGCGGGCGGGTGTGGGCGCGCGAGCGCGCCGACTGGCACACCGGCGAGGCCCTAGCCCGTCTGGACCGTTTGGCGCCGCCCCCGGCGGCGCTGGCCGATCTTACCGAGGTCACCAGGTTTCTTCTGCGACGTGAGTGGTAGGGGCGGGCTCGAAGAGGGACGGAGGAAGACATGACACTGATCGCCGACAAGCCGACGGGGCGGGACGCGGCGCACGATCCGCTGGCGGCGGCGGGGCGCGCGGCCGGGCTGGCGACGCAGAAGCTGCGCGACCTCCAGGACGCCGCGGGGTGGTGGAAGGGCGAGCTGGCCACGAACGTCACGATGGACGCCGAGGACCTGTTGCTGCGTGAGTTCCTCGGCGTCCGCACCGATCGGGACACGCAGGCCGCGGCCCGCTGGATCCGCTCGCAGCGGCGCGAGGACGGCACCTGGTCGAACTTCCTCGGCGGCCCCGCGGACCTGTCCACCACCGTCGAGGCCTACCTGGCGCTGCGGCTGGCCGGCGACGGGACGCAGGAGCCGCACATGGCCGGGACCGCCGCGTGGATCAGGGCGCACGGCGGGGTCGAGAGCACCCGGGTGTTCACCCGGATCTGGATGGCGCTGTTCGGGCTCTGGTCCTGGGAGCGGCTGCCCGTCATACCCCCGGAATTAATCTTCCTGCCGAAGTACTTCCCCCTGAATGTGTATGACTGGGCTTGCTGGGCGCGGCAGACGGTGGTCCCGCTGACCATCGTCTCGCACTACAAGCCGGTGCGGCCGATCGCGTTCGGCGTCGACGAGCTGCGCACCGGCGTGGAGCCGAAGCAGAAGAGCGGCGCGACGGCCCGGTTCTTCATCGAGGGCGAGAAGATCCTCGCCCGGTACGAGCGGCTGCGATTCAAGCCGGGCCGGAAGCTCGCCCTGCGCAAGGCCGCCGAATGGGTGATAGCCCGCCAGGAGGCGGACGGCTGCTGGGGCGGTATCCAGCCGCCGTGGGTCTACTCCCTGATGGCCCTTCACCTGATGGGCTATCCGTTCGACCACCCGGTGATGAAGGCCGGTCTGGACGGCCTCGAGGGCTTCATGGTGCGCGAGGACGGCCCGGACGGCGAGGTGCGCCGGCTCGAGGCCTGCCAGTCGCCGGTGTGGGACACCGCGCTGGCCGTGGTCGCGCTGGCCGACGCCGGCGTGCCGGCCGACGACCCGATGATCGTCCGGGCGGCGGACTGGCTGCTGGACGAGGAGATCACGGTGCACGGCGACTGGTCGGTGCGCCGGCCGGGCCTGGCGCCGGGCGGCTGGGCGTTCGAGTTCGACAACGACGGCTACCCGGACACCGACGACACCGCCGAGGTGGTCATCGCGCTGCGCAAGGCGAAGCCCGCCGACGGCTCCGACGGCGAGGACGCGGCGCAGCGCGCCAAGCGGATCGACGCGGCGATCGAGCGCGGCGCGGCGTGGATGACCGGCATGCAGAGCAGGGATGGCGGCTGGGGCGCCTTCGACGCGGACAACACCCACGAGATCATCAACCAGCTGCCGTTCTGCGACTTCGGCGCGGTGATCGACCCGCCGTCGGCGGACGTGACCGCACACATCGTCGAGGCCCTGGCGCTGGAGGGCCGGGCCGGCGCCCCGGAGACGCTGCGCGGGGTGCGCTGGCTGATGGAGCATCAGGAGAAGGACGGGTCCTGGTTCGGCCGCTGGGGCGCCAACCACGTCTACGGCACCGGCGCGGCCGTCCCCGCGCTGGTCGAGGCGGGCGTCTCGGCCGGCCACCCGGCGGTGCGCCGCGCGGCGGCCTGGCTGATCGAGCATCAGAACCAGGACGGCGGCTGGGGCGAGGACCTGCGCTCCTACGACGACCCGCAGTGGATCGGGCGCGGCGCGTCGACCGCGTCGCAGACCGCGTGGGCGCTGCTCGCGCTGCTGGCCGTGCTTCCGGCGCGGACCGCGGCCGCAGGCGGCGCCGGCGACAGCATGGAAGGCGACGAGGTGCTGGCGGCCGCGGACCGGGGCGCGGCCTACCTCGCCTCGACGCAGCGGGCGGACGGCTCCTGGGACGAGGACCTGTTCACCGGAACCGGATTCCCCGGCGACTTCTACATCAACTACCACCTGTACCGGCTGGTCTTCCCGCTGACCGCGCTGGGCCGCTACCTGGCCCGGCGCCCGGCGGGCGGCACGGCCGCGCAACCCGTGGAGGTGCCGTGAACGAGCCGATGGACCCGACGAGCGCCATGGCCGCCGACAGCCGGCCGCAGACGACGGAGCCCGATGAGCCCACGGCCGGGAAGACCGGCCCGGGCGCCGGCACCGTGATCGCGGCGGCGCTGGCGATCGAGGCGCGGGCCTTGGAGCGCGGCCTTCCCGCAGGCAGCGGCGTGCAGGTCGTGCGGGTGGGCGTGCGGGGCCGCAACGCCATGCGGGCCCTGCCGCGGGACGGCAAGGCCCTGATCGTGGCGGGCGTCGGCGGCGGCGTCGGGCCGCAGGTGCGCGGCGGCGACATCGTCGTGGCGACCGAGGTGCGCGGTCCGGAGGGCGCCGTGGTGCTCTGCCCGAGCGCGCCGCTGCTGGCCGCCGCGGTGCGCAAGGTGTTCGCGGCGGACGGCGCGCAGGCGCCCAGGGTCCACCTCGGCCCGATCGCGACCACGGACAAGCTGGCGCTGGGCGCCCGGCGCCGCGCGCTGGCCTCCGAGGGCGTGATGGCCGTGGACCAGGAGTCCTCCTGGCTCGGCACGATCGCCGACCAGCCGTTCGCCGCGCTCCGCGCGATCGTCGACGACGAGCAGACCGGCCTCTACCATCCGGCCACGGTGCCGCGCGGCCGCGAGGCCCTGCGCACCCTGAGCCGGCTGGCCCCCGCGCTGGAGCAGTGGGCCACGGCGCTGCGCGACGAGCGCCGCGTGGTGCTCGCCTCGCCGCGCTCCTTCTGCGCCGGCGTCGAGCGCGCGATCGACATCGTCGAGGAGGCGCTCGAGCGCTACGGGCCGCCGGTGTACGTGCGCCGGCAGATCGTGCACAACGCCTACGTGGTCGCGGACCTGGAGCGGCGCGGCGCGGTGTTCGTCGAAGAGCTCGACGAGGTGCCGGACGAGGCTCTGGTGGTCTTCTCCGCGCACGGCGTCGCCCCGGCGGTGCGCGAGGACGCAGCCCGGCGCGGCCTTGCCGTGGTCGACGCGACCTGCCCGCTGGTGGCGAAGGTGCACACGGAGGCCCGGCGGGCGCTGCGCGACGGCAACACCGTGGTCTTCATCGGGCACCCGAACCACGACGAGTCCGAAGGCCTGCTCGGCGAGGACCCGGACCCGGCGCACCCGCGCATCCGCCTGGTGGAGACCGCGCGCGAGGCCAAGGAGCTGGAGGTCGAGGACCCCGAGCGGCTGTCCTTCCTGACCCAGACCACGCTGGCCGAGGACGACGCGGCGGACATCGTGGCGGCGCTGCGCACCGCGTTCCCGGACATCGGCGAGCCGCCCTCGTCCGACATCTGCTACGCGACCACCAACCGGCAGCGGGCGATCCGCGACATCGCCGGCGAGGTGGACACGGTGCTGGTGATCGGCTCGCGCAACTCGTCGAACTCGCTGCGGCTGGTCGAGGTGGCGCAGCGGGCCGGCGCGGCGGCCTACCTGATCGACCGCGCCGACGAGATCGACCCGGCGTGGCTCGCCGACTCGGACTCGGTGGGCGTGACCGCGGGCGCCTCCGCTCCCCCGCCGCTGGTCGACGAGGTCGTCGACGCGCTCAGCGGCCTCGGGGCGGTGCTGCGCGAGGAGCCGTCCGGCGTCGAGGAGTCCTACCGGTTCACCCTGCCGCCGATGCCGACCGCACCGGCCGGGCGGCGCGATCCGTCCATGGGGTAGCCGGCGCAGCGGATATCCGGGCTTTGAGAGCCATGAGTTGATCCGCTGCTTAACCTAATTTTATCCATCGCCCACTACAGTGATCACGCATCAGGTTCAGAGGGAGCTGACGCAATGTCCATTCCTATCCGGCAGTCCACCCGGGTCGGCGCCTATCTGATGAAGCAGCGGATAAAAGGCGTCAAGAAGTTCCCGCTGATCGTCGAGCTGGAACCGCTTTTCGCGTGCAATCTGGCCTGCGCGGGCTGCGGCAAGATCCAGCATCCGGCCTCGATCCTCAAGCAGCGCATGCCGGTCGAGCAGGCGATCGGGGCGATCGAGGAGTGCGGCGCGCCGATGGTGTCGATCGCCGGCGGCGAGCCGCTGATGCACCCCCAGATCGACGAGATCGTGCGCCAGCTGATCAAGCGCAAGAAGTTCGTTTACCTCTGCACCAACGCGCTGCTGCTGCCGCGGCACATCGACAAGTTCAAGCCCTCGCCGTACTTCGCCTGGGTCGTGCACATCGACGGCCTGAAGGAGCGGCACGACGAGTCGGTGTGCAAGGAGGGCGGCTTCGAGGGCGCGGTCGAGGCGGTCAAGCTGGCCAAGGAGCGCGGCTTCAAGGTCCACACCAACTCGACCTTCTTCAACAACGACAGCCCGCAGGACGTCATCGACGTGCTCAACTACCTGAACGACGAGCTCGACGTCGACCAGATGATGATCTCCCCGGCGTATGCGTACGAGAAGGCGCCGGACCAGGACCACTTCCTCGGCGTCACGCAGACCCGCGAGCTGTTCGCCAAGGCCTTCGGCAACGGCAACCGCAAGCGCTGGCGGTTCAACCACACCCCGCTCTTCCTCGACTTCCTCGAGGGCAAGGCGGACTTCGACTGCACGGCCTGGGGCATCCCGTCCTACTCCCTCTTCGGGTGGCAGCGGCCGTGTTATCTGATGAACGACGGGTACGTGAAGACCTACAAGGAGCTGGTCGAGACAACCGATTGGGACAAGTACGGCCGGGGCAGGGACGAGCGCTGCTCCAACTGCATGGCGCACTGCGGATACGAGCCGACCGCCGTCCTGGCGACGACGAGCTCGCTGAAGCAGTCGATTCGGGCACTGCGGGGTTGACGATGCCCACCCGCCCCGGCGCGTCGATGGCGAACTGATCGAGCGCCGGGGCACCTGTTTTAAGGAGTACGTCGACAATGCACGGAGGCGGCGGTCTGGCGCGCGCATTTTCCGGCTGGACGGCCAAGGCCCTGCAGAACCCGAGTATCCAGCGGTTCGGCGGAGTGGCGTTCCTCTACGTCGGCGCGGCGCTGGTGTGCCTCGCGGCGCTGCTGCTGACCGCGCTGCCGAGCAGCGCCGACGGCAAGTCGTCGAACCACGGGCCCGGGTCGCTGACCAGCCCGGTGCACGGCAGCGGGCAGGCGAAGCCGCTGGCGGCCCCGGCACCGACCGCCGCGCCGCTGGCCGCCAACCCGACCCGCGCGCAGGCGCAGGCCCCGCGCGCGAGCGCGGCCCTGGTCCCGCCCTCCCCCGGCGCGACCCCGAGCGGCGAGCCCTTCACCACCGGCATGCCCCAGGTCGGCGCCCTGTTCGGGTACGACGACGGCTCGCTGACCGACCACTTCTGCTCCGCCAGCGTGGTGGCCAGCCCGGCCGGCGACCTGGTGCTGACCGCGGCGCACTGCGTCTACGGCGACGGGTCCTACACGACGGACATCGCGTTCGTCCCCGGCTACCACGACGGCCAGGACCCGTACGGCGTCTGGCAGATCTCGAAGATCGTCGTCCCGCAGCAGTACATGGCGGACAGCGACCCGGACTACGACCTGGCCTTCCTGACCGTCTACCAGCCCGGCACGGCGAAGTCGATCCAGCAGACGGTCGGCGCGGACCAGCTCGGCGTCAACCCGTCCTACACCGGCCTGACCGAGCTGCTCGGCTACCCGGACGACACCGAGCAGCCGATCTCGTGCACCGACTACACCACGCAGTTCTCCGCGACCCAGATCCAGATCGACTGCCTGGGCTATCCGGCCGGCACCAGCGGCGGCCCGTTCCTGACCTCGTCGGGCCAGCCGAACGCGATCCCGGTGGTGTACGGCGTCATCGGCGGATACCAGACCGGAGGGGACACGGCCGACATCTCCTACACCTGCTATTTCGGCGCCGTTGCGGAACAGCTCTATACGCAGGCCGTGGCCGCACCGAGCAGTTCGGGGCCGAGCAGTTCGACCGGCTGACGGGCTGACGGGCTGACGGGCCGTCAGGTGCTCTCCAGCAGCAGCTCCCCGACGATCTCGCCGTAGTGCTCCTCTCCGGTCGGGCGGAAACCCAGCTTCAGATAGAAGCCCTCCGGACCGCCCTCGCCGGGAATCCACAGCACCGTCACCCGCTGCTGTCCACGGCGGCGCGCCTCCTGGCACACCGCCTCCACGGCGAAGCGCCCGTACCCGCGGTCCTGGCTGCCCTCGGCGATGTTCAGCCGCCAGATGCCGCACCGGAACGCGTCCACCGGACTGTCCGGATTGAAGCCGCCCATGACGAAGCCCACGAGCCGGTCGCCGTCCAGGACCAGCCGCGGCCAGGCCGACTCGCCGAACGCGTAGGCGTCGGCCAGCGACCTGGTCACCGGCGCGACGAACCGCTCCTGCTCGGGGCGCACCTTCAGGGCACACGCGTCATCGACGTTGTCGGGTGTGATCTTCTCCAGCCGCAGCGATGTCTCCATGACAGCACCTTACGGATCACCGCCGACATCCGAGCGGAGGCTCAGAGCGTCTGCGCGAGCCGGTCGGCCAGCAGGCGGCTGAAGCGGGCCGGGTCGTCCAACTCGCCGCCCTCGGCCAGCAAGGCCAGGCCGTAGAGCATCTCCGCGGTCTGCTTCAGCGGCTCCTCGGACCCGGACCCGGACTCGGACCCGGACTCGCCGGCCTGCTTCTCGTGCGCCGCGCGCAGGCCGGTGACCAGCTTGTGGGCCGGGTTGATCTCCAGGATCCGCTTGGTGTGCGGGACCGGCTGGCCCATCGCGCGGTACATCTTCTCCAGCGTCGGGGTCAGGTCGTTCGCGTCCCCGACGATGCAGGCCGGCGAGCTGGTCAGGCGGGTGGACAGGCGGGTCTCCTTCACGTGCTCGGCCAACGCCCCGGTCAGGAACGACAGCAGGCCGGCGAAATCAGGCTGCTGCTGCTTCTCCCCGTCCTTCCCGCCCTCGCCGTCACCCTCACCGCCGCCGAGGTCGACCTGGCCCTTGGCGATCGAGCGCAGCGCCCTGCCGTCGAACTCGGCGACCTGGTCGGCCCAGACCTCGTCGATCGGGTCGTCCAGGACCAGCACCTCGTAGCCCTTGGCCCGGAAGGCCTCCATATGCGGGGAGTTCTCGATCGCGGCCCGGGAGGAGCCGGTCAGGTAGTAGATCTCGCTCTGGCCGTCCTTCATCCGCTCGACGTAGCCGCGCAGCGTGGTCTGCTCGCCCGCCTCGTGCGTGGAGCCGAGCGAGAGCAGCTCGAGCAGCGCCTCCCGGTTGTCCGGGTCCTCGATCAGCCCCTCCTTCACCGGGCGGCCGAACGCGGCCCAGAACTCGGCGTACTTCTCCGGCTGCTTCGCCTGCAGGTCCTTGACCGTGGACAGGACCCGCTTGACCAGGCGGCGGCGCACGCCGCGGATCTGCCGGTCGTGCTGCAGCAGCTCCCGCGAGACGTTGAGGGACAGGTCGTGCGCGTCGACCACGCCCTTGACGAAGCGCAGGTAACGCGGCATCAGCGCCTCGCAGTCCTCCATGATGAAGACCCGGTTGACGTACAGCTGCACGCCGCGCTTGGCGTCCCGGTCGAACAGGTCGAACGGGGCGTGCGAGGGCAGGAACAGCAGCGCCTCGTACTCGAAGGTGCCCTCGGCCTTCATGTAGACCGTCTCGAGCGGGTCGGCCCAGTCGTGCGCGAGCTGCTTGTAGAACTCGTGGTACTCGGCCTCCTCGACCTCGGCCCGCGGGCGCGCCCACAGCGCCTTCATCGAGTTGATCGCCTTCGGCTCCTCGACGGTCGTGCCGGACTCGTCGGAGCGCGTCATGGTCAGCCGGATCGGCCAGCGGATGAAGTCGGAGTACTTCTTGACGATCTCCCGGATCTTCCACTCGGCGGCGTAGTCGAACACGTGGTTCTCGGTGTCGACCGGCTTGAGCTTCAGGGTCACCGCAGTGCCCTGCGGCGCATCGGCGGCGTCGTCGATCCGGTAGGTGTTCTCGCCGGTCGACTCCCAGCGGGTGCCGTCCTGCTCGCCGACCCGGCGGGTGACCAGGGCGACCTCGTCGGCGGCCATGAAGGCCGAGTAGAAGCCGACGCCGAACTGCCCGATCAGCGTCTGCGCGGCGGCCGCGTCGTTGGCCTGCTTCAGCTTCTCCGCCAGCCCGGCGGTACCCGACTTGGCGATGGTGCCGATGAGGTCCACCACCTCCTGCCGCGACATGCCGATGCCGTTGTCGCGCACGGTCAGCGTGCGCGCGTCCGCGTCGGCCTGGATCTCGATGCGCAGGTCCGAGGTGTCCGCCGGCAGGTCCGGGTCCTTGAGCGACTCGAGCCGCAGCTTGTCCAGGGCGTCGGAGGCGTTCGAGATCAGCTCCCGCAGGAAGATGTCCTTGTTCGAGTACAGCGAGTGCACCACCAGCTGCAGCAGCTGCCGGGTCTCCGCCTGGAACTCCAAGGTCTCGCTTCCGCCTGACACGTGCAGTGCTCCTTCTCGTCGTATCTTCGATCTCCGGGATGTGCACAGTGCGCGCATAAGCATGGTAGTGGGCGTTGACGTGCGTGGAGGCCACATCGCCGGGTCGGACGGAGAGAAGACGTCTGACACGCGAAATCCGCGCGGCCCCGGCGCCCGCTGTGGCATGATCGGCGTCCGGACGATCGGCTTTCGAGGAGACGACCATGCCCCAGCCCGACGACACCGAAGCCGCCGCCAGCCGGGACCGCGGCGGCGAGCTGCCCGAGCGCAGCCGGCTCGTGGCCGAGGCGCTCGCCGGCGCGGGCGCCGAGGGACGGGTCCGCGAGCTGCCGGCCTCGACCCGGACCGCCGCCGAGGCCGCCGCGGCACTCGGCTGCGAGGTCGGGGCGATCGCCAACAGCCTCGTGTTCATGGCGGACGGCGCGCCGCTGCTGGTGATGACCAGCGGCGCGCACAAGGTCGACACCGGCGCGCTGGCCGGCCGGGTGGGCGTGGACAAGGTGCAGCGGGCCACGCCGGACCAGGTGCGCGCCGCCACCGGGCAGGTGATCGGCGGAGTCGCCCCGGTCGGGCACCCGGCGCCGCTGCGCACGGTCGTCGATGTCGCGCTGGCCGGATATCCCGAGATCTGGGCCGCTGCGGGCACGCCGCACACCGTGTTCCGCACGACATATGCGCAACTGGTCCGGATCACCGCCGGCACCGAGCTGTCCGTCGAGGCCTGACATCCGCTGCGCGGGCACCGGACCGGCCCCCGAACAGCACCGTCCCCGCGTCGCGCCGGTCCGGCGGCCGCGCCCCGCGATTCCCGGCAGACCGCCGCGATCCGCCCGGAATCGGTAACATTCGAGGTCTGCTAAGATCGGGTTCCCGCAGCGGGCCGGTCGACGGTGGTTCACACCCGCGGCCCGCCTTTACGCCCGCAGCCCGGCCGAGCGCAGTCGCGCGCTCGTGTCGCGGCGACGTTTCCGGGACTCCGCCATGTGCGCACCTTGTAGCACGCCGGAAATAGATACGTAGTTGGGCCGACACTGGCGCCCGACACTATGCGCGCACGGTTCGGTGTACGCGCACCTTTCGAGGGACGAACTGCGGCGATGACGCCTCAGGTTCCCGCGCGGCGCCCGTCCCGCCGTACCACGTGTTCTCGTGCCACTCCGCGCAATCCGCAGTCTCGAGCACTTCCCGCGTCCCCGTTTACGCGCACATCCCGCCGCCGCACCGGCGGCGCCCGGTACCCCTGGTTCTTTCGGCATCCCTCGGACGGAGCAGCCGTGCATTTTGCCTACATCCCTTATCCGACAACCGGATATCAGGCCGGTGACGCCTCCTGGCAGCTCACCGCGGCGACCTTCGTCGGCCTGATGAGCCTGCCCGGCCTGGCCGTGCTCTACGGCGGGCTGGTGCAGAAGAAGTGGGCCGTCAACACCATGCTGATGGCGTTCTCGGCGTTCTCCCTGGTCCTGATCGTGTGGACGCTGTGGGGCTTCGACATGGGCTTCGGAAAGCCCTGGATCACCTTCGGCGCGAAGGTGGCCGGCTCGGGCACCGGCTTCGTCGGCAAGCCCGGGACGGCCCTCGGCTCGGGCCAGGAGGCGCAGGCGAACATCCCACTGCTGAACGGGCTGATGCCGCCGTTCAACTTCTCCCAGTCGGCGCTGTTCTACTTCCAGTTCGTGTTCGCCGCGATCACCCCGCTGCTCTGGCTCGGCAGCGTGATCGGCCGGATGAGCTTCAAGGCCTGGCTGATCATCGTGCCGCTGTGGAGCACCCTGGTGTACTCGGTCGACGCGTTCATGATCTGGGGCGGCGGCTTCTGGGCCGGCATGGGCGCGGTCGACTACTCCGGCGGCTACGTCATCCACCTGTCCGCCGGAACCGCGGGCTTCGTCGCCGCGGCGGTGCTCGGCCCGCGCCTGCGCCGGGACCGGGACCGCGGGGCGCCGAACAACCTGCTGCTGTGCGCGACCGGCGCGGGCATCCTGTGGCTCGGCTGGAACGGCTTCAACGGCGGCGACCCGTACTTCGCCGGGCCGGACGCGGCGGCGGCCGTCGTCAACACCAACATCTGCACCGCCACCGCGCTGCTGGTCTGGCTGATCATGGACTACCTGCTCAGCCCGGCCAAGAAGCCGACCCTGCTCGGCTCGATCAACGGCATGATCGTCGGCCTGGTCACCATCACCCCGGCGGCCGGCTTCGTCGACGGCTTCGGCGCGATCTGCCTGGGCGTCATCTCCTCCGCCGTGGTCTGGCTCGCCTGGTACAAGCTGCAGCCGCGGTGGATCTTCAACAAGGTGGACGACGCCCTCGGCGTGGTCTACACGCACGGCATCGCAGGCCTCTGCGGCGGCCTGCTGGTCGGCCTGTTCGCCGACCCGAACATGATCGAGTACACCGGCACCGGCGGCACCGGCTCGTTCTCGATCGGCGGCCTGTTCTTCACCGGCCGCTGGCACCAGCTGATCGTGCAGGCCGGCGCCGGGCTGACGGTGATCGGCTGGACCGCGCTGATGACGTTCCTGATATTCAAGGTGGTCGGGCTGTTCGTCAAACTCAGACTGCCCGACGAGGTGCTGGAAACCGGGGACCTGGCCGTGCACGACGAAGAGGTCTACCCGCCACAGGAACTCACCAGAGCGCCGATCCTCGCCGCCGTCGCGGCGGGCACGGCGCCCGGCGACGAGCCGGCCGAGGTCGCCGAGACTGCGGCACCGTCGAAACCGGTCGAAAGCGGCACGGGCGCGTCCTCCGAGAGCTGATCCACGCCGTCCGCGCCGCCCCCGCCATACCCCGGCGGGGGCGGCGCGCGCTGCGGCGTCCGGGGGGATTGCGTTGCGCTGCAACGGCGGGAGCCGCTCCCCCGCTCCCGGCACCGGACGAAGCGATCAGAGCACTGAGAACTCGCGGCGCACGGCGCGCCGCGCGAATCTTCTGACGCGTGCGAGGCCCGGTCATCCGAGGACCGGCCCAGGGAGGCGACCCGTGAAGCTCGTCTCGGCGATCATCCGGCCCCAGGAGCTCGACCCGGCCCGGCGCGCCCTCGCCGCGTTCGGCTCGCCCGGCCTGACCGTGACCGCGACGTCCGTCGCCACCCGGTGGAACCGCCGGCTGGAGATATACCGGTCCACGGTCCTGGTCGCCGATCTCGCCCAGCGGCTGCGGGTGGACGTGCTCGCCGCCGACGAGGACGCCGCGGATCTCGCGGCGGTGCTGGCGCGAGTGGCCGCGGCGGCGGCGGTCCGGGGTGGCGGGGACGACACCGTCGGGGTCTGGATCACCCCGGTCGAGCAGGCCGTGCGAGTGCGGACAGGCGAGCGGGGGGCGGGCGCCGTCTGAGGCGCCCGCGCCGCCGACCTGATATTTCCCGCGAGCTGTTTGCTTTCGCGGTGATCCACGGGAAAATACCGTCGAGCGGGCGCACGGTTCTCGCGCGTCTGCCGTCAAAACGCATCACCACGGGTTGTATGGTGCTGACATAGGAATGTGCTACCGTGCCTAACGCCCGACCCACGAGGAACTTCCGAATTCGCCATACCGATAAGCCGCACCAGGGGGACGGCTCCCGCCGGGGGAACCCGCCCCTGCCGGCACCGCGCGAAAGGGCGGCAGCGATGCCCAGCTCTCCCCGCGACCGGCCGTGGCCGGCCACATTGACGCTGGACCCGGACGGCCGCATCACGTCGTGGAGCCGCGGTGCCCAGGCGCTGTTCGGGCTGTCCGCCGCCAAGGCGTGCGGGCGCCGCCTGCGCAACCTCCTGGTCAGCCCGGAGGACCGGCCGAACGTGGACGAGCTGTTCGGCGCGGTGCTGGCCGGGCGCTCGTGGTCCGGCGCGCTGCCGCTGCTCGACGCGGACGGCCGGGCGATGCCGGTGGAGTGCGGCTGGCAGCCGATCCAGGACCGGCGCGGGCGGGCCGGCGCGCTGATCGTGGTCACCGACAAGGCCACCACTCCGACGGCCCCCGAGACGTACAACAACGACGTGCCGATCGGCACCGCGCAGGCCGCGCTCGAGGCGATCGGCGAGTTCCAGGAGCACGCGGCGACCGTGGCGATGATGCGCCGGGTGCAGCTGCTGACCGACGCGAACACGATGATCGGCTCCACCCTCGACATGGCGACCACGGCGCGCGAGCTGATGGACGTGGCCGTGCCGCGGTTCGGCGACGCGGCGAGCCTGCTCGTGCTGGACACCGTGGCCACGGACTTCGAGCTGCCCGAGGGCCGGGCGATCGGGGCCGGCACGGTGCTGCGCCGGCTGGCCGCCGCCCCGCAGGACCGCGAGGCGCGCTCGGTCTTCCCGATCGGCGGCAAGGTCTCCTACCCCACGGGCAGCCCGTTCGCGCAGGCGCTGATCTCCGGCCGGTCCAAGATCCTGCGGTCGCTGGACCAGGACGCGGCCGGGAAGGTGTCCGCGGGGCTCGGCGACGGGGCCGCGGAGGCGCTGGCCGAGCGCTCGCTGCTGATCGTGCCGCTGGTCGCCCGCGGCGCGGTGCTGGGCCTGGCGATCTTCATCCGGCGGCCGAGCCGGCGGCCGTTCTCCCCCGGCGAGGCGGTGCTCGGCGAAGAGCTCGCCGCGCGCGCCGCGCTCTGCCTGGACAACGCCCGGCTGTACTCGCACGAGCGGCAGACCGCGCTGATGCTGCAGCGGGCGCTGCTGCCGGAGAGCTCGGGCGAACACCTCGGCATCGACGTGGCGCACCGCTACCTCCCGGCCAGCGACCTGACCGGCGTCGGCGGGGACTGGTACGACGTGATCGGGCTCGGCGGCGGGCGGATCGCGCTGGTGGTCGGCGACGTGATGGGGCACGGCGTGCGGGCGGCCGCGGTGATGGGCCAGCTGCGCACGGCCACCCGGACCCTGGCCGCGCTGGAGCTCCAGCCGGCCGAGGTGCTGCACAACCTGGACGAGCTGATGGCGCACCTCGGCGGCCAGCTCGCCGCGGCGCACTTCGCGACCTGCATCGTCGCGGTCTACGACCCGACCGAGCGGATGGTCCGGATCGCCCGGGCCGGGCACATCCCGCCGCTGGTGGTGCTGCCGGACGGGAGCACGCACCAGCTGGACATTCCGCCGGGGCTGCCGCTCGGGGTCGGCGGGCACATGTTCGAGAGCCGCGACGTGCCGATGGAGGACGGCAGTCTGCTGGTGCTGTGCACGGACGGCCTGGTGGAGAGCCGGGCGCCGGGGCGGGACATCGACGACGGGCTGCGCGATCTGGCCGACGGGGTCAAGGATCCGGCGATGCCGCTGCAGTCCATAGCGGACGCGCTGATCTCCGGGCTGCGCGGGGACCGCACGATGGACGATGCGGCGCTGCTCATCGCGCGGGTGCGCGGAATACCGGGCTCGGCGACGGCGCAGTGGACCGTGGCGCCCGAGCTGCCCGCGGTGGCCCGGGCACGGCGCACGGTGCGGGCGACGCTCGGCGACTGGGGGCTGTCCCGGCTCGGCGACACCGCGGAGCTGCTGACCAGCGAGCTGGTGACGAACGCGCTGCGGTACGCGGACGGGCCGATCAGCGTCCGGCTGCTCCGCGACAGGACCCTGCTGTGCGAGGTCTACGACGAGTCGGAGGTCGTGCCCCGGCTGCGGCCGGTGTCCGAAGACTCCGACGGGGGCCGCGGGCTGCACCTCGTCAAGGAGCTGTCGGACCGCTGGGGCACCCGGCGCACCACCGCGGGCAAGACGGTCTGGTTCGAGCTGCGGCTGGAGCCGGACGAGCCGGAGGACGACCGGCTCGGCGAGATCGACGGCCTCGAGACGGTCGAGGCGCTGGAGACCCAGGCCGGAGGCCTGTAAAAGCAGGGCCGTTGCGCCTTACGGCCAGAACCTGATGAACGCCACCGCAACCGCGACGACCACGAGCACGAGCACCACCGAGCGCAGCGTCTCGCGGGACGGGCCGCGCGCCGCCGGGCGCCGGCCGTAGTGCCGCTGCTTCGCAGAAGCCTGCGGCGGCCCGAAGCCGTCCGGGTCGCCGCGCCAGGCGGACGGCCGCGGCGGCTCGACCGACCAGCGCGCCGCGAGCTGCCGGGCCCGCGCCCCGGGCTCCTTGACCGTGGCGGCCCGGACGAAGGCCTCGTCGAAGGTGATGTTCCAGCGGTCGTCCCAGCGCTCGTCCTCGCGGTCCAGGCGCTCGTCCGGCGGGCCGCCGGGACGCTCGTCGCCGTCCGGGCGGCCGGGGCCCGGGTCCACTGATCCTCCCCCACCGGTGTCTGTCACCGCTCCAGGCTACCGATAAGCCGGGCAGGGCGCAGACTTGCGGTCAGATCTGCGCGCGATCCGCGGCCGACGACGCGCTGAGCAGAAGCGCGGTGAGCCGCTCGGCGGCGCCGGGCCGGAACCGGCCGAGCGTGACGAAGGGCTCGGCGCTGCTGGTCACGTCCCCGCGCAGGGCCGGGAACTCGCGGTCCGCCTCGAATCCGGCCGCGAGCAGGGCTTCGCGCAGCCGCGCCGCGGTCCTGTACGCCGTGTCCTCGGCCGGGGAGCGCAGGATGCGGGAGCCGGCCGGGAACGCGGTCCGGTCCGGCGCCGCCGAGGTCTGCGAGGGCTGATTTGAGGCTGTCTGGGTCAGTGCCGTCTGGGTCAGTGCCGTCCGGGTCATGGAACCGGCCAATCCGTTTCGGGCCCGGCGCGCGGCGCGGGGCGGTATGTTCGAGTCGGTCTGTGGGCCTGCTGATCGACGTCTCTATTCGACCACTGCAATAGGCCGCGGCAGGAGAGCACTTGAGAGGTAGATAGGGCGTAGCTCGGGTGTCGACATCACTCGTCCGAGTGAACTGCGAGTACTGATGCGACCATGCGGGGCTCTATCTTCAGCCTCCGTGACCGTCCCAAACGAACTCCGGGTGCCCAACCGCACCTTGCGGGCAGTGCGCCTCGCGCTGCGCCTGAGCCAGAGCGAACTCGCCGCCGCCATCCGCCACGCCGGGGAGGCCCTCGGCGAGCCGAATACTTGCAACAAGCGTTTGGTGCAGAAGTGGGAGTCCGGGGAGCACACCGTGTGCCGCCCCAATTATCGCAGAGCCCTGCAATCGGTCACCAGGACACCGTACGAACAGCTGGGATTCGCCGGCGCGCCGAGCGCCCCGCTGGACGTCATGGCGATCCCGCGGGCCCGCACCCCGGACGGCTTCCAGCCCGCAGACGTCGTCGTGGCCGCCGAGCCGGGCGACCGGCTGCGCTACGCCCTCGAACAGCCCGAGCAGGCCGACCTGGAGACCGTCGCGCTGGCCGAGGCGGGCACCGCACACCTGTTCGACCTCGAACACCACCGCCCGGCCCGGCTGCTGGCCCCCGCGGTCAGCCGGCACACCGCGGAGATCGCCGCGATGCTCGCCGGCACCCGCCGGGACCAGCTGCGCCGCCGCCTGGCCTCCGCCGGCGGCCAGTGCGCCGCGCTGGCCGGTTATCTCGCCTTCGACCGCGGCGACGCCCAGGCGGCGCACCGCTACTGGGACAGCGCGCTGGCTGCGGCCCGCTACGCCACCGACGGTCCGCTGCTTGCCTGCACCCTGACGTTCCTGTCGTACTCGGCCGAGGAGCGCGGCGATCCGGCCACCGCCTGGCAGCTCGCCCACACCGCCATCGCCCACGCCGGCTCCGATCCGCGCGCCAGGGCCTGGATGGCGGCGCGCGCCGCGGAACAGGCCGCGGCACTCGGCGAGCGGAGCGCGGCGATCGCCGAACTCGACCTGGCGATGAGCCTGGGCGGAAGCCTGGCGCCGCTAAGCACGCAGAACACGGACACGCCGCCGTGGGTGCGCTTCTTCGACCGCTGCGTCCTGGCCACCATGGCGGCCACGGTGCACGGACGGCTCGGCGACGCCAAAGCGGCCCGGGACGCGGCCGGGTGGGCGCTGCGCACCCTGGGCGGCGAGCAGGTCAAGTCCCGGGCCGTGGCGCTGGCCGAGATCGCCTGCGCCGCGGCGCGCACCGGCGAGCTGGACCTGGTCGCCGAGACCGCCTCGAAGGCCGCCGAGCTCACCGAGCGGCTGGAGGTGACCATGGCCCGCCGCAAACTGCGAACCCTGATCCCGCTGCTGGCCGACTACCGCAACACCGCGCCGATCCGCGACCTGCTCGGCTGGCTGGCCGGATGAGCCGCCGCGGACGGATAGCCGTCGGCACGGAGCGTTCACCGGCTCCGGACGGCCGACTCCAGCGCACCGAGCAGAGTGCCGACATCGCGGTCGGTGATGTGGAGGTGCGGCGAGATCCGCATGACGTCCCCGCGCGCGGCGGTGAAGCACCGCGAGTCGGTCAGTGCGCGCGACACGGCGTCGCGCAGCTCGCCCGGCACCTTCACACCGACCATGTGCGGCCCTCGCTGCAATGCCGGCTCCAGACCGAGGACGGCCGCGCCTTCGGCGATGCGCGCGGTCACCCCGGCCAGCGCGGCCGCGATGTTCGCCGGCTGCCAGGCCAGCACCTGGGAGAGCGCTGCGACAGCCATCGGGACCAGCTCGAACTTCGTGCGCTGGCCCACGTCGAAGCGGCGGGCGCCGGGCTGGTACTCGTCACGGTAGTCGACCAGCCGGGCGAAGTCCTGCGAGCCGGCCCGCGAGATCCAGTTCTCCTCCAGCGGCTCGCCGCCCCGGTGTTCTTCGGCCACGTACATGTAGCCGACGCCGAACGGGCCGAGCAGCCATTTGTAGCCGACCGTGATCAGGAAGTCCGGCCGCAGAGCGCCGACGTCGAGCGGCATCGCGCCGACGGACTGGCTCGCGTCGACGACGAGCCGCGCGCCGACCGCCCGGGCCCGCGCGGCCACCGCCGGCAGGTCGACGAGCGAGCCGTCGGTCCAGTGCACGTTCGGCACGCTCACGATCGCCACCCGCTCGTCGAGCGCGGCCAGGACCGCGTCGGCCCACGTCTGGCCCGGCT
>DASYAE010000059.1:0-1559 GCA_036501535.1 Actinocrinis sp. | reverse complement strand
GGCATCGCGGCCACGAACGCGATGAACCTGTACTGCGGCACCCTGTCGACCCTCACCGTCGGGCAGACCCTGATGCCGCGCTTCTCGCCCAGGGCCAGGGCCAGGGCGATGATCGCGATCGTGCTCTTCGGCATCTCGCTGATCCTGGCGCTGGTGGCGCAGAGCAACTTCCTGGTCAACTACGAGAACTTCATCTCCCTGCTGCTGTACGTCCTGGTGCCGTGGACAGCGGTCAACCTCGTTGACTACTACCTGGTCCAGCACGGCGATTACGTGGTCGACGACTTCTTCCGCGCCGACGGCGGGCGCTACGGCCGGGTCAACTGGGTCGCCGTTGCCTGCTACGTGTTCGGCATCCTGGTGCAGCTCCCGTTCGTGGTGACGACCCTCTACACCGGACCGGTCGGCCACGCGCTCGGCGACATCGACCTGTCCTGGATCGTCGGTCTCGTCGTAGTCAGCCCGGTCTACTACGTCGCGGCCAAGCGGTTCCGCGCCACCGCGCCCCGGCCTGCGGTGTCCGCGACGGCATGACCGACTTCGACTACGTCATCGTCGGCGGCGGCACCGCCGGTTGCATCCTGGCCGCGCGGTTGTCCGAGGATCCGAGTGCGACCGTCGGGCTGGTCGAGTGGGGGCCGAGCGACGAGCACGAGCCGCGCGCCCGGTCGATCCGCCGCTGGGCCGACATGCTGGAAGGCGAGTACGACCTCGACTACCGCGCACTGCCGCAGGAACGCGGCAATTCCGGTATCCGGCAGTCGAGACTGCGGATTCTCGGCGGCTGCGCCACCGCCAACACGATGATTTCCTGGCGGCCCCGCGCGGCCGACCTCTCAGAGTGGGTCGATCTCGGCGCGGACGGCTGGGGCTCTCTCGACTCGCTCTACGACCGGCTCAAGACGCCGATCACGCCGATTCCGGCCCGGGACCGCAATCCGTTCGTGGCCGACGTGGTCAGTGCCGCCGTGTCCGCATTGGACATTCCGGAACGGAAGACCTGGAACGACGAGGATATCGTCGAGGGCGCGGGTTTCTTCGAGATCGGCTACTCGCCCGAGTCGAATCTGCGCTCGTCCACGTCGATCCACTACCTCCACCCGGTCATGCGCGACCGCGCGAACCTCACCGTGCTGCTGAACACCCGCGTCGTGCGGATCGTGCTCGACGCGCGGCAGCGCGCCACCGGCGTCGAAACGGCCGACGGCACGGTGATCTCGGCGGCGCGCGAGGTGATCGTGTGCACGGGCGCCATCGACTCGCCCCGGCTGCTCCAGCTCTCCGGCATCGGGCCCGACACGGTGCTGGCCGAAGCAGGCATCCCGACCAGGGTGGATCTGCCGGGCGTCGGGGAGAACCTGATGGACCACGCGGAAGGCATCGTGGTCTGGGAGGTCGACCAGCCGCCCGCGCAGACCTGCGCGACCGGCTGGGACGCGGGCGCCCTGCTCCGGCTCACGCCCGCCGCGCGCCGACCCGACGTCACCATGCACTTTCCGGTGGTGGCATGGGTCGATCACGTGGTCGGCCACGGGATCGCGATGCCGCCGCACTACGTC
>DASYAE010000058.1:0-5393 GCA_036501535.1 Actinocrinis sp. | reverse complement strand
TTGGATCCGGTCAGTTTCGCCCAGGTGGCCTTGCGTCGGATGGCGCCGGCGACGCGGCAGGCGTGTCCGTCCAGGATCGCGCGCAGCATCCCGCCGACCCATTCCTCGGCTTTCGCGTCGCCTTCCGGGAAGAAGCACCATGCCGCCTTCCAGACGTACTCGGCAACGTGCACGAAGTCGACCACGATCGCGATCTCGATGTTGCGGGTCCTCGCCTCCGCGGTGATCCGATCGATCTGGTGGTTGTTGCCGTCCACCAGCGCGACCCAGGTGCGCGTGCGGTCCGGATCCCGACGCGAAGCCGTCTCGAACGCTTCCGCGATGACCTGCTTGGCGTCCTTGGCCACACTCGCGGTCAGCCACTTGTTCATCGCGACCGGCCCGGGAGCCGGATCGCGCTCCGGCTGGGCCGGGAACCGCACGATGTCTGCGGCCGCCCGCACCCCCGGAACGGCGTCGTAGACACACGCGACCTCGGCCATTCGCTTGCGGTTCGCCTTCTCCCCGCGCGACAAACGCGTGGCCAGCTTGTTCTTCGCCCCCGCCGCCGCCTTCGCGGTCCCGGCACGCAGCGATCCCGGGCGCATCACCACGCCCTTGCCGTCGCAGGAGAGCACCAGCAGCATCTCCTCGGTGTCGGTGTCGGTGTCGGTGTGCTCAGGCCGGTTGTAGAAGCCCTCGAAGTCGCGTGCCGCATCCACGATCATCTCCCCGAGTTGGCGCATCGGCACGGTGATCCCGCTGTGGCGGGCGACCTGTTCCTGGGCGTGCTTGTAGGATCCGGCGATCACCCCCCGCACGACGGCTTCCCGCAGGCCGTGCGAGTACTTCTCCTGCGGCAGGTTCAACGCGGCGTCCAGCGGGTGCAGGTCTGCCTCGCCGCGCCGCCGGTAGGCGATCCGCTCCACTTCCACCTGACCGAACACGCTCGCCAGGGGCGTGCTACGCCCCGATTCGGCCCACCGGCGCGCCGCTCCGCCGACCCCCACAACCTCCGCCAAGCGCTCCTCCCGCGCACCGCGCAACTCCAAATGAGCCTGCAGCAGCCGTCTTTGCAGCTCACGGCCCTGTTCCTGCATCACCCGCTCCAACTCGGCGTGCTCCAGAGCGCCCGCCTCAGCCCCGTCGAGCCAGGCGATCTCCGCCTCCAGGCATTCCCGCGCCGGACCGAACACGCCCCGCCCGCCGACCTTCGCATACCCTTCCACCAGGGCTCCTTTCCCTCGCTCCTCGCTGTCGCAAGCAAGAACGTAGCGGAAAGGAGCCCCCTGCGATGCCCCGCCAGGTCAAAACACGGAGGTCACAGGCTACGAGGACGCACCGTCAAAGAGGCGCACCCGTTCAAAATCGCCGATCGGATGATCACCTCGAACACGCCCGCGGATCCGGTCGCGCGCGAGCGGCAGTATCTCGAGACCGTCGGCAGCGCCGACTGGTCCGGCTTCGAGCCGGTCGACGAATTCCGGTTTTCCCGGCCGGGCGGACGGCTGCTCAGCGTGGCGCTGCATGTTCCGGAGACCGCCGCCACCAGTGGCCCGACATGGATGGACGCCGCCGTCCAGACGTCGCCTGCCGGGAGCCTGGCGCTGGTGAAGGCCGAGAATTTCCGGATTCCCGCCGCCCGGGTGCGACACTACGACCAGGAGAGCTGCGCGCTCGTGGGCCTGTACCGGGACGTGCCGCCGCGCAGCGCTCAGGGTCTTCGCATCGCCCCGGACCTGAGCCTGCTGGCCGACGCGGGGAAACTGTCCGGATGGGTCCTGACCCGGGCCCCGCGACACCTCGCGCAGTGGACGGACCAGCACGACACACCCGGCGCAGGGGATGCCGCGCTCGCCGACGCGCTCGCGGACTTCCTCGACCTCATCGAGGAGCGACACCTCGATCATCTCTACGACGGCGAGCCGTGGCTGGCCGAACGCCTGACGGCGATCAAGCAGCGGATCCCCGAGGAACCGGGCGCCAACGCGACCGGGAGGGCTGCGCTGCGGGCCCGGATCGACGAACTCATGGCGGACTGGTTCTCTGCTTGACCCCCTGGTTCTCCGCTCGACCTCGCAGAGCGAGGTCGACGCCCCGCCTTCGGCCGCCGGAATCAGATCTCTGTATTGCGGCGTCAGGCGGTCGCGGCGGCCTGGATCCACGCGTCGGTCTGGGTGAGCGTCACCTCGCCGATCCACGACGGCTCGCGCGGCGCGTCCCACGTGTCCGGGTCGGCGAGCAGGCCCGGCAGGTCGTCCCGGCCGATCGGGTCGCCGTAGGTGGCGACCTCCTCGCCGTCCGGCTCGGGGCGCGACTCGATGCGGCGCACCTCCACCCAGCCGAGGTCGACGAGGTTGAGCACGGCCGCGGCCATCTCCGATGGGGCCGCGGTGGCCCTCTCCCCCGCCGCCTCGTACGCCTGGGGCAGCAGTCCCCAGCCCTCCATGGCGCAGACCATCAGTCTGCTCTCGAGCGGCGTCAGCCCGTCCCAGGTCGAGTCCGTCACACTGCGAAGAATATGGGTGCTTCGTGCCCTGCTCCAGAGCGGGTGGCGCGCGTTGGACGGTCGTCTATCGCGGTTCGCTGATCTGTACCTGAAGATTCGCACAACCGCCGGGTACCGCCCCGCGTCTCTACGGTGTGAACCGTGACGCGAGGGATGAACACGGCTCGGGGCGGGATCGGGCGTCGGGCCGTGGGGCGGGAGATCTGGAACGTATGCACGACGGCAACAGGCCGGGGCGGCAGGGCCCGCACTCGGTGGATCCGGCGGCGATAACGCGTGATCTGCGGCGCACGCCCTCTGCTCATTCAGGCGGGGGCGGGCTGTGGCGTGCGGACGATGCCGGCGACGAGACCGTCGTGCTGCCGGCCATGCCGGCGTCGGCGCAGTCCGCTGACGCGCGGGACGGCGAGACCGGCTCCGGCACAGAGCACGATGACGATCCGCGCTCGGCCGCCGGGCCGCGCCCCGGGCGCCGCGGGGTGACGCGGCGGACGCTCTTCGCGGCGGGCGGGCTGGCGATCGTCGGGGCGGGCGCGGTGGCCGCGTGGTCGGCCTCGGGCGCCTCGCCGCAGGCCGGGGGCCCGCTGCCCTCGCCGGGCGGGTCGCAGGGCTCGGCCTCCGCGGGCGGCACGGTGAGCGCGGTGCCCGTGGACGTCTCCTCCTCCTCACCCGCCTCTCCCCCGCCGCCGTACGTGCCCAACCCGGGCGGCAGCGTCAACGGCGGGCAGGTGCAGTCGGCGCCGGAGTACTACGTCAGCGCCGGGCCCAAGGTGGTCGCGCTGACGATCGACGACGGGCCGAGCGGGCAGTACACGCCGCAGATCCTGAAGCTGCTGCAGAAGTACGAGATCATCGCGACGTTCTGCATGATCGGCCGGCAGATCGGGCCGAACAAGGCGGTGGTCGCCGAGGTGGTGCAGGCCGGCCACATGATCGTGAACCACACGTGGGACCACGCGGACCAGACGAAGCTGAGCGCGGCCGCGGTCGCCTCGGAGATCTCGCGCACCAACGACGCGTTCGCCGATCTGGGCCTGTATCCGTCGGTGTTCCGGGCTCCGTACGGCAGCTGGAACAAGACCGTGTTCGCGGCCTGTGCGGCGGCGGACCTGCGGCCGCTGGACTGGTCGGTCGACCCGAAGGACTGGTCGATGCCGGGCGTGCAGACGATCGTGAGCAACATCATGAAGAACACGAAGACCGGCTCGATCATCCTGGAGCACGACGGCGGCGGGGACCGCTCGCAGACCGTCGCGGCCCTCGGCATCGTGCTGCCGCAGCTGCTGGAGCAGGGCTACCGCTTCACCACCGTGTGAGCCCTCGCAGAATCCGGTGCCCGGCCGATCCGGCAGGGCCGGGCACCGGTGCGCGGCCCCGCGCCGCCTGGCCGGGAAGCGTCAGGTCCCGCACCGTCACGTCCCGCCGCGTCACGTCCCGGCTTTCAGGCCGCTGGCCTCGGCCCAGGCGGCGCACGCCTCGGCGTCGTCGGCGTGCAGCAGGTCCTGCTCGCGCGCCTGACGCTGGGTCAGCCGGCCCTGAGCGAGCGCGAAGGCCGTGATGGTGTCGGTGCGTATCACGCTGGCCGGCGCGGTGGCCTGGTCCGGATCCGGGGCCGGGCCGGGGCGGGTGACGCTGCCGGCCGGGTCGGCGCGGGTGTGGAACACGACGTCCTCCACGCGCACCTCCCAGAGCCGGGCGCGGTCGGGCAGCGGCCCGGTGCCGGCCAGCGCGCGCAGGGCGAGCGCCGCCCACGCGGGGCGGAAGGTGTTGACCGGGCTCAGGGCGCGCAGGCGCGGCAGGCCGAAGCGGACCAGGGCCAGCAGGGCCGGCTCGAGGCGCGCGCCCTGCTCGGTCAGCTCGTAGACCGCGGACGCGGCGGGCGGGGGCAGCAGGCGCCGGGCCGCGATGCCGTCGGCCTCGAGCTCGCGCAGCCGGGTGGACAGCTGGTTGGTGCCGATGCCGGGCAGCCGGTCCTGCAGGTCGGTGAAGCGCAGCGGGCCCCACAGCAGCTCGCGCACCACGAGCAGCGCCCAGCGGTCGCCGACCGCGTCCAGGGTCTGGGCCAGCGGGTCGTAGTGGCCGTAGCTGCGCGCGCTCATGCCATAATGATAGCGAGCACTTTCAAATTGAAAGCCGTCGAGCCCTCAGGGAGTGGCCGTGCTGACCCATGTGAAGAGCGCCTGCATCTACTCCGCGGACGTGGACCGGACCATCGACTTCTACACCGGTGCGCTGGGGATGGAGAAGCGCTCGGACGCGGCGGTGGGGCCGATCCGCTGGGTGGAGCTGGCGCCGCCCGGCGCCGAGACGGTCATCGCGGTGGCCAGCGAGGGTTATCCGGTGTTCACGCCGGCAAAGGTCGGCGGTTTCAGCGGCCTGACGCTGGCGGCCAAGGACGCCGAGGCGACCTACGCGCGGTTCAAGGCGGCCGGGGTGCGGTTCGTCAAGGAGCCGGAGCAGACCGCGTGGGGCACCCAGGCGATCATCGAGGACCCCGACGGCAACCAGATCGTCGTGGTCGCCGGCTGACCGCCCGCCGCCGGGAACGGGGTTTCACCGATGCCGAAGAGCAACGCCGAGAAGCTGGGGATCGCGCCGGGATCCACGCTGAGCGTCCTGAACGTGCCCGCCGGGGATGCGCCGGTGCTCGCGCTGATGCCGGCGTTCGTCGAGCTGGGCTGGCACGGCGTCAGCCTGGTCTCGCTGGACGCGGTGTGGTCGGCCGCGCGGTTCCGCCGCCTGGAGCAGATCCGCCGCAGGTAGACCGCCGCGGCACGCCGAGCCGCGGCCGGCGCGCGGTGCGGCGAGGGGCGTTCAGCCGCGCAGGGCGCCTTCGCGCTCGGCGCGGCGGGCGAACACCTCGTCCTGCTGCTCGCGCATCTGCTTGAGCACGTCCTTGCGGTCG
>DASYAE010000057.1:0-7359 GCA_036501535.1 Actinocrinis sp. | reverse complement strand
GCGCGCCATCGAACAGCCGCTGCCCGCTGCCCAGCACGACAGGGAACACCATCAGCCGGACCTCGTCCACGAGCCCGCGCTCGAGCAGCCCGCGCACCAGGGCGCCGCTGCCCGCGACCAGCAAGATCCCTGGGTGGGAGTTCCGCACGCGGGCCACGTCGTCGATGCTGATGACCGTAGAGTTGTTCCACTCCGCCTTCTCCAGCGTGGCGGAGACCACGTACTTCGGCATCGAGTTCATCCGGTCGGCGAAGCCCACGTCGTCGGTCACCGACGGCCACGCCGCGGCGAACCCCTCGTACGTCACCCGGCCGAGCAGCTGCGCCTCGGCGGCCATCTGCTCGTCGAACTTGAACCTGTCCCCGTCCGCGCCGCGGTTGAACCTGAACGTCCACCCGGCGTGCTCGAAGTCCCCCGCCGGTCCCGGCGATTCGAACACGCCGTCCAGCGAGACGAACTCGGTCACCACGATCCTGCCCATATGCTGCCTCCTCAGCCCGTCACCTGGCTCTGTAGACGCCACTTCGCCAGGTAAATCATCGAGATCATTCAGAACGGGCCCGTGGTGACTCGCGCGGGCGACGCGGACCGGACCGCCGGCCGGGTCGACGCCGCCGAGCCACGAGTCAGGCAGGTGAATTGAGCGGCCGGGGATCAGGCGCTGCAGACGAGAGCGGCCGAGCAGCCGTCCGTCCTGGCGGACCTCGAGCCGTCCTGGCGGGCCGAAGCCGGCGGCGCGGAGCGTGAACCGGCCGAGCGGCGGCGGGGTCGCGGCGGCGACCGCGTTCGGCGAGATCCACAGCAGCGGCGGCGCGACCTCGACGGGCACGCGCGAGCCGACGGGGCCGCGCCGCCCGCGCAGGTACGCCGCGATCTGGCGGGCGGCGTGCCGTCCGGACAGGGCCGCGACGTCGGCGGTCTCCGCGGCGTGCACGAGGTTGCCTGCTGCGAACACGCCGTCGGCTGAGGTGGCGAGCGCCGTGTCGACGGCCGGTCCCCTGGTCCCCCGGTCGATCGACAGCCCGGCGGCCCGCGCGAGGGTGTAGTCGGGAATCCAGTCCGCGGAGAAAACAAGGATCTCGCATGGGACGAAGCGGGCGGTCCCGCCGTGCGTCCCGGCGAGCTCCACTCCGCTGAGCCGGCCGTCGGCGCCGGCGATCCGCCGCACGAGCGTCGACGTCCAGACCTCCAGACGCCAGCGCAGCGCGGCGGCCGCCCGGAACGCGGCGTAGCTCTGCTGCCGCTCATACCCGGTAACCAGCGCGACCACGCGTGCGCCCGCGTGCGCGAGCGTCAGTGCCGCGGAAAAGCTGACGTGTTCCGCGCCGACGACGAGCGCCCGCCCGGACAGCGGTTCGCCGCCGAGGTACACCCGCTGCTGCAGTTCGCCCGTGGTCATGACCCCTGATGGCCGGTCGCCGGGGACGAGCCGGGCGGCTCGCGGGCGCTCCCGGCAGCCGGTGGCGAGCAGCACGGCCGAGGCCTGGACGGTCTCGACTCCCCGCGGGCTCGTGATCGTCGCCGTTGTCCCGCAGATCTCCGTGACGGTCGACGCGGTCCTGATGTCGGCGCCCGCGCCGGCGGCGGCGCCGGCGAGGGCACGCGCGTACGCGGGCCCGCTCAGCACCCGGCGCAGGTCGCGGAGCCCGTACCCGGTGTGCCCGCTGTGTCGTGGCACGCCGCCTGGCTCCGCCTCCCGGTCCGCCACGAGCACGCGCCCGACGCCGAGTCGCCTGAGTTCCGCGGCGGCCGACAGCCCCGCCGGGCCGGCGCCCACGATGAGAACGTCAGCGTCCACGGGACTCGAGCAGGGCAGAGACGTTCGCGGCGCAGTAGAAGCCCTGGCAGCGGCCGTTCATCGCGCGGGTCCTGCGGCGCAGGCCGTCCGGGCCCGCGGGCGAGATGTCGCTGGCCAGGGCGTCGCGGATCTCGCCACGCGTCACCCGCTCGCAATGGCAGACGATCTCGCCGTACGCGGGGTCGGCCGCGATCCGTTCGGGGTCGTGATACGGCCGCCGCCCCGACTCGCCGAGGTACGGCATGCTCGGCGCGCAGGTTCCGTGCGCCATGGCCCTGGGCCGTGGCCGCAGCGGCAGCCCCGCGCCGGCGAGCAGGTCCACGACGTGCTCGGCGATGCCCAGCGACGCGGAAAGGCCGGTCGACCTGATGCCGGCGACCCTTGTGTAGCGGCCGAGCACGGCGATCTGGTAGTCCGGGTGCTGCGTGGCGGCGCGCAGCCCGGCGTACGTCGCGGTGACCTCTTCTCCCGCCAGTCCCGGGACGATCCGTTCCGCGGCCGCCACCAGCGACGACAATCCCGCTTCCGTCGTGGACACGTCCCGGCGGTCGGGCACGTCTTCCGCGGTCGGGCCGACCAGCACGTTGCCGAAGACGGTCGGCGCGACGAGCACTCCCTTGGTCCGCTCCGTGGGGACGGGCAGCACGATCGAGCGCACCAGCGGCCTGGCCAGCTTGTCGTACACGATCAGCTCGCCCTTGCGGGGCCGGATCGTGAAGCCCTCGCCGCCGAACATCCGGTCCACCTCGTCGCTGCCCAGCCCGGCCGCGTTCACCGCCCAGCGGCAGCGCACCGGTCCGCGTGCCGTCGCGAGCTCGAACGCCGCGTCGCCGGCCGCGCCGGACACGCCCGTCACGCGCGTACCGAGCCGCAGCACGATCCCGGCGCGCACCGCCTCGGTGGCGAACGCCAGCGGCACCGTCCACGGGTCGATGACCGACTCGTCAGGGATGAGCAGGCCGGCCAGGGCGCCAGGGCCGAGCGCAGGCTCCCGCTCGTACACCTCGGCCGCGGAAAGCTCCCGCACCGGCAGGTACCCGTTGCCGCGCGCGCCGGCGATGATCGCGGGCAGCGCGGCGGCCTGTTCGGCGGTCCAGGCGACGAGCACGGCTCCGGTGCGCTCCACCGCGATTCCCGCCTGCTCCGCGTAGGCCCGCAGCAGCCCGCTGCCGCGGGTGAGCAGCCTGCTTTCCAGCGAGCCGGGCTTGGCGTCGAACCCCGTGTGCAGGATCGCCGTGTTCGCCTTGGACGTCCCGGTGCCCACGTCGTCCGCGGCGTCGAGCAGCACGCAGCGCAGGTCGAACGCCGCCAGGGCGCGGGCGATCGCGGTGCCGACCACGCCGGCGCCGATGATCGCGACATCCCACGGCTCGGCCGCGGTCACGCGCTGCCCCCCGGTTGAGCCGCCTGGAGCGCGGTGGTGAAAGCCGCGATCCGTTCGGACGAAATTTCTTTACTGATCGATGGCAGCACAGTCGCTGCTACCCCGGCCGCGACCCCGTCGTCCGCTTCTCCCAGGGCAAGCCTGGCCAGCGCGGCGACGCCGAGCGCGGTCGCGTGCGGGGTGCCGGAAACCAGCACCGGCACCTGCAGCAGGTCGGCCTGAGCCTGCAGCAGGACCCGCGAGCGGGTGAGGCCGCCGTCGGCGCGCAGCGCGGTGAGCGGCGCGCCCATGTCGGCGGTCACCGCCTCGGCGAGCACCGCGACGGAGGCGGCGATCCCCTCGGCGACCGCGCGGGCGATGTGGCCGCGCCCGGTGGACAGCTGGAGGCCGGTCAGCACGCCGCGGGCATCGGGCGCCCAGTACGGCGCGCCGAGGCCGGCCAGCGCGGGCACGAACACCACGCCGCCGGAGTCAGGGACGGTGCCGGCCATCGCGTCCAGTCCGGCCGGGTCGTCGAGGACGCCGACCGACGACAGCCAGCGCAGCGCCGAGCCGGCCGTGTAGACCTGCCCGTCCAGGCAGTAGGTGGCGTGCGGCCGGCCGGACAGCCGCCACGCGACAGAGGCGGACAGGCCCGCGGTGGACCGCGGCGCGGACGTGCCGGTGGTGACCAGCAGGAAAGCGCCGGTTCCGTACGTGCACTTGGCGTCGCCAGGTTCCCGGCAGCCCTGACCGAACAGGGCAGCCTGCTGGTCGACGGCGATGCCCGCGACCGGGAGCGGGCGGCCGCCGAACATCGTGGTCTCGCCGGCCACCGCGTCGCAGTCCGCCACGCCGGGCAGTGACTGCGGGTCTATTCCGAATATCTCGCAGGCCCGCGCCGACCAGGCGGCGGCGCCGAGGTCGAGCAGCATCGTGCGGGACGCGGTGGCGGCGTCGGTCACGTACCGGGCGCCGAGCCTGTGCAATAGCCAGGTGTCGGTTGTGGTGACCACGCCGTCCCGCGTCACGTTCTCGCGCAGCCAGGTCATCTTCGGCGCCGCGAAGTACGGGTCGAGCGGCAGGCCGGTGATCGCGCGCAGCTCTTCCGCCACCGCCGCGCCGAGCCGGGCGCAGACGCTCGCGGAGCGGCTGTCCTGCCACACGATCGCCCTGCTCAGCGGCTTCCCGGTGGCCGGGTCCCAGGCAAGCACGGTCTCGCCCTGGTTGGCGAGCGCCACCGCGTCCGCCGGCGCGCGAGCGCTGGCGAGCGCCCGCGCCCCAGCCGCCTCCACCGACCGCCAGAGTTCCTCCGGGTCCGCCTCCACGCCGTCCCGGCCGACGGCCAGCGCGGCGACCGGGACCTCCGCGCTGCCGAGCACCTCGTTGCCCGGGCCCACTACCAGGGCTTTCGTCGCCGACGTGCCCTGGTCGATGGCGAGGACTATCACCGCGCGCCGGACTCTGTTTCCGGTTCGCTGCGCATCGCACGCGGCTCGGTGACCAGCTGCACTATATAGAAGACCAGGCCGAGCCCGAGGGCACCGAGGACGTAGTACTGCGCGTCACGGAAGATGCCGGGTCCGATCAGCACGATCAGCTCGTACGTCAGCCAGATGGCCGCGCCGATGATGATGGGCCATTCCCAGCGGCCGAACATTCCCCGTCCCTTGCGCCTGGTGAACGCGTACAGCAGGACGGTGCTGGCGTAGAGCAGCGCAGGCATGATCGTCGATGCGGTGAACAGCGTCACCAGCGCCGTGGTGCTGGAGATCAGCACGAGGACGATGATCGCGCCGAGCACGGCGGCGAGGATGGTGGCCCAGGGCGGGCCAGCGGCCGGCCTGGGCACCCGGCTGAGGATCTGGTGGCCGGGCAGCCGCCGGTCGCGGGCCATGGAGTAGATCAGGCGTCCGTTGGTCACCATGATGACGAGTCCGCAGGCGAAGATGGAGACGCAGACGAAGACCAGGAAGATCTTCTGCACCACGCCGCCGAGCACGTTGTTGACGATGTACGCGACCGGCGCCGCGCTCGAGTAGGCACCCTTGGTGGTGGCGTAGGCGAGCACCACCAGGAACGCGAAGCCGACAATCCCCGACAGCAGCACTGCGCGGATCATCGCCCTGGGGACGACCTTGTGCGGCTCGTGCGTCTCCTCGGCGAGGTTGGAGGCCGACTCGAATCCCACGATCGTGTACGCGCCGAGCAGGGTGGCGAGCATGAACGGGCCGAGCCAGGTGTAGTAGGTGTCCGCCGGGACCGGGCCCGTCGAGGTGAGGTTGGACCACTGGCCGATGGACCTGACCGCCGCGACGATGAGCAGCACCACGGTGAGGCCGACGATGCCGATGATCTCGGTGGCGACCGCGGTGTTGTTCACCCGAGTGGTGCCGCGGGTGGAGGTTATGATCAGCGCAGCCTGGAGGGCGAGCACGACCAGCGTCTCGAGCGCCGCGCTGGTGGGGGTGTAGGTCTGGCCGATCAGCGGCTGGAAGGCGACCTGGATGAGTCCGTAGTCCACGGAGACCGTCACGATCGTCAGGAACGCGAAGGACATCCAGCCGTACCACCAGCCAAGCTGCGGGCTGGCGAGGCGGGAGGCCCACTGGTACGAGTAGCCGGACAGCGGGACCCTGGTCGACAGCGCGCCGTAGACGAGGGCCACCAGGGCCTGGCCGGCGATCACGATCAGCCACGTCCAGATCGATCGCGTGCCGGCGACGGTGATCGCGAACAGGTACGTGGTGAAGATGCCTGTGGTGATGGAGATGAAAGAGAAGGCCACGGCGAATGACTCGAAGTGGCGCAGCGTTCGGACGAACTGCTGGGCGTAGCCGAAGCTGTGCAGTTCCTCGTCTTCCGGTACCTGGCTGGTTAGCTGGTCCATGTCTGGTATCCGCATCTCCCGCTTTGGGGCTGTGTCGCTGAGTGTGTCGCTGCTCGCTACGTGGCTCGCAGCACGGTGCAGCCAGCCGCGGCGAGGGCGTCGACGGCCTCTTTGCTGGCTTGCGGATCGTCGGAATCGGTCAGGACGGCGGTGATCTCAGCGAGCGGGCAGACCCGCCGCACAGCGACGGTGCCGAGCTTGCTCGAGTCGGCGAGCACGTAGCTGGCACCCGCGTGGGCGATGATCACGCGCCGGGTGGCCACCTCGTGCGGGTGGTAGTCGGTGAGGCCGGCCTCGGCGTGCACGCCGCCCGAGCCAAGGAACGCCTTGTCCGCGTAGAACTCCTCGAAGAAGTCATCGGTGCGCCTGCCGAAGCACGCCGCGTCGCCATTCCTGACCTGGCCGCCGGACAGCAGCAGCTCGATGCTCTCGTTGCCGGACAGCTCCATGGCGACCGGCACCGAGTTGGTGAGCACCCGGCCGCGGAAGTCGCCCGGCAGCGCCCGCGCCACTTCGAGGGCGGTGGTACCCACGTCGATGACGATCGTGTCGTCGGGCTTGACGAGGGTGGCCGCCAGCCGCGCGATGGCCTGCTTCCTCTCCAGGTGCGTCGCGGCGCGCGCGGTGAAGCTGCCCTCGGTCGACTGGACCGGCAGGGCCCCGCCGTAGACCCGTTCGAGGAGCCCGCGATCACGCAAGTGCCGCAGGTCACGACGGATCGTCTCGACCGACACGCCGAACCGCAGCGCGAGGTCTTCGGCGGAGACGGCGCTCGTCTTCCGCACTTGGGCGAGGATCTCCCGACGCCGCTGGGTCGGCAGCAACGCTGGCCACCTCCCGTTACCGGAGCTTACGGATCATGACCGTTGTTGCCTGATCTTGACCGCGTTTTGTGTGCGCGTCAAGATCTCTAGGCGCCTGTTTAACTGGCCTCTACTGGCCAGGGTTGGCGTAGACCCTCTCGGGGTGCACGAAGACGGCGGTGCGCCGTTCCTCGCGCATCACCCGGTCGTAGGTGCCGAAGTCGTCGTGCGTGCCGCCCGCCGCGGTGAAGATCTCCCGCAGCAGCAGCCGCTGCCGTTCGGCGTCGATGCCGTCCAGGGGATCGTCCGGCCCGGCGAGCTCGGTCCGGCCCTCGGCCGCGGCCCACTGCCAGCCAGACCGGATGACGACGTTCGCGTACGGCCTTTTGCGCAGGTGACCGAGCTTGCGGATGCCGCCCCTGAACACCATCCCGACCACAGTCTCGCCGGTCAGCGGGTGCGGCAGCACCCCCGCGTTCACCACCGACGAGGCGATCGTCCCGTT
>DASYAE010000056.1:0-22010 GCA_036501535.1 Actinocrinis sp. | reverse complement strand
ATCGTGCCCGGACGCAGCGTGGAATGGACCTCCCGACACACCGGACACACCTACCGCGTCGACCACGCCCACGACTACCGACCCGACCAGGAACTCGACATCCTCGCCGGATGGGAGTGCTGACACCGGCGAGACGTCAGGGTCAACCGAGCAATCCGAGCACGGCGGCGAGTGAATCTGGTCGGTCGGCGACGGGTATCGGGGCTACGTGGTGGAAGGTGCAGCCGAGGGCGACTGCGCCGCCGTCGGCCTGTGGATTGTCTCCGACCATCAGTGTCTGCGGACCAGTGCTGCCTAGGGCGTCCAGCGCTACCTGGAACAGTGCCGGATCGGGTTTCTGTGCGCCGTGCTCGTAGGAGAGCACGTAGACGTCGATCAGTTCGTCCAGGCCGAAGTGTACGAAGAGCGGTCGGCAGTCCCAGCCTATGTTGCTGACTACGGCTACTGACACCCTGCGTCGTCGCAGCTCCTTGAGTGTCGCCTCGGCGTCGGGGTAGGGCTGCCATGCGTCGGGCTCCATGTGCCGGTCGTAGAGGACCGGTGCGAGTGCGGGGTCGGGGAGTCCGGCCTTTAGGGTGAGTCCCTGATATGCCGCGCGGTGGTCGGCCTCGCTCAGGTCACGCCGGTCCCACAGGGGCTGCAGTTCTTCCGGCATCCGGTGGGGTGCCGGGCCGCCTGGCATCGCTCCGGCCTTCAGCAGTCGGTCGGCCAGCGCGGCGCGCTCGTTCGGCGGGAGGTCTAGGCCGAAGCGCGCTAGCCCTGCGTCGAGCCACGATGCCGTCTCCTCGCAGCGGAACAGGGTCTGCGAGAAGTCGAACATGACGGCGGTGATCATGGGACCAGTCTCAGACAGCCTCCCCTTGAGCGTCAATCGCACCCCTGGGCGCTCAGGTGGCCGCTCGGTCGCGCACGACCAGCAGGAGGCCGGCTCCCGTGGGGGAGAGCGCTTCGGTCATTTTGGGATCTGCGCTGACCAGTGCCCGGAACTCGGCTACCTGGTCGGCGTGTGAGATCACGTTGTCGACTGCCAGTAGGCCGCCTGGCTTGAGTGTCCGGACCAGGTCGGGCCAGTAGGACGGGTAGGCGGGGCGCTCTGCATCGAGGAAGATCACGTCCCATTCCTCGTCCGGCGAGGCCTTCAACACGTCCGCTGCGTCTTCGATGCGCAGCTCGACCACTGGACGCAGGCCGGCGCGGTCGAGGTTGTTCGCGGCTTGGGTGCTGCGGTCGGCCTCGATTTCTACGCTGGTCAGGCGGCCGCCGTTGGCGCGGACCGCGTCGGCCAGCCACAGGGTCGAATAGCCGTTGGAGGTGCCCAGCTCCAAGACGTTGCGTCCCCCGGTGGCGCGTACGATCACGGCGAGCAGGGCGGCGGTGTCCGGCTCGAGGTTGCGGAGCCGATCGAGGCGATCGGGCTTGTCCGCGTCGTGGCCGACGCCGTGGTGGTGCAGTTCGTCGAGCAGTGCGGCCAGTCGTTCGTCCACGTCAGGGGACCTCTCTTGGAAGTGTCGTCGTCCAAGATAGTGAGGCTGGGCCGGGCGGGCGATAATCCTGCGTGGGAGGTCGGGATGAGTGCCGGGCCGGAGCAGGTTGAGACCCGGGTGAGCGCTGCCGCGGCGCGGACACTGGCCGAGCTCGACGGCGCGATCAGCGGTTGCCGGGCCTGCCCGCGGCTCGTGGCCTGGCGGGAGGAGGTTGCGTTAGTCAAGCGGCGTGCCTATCTCGACTGGGACTACTGGGGTCGGCCGGTGCCCGGCTTCGGGCCGCCCGACGCTGTGATCGCGGTCGTGGGGCTGGCCCCGGCCGCGCACGGCGGCAACCGCACGGGCCGTGCGTTCACCGGCGATGCCGCCGGAGACTTTCTGTATGCGGCCCTGCACACCGTCGGCCTCGCTTCGCAGCCCACGTCTACACGTCGGGGAGACGGGCTCAAGCTTCACGGGGTGCGGATCACGATGCCGGTGCACTGTGCGCCGCCCGAGAACAAGCCGACGCCGGCGGAGCGCGACGCCTGCCAGCCGTGGCTCGCGCGCGAACTGAGCCTGTTGCAGCCGACGCTGCGTGTGGCCGTCGTGCTCGGAGCCTTCGCGTGGCAGGCGCTGCTGCCCACGCTGGGTGAGGCTGGATGGGCGGTGCCGCGGCCACGGCCGAGGTTCGGGCATGGTGCCCATGCCGTTCTGGCTGGGGGTGACAGTGGGGCGGGGGAGTCGGGCCTGCATCTGCTCGGCTGCTATCACCCTAGCCAGCGCAACACCTTTACCGGCACGTTGACTGTGGACATGCTCGAGGGCGTATTGCGGGAGGCTGTTCGGCTTGCCGGGAGCGTCGAATAGCTCGCAGGCTCCTGCGATGTGGGTAGTGTGTGCGGATGCTGTCAGGAGCGCCGTGGTGGTTGTGGTCGGGATATTGCGGATGCTGTCAGGAGCGCCGTGGTGGTTGTGGTCGGGATATGTCGACCAGGTGCGGGCGGTGGCGCCGACCGTGCTGGTGGGGCGGGAGGCGGAGGTCGGGGAGCTCGCTGAATGGTGTTTGGGCGACGAGCTGGCTGTGGTCTGGCGTGGTGGGGTGTGTGGCGATGTGACTGGCCTGCTGGCGTGGTTCGCGCTGCATCCGCCGGAGGGCACGTGGGTGGTGTCGTACTTCGGCGGCGAGTCGGCTGGCTGGGGGATGCGCGAAGCGCTGGTGGACCAGTTGTCGGCCATCGTGGGGCCGCCGCAGTCGGAGTTGGACTCGGATCGTGATCGGCAGCTGCCGCAACTGCTGGAATGGGCGGTGGGGTTGGCCGGGTACGCCGATCGGCGGCTGGTGCTGGTACTCGTCGACTCGGGTGATCTGGAAGTGTCGCAGGCGTCGTGGGTTCCCGGGAAGGTGCGGCCTGATCTGCGGGTCGTGGTGGCTGACCGGGAGGGTGCGGCCGCGGACGCGAACGCGGGCGGCGAGTTGGATCAGTTGGTTGAACTGGCTCTTGATATGGAGCGTGACGATCGGCTGCTGGATCTGCCCGGCGGCCCTGCGGCGATCCTGGCCTCGGTCTGTGAGGCTCAGGACGCGCTTGACTGGGAGAGCGAGCCGGATCTGGGCGTGGCGTTGAGACTGTCCGTGCGCCGGGCGGGTTTGCGCGACCGGCCTGTGTCGGTGCGGCTTGCGTCGGTCTGGGCGGTGCTCGGCAATGTGGCGCGTGGCCACAGTCTCGCTCGGGATATCGAGGAGGTTGGTGAGTCGTGGCAGGCGGTCATCGATGTGGCGCGGGTTGTCGGGGGTGGCGGTGGCGGTGATCTGGCTGAGGCCATCGCGCGGTGGGTCGACTGCGCCGACGGTGACGAGGCCGGGCAGTACTCGCTCAATGAGCTGATCTGCGGGGTGACTCCGGGGTGGGATCTGGATTGGGCCGAGCGGGTCGCGCAGTCGATGGTGGACGGCGAGGAACGGCAGGCGGCGCTTGCGGCGGTGCGGAAAGCTGTTGGGGAGCGGGAGCGGGATAGGGAGGAAGGGACCTGGTCGCGGACAGGGGACGTTGAGTGGCCTGAGATCGGCTCGCGGCATCCTGGGTTGGAGGAGCTTTTCTGGAGCGGCGATCACATGGCGGCCTTTGCGGAGGCGCGTCGGCTGCCTGTCACGGCCGATCGGATCAAGGCGCTGGCTAAGGTGGCGGCGGCGCTAGATCGCGAGGGCGATCACGATCATGCGATCGAGGCGGCGGCGCTGGCCGAAGGCGAGATCGGCACGACGGATACTTTCGTGCCCTTGTATGAGAGCTGGCCGCCGGCGGTTGTCGCGCAGGTTCGGGCGCAGGCGGCGGATATCGTCGCGCGGACTTGGGCCGCGCTTGGCGAGCGGGAGCGGGCGGAGGCTGTGGTTCGGACGATTACGTGCGAGCCGTCGGCCGGTGGGGCACACGACAGGCGGTTCCCTTTCGATCCGTTCGACCAGGCCGAAGCCATGGTTTGGGTTGCTGAGAAGGTCTTTCGGGGCGGCGGTCGCGAGCGCGCGGTCGGTCTCGTCGCGCGGGCCGAAGCCGTGGCGCGCGCAGATGATCGGCTCGGCTGGCGCGCGGCGGCGCTGGCACTCGTTGCGCAGGCGTGGTGCGCTCTTGGCGACCGGGCTCGGGCCGAGAAGGTTGCCCGCGCCGCGAGTGTTCCGCCGGTCCCGACTGTGGAGGGGCTTAGGGAGGGGGCTGGGATCGCGGACGGGGTGGCGGGGGCTGTGACGGTGACGGTGGCGGAGGCGGAGGCGGATGCGCGGTTGATCGGCAGCCCGCGGCGGCGTGTTGAAGCGCTGGCAAGTGTGGTCAGGGCGACGACCGATGGGGAGTTGCGGGCGCGGCTGGCGGGCGAGGCTGTGGCCGTCATCCGGGCGTTCACGGACGGTGTGGGACAAGGGTTTGACCGGGCGTCGGCCATCGTCGCCGCAGTCGAGGCCTTGGTTGAGGTCGGTGAGCTCGAACTGGCGGAGATGGTGGCGGACACGGTTCGTGATCCGGTTGTTCGGGCGGAGCCGCTGGGGATCGAGGATCGTGTCAAGGCTCTGGGAATGATTGCGTCTGTAAGGGCGCGGTCCGGGGAGAGCGAGCGGGCGGCGCGGTTGGCTGCTGATGCGGAGGCGGTGGCCAGGACGCTGACTCGGTCGGACAGGCTGGCGGCCGGGTTGGCGATCGTCACCGGAGCGTGGGTGGCCTCCGGGAATTATGGGCGGGCCGCCGGGCTCGCGGGTGAGGCGGAGCAGATCGCGAAAGCCATCGAGGATGAGCACTGGCGGGGGCACGGGCTGGCCAACGCGATCGAGGCGATGCTGGCGATCGGTGAGCGCGAACGAGCTGCCGCCTTGGCGCTTGCCGTGCCTCGGCCGAGCAATCTGGGGCGGGAGGGCGCGCTTATCGCAGTGGTCGAGGCGATGGTCGCGGCCGGAGAGCAGGAGCGGGCGCACCGATTGGCGCATGAGTACACCACGCTTCATGCAAGGCAGAAGGCGCTGGTCGCGGTTGGTGACTTCGCGGGTGCCGCTGAAGCAGCGTCACGCAAGACGGAGGAGTTCGAGGGGCGGTCGAGAAGCCTGGCCGACGTCGTCGAGGCGACGGCTCGGGCCGGTTGGGTGGCTGAGGCCGAGGTGCTTGCTCAGTCGATCGAGGTGTCCATGGAGCGGGGGCGGGCGCTCGCGGCGATAGCAGAGCACTGCGGCGAGTGGGTTGAGGCCCGGCGGCTGTTGGTCCAGGCGCTGGCCATCGGCGGCTGGGTTGAGCCTTTAAGCGTGCTTGCACGGATCGACCCTGCGGCGGCGCGGGCCGCCATCGAGGCCTGCGGGTGATGGTGCGGTGGGTTGTGCTGCCTTGCGCTGTCTTGCATGGGCGTGGGCGGTCCCCCGGGGGCGGTGGGTGCAGTGGGTCTGCGCGGCGGTGGTTGGCGCGGCCAGCGGAAATGCTGGTCGGCGGGGGTGAGCGGCGCGTCGGCATGAATCAGGGCATGGGATCGCGGCGTTGACGGGCCGGATTGTTAGCGCTAACAGTGTCGGCATCGTGGCACCCCGGAAGAAGCTGAGGCACTGTGGCATGAGAACACGACAGCGGATATCAGTAATCTGCGCCATGCTGACGGCGCTCTGCTGCGCCGCTGCCCACGCGGCCGGCTCCGGCACCTGGAGCATGACCGGGTCGCTGAACACCGCGCGGTTCGACGACACCGCCACGCTGCTGCCGAACGGTCAGGTGCTGGTCGCCGGCGGGGAGGACGACAACACCTCACTGTCGAGCGCAGAGCTCTACAACCCGGCCACCGGGGCGTGGACGGCCACCGGCAGCATGACCACCGCCCGGCAGGGCCAGAGCGCCACCCTGCTGCCGGACGGCGACGTGCTGGTGGCCGGCGGGAGCAACGCGCAGGGCGCGCTGATCAGCGCAGAGCTCTACAACCCGGCGACCGGCCGGTGGACGGCGACCGGGAGTATGACCGTGGTCCGCTCAGGGCAGGACGCGAACCTGCTCGGCGACGGCGACGTGCTCGTGTAGGGCGGTCTCGTCGGCCTGGACTCGAACCCGTCGAGCACCGCCGGCGCCATCCTCTACAACCCGGCCACCAACGCCTGGAGCACGACCGGGTCGATGAACACCGCGCGCGAGGCCCAGACCGCGACGGTCCTGGCGAACGGGCAGGTCCTCGTCTCCGGCGGGGTGAACTTCGTCAAGCACAAGTTCACCCAGCTGGCCAGCGCCGAGCTGTACACCCCATGACATCGAGCCCAACGCCCGCTCCATCCGTACCGCCCGCCCAGCGGCGGCGTCAAGACGGACCTGGGCACGCTCGGCGGACCGAACGCGGCCGCCTACGCGATCAACGTCAACGGCCTGATCGTCGGCAACTCGCAGACCGCGAGCGACGCAGACCACGTCTTCAGCTACAGCAACGGCGCGATGACCGACCTGGGCGCCTTCAACATCGACACGGTGCCCGCGGCGGTCAACGACTCCGGCGTGTTCGTCGGCCAGACCTACGGCGTCACCGGCAGCGGCTCCACGTTCAACGACGCGTTCGTCTACGCGAACGGCTCCTTCCAGGATCTCAACAGCCTCATCCCGGCCGGCTTCGGCTGGACGCTGACCGACGCCACCTCGATCAACGACGCCGGCCAGATCCTCGTCGACGCCGTGAACAACACCAACGGCAACACGCACACCTTCCTGCTGACCCCGACCAGCTGACCAGAAGGACGACCATGTTGAAACTCACGCCGCGACGCACGTCGGCGCTCGCGACCGCCGGCATGACCATCGGCGCGCTGATCGCCGCGACCACACCGGCGGCGGCCGCCTCGGGCTGGCAGCTCGTCGACCAGTCCACCGCCCGCCCCGCCTGCTCCACCCCGGCCGGCGCGGCGCTGGACCTGGAGATCGACCTGAACGGCACCTGGTCCACCTCGATCGCCGTCGGCGCGTCCAACCTGCCGGCCGGCGTCACCTCGTCCGGCAGCCTGCTGATCACCTTCACCAACGGCGTGGTCTCCGCCGAGACCGCCGGCGCCCCCATCCCGCCCGGTTGGAGCAACGGCACCGGGCCGGTCGGCGTGAGCACCCCGAACACGTTCGTGGAGGGCTACGCCGAGGTGACGGTGCCCAGCGGGCTGGCGGTGAACTCGTCGTTCGACATCACCCTGTGGGCGAACGACGGCAGCACCCTGCAGACCGAGACAGTGCCCATCGACATCAAGACGTCCTGCATCCACTACTGACACGACTGACACGACTGAGCCGGCTGAACCGGCCGATCCGCGCCGGGCATCGGTGAGCGTGAGCATGAGCGTGCAAGCGGCTCACCGGTGCCCCGGCACGACCAGACCGGATTCGTAGGCGAGCACGACCACCTGGACCCGGCTGGACAGGTTCAGCTTGGCCATCGACCGGTTCAGGTGGGTCTTGACCGTGCCCTCGCTGACCACCAGCCGCTCGGCGATCTCCCCGTTGGACAGGCCCGCCGCGACGAGCCGCAGGACGTCGTTCTCCCGGGCGGTGAGCGCGGACAGGACGGCCCGGGCGGCGGCCGGCGGCGACTGGCCCGGGCGGCCGTCGGCGCCGGCCCCCGCCTCTGAGGTGCAGTACGCCTGGATCAGGCGGCGCGTGACGGCGGCCGAGAACAGCGTGTCGCCGTCCGCGACAGCCTTGAGCGCGCCGAGCAGCCGCTCCGGCGGGGTGTCCTTCAACACGAAGCCGCTCGCGCCCGCGCGCAGCGCCTTGTAGACGTATTCGTCGAGGTCGAACGTGGTGAGGATGAGGATGTGCGGCGCCGTCTCCCGGCTGGAGCCCAGGATCCGGTGGGTGGCTGCGATGCCGTCAGTCTCCGGCATCCGGATGTCCATGAGCACCACGTCGGGCCGGGTCTGCTCCGCCATCGTGACGGCCTCACCGCCGTCGCACGCCTCGCCGACCACCTCATATCCGGGCGCGGCCCGCAGGATCGCCGCGATCCCGGCCCGGATCAGCACCTGATCGTCGGCGATCAGAACCTTGACCATAGTCGTCCCGCCGATTTCCTTTCGTCCCGCGCGCACCGTTCGTGCCCGCCGGTTCCCGTGAACGGTACCGGCGATACGTACCCTACGTGTCAGCCTATGAGTGTGTTATGAAGCACTGTCTGTGTCATGAAGCACCGTTCCTGGCCCACAGGTCCGCCTGGCTGCTCGCGCTGCAGGTCCCGTCCGCGACCGCGGAGCCGGAGCCGGCCTGGAGGCACTGGCCGTCGCCGGCGTTCCGGAACTCGTCGCTCGACCCGCCCGCGGCGACCGTCGACCACAGCTGGGCGTCCCCGCTCCCGCAGGACTGCGCGCCGATCTGCCCGTTGGAGGCGGTCAGGCACAGGCCGCTCTGCTCGTTGACGAGTTCGAACTCCCCGGAGGGCGCGGCGAGCACTCCGCCGAGCGAGAGCGAGTACTCCCAGGACTCGGTTCGGCTGCTCGCACACCCCTGCTGTGCGGCCGTCGAGGCGCCGGAGGGCTGTGTCAGGCAGTCTCCGGTCTGCGCGTTCTGGAGCTGGTAGTAGCTGCCGATCAGCGAGATCAGGGAGCTGGACGAGTTCGGGGCCGGGGCGGTGGAGTCGGACGCCGCGCCGGCCGGCATCGTGGCGCCGGTCGGTGAGGCGGAGGCGGCGCCGGGCGGGTCCGTCTGGCTGGCGCTGGGAGTCGGCGTCGGCGTGCCGGTGGGGGTGGAGAAGCCCGCGGAGTGGACGGCCGCGTGGTGTGAGGAGACTGCGTCGGCCGAACCGGTCGACGGGTCCCGCGGGGCGACCATCGCCCACACCGCGATTCCGATCAGGCAGACGGCCGCGGCGAGGATCAGGGGCACCTTTGCGCGCCGGACTCGGCTTCGGCTCCCGCCGGGTTCCTCCGGGCCGCGCTTGCCGGGCGGAGCAGCAGGACGCTGATCGGGGTCGGCTCGGTCGGGACGCAACATCGTCTCGTCGCTGGAGCGCAGCGAGTTGCCTGACGTGCCGCCGTCGTAGTGGTGATCGGGAGCCGGCTGCGGCGTTCCGGCGCCTGTGTCAGCGCCAGTCCCTGCCCCTGTGCCGGAGCCGGTGCCGCCGGTTCCGTCATGGCTCGCAGCGCCCTTACGGTCCGTTGCGACGGCGTCGGCTGCCAAGGCGGCCGACGCCAGATCGGGCACCGGGAGCGTGGCCGGCGTTCCGTGCGGGATCAGCGCCCGCAGAGTCCGGGCGAACCCGGCGGCGTCCGGGAACCGGTCCTCCGGCTCCTTGGCCATGGCCCGCACGATCGCGTCGGCCAGACCCGGAACATCAGGGCACTCGGGTCGCGGGGGCGGCTCGTTCATCGCCCGCCACATGATCGAGCGCACGTCCCGGCCCTCGCCGCCGAACGGGGGCCGCCCGGCGAGCAGCTGGTACAGCGTCGAGCCGAGTGCATAGACATCAGAGGACGCAGTCGGCACGCCCTTCGTCATCAGCTCGGGCGCGGCGTGCTGCGGGGAGAACACGTCCAGCACGGAGGCGGAGGAGCTCGAGTCCAGCAGGCAGGAGACGCCGAAGTCGGCCAGCGCCGGCTCGCCGAACTTGGATACCAGGATGTTGTTGGGCGTCACGTCGCGGTGCAGCACGTCGAGCGAGTGCGCCGCCGCCAGCGCCTCGGCGATCTTCGCGCCGACCATGGCGGTCTCGCCGGCGCTGAGCGGCCCCAGCTTCTTGAGCCGCTCCCGCATCGAGCCGCCGTCGTACAAGTCCATGGCCAGATACGGGCGGCCCGAGGCCGTGATCCCGGTATCCAGCACGGTCACGACGTGCGGGTGCCCGCTCAGCCGGCTGGCCAGCCGGACCTCGCGCTGGAACCGGCGGCGGGCGTCCTCGTCCGGGCCGACGGTCAGCACCTTGAGCGCCACCGCGCGTTCGAACGACTCCTGCACCGCGCGGTAGACCACGCTGAAGCCGCCGTGCCCGATCCGGACCAGGTCCCGGTAGCCGGGAACGGACTCGTCCGCCTCCCCGGGTGCGGTCGGTTCCGGTTCGTCGCCCGTCGATCCGCCTCGGCCTGTCATATACGTGCGTTCCTACCCATCGAATCGGCCCGACGCGTTCCGTCCGGCAAACCCAGCCGGGCGGTGGCGCTGCGGCACGCTCGTTCCGTGCCGCTGCGCCACCGCCGTTTCGGGCTGGTGCCAGCTGATCGTTCAGTTCACCGGCTCAGGGGTCTACAGCCCGCTGACGGGCAGCCCGCTGACCGGCAGGCTGTTCAGCGGCAGGCTGTTCAGCGGCAGGCTGCTGACGCCCGGGAGCCCGGCGCCGGCCTGGGTGATGTTGTTCAGGATGCCCGCCACCTGCTGCTGGACCTGGCCCAGCGAGCCCTGCACCTGGCTGAGCTGGGTCTGCGCCTGCGGCCAGATGACGCTGGCGAAGTTGGTCGCCGCCGGGCCGGACCAGATGTTCGGGTCGCTCAGCGCGTTGCCGCTCGCGCTGATCTGGCTGAGGATGTCGGTCAGCGGGCCCTGCAGAAGGTTGAGCAGCTGGGTGATCTGGGCGTGCGCCTCGGTTGTGACCTTGACGGTTCCGTCGGTCATGGTGGTGCTCCCTGTCTTCGTTCCTCGTCGGTTCCGCGGGCCCTGCCGGGCGCTTGCCCGCCGCGTCGGGTCGGTGCCTGGACGCCGAATCGACTTCAGCGGCCGTACGAGCGAGAAGGTTATGGCGGGCCGTCCCCGGAGTCGTCTAACGAAAGGTTGAAATCCCCGGTACCGCGGTCGTTGTAGGCCGGCAGCGCGAGTTGTACGCCGTCGAGGACGCCGTCGCAGAGCAGGTATCCCCGGCCGGGCACCGGGGCCATCCGGTTCTGCCGCGGGAGCGGAGTGCCGAGCAGGTCGCCGTCGAGCTCGTGGTCGGGGACGAGCAGGACGCCGCATCGGCCTTCGCGCACCCGCTGGGTCCACAGGCCGTACTGGCGGCGGATGCCGTCGTTCCGGCCCGCCGCGATCAGGTGCCTGCCGGCGCCCGCCTTGGCGATCCAGCGATCGAGCACCCCGAGCGCGTCGTTGACCGTGTCCGCGTCGTCAACCAGGAGCAGAGTCCTGCCGCCGATCGGATCGAGGACGCGCTCGAGCTCCGCGTAGTCGCAGCACACGACGACCGGTGCCGGCAGGTCGCGCAGCGGCGAGCGCCGCGGTGCGAATACCACCACGGCCGGCGGATCCGTGCCCGCCAGGACTGTGGCTGCCATTGATGCCAGGGCGCTGCTGCGGCCCGACCTGGGCGGTCCCGCGATCAGTGCGTTTTCGTGCTCGTAGAGCTTCAGCGCGGCCGGGGCCAGGTTGCTGTCGGTGAACCCGACCGGGATGGACCACGGCTCCGCGCCGGTCGCGGACGCGGCGCCTGACGCATGCAGCTGATCGGCGGTGATGCGCTCCGGCAGCAGCATGATCGGAAACGCCGTGCGGCTCATGCCCGGCCAGCGTGCGGCGACCTCGGCGACCGTTAGGAGTAGGTCGGCGCCCGGATAGCCGATCTGCACGACCTGCCGCGTCGCGACGACCAGCGCGCGGCCCGGTACCGACGCGGGAACCGCGGCGCGCGGAACGTCGAAGCCCCCGTAGTCGGTCGGATCGGCCAGCCGCAGCAGCAGCTTCTGCCGGCTCAGCGCCGCCCACGCGCCCGGGATCGCCCCGGCGCGGTCGCCCGTGGCCAGGATGTGCAGGCCGACCGCCGGGCCGTCGGCGAAGATCCGCTCGAGGTCGTCGAGCACGGCCAGCCCGGTGAAGTCCTTCTCGAGCTCGGATCTCAGGGAGCCGACGTTGTCGATCAGGACCAGCCAGCAGGGCGGCGTGGCCGGGCCGGCGCCGCCGCGCACCACGCCGCCGGCCTTCCGGACGTTGAGCTCGTGCCGCAGGATCCTGATCAGCCGGATCTGCCGGGCCCGCTCGGCGGCGCGGATGTAGGCCCCGGTGTGCGGAAGCCGTTCCAGGGGCGCGAGGTCTCCGGAGCCCATGTCGAGCACGTAGATGTGCAGGCGGTCCGGCGGCCGCGCCGCCGCCTCCGCGAGGGCTATCACGGCCAGCGCGGTCGAGGCACCCGCGCCGACGGCGCCGTAGATCAGTAGGTTCCCGGCGCCGGGATCCCAGCCGACCGGATACTGCGCCTGCCGGTCCGGGTCGTCGGCCAGCGCGAACGCCGACAGGCCGGTCGTTTCCGTTTGCAGGCCACGCGATGCGGCGCCGAGCGCGCGCAGCGGGAGGACGGCGGGCAGCGGGTCCGGCCAGGGCCTGCGCGGCTGCGCGATCCCGGCCGCCGCGCTCGCCGCCCGGGCCGCCTCCACCAGGCGGGTCAGGTCGGTCGGCGTGTCGTCGCCCACGGACTCGGCCGACCCTGCGGCGGAGTCGGCCGAGGCGAGCCCCGCGCGCTCGCCCGATGTCAACCGGAACGGTACGACGCGCACCCCGACCGCGGTGGCGGCCTCCGGCGTCACGCCGGTCGACAGCGCCGTCTGCACCGGCAGCACCTCGCCCGCGCCGACCCGGTAGAAGCCGCGGCCCCACTGCCTGCTGCCGATCCCGGCGGCGGCCGGCGAGTCGATCACGTCCCGCGAGTCGGCGGGGCTCTCCAGGCGCAGCGCCAGCCGCAGTTTGACGTTGTTCTTGATCGCGTCGCTCACCGAGCCGGCCGGGCGCTGGGTCGCCATGATCAGGTGCATGCCGAGGCTGCGCCCGCGCTGGGCGATGCTGACCAGCGCGTCCACGAAGTCCGGCAGCGCCTTGACCAGGGTGGCGAACTCGTCGATCACCACCACCAGCCGGGGCATCGGCTCGAGATCAGGGCGCTGCGTGTCGCGCAGCCGCTGGTAGTCCCTGGCGTGGCTCAACCCGACGCCGCGCAGGGCGTGCTCCCGGTAGCGCAGCTCGGCCTCCAAGCAGCGCAGAGCACGTTCACCGAGCTGTTCGTCGAGGTCTGTCACCAGGCCGACGACGTGCGGCAGCCGCGCGCACTCGTCCAACGCCCCGCCGCCCTTGTAGTCCACCAGCGCGAAGGTCAGGTGCTCGGGGTCAGCGCCGACCGCCATGCTGGCGATCAGGGTCCGCAGAAGCTCGCTCTTGCCGGACCCGGTCGTGCCCGCGATCAGGCCGTGCGGGCCGTCGTCGTCGAGATCGACCTCGAACACCGCGCGCTCGGAAACCCCGAGCACCGCCCGCATCCGCAGGCTCTCCACCGCGCCGCGCCAGCGCTCTGCGACCGCCACGTCGAGCGGCCCGGCCAGTTCCAGCAGCGGCAGCAGCGTGACCTGGTCCGGCAGGCCGGCCCCCTCGACCTTCAGCTCTGGGTCCTCGAACCGCGCCAGCGCCCGGGCCAACTCGCGGGCCCGGCCCCGTGTCATGCCGCCGACCAGGATGCCGTCGACCCGCTCGCCGCTGGCCACCCGCCTCAATCCGCCGCCGCCGTCGGGCGCCACCGACAGGATCTCGGTGCACAGCGCCGGCAGCCGCCCGGTCAGCACGATCCCGGCCGCCGGCCCGGCCCGGCCGCCGAGCAGATCACGCAGCGCGCAGGGCCGGCCCTCGAGCAGCGCGGCGCCGTCGATCACGAGCAGCAGCAGCGGTTTCCCGGCCGACCGGTGGTCCGCCTCGCGCTCGGGCCCGGCCGCCGCCATGCCGGCGGCGGCGAGGCCGGACAGGAGGTTGCGGGCCAGCGTCTCGCAGTGTTCTGCGCCGACGGCGACGTAGCGGGACGCGCTGGATCTCGGGTCGGCGCCGTGCGGCAGCCACTTGGTCCAGTCCCAGTCCCCGGCCCGGTCTTCGTCCACGAACAGCGCGACCACGACGTCCGCCGGGCCGCTTCCGGTGACCGCCTGGCAGAGCATCGAGCGCGCCGCGGCGAGCGCCGCCGCGCGGTCGCCCTCGAGCCCCAGCACCCCGCCGGCGGAGAGATCGACCGTCACCGGGACCTGCGTCAGCGTCGCCACCTCGTCGACTGCCTTGGTGAGGGCGGCGTCTGGCTCTTCGGAGCCGTGCCGACCGAAGTCCACCGGCGGGGCCCAGCGCTGGTCGGCCAGGCCGGCGGAGACCTTCAGGAAGTCCGCCGCGCCGCGCCGCCGCTCCCACAGCCGCGCGCCCGGCGCCGAGGCGCGGAAGCACAGCTCTGCCGGGTCCGGGAGCTCCGAATGCAGCCTGGCTGCCTGCTCCGCGCGCCGTGTGGCAAGCTGCTCACGCGCCTTGACCAGGCGGGCCGCGTACTCGCGCCTTCCGCGCCGTGTCCCAAACCTGCCCTTGGTGCGGTCCTCCAGCATGGTCCCGAGCATGATCAGCGGGCTGAAAAGCGCGATCAGCGCGTACGCGGCATTCTTCAGCACCAGCACCATGACGCCGGCCAGCACGAGTGGAACGAGCAGCCCTGAGATCCGCAGCGGCTGGCCCTCGGAGCGCCGCGGCGGCTCAGGCAGCCGCACCGGCGGCGCCGCGGCCGGCGAGGCGACCCGCGGCGCCCGGTTGAACGGCAGCGTGCCCCCGGGACCGGCCTCCTGCGCCGGATCCACATACCGCACCGGGCTGAGCGCATCCGCGGGCAGCACCCGGAACGGCACCCGGCCGGCCGCGCACACCAAGTCGTCCGGTCCGACTCGGGCCGGGCCGGTCAGCCGCGCCCCGTTCAGGTCCGTGCCGTTGCGCGATCCGAGGTCTGTGACGGTGACCCGGCCCTCGTCGTCGACGTCGATCTCGCAATGCAGCCGGGAGACGTCCCGGCACGCCACGCTAATCTCCGCCTCGTCGCCGCGCCCGAGCCGAACGCGTCCGGGCAGCAGTGGCACCGAAGACCCCGCGTCCAAGCCGCCGATGATCCGCAGGACCACGCCCGGATCCAGCGCCGAGGTGCGGGTGAGGTCGGGATCCCGCGGATGCTCTGAAGCGATGGCGACAGCGGTGGCAGTGGCGTTAGCGGCCGCGGGCGTGACCACCGAGCCCATGACGAGCCCTGATCCGGTCAGCGGAGCCCAGGGCACCGCCTCCCGGCCGTCGATGGCGAGCCTGCCGTGGACCACGCCGAGCGCGGCCGCGAGGTCCGCGACCACGGCGTCCGGCCGTCCGGCCCGGACCTCCAGCTCGCGCTCGACCGACTCTCCTGCGCCGCCGCCGTCCCGATGGACGAACCTCATCGCCTGCCACCCACGCTCTGTTCCGCACGTCCGTTCGGCGCGCCGTACAGCGCCCGCGCCGCTCCAGCGTTTCAGCCCGCGCCGGTGCCCCGCGTTCCCCAAAGGTTCACAATCGGGCCGGGCCGTATACCGAGCGCGGTAGGTGGCGCTACCACAAAGGTTTACCCCGTGCGGGTGAAGACCTCTGAGATCTGGCGACAAGCAGCGGCAACGCTGGCTACGTTGGCCCGGTGTTCCGCATGCCCCAAGTGGCGAAGGCCCTGACCTCGAGACCTGCGATGCCCGGGATACCCTCGGCCGCGGTCGATCTCGCCATCGCTGCGGCCATCACCGCGTACACACTGACCACCGCGATCGCGACAGGCGCTCACTCCTCTTCTGGCCCACGGCCGTTCGACTCGCTCGCGATCGCGATAACCGCCGCGATCGGCGCGGCCCTGGTGGCCCGGCGCCGATACCCGCTGACCGTGATGACCGTGTGTGTTGCCCTCGTCGCGACTTACGAGGCGCGCGGCTACTGGCCGAGCGGAAATCAGATCGCCCTGCTGCTCGCGTTCTACACGGTGGCCTCGCGCCGCGGACGGCTCTGGACCGCAGCCGCCGCCGCGGCGACATATGCGGAACTGGTGTACGAAAACGTGCGCGGATGGACAAGTCCGCTCTACGACATCTACCTCGGCACCGCCGCTCTGGTCCTGGTCGTCGGGGCGATCGGCGAGGGAGCCAGAAGGCTGACGAGGAGCCACGCCCTGATGGCCGAGTACGACCGCCGGTTCCAGCGCAAGCAGCGCGACCGGGAGCAGCGCGCGGTACTGCTCGAGCGGATCCGCATCGCCCGCGAACTGCACGACGTCACGGCCCACCACCTCTCCGTCATAGCCGTTCAGGCCGGCCTGGCCCGCTACGTGCTCGGCACGGACCCGGAAACCGCGGACGGGGCCCTGCGCACGATCTCCGAAGTCGGCAGCGAGGGGCTCGCCGAGCTGCGTCGCCTGATCAGCCTCCTGCGTCCCGACGACGACGAGGCCGCAGCCGCCGGTGGTGGTGCAGCGCGCACCGACGACCGGCCCGCGCCTGGCATCGCCCAACTGCCCGTCCTGATCGAACGCGTCGGCCTGTCCGGCACCCCCTCCCGCTACACCGTGGCCGGCCGGCAGTGCGCCCTGCCCGCCGGCATCGAACTGTGCGTCTATCGCGTGGTCCAGGAATCCCTGACCAATGTCCTGAAACACGCCCCGGGATCGTCCGTGGACGTGCGCCTGGAATACGAGCCGGACCGAATCCGCCTCACGGTCGCCGACGCAAAAACACCGGCCATCCCGCCCCAGCGAACCCGGACACCACGCTCCGCCGCAGTACGCGCAGCCCGAGCCGCCGACGGCGGTGGTGTCGAACAGACGGGTGCCGGAGTCGGCCTGACCGGCATGCGCGAGCGCGCGGCCCTCTACGGCGGCGAACTCTCCGCCGGCCGGAATTCGGACGGCGGATTCGAGGTCTCCCTCATCCTGCCGCTCGACACGCCGACCCCGGTCGCGGCGGCCGCCGCGCCGACCGCGACCATCCACGAATCCGACTTCTGACCGTGGCAGCCGCTACCGGCGAATTCCCTCGCCTGCCCACTGGTTCAGACTGGCCACGGCGCGGTCGAGTTCGATCGGCAGCAGCTTGGGGCCGGGATCCTGGCGCCGGAAAGGGTCTCTGGGAATGCGGGTCTGCACCTGAGTCTCGATACGCCGGCCGTCGCGTCGTACGAGCCAGATCGCCTCGACGCCGCGGGCCGCGAAGTACTTGGAGTCCACAGGCGTGTGCTCGAATCCTGCGACGTCCGACTTCAGCACGACGTAGGTCCAGAGCGTGTTCCTGATCTTTATCCGGTCGGGGGCGACGAAGATTCCCGGACGCAGCAGGCGCACGAGCAGGCCGAGCCAGACGTACAGGACCATGGCCGCGATCCCGGCGATCAGGATGAGCGCCGGGATCCGCGCCGGCTTTCCGAACAGCACGGCGGTGGCCGCGATCAGCGCCAGCCAGCCGACCACGCCGAGCAGGATCCTGCGGCGCAGGACGCCGGGTCCGAGTCTCAGGACCCTCCACTCGTACACTCGCGCTCCACCTCCTGCCGTGCCGCCGTTCTGCTCTGGACGCCTGCTCAGAACAATGAGCTGACGAAGTTTACAGCGTCGTTGTAGATCCCCTGGAACGTCGTGCCGATCACCCCGGTGTCGCTGGAGCCGCCGTGCACCTCGCCGAACGGCGGGAAGGTGCCGCCGAAGCCGACGCCCTCGTTCAGCACGCCGACCTGGCAGCCGTGTTCGTCCGTGCCCCAGGAGGCGTCGGCCGCGATCGACGGGCCCTCGGAGATCGGCTCGAAGCTGCCGCCGGCCGTGCTGAAGGGGCCGCCCAGACTGTTGATGATGTCGCCGTTGCTGTACTGGCCGGTGATCCCGACGCCGGATGACGGCGAGCCGTAGAAGTCGCCCAACGGGGTGTAGGTGCCCTCGAGCCATCGGCGAGCCGCCGCGCGGGACGAAGGCCAGCGCGTCGTATCCGACGTCGTAGTCACCCGGCGTCATAGAGCTGAGGTTGGTCAGCTGCACGTTGCCGCCGTTCTCCATGCCGTACGTGCCGAGGCTTACCCACGTGTCGGTGCCGATGTCCTGGTTGATGTGCACGAAGTAGGGCACGTCGCCGTCCCCGGGGTTGATCTCGTACTGCGCGTCCGTGGACCTGACGCCGGTGGCCGGGATGTGCGCCATGACCGTGTAGTACTGCAGGCTCGGCAGGTTCGGGGTCCAGGTGCCGACGTTGATCAGCGACGAGTTGGTGCCGTCCTCCGTGTGGGTGAACAGGATGTACCCGCCGAGGCCGGCGCCGAGCTGGTGGGTGTCGATTGCGCCGATCGGGTCGCCGTTCGGGTCGGTGCCGTAGGACATGGCGAACGAGCCGTTGTTCGACCAGTTCTCCGTGGCGGGGCACCCAACATCGTTGAGCGGAGTCGCGCCGTCGCCGAGGCCGACCTGGGCGGAGACGATGATCGGCGCCCCGCTGGAGGTCGTCGGGACAGCCGTGGTGTTCAGCGTACAGACCGGCGGGTGCGGGTCGGTCACCGGCGGTTCGCTCGAGCCGGATCCGAACGCGTAGGCGGAGGTGGCGCAGGTGCCCGAGCAGTTCTGGACGAACGTGTCCGGCAGGTGCCACCAGCACTCGGAGTCCGAGAGCGTGCAGGTGCCGGACTCGCCGGTCACGGCTGGCGGGGTGCAGTCGTCCTCGGCGGTGGTGCAGAAGTCGGCGAACGACGGGATCTGCAGCCAGGTCTCGCCGCCGTTGTACGCCGGCTTGGCATAGGCGGCCGAGCCCATCCGGATGAGCGGACTGCCCATCCAGCCGAGCACCCGCTCCTGGTAGGGCCAGTCGCCCGGGTGCGCGGCGTCGGCGTATGTGGTCTTCAGATAGGGCTGCCGGTCGGGCGGGAACGCGGGGTTGGCCGGGTTGTTCGCCCAGCCCAGGCCCCAGGTTCCATCAGGGCCCGTGCACGAGGGGACGGGGTGCAGCCGGTGGTGTTGCCGTGCCGGTCTCGGAGGCCGACATGCCGGCGGTCACCTGCGAGATGCCGTATCCGCAGTCGGCGGCGGAGTAGTCGATGGTGGTGATCGAGCCGGCCGCGCCGTAGTAGTCGGCCACGATCGGGTCGCCGGAGATGCCGGGCAGCGCGTGCCAGGAGGCCTGGTCCCAGTTCGACTCCTGCGCCATGATCGCCTCGAACACCGAGCGCGGCACCGTGTTCCACGAGGACGGGGTGTCCAGCACGTGCGGCGCGAAGTCGCTGCTCGGCGCGTAGGCGGCCAGGCCCATGTCGTCGAAGCCCGCCGGACGGGTGTACAGCGAGCCGGTCAGCAGCCCTTGTTCGGCCATCTGAACGGCCCAGTCGACCTGCGCCGAGCCCGGCTGCACCGCCTGGAGGCTCGGGTTGAGCCGCGGCACCGCGCACGCCGGGGTCTGCGCGGTGGCCGGCTCGATCACCGGCGCCTCGACCGACTCGGGCCGCGGTCCGCCCGGCCCGGACGGCGTCTGCTGCGCAGGGGCTGGCGCCGGCGCCGTGGCCGGGGCCGCGAGCGAGGCCTGGCCCGATGCCGCGGGCACCCCGGAGGGCACCAGCGACGAAAAGCCCTCGGTCACCGGCGCGTCGGTGGTCGCAGGGGCCTGAGTAACCACGCGTCCGGTCGCGGCGGCCAGGATCCGGTCGTCGGAGTTCGTGTTCTGCTGCTGGTCGCCGAGCAGCGCGTCGCCGTGCAGCGAGGCCGTGCGCACCGCGCCGAGCGTGCCCGCGCCGACCTGGCGCAGGCTCGAGCCCTTCGCGAGGCCGGTCGCGCCGACGACGGTGTTGCGCCCGCCGCGGCCCTGGAAGAGCGCCAGCGTGCCGGCAGCACCGGTGCCGAGCGAGACCGCGTGGCCGGCGTGTTCATGCATGACAGTGGCCGTAGACGCTCCCAGCGTCATGCTGAGGAAGTCCACTCCGCCGTCGGCCGCGGCCCGCAGCTCGAACGGCTCCCCGCCGCCCGCGGCGATCTTCGTTGCCTTGGCCTGCCCGTCGGCCTCCGGCACGCTCACCAGGTCCGAGCCGGAGGCCGCGACCAGGCCGCCGGAGACCGGAACCGCCGAGGTCAGCTCGCCGGCCACGGTCGTGGAGTGCTCGACCGCGCCGATGGCGAGGTTCGCGGTGAGGATCTCCGTGGCCTGCTCCTGGTCGCCCAGGCTGACCGTGAACGCGGCCAGGTCGCCGGTGCCGCAGCCGGGGGAGAAGTAGCGCAGCGCGACACCGGTGGCGATCGGCCTGACCTTGCCGGTCTGCAGGTCCACCGAGTACGCGAACGCGCCGTGCTCGAGCGCCGAGGTGTTGTTGACCGCTGATATGGGCAGCAGGGCCACGGCCTCGTAGCGGCCGTCACCCGACGTGCACTGATATCCGGTCCAGGACGAGTCGTCCAGCCCGTCCGGCCGCAGCAGCGCGACCTCGTGCCAGGTGAAGCCGGACTTCTCCGAGCCGACCTGGATGCGGTAGCCGAGGCCGTCGCCGAAGGCGTTGACCGCGATGTCGTCCGACGCCGCGGCGCCCGGCCCGAAGTCGGCCGCCGCGGACGTGGGGCTGGCCGCGTGCCCGCCCGAGCCTGACTCGCCCGGCGCGGCCGAGGACCCGCTCGCCGCCTGTGCGGCCGGGGTGGTGATGGCGGCGAGCACGGCGACTGCGGTGGCCGCCGCCACGGCGCGCAGGCCTCGAATGCGATACCACGGCCGGCGAACGTTCAACTTCACTCCTCGGGCGAATGCTGCTTCGGACAGGTCTCGGGGATCGCCTTCGCCTGTGTCCGCGCCTGCCGTGGGGGAGGCGATTCGATGACTTCGTCGCACACAACCGAGTCGACCGGGTTATGCCACCAGATCGCGTTCATGGAGAACGCCGAGCGCATCTCCGGGCGCGAGTCGAACGTCCTGGCCGTGCTCGCCGTCGGGGCGGACGACATGACCATCGCCTCGCAGCTGCACGTCTCGCACCGCACCGTGCGCGCCCATATCAGCTCGCTGTTCCGCAAGCTCCACGTCAACAACCGCACCGAGGCCGCCCTGATCGGCCTCATCGACCACCTGCGCAGTTGTGAGAGGTGCGTGGACGCCATCCGGATGCAGGGAGTCCCGATCTCTAGCCGTCGTTGACGAACAGGTACGCGGTCGTCATCGCGCGAGACACGATGACGGTGTCCCCGTGCGATTTGGAGCTATGCGCGGAATAGCTGCTGTCGAAGGTCCATGGCACCGGACCGTCTTCGTAGGACTGCTCCTGCTGTGTCCACAGCGCCTCGGCGCCGCCGTCCGCCGGGACGGTGCCGAGCTGGTGAATGAATGCCCGAATCGTGGCGGGGTAGGCGGAGAACTTGAGGTAGAACGCGCCTCCGCCGTTGAATGCGCCCCCCTCGATATAGAAGCGCACTGCGACCGCCGAAGGCGGCAACGGAACCTGGTAGTGGTTCAGCGCCCCGTCGAGCGTCGTCACTCCTTGGTGGTACGCGTCGAGGCATGGGTGCTGCGCATAGGACCGCGGGTCATACGGATATTCGCAGAGCCAGGATCTCCATGCGCCGGCTACGTAGTACGCCGTGCCGGCCATCACCACCAAGATCATCACCGTCGTCACCATGATGTACGTCCTGAGTCTCATGTTCGTGAAGACACTGCGAAACCGTGCTTCGTTGTCCCTGGCCCGGGACCCTGCACAAGATCTGCACACGACCCACGCCCGGCGGGCTCCGGCGGTGATCGCCTGCCTCGATCAGAGGCAGAAGCTTGACGCGGCCCGGATCCTGCCGTACACATCGAGTGTTCGGAGAGCGCTCTCCCAAGATAGTAAAACGACGTCAAGCGCGCTGAGCGGCTGCTTTGCGGCGCTGCGGTCCGCCATGTCCGCATGCGCCACCGCCAACCCTCCCCGCCGACACCGCTGACGCGTCGTGGCCCGCCGAAGGCGATCGACCGACCCATCACCGACCCACCGACCGACCCACCGGACGGGCCGGCGCCAACGGCGAAGAAGACCAGGCTCTGGAAGGGAATGCAATGAGGCCTCTCCCAATTCCGCGGCCGCCGGCGCCCGCGCGCCGCAGACCGCTTCCGCCCCGTCGCCGCCCCAGGCTGCGGGCGATTCTCGCCGTGGCGGCCCTGTCCGTCCTGTCGCTGGCCGGCGTGCGCTCCACGGCTTTCGCCGCCAGCAGCGCTCCGTTCGGCGGTACCGCGGCGGCTGTGCCGGGCACGGTGCAGGCGGCGAACTACGACACCGGTGGACAGGGTGTGGCGTACAACGTCACCTCGACGAACGGTTCTGCCAACAGCTACCGCTCGGACGGCGTCGATCT
>DASYAE010000055.1:0-9327 GCA_036501535.1 Actinocrinis sp. | reverse complement strand
ACCGAGATCTCCACGCCGGGGTCCGCCGCCGCCTCCTCGTCGGCCTGTTCCTGCTCCTGCTGCTTGATCTGCGCCGTCTCCGCGGCGCTGCCGGTGTCGACGCAGGTCATCGTGCTGGTGCCGTCGACCGGCAGGGTCGCGGCGTCCGTGCAGTCCCCGCCGGCCTTCCCGTCCACGGTGACCGCCGCGGTCATCGAGGCGTTCACCTGCCCGGAGACCGGGGCGTCCTGGGAGGACTCGGTGCTGGTGTCCACGGTCTCGGTGACCGTGCAGCTGCTGTCCGAGCAGGAGAGGTTGCCCTGCTGGTTGAAGCTGAACTTGATCCCGACGTCGACCGCGGAGTCCAGCGCCTGGGTCTGGCCGATCAGGGTGCTGTAATCCTGGTCCACCGCGCTCTGCGCCACCGGGGCGAAGTCGGGCGTCGCGCCCGCGGTCAGGGCGGTGGCGTCGGTCAGCGCCGCCGGCCGCTCGGTGTCGGTGCGCGCCGTGCGGCCGATCGCCGAGGTGGCCGGAGCGCTGGCTCCGGCGGAGGAGACCGGAACCGGCGTCACGGCCAGGACCCGGTAGGGGGCTTCGGCCGTGACGTAGAGCCGCCCGACCGACAGGTCGATCGCCAGCGCCGGGGTGCCGTGCCACTGCGTCGCGGGCGCGCCGACCACCGGGAACTGCGGACTGTGGCTGAGCGCGGAGCTGAGCTGGCCGGCCAGTTTGGCCGGGTTGGGCAGCGCGGTGATCGGCAGCAGTTCGGTCAGGCTGTCGTCGCCGGTGATCCAGGTGTTCGCCAGCTGTGCGACCGACTCGCCGCCGGGCAGGTCGCTTAACAGCGCGGCCGGCGGCTTGAAGTAGGCGGTGCCGCCCACGGCCATCACCGGGACCGAGAGGCCGTTGGTCGTCAGGGTTCCGACATCCTCGCCGTCGCGGGTCACGGCCAGCTGCCAGGTCCCGCTGTCGTCCAGGTTCGTCCCCGAGTACTGCATCACCGGCTCGACGGACAGGTTGAACACGGCCAGGTAGAACGGCGCCGCGTCCGGGACGGGCACCGAACTGGACGGTGTGGCGCCGTAAGCCGCGCCGACCGCGACGCCGAGAGCGACGACTGCGGCGGTGGCGACGCGCGCCCAGGGCTGCCACCACTGCCGCGGGCGGGGCCTGCGCGGCGGGCGCGGCGGCGTCGGCTGGGACTGCGGGCCCTGCCACACGGGCGGCGGCGCGTACGGACCGCCCGGCTGCGGCCAGGGCGGGTTCTGATATGAGGGTGCTGGCTGCGGCGGGTACGGCGCGCCCGGCGACTGCGTCCACGGCGAGACCGGGTACTGATAGGTCGCAGGCGGCTGAGTCGGCTGGAACGGCTGGACCGGCTGCGTCGGCACCGGCGGCCGGCCAGCCCTGCGGCGGTTCCGGCTGCGGTGGTTGGCCGGCGGACGCGGCGTCGGACATCGAATCAGCCCCCCGTTTCAGACTTCGTAGTCCCGCGGCATTGTCTCATCCGGCCGATGCGGCGTCAGACGGAAACGACCATGCACCACGTCCGCGCGCCGAGAAGAGCGCCCCGAGCGCCGAACCGCGTGGGCGCCCGCTCAGTTCGAGCGGGCGCCCACGTAGCGCGGTTCTGATTCTCCGTTCTACTCGGTTCTACTTGACGTTCAGGCCGGGCTCGGTCAACGTGGCCGCGGTTTCCGGGACGACGACCCTGCGGGCGCGGCCGGCGGAGAGGATCGTGAGGGCGGCGGCGAACGCGGTGACCGCGCCGATGCCGGTGAACGCGGCGCCCAGGCCCTCGACCAGGTACGTGACCTCCCAGGCCTGGTAGGCCGAGAGCAGCGAGCCGCGCAGGGACTCGCCCATGAAGGCGGTCTGGCGCTCGCCGGACAGCTTGGCCAGGGTCGCGGCCGGGGTGTTCTTGTCGGCCGCGGCGGCCAGGTACTTCGCGGAGACCTGGCTGTAGGTCAGGCCGCCGGTGGCCTCCTTGATGTGCGTCTCGATCATGTCGGAGAAGGCCTTGGCCTCGGGACCGGTGGTGACCTGCTGCCCGGCGTAGCCGGCCTGGGCGGCGGGCAGCCCGGCCTCGGCGTTGGCCGGGAAGGTGATCTGCTGGGCGGTCAGCTGGTCGGTGACCTGGTGCTGCCCGGAGATCCCGACGCCGATCATGATCGGGCCGGCGACCAGCAGGGCGACGCCGGTCACGGCGACGAGCCAGCGGGCGATCGCCTTGGCGGTGTTCAGCATGGGGATCATTCCCTCTCTGGGGCGGTGGTGTGGCTGCTTGCCGTGCTTGCCGTTCGCTTGTTGCAGCACCACCATCCAGCGCGGCGTGCCTGCTGACATGGGCCGTAGGACGCACGGCCGCACGGACCAAAGGCCCGATCCGTCCCGGCGCGATTCGGGACCTTCGGCCCGTGTCCGAGCGTCCGGCCCCGGGTTACCGTCGAGTCATGACACAGACGACGCCTGCGCAGCCAGAGCGGCAGGCCGGCCCGATCCGCGTGTTCCTGCTCGACGACCACGAAGTGGTGCGCCGCGGGCTGAAGGACCTGCTGGAGGTCGAGGGCGAGTTCGAGGTGGTCGGCGAGGCGTCCACCGCCGCCGAGGCGCTCGCCCGCGTCCCGGCGGTGCGTCCGCAGGTCGCGGTGCTCGACGTGCGCCTGCGCGTCAAACCGTCACAGCCACAACAGCACCTATCCAGGTCTGCCACGCCTCCGGGATGCGCCTGGTCGGGCCGGGCAGCCTCGGCGTGGCCGTGCCCGGCGACGCGGCCGGGTTCAGCGCGCTGCTCGCCCCGGCCCGGCCCGAGCCGGGGCCCGCGGGCGTGGCGGTGCAGCCCGGCGGGGTGGGCCTGGCGCTGCTCAGCCGGCTCGGCCGGCTCGGCGTCGGGGTGAGCTCCTTCGCGGCGGTCGGCGAGAAGTACGACGTGAGCGCCACCGACCTGCTCATCCATTGGGAACAGGACCCTGCGACGCAGTTCGGCCTGCTGCACGTGGACTCCTTCGGCAACCCGCGCCGGTTCGCCCGCGTCGCGCGGCGGCTCTCCCGCCGCATCCCGCTGCTGGCCGTCGATCCGGAGCAGTCGCCGAGCCAGGCGCGCACCGCGCTGTACGCCCAGGCCGGGATCAGTGTCGTCCCCTCGCTCGGCGCGCTGGTCTGCGCCGCTGCGCTGACGGCCCATCAGCCTCCGCCGCCAGGGCCGCGGGTGGACGTCATCGGCAACACGCGCGGCATGGTCGCGCTGGCCGTCCAGGCCTGCGCGAATGCAGGGCTCGCAGTCGCCGGCCGCCGACGCCAAGCGGTTGGCCGACGCGGTCGCGCGGGCGGAGCCGCAGGCCTCGATCCTCATCGCGCTGGCGCCGACCGTCCCGGAGACGCCCGCGCTGGACGTCGCGGTCGGCGAGGTGCCGGACACGGTTCCGGTGCTGGCGGCGCTGGCCGACCAGCCGGAGACCGTCACGGTCGAGAGCTACGGAGTCGACGGCCGCGCGGTGCCGTGCTTCAACGACGCCGCGACCGCCGCCGCGGCCCTCGCGGCCGTTCTCGCGGCGTTCGAATCGCAGCGCCGCCCGGACGACGCGCTGTCGGCCCAGGGCCCGAGGATCGACCAGGAGACGGTCCGCCGCGTCATCGAGGACTGCCTGAAGGACGCACCCCGCGGCAGGGCCCTGTATCCCTCCGAGCGCGGCGCCCTGTTCGAGGCGCTGCAGATCGCGACCGGGCCGCGCGACGGCGACCGCGATGGCGACGTGACGGTCACCGCGTGGCAGGACGCTGTCTTCGGCCCGCTGATCACCTGCTCGGCGCGCGGCTCCGGCTCCTCGGCCGGCACGCTGCTGGTCCCCGCATCCGAACGGGATCTGGGCCGGCTCGCCCGCTCCACCGCCGGGCGTGTGTCGCCGGGACTGGTCACCCTGCTGGCGCGGGCGGCGCAACTCGTCGACATGCGCGCCGAGGCCGCCTCGGTCCAGCTACATGTGACGCTCGACGGCGCGGCGGCGCACGTGGTCGGCAGCGAGGTCGCGATCGCCCCGGCGCATCGGGTGGACCCGTATCTGCGCCGGCTGCGGCGGGCGCCGGTCGAGTGACCAGCAGATCAGCACCCTGCTAAACGCTGTAGCGTTCACCCGCATCGAGCAGCAGTTCAGAGGGCCTGTCCGGCAACCCGGGCGGGCCCTCCCGTGTATGCGGTCACTCGTCCGGACGCGGCGCAGCGCAGGCCTCAGGTCCAGATAGTTGAAGATCGAATCAGGAAAATCAAGTTTTCTGAGTTGACGGCTTAAAAAAGTCAAGGTACAAAAGAGCTGTAGGCACACCGAGGGCGAGGGAGCTGAGGGTGGACTGGCAGGAACTGACGGACCTGACGCGCGGGCAGCCGTTCGTGGTCGAGCGGGTCCGGCTCGTCGAGAGCGGCGTCGCGGTCGAGGGCCGGTTCGAGCCGCCGCAACTGGCCCAGCTCGGCATCGACGACCAGGTGTTCGTCGCCGCGTTCGTGCGGTCGCACGGGTCGATCAAGGAGATGGAGCGGATCTTCGGGGTGAGCTACCCGACGATCAAGTCCCGGCTGAACCGGATCGCCGAGCACCTCGACTTCGTCGAGACCGATCCGGCGCCCACCGGCGCCGACGTCCTCGACCGGCTGCGCAGCGGGGAGATCAGCGCCCAGGAGGCGCTGGCCGAACTGGAGCGGCGCCGATGATGCCGCAGCTGGTGACGGTACGTCACCGCCGGGCCAACGGCCGGTGGCTGCGGTTGTACGTCCCCGTGCTGCCGGCCGTGCTGCTCCTGTCGCCGCTGCTGCTGCTCGCCGTGCTGGGGGGAGTGGTCGCATGCCTCTACTACGGGGTGCGTCCTGGGGGCGCGCTGCGAGGTGTCGGGCGGTTGCTGTGCGCGCTGCCCGGCGCACGGCTCGAGATGGAAGAGGGCCGAATGGCCGTGTCGGTGAGTATCAGATGAACCCGAGAGAGGGACAACGATGAACGAGCAGCGCCGCCAGATCCTCCAGATGCTCGCGGAGGGCAAGATCACCGCGGACGAGGCCGAACGGCTGATCGCCGCCCTCGAACGGGAGCCGTCCGACGCGCTGCCGGCCGACGCGCCCCGCCCGAAATCCCGGCCCAAGTACCTGCGGGTGCTGCTGAACGACAGCACCGGCGGCAACTCGCCGACCCGGATCAACATCCGGGTGCCGCTGCAACTGCTGCGCGCCGGGGTCCGGCTCACCAGCCTCGTACCCCCGCAGGCGCTCGGCCAGATCAACGGGGCGCTGGAGCGGTCGGGGGTGCCGATCGACCTCACCCTGCTCAAGCCACAGGACATCGAGGAGCTCGTCGACCAGCTCGACGACGTCTCCATCGACCTCGACGATCCGGGCTCGAAGATACAGATTTTCTGCGAGTGACGACGCCGCGGCGCCGCACGAGAGTGGAGGGGACTGTCTGATGACATTACAGATAGTGCACATAACGGGAACGGCACAGCAGGGCGGCCCGGCGATCAGCGTGCAGGGCCTGGAGAAGTCGTACAAGACGCTGAAAGTGCTGCGCGGCGTGGACTTCGACGTGGCGCGCGGCAGCATCTTCGCCCTGCTGGGCTCGAACGGGGCGGGCAAGACCACGATCGTGCGGATCCTGGCCACGCTGCTCAGGGCGGACGCGGGGACGGCCAGCGTGGACGGCATCGACGTCGCCGCGCAGCCTGCGGACGTGCGCGAGTCCATCAGCCTGACCGGGCAGTTCGCGGCCGTGGACGAGATCCTCACCGGGCGGGAGAACCTCGTGCTGATCGCCCGGCTGCGGCACCTCAAGGACCCGGGCACGATCGCGGACGGCCTGCTCGAGCGTTTCTCGCTGGCCGACGCGGGCGCGCGGAGGGTGGCGACCTATTCGGGGGGCATGCGCCGCCGCCTCGACATCGCGATGAGCCTCATCGGCAGCCCGCCGGTGGTCTTCCTCGACGAGCCGACCACCGGCCTCGATCCCCAGGCGCGCATCGAGGTGTGGCAGGCCGTCAGAGAGCTCGCCGGGCGCGGCACGACGGTGCTGCTCACGACGCAGTACCTGGACGAGGCCGAACAGCTCGCCGACCGGATCGCGATCCTGCACGAGGGCCGGATCATCGTGAACGGCACCCTCGCCGAGCTCAAGCGGCTGCTGCCGCCCGCCAAGGTCGAGTACGTCGAGAAGCAGCCGACCCTCGAGGACGTCTACTTCGCCATCGTCGGCGCCGGCGGCGACCGCAGCGCGGATTCGACGGGCACCGCCGACCCGACAAGCACCACCGATACGACAAACGGGGGACAGCAGTGATGGCCAAGCGAGTGACGACCAAGCATTTCTTCAGCGACACCGCCGTGCTGCTGGGACGGTCCCTTCGGCACATCTTGCGCAGCCCGGACACCATCATCACGACCACGGTCATGCCGATCGCGTTCATGCTGCTGTTCGTGTACGTGTTCGGCGGCGCGATCCACCCCGGGAGTGCTTCATACGTAACCTATTTGCTGCCCGGCATCCTGGTCATCGCGATCGCCTCGGGCATCTCCTACACCGCGTTCCGGCTCTACCTGGACATGCGCAACGGAATCTTCGAGCGGTTCCAGTCCATGCCGGTCGCCCGGTCCTCCGTGCTGTGGGCCCACGTGCTGACCTCACTGGTCGCCAATATGATCTCTATCGTGGTCGTCGTGCTCGTCGCCCTGCTCATGGGCTTCCGCTCGGGAGCGGGAGTCCTGGCCTGGCTTGCCGTCGCGGGGATCCTGATCCTGTTCACCCTGACGCTGACGTGGATCGCCGTCATCCCGGGCCTGTCCGCGTCCTCCCCGGACGGCGCCAGCGCGTTCTCCTACCCGCTGATCTTCCTGCCGTTCATCAGCTCGGCGTTCGTGCCCACCGACACCATGCCCGGCCCGGTGCGCGCCTTCGCCGACAACCAGCCGGTGACGTCCATCGTCGACACGGTCCGCGACCTGTTCGCGCGGCAGCCGGTCGGCGGCGACATCTGGATCGCGCTGGCCTGGTGCCTCGGCATCCTGGTCGCCGCGTACGCCATCGCAACGGCCACCTATCATCGTAAGATCGCCTGAGAGGGGTTGCTGATGACTAACGCGACGGACACCGGGGAGCTTCCGGCGACAGGGGATCAGATAAGCGGGGGCGGCGGCTTTTTCGGCGCGCTGGGCCGCTTCATCGTGCACAATCCGTGGAAGGTCATCGGGGCCTGGATCATCATCGCGATCGCGGTGGTCGCCACCGCGCCGTCGCTGCCGACCACGACCAACGAGTCCAGCTTCCTGCCCGGCAGCTACGAGTCGATCCGGGCCCAGTCGCTGGAGACCCAGGCCTTCCCGCAGAGCTCGAACGTGACCGCCGAAGCGGCGATCATCGTGTTCTCGCGGCCCGGCGGCGCGGCGCTGACGACGGCGGACACGGCGACGGTCGCCTCGGTGGTGGCCGGGCTCAACGCCAAGCACATCCCGAACATCCTGGGCATCACGGTGGCGCAGAAGTCGCCGAACCAGCTGGTGCAGCTGGCCACCGTCGCGATGGAGAACAACATCGTCAACGGCACGGGCACCCAGGCCGGCGACGCGGTCAAGGCGCTGCGCGCAGATATCAAACCACTGGTGTCCGGCACGGGCCTGAACGTGGGCACCACCGGCACGGCGGCGTCCCAGCTCGACAGCCAGGAGTCCGGCAACACCGCCCTGGCCATCGTCGGGGCGGCGACCTTCCTGCTGATCCTGATCCTGCTGCTGCTCATCTTCCGCGCCCCGATCATCGCGATCATGCCGCTGGTCCTGATCGGCATCGCGTACCAGGTCGCGACCGGCCTGATCGCCGACGTCAACAGCGCCCTGAACCTGAACTCGACCAGCGCCGACAGCACCATCCTGCTCGTCGTGCTGTTCGGGATCGGGACGGACTACTTCCTGTTCCTGATGTTCCGCTACCGGGAGCGGCTGCGGCTCGGCGAGGACAAGAAGGCGGCGATGGTCCAGTCGGTCACCCGCGTCGGCGAGGTGATCGCCTCGGCGGCCGGCGTGGTCATCGCCGCGTTCCTGGCGCTCTCGCTGTCGTCCCTGAGCATCTTCCGCTCGCTCGGCCCGACCCTGGCCATCGCGGTGGCCGTCACGCTGGTCGCCGCCCTGACGCTGATCCCGGCGGTCGTCTCGCTCATCGGGACAGCCGTGTTCTGGCCGTCGAAGGCGTGGCGCCACGAGCCGAAGGGGACCAGGTTCGCCGCGATCGGCCGGGGCCTGGGCCGGCGGCCGGCCGCCTTCGCCGCGGCGTCCGGCCTGGTGCTCGTGGTGCTGGCGATCGGGTCGACCACGCTCAAGCCGACGTTCGACCTGGGCTCGGCCGGCGTCCCGTCCACCGCCGAGTCGGTGACCGCGATGAACACCCTGGAGACCGGATTCCCGCCCGGCCAGACCGAGCCGACGCAGGTGCTGCTGCACGCGAACTCCGGCACGCTGACAGCGTCCGAACTCACCGCCTACCACGCCGACCTGTCGAAGATGTCCGGCACCGGCTCGGTGGGCCAGCCGGTCGTCAGCAAGGACGGCGCGACGGCGTCCTTCAACGTCTACCTGAAGAGCGACCCCGAGTCGACGGACGCGGTCAACCTGGTCAAGAACCAGATCCGCAGCGAAGCGCACGCGGCCGCCCCGGCGGGCACGTACGCGCTGGTCGGCGGGATCACCTCGGTGTACGCCGACATCCAGAAGGCGCTCAACCGCGACTACGCGGTGGTCTTCCCGGTGGCCGCCATCATCATCCTGCTGATCCTCGGGCTGCTGCTGCGCAGCCTGGTGGCCCCGTGGTACCTCATGGTGTCGGTCGGCCTCGGGTTCGCCGCGACGCTGGGCGCGACGGTCCTGGTGTTCCAGGTCCTCGCCGGACAGTCCGGGCTGGTGTTCATCCTGCCGATGTACATGTACCTGTTCGTGGTGGCGCTGGGCACGGACTACAACATCCTGATGATCTCCCGGCTGCGCGAGGAGGCCCGGGCGGGCAAACCGCCCCGGGAGGCGGCGGCCCTCGCGCTCGCGCACGCCGGGCCGGCGATCGGCGCGGCCGGGCTCATCCTGGTCGGCACGTTCGCGTCGCTGACCCTCGCCAACGAGCAGGTGCTGACCCAGGTCGGCTTCGCGGTGGCGGCCGGCATCGCGATCGCGGCCTTCATCATGGCGATGTTCTTCTCGCCCAGCCTCACGGCCCTGATCGGCCATCGGGCCTGGTGGCCCGGCCACGCGGACCGGGTGGCGGAGAACAGGCGCAGCGAGGTGGGCGCAGCAGCCAAGTAGTGAAATAGCACAGAGAAGGCAGCCGTGCCCCGCGTCCC
>DASYAE010000054.1:0-43639 GCA_036501535.1 Actinocrinis sp. | reverse complement strand
ACTGCAGATCCTCGTGCACGCCGGTGAGGGTCTGGCCCATGCCCTTGACGTCCTCGCCGAACTGATTGACCGTCTGGAAGGCGACCTGCGCAGACTGATAGTCCTGCATGATCCCGTCGTTCGCCACGATCAGCCCCCGCCCTCGTCGTCGCTCCCCGGACGCCCCCAGCGTATTAACGCAGCGTACTGGGACGATCACGACCGTGCAACAGGGAATCGGAGCGGCGCGGATCAGACCTCGGCGACAGTCTCGGCGGCCGAGGCAGCGCGGCGCTGGCCGGGCGGCTCGCGTCCCGGGACCAGTGGGCCCTCGGGGGTGAACAGGATCACCGCCGGGCGTCCGGTGACCGGGATGATCACGTGCAGGGCACACGCCTCGCCGGACACTAGAACCTGCGTCATCCGGACCGGCCGGCCGGAGACGGCGACCTTCGCCCGGCGCCAGCGCACCCGCCGGGCGCCGCGGGCCAGGACCTCGCGCACCTGCGGATCCGTCCGCACCCGACGCAGAACACGAATTCGGTTCCACACCTGCGTTGGACGCCATGCCGCGGGGTCTTGTCGATCCGCGTTCGGACGCCGTCGCCACGGCCGTGCGCGCCGCGGGGGTGCCAGCGCCGCCGCCAGGACGACGGCGGCTGACGCTGCGCCGAATCCGGCAATGGCGAACATCCACGAGGCCTGATCCGCGCCCCAGACGGCATTGAGCCCGAACATCGCCGCCGCGCACACCGCCAGCGCCGCGGCCCGCGCCGCCTCTTTGGGCCCTGACACGCGGGTCGAGAACGACCCGAAGCACCCGCACGCCGCACCCAGCCGGCGCGCCCGGCGCACGACGAACGGGAACGCGGCGAACAGGGCGAGTGCGAGGGCGTCGACGGCCCGCGCCCTCGGAGCAAGCAGCAGCGCGACGCCTAAGCCGATCTCGGCGAGGGCCAGCAGGAGCGCGGTCCAGGCAAGCCAGCGCGACGACGCCGACGACGCGCGGCGGCCACGGGGAAGCAGACGGCTCAGCGCCCGGCGCGTGCCGGTCACGTCCAAAGCCTTCAGCAGGCCGGCCACGGCGAGGATCGCGCCGAGGCACGACGCGATCCCCGTGCCGATTCCCGCAAGCATCCGGCGAACCTCGTTCTATCCCGCCTATCCCGCGCCGAGCTCAGAGTTTCGCACCGCAGTCGATCACGACGTTGAGTCCCGTGCCGATGCCCACGCCGACCGCGAAGGCCAGGATGATCGGACCGGTCACCTCCGCCGCCGAGACGCCGACGATCTTGGCGAGCCAGGCGATCAGCGAGTTCAGGCCGGCCGCCGCCACGCCGCCGAGTACGATCTCGATGGTCGTGTCCTGCTTCTTGTACCACTGCCCGATCTCGATCAGGGGCTGGACCACCATCTCGTCCCATGCGTGGACCTGCTCGCCGAGCGAGTGCTCGGCGCAGGCCTTGAAGTCGTCCAACGACATCTGGTCCTACTTTCCGGGTTCGAGGTCTGCCGCTCTGGGTGTCGTGCCGGACTCACTGCTGCGGGACGCTCTGGGCCGCCTGCCCGGCGCAGTGCGTGCACCACTGCAGCAGCGTGGTCAGCGGCCATCCGGTCATCGCGTCGAAGTCGGCCATCAGGCCACCGAGGTCGGGGGCGATGTTCGCCTCGACCAGCACCGCGGAGACCGGGTGGTCCGTGGTCGCGGCGTCGTAGCCCTCGCGCGCGTACTCGTCCAGGCTGTCGAGCCAGGTCTGGATGTACGCGACCGCCTGCGTGAAGTGGTCCTGCTCGGTCACGGAGCCCACCTGGATCGTGGCTCCGGCCTCGGCCATGCAATGCACGAAGTCATCAGCGAAGGACATGGTGCTCCTGTCTTTGTCGGCCCGCGCGTCAGCCCGCGCCGAGAATCAGATTCAGCGGTGTCGGCCGGATCCCCCGGGCCCCGACATCAGGGATCGGCCGCGGTCGGGCCCGAGGGCGGACAGGCGATGACGCGCCGGCGCCGAGGCCGCGCAGTCGACGATCCCCGGTGTCTGTCAAAGCACTGCCCGTCAAAGCTCTACATGGTGCCGGGTGGGCACGCGGGCGCCGTCGACCGCGGTGCGCGACAAGTCCTCGGGGCGCGGAACTCTCTGGAGTCTCGCCTGGTGGAGGGCCAGTTCGATCACATCCATCGCATCATCGCCCGGTCGAACGGCCGCGGCCCCGGCCTCGGAGGACCTGCGCGGTCAGCAGCCCTCTGATCACGGCGGACCCCGTCCGTCGATCACTCGTTAACGCCATGATGATCATCGGTCGATCTTGGCGCGGCCAGGCTGTATCAGGCGGCCTTTCACGCAGGCTTCGCTGCCCGAACAGGCAACGGCGCCACGTCGCAGCACTCTGCCTGCGACGAAGCCGTGGGTTGATCCGGGTCCGGGCCCGCGTCGCGGACGATGACGCCGCCCGCGACGCGCTCGAGCTCCACGGCGTAGCGGTGCTGCGGTCGGCCGGCGACGGTGGCCGAGGTCAGGTCTGGCGAGGGCAGTACCGCGCTCGGGTGCACGCCGGCGCGGTGCGCCACGTGGTCGCGCACCGCGACCTCGGCCAGCGGGTCGGCGCCGGGCGGCAGGCCGTAGAGGTGCGCGACGGTACCGGGAAACCATTCCAGGGCCCGCAGATCCTCGGCGCGCAGCCGGGTGGTGCCCGCATCCTCGAACACGGACAGGCCGCAGCCGGGCACGTGGCGCCGGTCGCGCAGGAAGGCGGCCCGCTCGCGGGCGCCGAGCCGGGCCAGCGGGCCGAGCGGGACCAGGACCTCGACCAGCCGGTAGGCCAGCAGCAGCCTTCCGTCGCGGTGCACCTGCACATCGACCACCGGCAGGACCTCGACATCGTCGTCGAAGCCTGCGAACCGCGCGTCGACCTGCAGCAAGCCGGCGTCCGGCAGCGGCTCGAAGAAGTCCGTCGAGGGCAGCCGGTACGGGTAGCCGACGCAGCCCGGCCGGATGCGGTCCGACCAGCGCCACAGCTCGTCGTGCGGGATGGCGTGCACGCTCGCGTCGAGCAGGCCTTGGTGCAGCAGGCCGCGCGGAACGCTGCCGCCCGCGGCGTCCAGCACCCCGTGCGCGCCGTTCGACCCGATCTCGAGCCCGGTGAGGTAGTGGAACGCGGGGCCGTGGAAGACGCCGCCGCGCAGGTAAGGCAGCTCGACCGGCTGCGCGTCGCGCAATGGCGCGGGCTCCGGCGGCGGCTCGGGCCGCTCGACCACGCTCGCCGACGCGACGACTGTGCCCTGATATTCGAGCTCGACCCGCACCCCGGCCGCCGCGCCGCGCAGCCGGACCGGGCCGTCCAGCACGATCCACCGCCCGAGCCGTACGTCGCGCAGTCCCCCGACCGGCCGGCCGGCGGCCGCCGCGAGCCGGTCCACGACGCTCATCATCGGCAGCGCCGGCACCGTCCAGGTGGGCCGGTGGTCGGCGAGCCAGGTGTCGACGGCCGGGTCGAGCACCTCCTGCCGCGGCCGACCCACGACCCGCACGCCGAGGTTCTCGGCGTGGTAGATCAGCCGGCCGTCCACGCTGAGCCAGCCCTCTGCGAGCGCGTGGCCGGCGCCGGTCTCGGTGATCTCCACGTCGATCGTCACCACCGCGTCGTGCGGGGTGACCTGCCCGCGGTACGTCCACGCGGCCGGGCGGCCGTCGAGCCAGGGCTCGAACTCCGCGTCGGGGGCGGCGGCCCCGGTGTGCACCAGGTAGCACTGCACGAGCTGCAGCATGGCCTGCAGGCCGAGCGAGCCGGGCTGGACCGGATCCTGGAAGAAGTGCGCGCGGAAGTACCAGTCGCCCGGCGCGATGTCCTTTTGCGCACGCATCCGGCGCGCCCGCGGCCAGAATCCGGTGATCCGGTCGAGCAGGTCCAGGCGGTCTCGATCCGGCGGCCGGCCCGGCGGCCGCGCGGCGACCGGCTCGGGCCGCTCGTCCGGCACGCCCGGCTCGGGGCCCAGGCCCGGGCGCTCGGCGAACGCCGCGGGCGGGAAGAACCCGAAGACGCTGCGCAGCTCGCCGACCGGCCGGCCGTCCGCGAGCACCCGCACGTCAAAGGCATCGATGATCATGCCGTCGTGCCGCGCCTGGTCGGCCAGCCGCACCTCGGTTCGCAGAACCCTGGTTGCGCGGCCGACCGTGCCGAGCGTGCCGCGGCCGTCGAGGTTGCGGAATAGCAGCTCGGTCCCGGCGCGCGGGATGTCGCCGGTGTGCAGGGCGAGCCATCCGCAAGGCTGTAATGCGGCCTCGAGCAGCACGCAGAACGGCATCGTCTGCCTGTCGTCGCCGTCGTCGCCGTCGTCAGACCAGTACCAGGCGTCGTGCGGGACGTCGTACTCGGCCACGAGCCGGTCGCCGAGCTCGATGATGCGGCTGACGAAGTGGTAAGGCGGGCCTGGCAGCCTGGCCAGCCGCCGGCCGTCGTCCATCTCGGCCAGCAGGTCGCCCATCATCTCGCTGGGCCGGCCCCATGCGCACGCCAGCAGCGACTCGAGCCCGAGCGCAACCCCGCCGGCCTGTGCGACCGGCTTGGGCTCGACGTGGCCGGCCAGGTTGCCGAGCCGGCGCCAGTGCTCCAGCGGCCAGTCCGGCACAAGCTGCAGCGCGAGCCCTTCGGCCAGCAGTGCCCTGGTGCCGTCGACCGTGCACAGGACGTCGGCGACCAGCGTCGGGCGCGCACCGCCCTTCAGCGCGCTGACGAAGACCTCGTAGGTCAGGGAGCTGCTGCTCGGCGTGGCCTGCGCGCGGCACGACATCCGGTACGGCCGCTGCGGGACCGGCTCGAAGCGCCAGCCGTCGCGTTCGGCCGTGTGGCCGAGCGCGGTCAGGTGGAAGGCCATCAGCTGGAAGCAGCCTTCGAGCATCAGGGTGCCGGGCATGCACGGATCGCCGGCGAAGTGGCCCTCGAAGAACCAGCTCTGCGGGCTGATCGGCAGCCGGGCCCGCAGGTACCCGGCGTCCGGGTCGAACGCCTCGATCTCGTCGAACAGCAGCAGGCCGGGACCCGCCGGGCGCGGCGGGCGCACCTGCGCCGCACTCGCCGCGAACCCGGCCCCGAAGCAGTCGGCGAACCGCCCCTCGGCGAACGCCGCGATCTGCGCGCGCTCGAACCGCCGCGGCGCGCGCAGGTCGCGGTGCGGGACCTGCCACAGCACGCCGCGGGTGCCGGCCAGTTCCGCGTCGGTGAAGAAGCCGGCCTGCCCGCCGCGCACGCTCAGCCGCAGCTCGCCGTCCACGCGGCAGTCGTAGTGGAAGAAGAACAGCCGGGCCGGGCCCTGGTCGGCGTGGCCGTCGACGGCGATGTCGAAGGTGAGCGTCTGGCCGGGGCACGGCGGGCTGCCGTGGTAGGTGATCTCGCAGCCCAGCAGCCGGTAGACCCGCTCGCCGCGGGTGCGCAGGTCCACGCCCAGCCAGCTGATCAGCAGCAGGTCGGCCTGCCCGGCCTCGACCATCAGCGCAGCCGGCATGCGGCCGGCCGGGTCGAGGTACCAGCTGTCCGGCCGCACGTCGGTCTGGGTGCGGATCGCGCCGGTGCCCATGGATCCGGGCACTGCGTCGATCGTCAGGACCCTGTCCACCAGCAGCATAGGGGGTCCGGGCAGGCGGGTCTGCCGGGGCAGCCGGTCCAGCGCCGCGAAAGCCGGGCCGAAGAGCGCCGATACCGGGCCGGAGGCGAGGAATTCGAGCTGCGCCCGGTCGAACAGCGGGCTGGCCGGGGGCGGCGGCGCGGCCCGCACGAGCAGACGGCTGATTCGCTCGCTCTGGGCGAGGAAGTCCGCGTGGCGCGCACGCGCCAGCTCGACGAAGTCGCGGTGGCGCTGCTCGAGTGTCGCGTGATGGGCGCGCACCAGGGCCGCCGCCGCGGACACCTTTGTTCCGGACGCCTCTGCTGGCGCGAGAGCGCGCGGCGTGGTCAACGGCGGGTGGACGGCGATCGACAGCCGCCGCACGCCGTCACTGCTGTCCCGCTCCCGGTCTCGGTCCTGGTCCGGGTCCCACGCGGCGGCGAGCCGATCGGCCAGCCGGGCGTCGTCGACCTGCACGCCGGCCGCGATCAGGTCGGCGACGGCACAAGCCAGCGCGCTCAGGTCCGACGGGCCGGGGCCGTCCAGTGCGAGCGCGAGGTGCTCGCGGCCGTCGAGGGTTTGCGCGATCCAGTCGGTGCAGCTGTGTCCGGGCCCGTGTTCGACGAAGATCCGCACGCCGTCCGCCCAGGCGCGCCCGACGGTGCCGCGGAAGTCGACGGTGCCAAGGGCCTGCGCCGTGTTCGCCTCGGCGACGCTCTGCGGGTCCAGCGCGTACGGCTCGGCGCGGGCGCAGCCGTAGAACGTGACGCCGGGCACTGGCACGGTCGGGCGCGTGTGCAGCTCACGCCACTGCGCGGCCACCTCCTGAAGCACCGGCGCGTGCACGGCCAGGTCGTAATTCAGCGGCACGGCGCGCTCGGCACCGAGCCGGACCAGCACCCGCTCGCAGGCCTCTGTCTCCCCACCGAAGGTGCAGGATTGCGGGGAGTTGACCGCCATCAGGTGCACGGCCGGCTCGCCGGCCAGGGCCTCGCGCACGCGGTCGGCCGGCAGCGCCGAGACGAATGTCCGCCACGAGCGGCCGGGCAGGCCGGCCCGCTGCCACGCGCGCCGCACCGCGTCGTAGGACCCTGCCAGCTCACGGCTGAACAGCGGGCTGGCGCGCAGGTCGCGGACCAGGTCGTCCAGCCGCGGCCAGGCGCCGAGCGCGGTCAGCGCGGTGCTCTCGCCGGAGGAGTAGCCGAGTGCAGCAGCCGGGGCGAGGCCGAGCACGCCGCGGGTGACCGCGGTGTGTACGTGGGCGAGGTAGGCGGCGCCCCAGACCAGGCTGATCGTGTCGCCTGGGCGCGCCCCGTCGTCGTGCACCCACGACGCCACCTCCGGCAGTGCCGGGCAGCGGTATATGAGTTCTGCGACAAGGTCCGGGAAGGCGAGCGCGAGCTCGCTGCACATACCCTGATACGCGGCGGCCCCGCCCGGGTAGACGAAGGCGAGCGCCCCGGCCAGCGGCCGGTCCCGGTAGGCCGCCCAGCGCGGTCTCGGCGCCTGCGCGAGCAGCCAGCGCCGCGCGACGACCGCCCGCTCGGCCAGCTGCGACGCATCCGCGGCCACGATGACGAGCCGGGCTGGGCCCTCGCGCGACTCGCGCCGATCGTCGAGCGCTGCCAGGACGCCGGCGCGGTCCACCCCGGAATAGACGTGCCAGCTCGGCGGCGGCTGCGCGATCCACCCGGCCGTGTCGGCCGCCGACGGTGAGAGCGACCCGGCGAGCCAGGGTATTGCGACATTTCCCGGCCGGAGGCGCGCGCGGTGGTGCAGGGCGAGCACGTCCGCCGCGACAGCGGCCAGGTCGCGGCGATCAGCAGTGGCCGGATCGAGGACCGCCATGACCCGATCGCCGTCACGCCGCGCGTGGTCCAAACGCTTGAGGGCCAAGGCGATGGCGACGTCCGACGGCTCATCGCCCAGCGAGGGGCAGGACACGTCCACGGCGCCGACCAGCGCAGCATCCGCCTCGCCGCAGCGGATCGCCCGCACCGCCAATGCCAAGACGTCACTGCTCAGGACATCGCTGCCTAAGGCGTCCACGCCCGGCTGCCGCGCCGCACCGACCGCGAAGCTCGGGCCGGCCAGGTCGAGCTGGGAGCTGACCCGGTTGGCGGCCATGTTCGCCAGGAAGCCGACGACACGCGCGCTGTCCAGGGCGGGAGCGGCGACGTCGCAGGCCTCGCCGTGGCGCAGCCGGGCGGTGTGGCCGACGGTCTGCGGGTCGCAGGTCATTTCGATCATGACCTGGCAGCGGTCCGCCGGCAGCCGCACACCACGCGCGGCCTCGCGGGCGCTCTGCAGCGCCAATACCTGCCCGGCGAGCGCGGCGCGCAGATCGGCGGGCGGGAACCGCAGGCCGTCCAGATCGAGCGCGACCGATTCGCAGATCCCTGGTCTGCTCGTGCCGGCCAGCAGCGCCGAGGTGAAGTCGGCCGTGCCCGATCCGCCCGCCACGCGTGCGCCAATGCCCACGACCGCAACCTGCACGTCCGGCGCCGGCCCGCGGCGGCTTCGCGGGCACGGCGTCATGGCGGGCAGCAGGTCCGGCGCGTCAACGACGAGGTGCGCGTTGTTGCCGCCGAAGCCGAACGCGCTCACGGCGGCCCGGCGCGGACCGTCCCAGGGCTCGTTGTCATACAGCACGCGCAAGGGCGTGCCGCGCAACTCCTCGAGCGGATCGTCCACGCCCGGGGTCAGCGGCCTGATCCCTGCTTCGAGCGCCGCCAGGACCTTGAGCAGGCCGACCGCGCCCGCGGCGGTCATCGCATGGCCCAGGCTTGCCTTCGCCGAACCGATCGGCAGGCCGCGCGCGCCATCGAAGACACACGCGGCCGATCGGACCTCGACGGCGTCGCCGCGCGCCGTCCCGGTGGCGTGACACTCCAGCAGCGTGACGGTCTGCGCCGCGATCCCGGCCTCCGTATACGCAAGCTGCATCGCGCGGACCTGGCCCGCCTGCGAGGGCACCAGCAGGCCGTCGCCGCGCCCGTCGTTGCCCAGGCCGATGCCCCGGATCACGCCGAGCACCGGGATGCCGCGCGCCACCGCGTCGGGCAGTCGCATCAGGGCGACGAGCGCCGCGCCCTCGGCCGGCACCAGCCCGTCGGCGCCGCGCTGGAACGGACGGGACCGGCCGCTCGGGCTCAGGGCGGACAGCGCGGCGAACCCGGCATGCACGAGCAGCGGGTCGGCGCCGCTCACGCCGCCGGCCAGCATGAGGTCGGCCCTGCCGTCATGCAGGCGGTCGCAGGCGAATTTCACCGCGTAGAGCGAGGACGCGCAGGCCGCGTCCAGGGTGAGGGACCCGGCGCCGAAGCCGAGCACCCGCGCGCACACGCCGGCCGGCGCGACCGACCGGTACTCCCGGCCCGGCTCAACGGATCGGCCCTCGCACCACACCTGTTCGACGCGACGCGTCATGCGCTCGTCCGGCAGGGCGAGCCAGCCGAGTATGAGGCCTGATCTGGCCGGCTCGGGTGCGTCCGGGCCGACCTCGTCGAGCGCCTGGCGGGCCGCGTGCAGGACCCAGCGCGCCGCCGGGTCCGGCGGCAGCGGACCGTCCGCGGCACGCGAGTCGAAGACCTCGTCGAACCCCGTCACGTAGCCGCCGACGTCGTGCGGCGCGTGTTCGGGCACGATCTCCGCGCGCGGGACGCGCCAGCGGCCCTGCGGCAGGGGCGCGATGCTGCTTCGGCCCGAGACCACGAGGTCCCACAGCGCGGCCGGCGTGAGCGCGCCGGGCAGGACGCAACCGCGCCCGACGATCGCGATGGGGGGAAACGGCATCGGCTCTCCTCGTCAGTGCGGGCGCGCCACCAGGTTCAGACCACAGAGCTCTGCGACGCACTGCGCGTCGGGCCCGAGCAGGACGACGTCGCAGACCGCGCTGTCCGCACCGGAACCGACCGCGCGCACGACGCAGCGCAGCGGACCGGGTTCGAGCCCTGCGGCCCGGAACCGCGCAGCGCGCACGGACATCGGCAGTGTCGCGCGGCCGATCGCCTTGCGCGCCCAGAGCACGGCGAGCTGAAGGGCGCCGTCGAGCGCGGCCGGGTCGATCCGCCAGGGCTCGGCCGGCCACCGCATCGCGCCCGCGCCGGCCACGCTCCCGGCCGCACCCGCCGGGCCGATCCCCTCGACCTGCTGCAAGACCTGGAACATCGGCCCGTGGAACAGGGTCTCGCCGTCGTAGAGCGGGTCGTACGAGATCGGCCGCAGCCCGGTCGGCAGCCCTATATCGGCAGCAGGCCACACCACGGGACCGGTGACCGCCCGCGCCCGGTAGCAGACCCTTCCATCCTCTGCGGCAACGGTGAACTCTGATCCGCTCCGGCGCACCGTGACCACGCCCGGCGCCGTGATGCCGCGCAGGACGTCGATGTCCTCGAGGGCCAGCGCGCCCGGCCCGTCCGCGAGCCGCAGCATCCAGTCGCACACCACGGCCATCGGCACCACCGCGCGGCCGCCGACGCGGTGGTCGGCGAGCCACGGCCGGCTCGCCTCGTCCACGGTGATGTCGGCGGCCCGCGCGTCCGTTCCCGCGCCGAGTCCCGGCGCCCCCGGCGCGTCGGCGGTAATCAGGGAACGTACGCGCTCGGGATCCCGCGCCAACTCCGCGACGAAGGCGTCGGCACCCTCGGCCAACGGGATCAGCGGCACGCCGCGCTCACCGAAGAGCGCGGCGAGTTCCGGGCCGACCATGCCGCCGTCCCACGGCCCCCACGCAATCGCCTTGACCAGGCAGCGCGGATGGCCGGCTCGCCAGTCGGCGGCGATCCGCTCGGCGATCTCGTTGGCCACCGCGTAGTCGCACTGGCCTGCGTTGCCCTCCGAGGCGGCGACCGAGGAGAAGACGCAGACCGCAGCCGGCTCGTCGGCGCCGACCAAGGTCAGCAGATTGCGCAGGCCGTCCACCTTGGCCCGCACAACCCGGTCGAACTGCTCGTCGGTCTTGTCAGCGATCAGCCGGTCGGCCAAGACACCCGCGCCGTGTACGACCGCGGTGACCGAGCCCCACCCGACCGGCACCTCGCGCAGGGCCGAGCGTAAGGCCTCGATGTCGCCGACATCCGCGGCGAGGTAGCGGACCGGCGACCCGGCGTCCTCGATCTCTGCCAGCGTCTGCCGTATATCGCGCACCGCGCGGATCCGGCGTAGCTCGGCGTCGATCGCCGCGGGCCGCAGCTTCTGCCCGGCGTGCCGAGCCTGCGCAACGAGCGCGGTGCGCACCTCCGCATCCGTGGCGGCCTCGCGCAGGACGGGCGGTTCGTCGGCCATGGCGGTGCGGCCGATCAGCACGATGCGCGGACAGAAGGTGCGCGCCACGGCCCTGGCGCAGGCTGCTGTGACACCTCTCCCCCCGCCGGTGAAGACGACCAGTGACTCTGGGCCGAACACGCCGCCGGGCGAATGCGGGGGCTGCGTCGGATCGGAGTCGTCCGGCAGCATCGCGCGCACGCAACGGCTGCCGTCGAGGCCCAGCACGACGTCCGCAGTGCTGTCGCCGCCGAGCAGTTCCGCGGCGATCGCGGCGGCGGTGCCGGCCACGTCCGAGGCTTCGGCCCCGGCCTCGATCTCGACCGCCTTCGCGGCGACCCCGGGCCATTCGCGCGCGCAGGTACGGGTCAGCGCCCCGAGCCCGGCCCGCCCAGCTTGGCCGACCGCCACGAACGAGCCGCGACCGGCAAGCGCGCGGGCGGCGCGGAACGCCTCGCGTGCGATGGCGACATCGTCCTCGGCCGTCGCGTCCCCCGGCCGCAGCCCGCCGAGGAAGACGACGGCGGAGGCGTCGTCATCGGCGCCGTCACCGTAGCGCGTTGCGCGCACCCCGGCGTCGCGCAGCAGCCTGATCAACTCGTCCGCGACGCCGAGCCCGTCGTCCGAGACGGCGACCGCACCGCGCAACAGACCTGGCAGGGCGAGCCCTGACGCGGCGGCCGGCCGCAGCGCCGGAACCCGGCGGATCAGCGGGATCGGACTCAGAGTCCTGTCAGACTCGGCTCACCCTCCTGGTCGGCTGCGGGGTCGCCCGCCGTGCTCGGCTGGCGGCTCGTTCCGGGCCGACGCAGATACGCGGTGATCTCGCCGATGGTGCGCAGCGCGGCCAGCTGCGCGGGATCGAGCGCGGGAAGGTCCGGCACCCGCTCGCGCACCCGGGACAGGATCTGCACCCGCTTGATCGAGTCGATGCCGAGGTCGTGCTCGAGTTCCATCTCAGGGTCCAGGACGTCGGCCGGATAGCCGGTCAACTCGCCGACGATCCCGATGACGATCTGCTCCAGGTGCTCCGGGGAATCCGCCTGCCCTGCCGGTTCGGGCTCGGCCGCCGGTTCCGGCACAGCCTCAGCGGCGTGCCAAGGGATCTCGCGGAGCGGCTGCGGCCTCGGGATCGCGACCGGCGCCTCGTACGCCGCGACCGCACCGCCGAAGTCAGGGATCGCAGTCGGGACCGGCATCGGCGCCGCAGGCCTCGGCGACGCCACCGCGGGAGGTCGGGGGTTCGCCGCGACGGCACCGCTTCCTTCGAGTGCTGCGATCATGCCGGACAGCGTCGCCTCGCTTGTGCGCAGGTAGGCGCTGTGCCCGTCGGCCAGGGCGTGCTGATACGCGGCGTGCGCCTCGCTGGTCTGCCGCTGGACCTCCTGCAGCGCGAGGAGCCAAGGCTCTGATGTCACTGTGCTCGCTTGGACCGCTTGGACCGCGCCCGGTGCGACCGCCCGCGGCGCACCATTCACAGCCGGCGCGCCGTTCACCGGCTCGGCCGAGTCGTGGGTCGCCGGGACCGGCCGCTCGGACGGGTGATTCGGCATGGCGATCTCCTTTTCACCGCCGGGCGGCGGATAGGGCCTTCCGTAGTTGCTGCCCACGAGCCGGACCCTCGGCCGCGCGGACCGCTCGCGGGACCCGCTGCCCGGCCCGCCGTCCTCCCGCGCCGTCAACTCCTCGACGTCCAGCGGCACGCCGTGCACGGCCAGCTCGCCCAACGCCAGCTGCAGCGCAGTCACGCCGTGCCGTCCGCGCCGGTCGAGCGCGACGGCCAGGTGGTCGCGGCCCTCGAGGATGCGGCCCACCAGGCCGGTAAGCGCGGCGCCGGCGCCGAACTCGACGAACGTGCGCACGCCGTCCGCGTACATCGCCTCGATCTGCTCGGCGAAGCGGACCGGCTCGGTCGGCTGCGCGGCGATCCGGTCCCGGATCTCGGCTGGATCCTCCGGGTAGCGGCACGCATCGCGGTTCCCGTAGACCGGCAGCCGCGGCGGTCCGATCTCAATCCCCTGTAGGTAGTCGCGCAGTACCGGGCCTGCCGCGGCGACGAGCGGGCTGTGGAAACCGGTCGACGCCGCGAGGCGGTGCGCGGCCACCGCGCTCGCGTCCGCGCGCCGCTCGATCTCCTCGATGCCGTCGAGGGTCCCGGACAGCACGGTCTGCTGCGGCCCGTTGATGTTCGCGATCCAGACGTCGGACCGGCCCGCGGTCAGCGCCGCCGCCTCCGCCGCGCCGACGGCCACGGCCAGCATGGCGCCGGGCCGGTCGCAGGCGTCCCGCATCAGCTCGCCGCGGCGCCGGGCCAGCCGTATCAGGGTACGAGCGTCGAGGCAGCCGGCGGCGTGCAGGGCCACGAGCTCGCCGAGGCTGTGGCCCGCGACGCAGTCGGGCCGCAGGCCGAACCGGTCGGCGAGCCGCAGCTGCGCGACGCACTGCACCGCCAGCGCCGGCTGCGCCCACTCGGTCGCCGTCAGCTCCCGCTGCTGCCGCTCCCGCTCGTCGGCCGAGAACGCCGGCCGGGGGAATACGACCTCGTGCAGGCGCGGGCCGCCGTCCTTGCCCTCGCCCTCGCCCCCGATGTCGTCGTCGCCGTCTGCGCCCTCGCCGTCGAGTCTCTCGGTCGCCAGCTCGTCCCAGGCGTCGAGCGCCTCCGGGAACGCCATCGCGAGATCCGCGCCCATATTAGGGCGCTGCGCGCCCTGGCCGCAGAACAGGAAGGCGACCCGGCCCGAGGCGGCCGGCCCGGCACGCCGGAAGCACGCCACGGGCACAGTGTTCTGCGCGTCCTGCGTGTTCTGAGCGTCCTGCGAAGCCGCGCGGACGACCGCCTCGCGGACCCGGTCGCCACCGCGGAACCCCGAGGCCGCGCCGAGCCCCGCCTCCGTCTCGGCGCTGCGCAAGACCAGCTCGGTCGGCGCCACGCACCAGCGCGCCGGACGCCGCCCGGCGCCGCGCGGCACGTACTCCTCCAGCGTGACGTGGTAGTTGCTCCCGCCGAAGCCGAAGCTGGAGACCGACGCGCGGCGCGGATGTCCGCCGCCGTGCACCCACGGTCGAGCCAGAGTATTGACGTATAGGGCGGCGGATGCGGCGCCGAGCGCTGCGGCGGGCCGCTCCACCTTGATCGTCGGTGGCAGCACCCGATGATGCAGCGCCAGCACCGCCTTGAGCAGCCCGACCGCGCCCGCAGCCGACTTGGTGTGCCCGAACTGCGACTTCGCCGAGCCCAGCGCGCACCAGGGCCGGTCCGCCGGTCCGAACACCTCGGCCAGCGCCGCCAGCTCGGCCGCGTCGCCGGCCGGCGTCCCGGTACCGTGCGCCTCCACCAGCTCGACCGTCCGCGGACCGTATCCGGCCATCGCATACGCCCGCCGCAGCGCCCGCGCCTGGCCGGCGGGCACCGGCGCGTAGATCGCCGCCCCGCCGCCGTCCGACGATGCCCCGAGCCCGCGCAGTACGGCGTAGACGTGATCGCCGTCCCGCTCGGCGTCGGCGAGCCGCTTGAGCGCGAAGAACACCAGGCCCTCGCCGAGCATCGTGCCGTCAGCGCGGTCTGAGAACGGCCGGCAGTCGCCGGTCGCCGAGAGCGCGGGCGTCTTCGAGAAGCACATGAACATCGTGATGTCGTTGAACGTGTCGACGCCGCCGGCCAGCACCAGGTCGGCCCGGCCGAGTTCGAGCTCGTTGACCGCGGCGGACAGCGCGGCGAGCGAGCTGGCGCACGCGGCGTCGATCACGCAGTTGACCCCGTGCAGGTCCAGCCGGTTGGCGATGCGGCCGGCCACCACGTTGGCCAGCAGGCCCGGGAACGTCGCCTCCCGCCACGGGACGTAGTGCTCTGCGATGCGCTCGCAGATCCGCTGCGCCAGCGGCTCCTGCACGCCGCACGAGCGCAGCGCGTCCAGCCAGACCGGGCGCTGGAGCCGGCAGGCCATCTGCAGCAGCAGCTCCAGCGCACCGGTCCCGACGATCACCCCGGTGCGCTCCCGGTCGATGCGCGCCGGATCGCCGCAGGCTGCATCACGCAGCGCGGCCTCGGCCACCGGCACGGCGAGCAGCTGGGCGGTGTCGGTCGCCGACAACGTGCTCGGCGGCGTTCCGCAGGCCAGCGGGTCGTACGGGACCGGTGACAGGAACGCTCCGCGCCGCGCGTAGGTCCGGTCCGGCGCGGCCGGATCGGGATCGTAGTAGTCGCCGATCAGCCAGTGGCTCGGCGGCACCTCGGTCAGCAGGTCCCGTCCGGCGACGACGTCGCGCCAGAAACCGCGCGCGTCGTGCGAACCGGGCAGCAGCGAGGCGGCGCCGACCACGGCGACCGCGAGCGGTCCGCCTGCATCGGTCGGTGGCACGAGAAGCACGCTAAGCGCCGGCCGGACCCGCCTCAACGAACAAATAGGACTAGTACTGGAGAACCTTGATAAAAGAGCCAAGGGCGGTCAGAGTGGGCTCAAAGCGGATACGGCCCGGCCACACCGTCCGGCCGCACTGCTAGACCTCGTTTCCGGGAGCGGCGATGACGATCAGGGACCTGAGGACCGCGCCGGGACGCGACAGCGCGTCGCTGCGCGCCGATGCCGCGTCCCTGCAGGACTGCGCCGCGCGCCTCGCCACGCTGACGGCCGACCTGCCGGCACAACAGCTGCCGGAGTGGACCGACGAGGTCCTGTCCGCCCTCGCGCAGCGCTGCCTCGTCGCCGCCGCCGACCTGGAGGCCGCGGCAGTGCTCTTCGACGACGCGCCCGCCCCGCTCGACGGACTCGAGTGGCTCGACGGGCTCGACGCGCCCGCCCAGCCGCACGCCGAGAGCGCCTTCCCCGGCCTGGACCTGGCCCGGCGCCTGTTCACGCTGCCGAAGCCCCCGACCGCCGGTGCGGTGATCGGCCGCGTGATGCACGCGCTGCCGCCGCGCGACGAGACGTTCGCCGCCGCGATCTCCCGGATCCGCTGGGCTCCCGTCCGCACCCCGGCCGGACCCGCCACCGCCCTGCCCGACGACCACGCCGACGCATAAGCCGCGCCGCGGGGCTTACCTGGCACCGCCCGCGGAGCCCGCCTTGAGCAGCGCCCCAAAGGACTCTCACGCAATCGCGAAACCGCGGCCCGCGACACTGGTGCGCGAGCCGCACCGTTCGGATTCTGCGAAGAGGGGACCGAGCGGCGCGGGACGGCGAGCCGTGAAGGGAGGCGGGCGACCGGCGCACGATCCCCGACTCGCCAGCACCAGAAACAGCACCAGAAACAGCACCACCATACGCCACAATCTCATATCCGAATCCTGACGCCAGGCCGCGCCCACCGCGCCCGCGTCACCGCTCGCGCTCGAAGATCTCGGCGACGATCCGCGCGACCAGGCCGCGCTCCCAGCACAACCGGCAGCCCACCGACACCTGCGAGCCCTCGCGCACGACGTGGCCGGTGCCGTCGCAGGCCGGGCAGCGGACGATGTACTTCTTGCGGGCCGGATCCCGGCGCGGCACCTTGTCAGGCTCGGTGTGCATCTGCGGTCGCCTCCCCCTGTCAGGTGCGCGCTGCATATAAGACTCATGAGCAGGTTTTGCCCGCAGAGCCCCGGTTTCTCCAGTGTGCAGCCACCGGAACGGGGCCGTCAACAGTTTCCTGCAAATATCGTTCAGCAATCTGATCAATGAAAAGAGAAGTTTACCGTGTAGACTCACGAGCAGGTCGGCTTATCGCGCAGGGCAGTGAGGGACGATGCGGCCAGAGCTACGTGAGTGGTGCGAGGAGATCGGCACGGTCCTACGGGAACGGCGGATCAGCAACAACGCGGCCGCGCAGGCCATCGGCGTCAGCCCGGCCACGTTCGCCTCCTGGATGAACGGCGCGACCAGGCCCGGAGTCGAGGCGCTGCCGGCCATCGCGGAGCTGACCGGCCTGGCCCTGTGGCGGGTGCACAAACTGGCCGGCTACCTGCCGGAGAGCTACGCGCCCGCCGTGGCGGTGATCCAGGCGGTCAAGAGCCAGCGCGACCTCTACCTCGAGATGCAGCGGTGGGCCGAGCTGTCCCTCGAGGCGACCGGCCTGTCGGCAGCGGCCCGCGCAGTCGGGCTCATCGTCGAGCACGACCCGACGTGGCAGATCACGATCCGGCCGAACATCAAAGGCATCGAATACGCCGTCGCCTCCAACACGATCCTCGGCCTCGAGCGCTCGCATCCGCGCGCCGAGCCGCTGCACCAGGCCCGCACCCGGCTGGATTCCGCGATCGGAGCGAAACTGGCCGCGCTCGGCGTCACGTGGCGCAACAGGCCGGTACCCGGCTGGGACCCGCAGCCGACGCTGACCATGGAAGTCCCCGAATACGAGCGCACCCGCGCCCCCGGCCGGGCGCCGCTGCCCGACCTGCCCCCGTCGATCGCGGTCCTCGGCGTCCCGTACGCGCACGCGGAACTCGTCGGCTCCCTGGTCGCCGAGACCGTCGACTACGGCTACCTCAACACCAAGACCGAGGTGTGCGTACGCTACGGCCTCGGCATGGGGGCCGACCGCGAGGACGTCGCCCACGCGGCCGGGATCATGCTGCGCGAGAACCTCGGCCATCTTCCCGACCACGCGCTCGACAGGATCGTCTGGACGTGCACGTACCCTGAGGCCTTCGGCGCAGACCTCGAGGAGCTGTTCACGGCCGGGAGAAACCAGCACAATGTCATCTATGTGCGGGCTCAGCCCAAGCTGACGACGTTCGGCGCGAAGCTCTGGGGATATCCCGACGCGGCGTGCACCGCGGCCGCCGAAAGGCTCGACCGGCTGGCCGCGAAACTCGGCCCGGAGCACTGCACCGTGGTCGAGATCCCCGACGAGTCGGTCTGGACCGGCGGCGACCTGCAGGACCGCGTGGCCGACGCGGCGGTGCAAGCGGCGATCGAAGCACTCGGCACGCTGACGCACGGCTCACGCACCGGGTGGAAGGGCTACCTCGGGCAGGTCCTCGCCCGGTGAGCCGGCGCCCGAACCGGCCAGGCGATCCCCCTCGCCGAGTCGAGCCGAACAGACCACAAAACCCTGATTCCCGCCCTAGACTGTGCGCACTAGCGGCGGAACATTCACCAGGGCGGGGAATCCTTGATGAGCGAAACCGATCCATGGGCTGTAGCCAGCGCCCCTGCGCACGACCAATCCGGTGATCAGTACCCGGAGACTCCCGCCGCCCGGCCGGCCACGGATCGGATACCGCGCTGGATCGCGATGACCTGCTTCGGAGTCATCGTCGTGCTCAACATCACCTGGGCGATCCAGCCCATGGGCACGCCAGCCACCGACCCGCTCCTCTCCGCCCAGCACGAGTTCGACTTTCCGGGTGTCCTGGCGGACAACTCGGTGTTCTTTCTGAGCAGCCTGATGTGTGTCGTCCTGCTCGCCCTTCCGCGCACACGCGCGTTCGCGACGGGCTTCGGCATCGGTTTCAGCGCCCTGTGGTTCTTCACGGTGTTCATCGAGCTCAGGGTCCCGCACGGCGACGACGACCACACCGCGCTCAGCGCGTGGTCCGTCACTCTGTCGCAGGCGCTCGCACTGCCGGCGCTGATCTGCCTGGTCTGGACCGTACTGCGGGAGGCGAGGCCGGCACCGGTCCAGCCGCCCGCCCTGCGGCTCCGCAGGCAACGCAGGGTCGTGCTGCTCCTCGGCCTCGTCGCAGCGGCGGTGTGGATCGTCGGCCGCGAACTGGCCTGGGCGAGACTCAACGACCCGCTGGCCCTCGCCGCCGGTTTGAGCCCGACCACAGGCAGCACGTGCTGCACTTTCAGCCACGTGACCGGCTATCAGAAGGCTGACCTGATATCCGACGCCGTCGCGCTGCTCATCTTGGTCGTGATCGCGGCGACCGGCCGCAGTGCGTACCGCGGCGCCGGCATACTCGCCGGACTGGTGATCAAACCACTGGGTCTGCTGCTCGTGGTCGTCGTCCAGGTGCTCTTCCCGCTCCAATATCTGGGAGGATTGCAGAACCCGGCGTTCAGCGGGGTGCCGACCGACGATATCGGCGGCTTCCTGGACACGTACTCGCCGCTGATCGGCTTCTGGCTGGTCCTGTTCGCAGTCTGCCTGCTGGCATTCACTGGGCCGCTCCTCGCGGTGACCGGCCGCCGCGACCGCCGGGCCCGCCTCGGAACCTATCCGGCGCTCACACCGTACGGCGCGCCGGTACCTGTCGAACAGCTCACCGATACCGCCGACACCACCGAGAACACTGAAAACACTGAGAACACTGAGAACACCGTGAATGCCGAGAACACCGACCCGGAAACCGGCCACGAGACAGACGGACCGGTCGCCGCCGAACAATGACCGGCGCACTCCGAGCAGACACCGCCCACCGCCTGCCCGGAACCGACAGGTACTCACCCGTTTGAGTTGCCTCGCAGCAGCGCGGCCGCTTTGCGGCGCCCCCGCGCGCACACTTATTCGTATGCTTCCATCAGAGTCCGACGGGGCGGCGCCCGGCCGCGCCGGCCCGACCCGCCGCGCGTTCCTGCGCGCCGCCGCCCTGTCCGGGGCCGCCGCCGCGACCGTCGGATGGGAGCCGGCGTTCCGGATCCCGCTCGACGCCACCCGGGCGGCGACCGGCGCGCCCTTCCCCGCCGGCATCCCGGTATATCAGCAGGCATACTCGAACTGGTGCGGCCAGATCACCGCCGACGACGTGTGGACCTGCGCACCGGACTCGGCCGCCCAAGTGGTGGCCGCGGTCAACTGGGCCTACCAGCAGGGCTGGCAGGTACGCCCGGCCGGGATGCGGCACGGCTGGGCGCCGCTGACGCTCACCTCCGGCGAGTCGGCCGAAGTCCTGCTGATCGACACCACCCAATACCTGACCGCCGTGCAGATCGACGACGGCCCGCCGGCCAGCGTGACCGCGCAGGCCGGCATCACCATGGAGGCGCTGCTCACCTCCCTCGAGACGGCCGGATACGGGGTCACCGCCTGCCCCGCGCCCGGCGACGTCACGCTCGGCGGCGTACTGGCCATCGACGGCCACGGCACCGCTGTACCCGCCGCCGGAGAAACGCCGGTACCCGGCACCACCTACGGCAGCATCAGCAACCTGGTGATCTCGCTGACCGCAGTGGTCTGGGACGCGACGCAGGGCGCTTACGCCACGCGCACCTTCCAGCGTGACGACCCGCAGATCCAGGCGCTCCTGGTGAACCTCGGCCGCACGCTGGTGGTCGAGGCCACGCTGCGGGTGGGCCAGAACCAGCGGCTGCGCTGCGTCAGCCGCGTCGATCTGACCACCGACACGCTCTTCGCGCCGCCGGCCACCGCGGGCGACCAGAGCCTGGCCGCCCTTGTCGAGCAGACCGGCCGGGTCGAGACCATCTGGTTCCCCTACACCCCCGCCCCCTGGCTGAAGGTGTGGAGCATCGCGCCCGAGATGCCGCCCACCTCACGCGAGACCACGATGCCGTACAACTACCCGTTCGCCGACGCCGTGCTGCAACCCGAGTCCGACCTGGTGAACGAGATCATGAGCGGGAACACGGCGGTGACGCCCGAGTTCACCAATCTGGCCTACACCACCACCGCCGCCGGGCTGACCGCGACGGGCAGCGCCGACCTGTGGGGCTGGTCGAAGAACACCCAGCTCTACGTGCGGCCCACCACGCTGCGGGTCACCGCCAACGGCTACGCCGTGCTCACCACCCGCGACCGGATCCAGACACTCGTATCCGAGTTCTACCAATGGCTCACCGCCGCCCTCCAGCGCTACGCCGACGCCGGCAGCTACCCGGTCAACGGCCCCTGGGAGGTCCGCGTGACAGGGCTCGACCAGGCCGCCGACAGCGGCGCGCCCGGAGCGCTCGAGGCACAGCTCTCCGCGATCCGGCCGCGCCCGGACCTGCCGTTCGACACCGTGGTCTGGTTCGACGTGCTCACCCTGCCCGGCACACTCGACTCAGAGACCTTCTACGCCGAGCTGGAGCAGTGGATCCTGGCCACGTACAACGACGGCACGGACGCGGTGCTGCGCCCGGAGTGGTCGAAGGGCTGGGCCTACGACGGCACCGCGCCCTGGTCCGACGCCACCGTGATCGGCTCGGTGATCCCGGCCGCATACCGGGCCGGACAGCAGCCGGGCGACGACTGGGACACGGCGCTGGCCACCCTCGACGCACTCGACCCGAACCGGATCTTCACCAACCCGTTCCTCGACCAGCTCACCCCGTAATCCGGATCGCCAGATCGCCAGATCACCTCACGACGGCCCGCGGTCCGGCGCGGGCGTGAGCCACCCGAAGGAGCCAGCGCCGGCCTCGCGCACCGGGTTGGCCAGCCGCCCGACGCCGCCGATCTCGATGGCGACCTCGTCCCCCGGCAGAAGCGTGAAATCGAGCGCGGGCACGAGCCCGGTACCGGTCGACAGCACCACACCCTGCGGGAAGAGCGCCTGCCGGAACAGGTGCTCGACGAGGTCTTCCAGGCCGCGGCGCAGAAACGAGGTCGACGTGCGCCCGGCCCACGCAACGCCAGCCGCCGCCGACCCGCCCGAGGCCGCGCGCAGGACCGTCACCGAGATGTCGAGCGCCTTCGGGTCCGGCACCTGCCAGATCGGCACGATGCCCGGCCCGAGCGCACAGGACCCCGAATAGATCTTGGCCTGCGGCAGATAGAGCGGGTTCTCGCCCTCGATCGAACGCGACGAGACGTCGTTGCAGACGGTCAGCCCGACCACCTCGCCGAACGCGTTGCACACCACGGCGAGCTCGGGCTCTGGCACGTCCACCGAGGAGTCGGCGCGCACCCCGATCGGCTCACCGTGGCCGCAGACGCGCCAGGCCGGCGACTTGAAGAACAGCTCGGGGCGGGCCGCGTCATACACACGCGCATACACATCCGCGACCTGGCTCTCCTCCTGCCGCGCCTCACTCGACCGGTGGTAAGTGACACCCGCGGCCCATACCTCGGTCAGCCCATCGATCGGCGGCAGCAGCCGGACATCGTTCACCGGATCAGCCGAAGGCGCCGACTCGATCGCCGCACGCAGGTCGTCGAGCCGTAGCTCAAGCAGCCCAGCGAGCGACTGCTCCTTGAGCGACGCAAGAGCCAGCGGTCGCACCACGGCATCAGCATCGGCCTCGGCACCAGCGTTGGCATCAGCGCCGCTCCCGTCGCCGCCAGCGCTTTCACGCAGCCCGATACCTACGCTGCCGGGTCCGACATAGCGCACGATCTGGGTACTCATCGCTCTCCTCCGAACCGGTACACAGCAACATCATCGACTCGCCGCCATTCACAAGCAACGGGCACCCGCCCATCCAGCCGGGCCTGTTAATTCAAATGAAGCCCGCGGTGTACCGTGGCGAGCGCGGAGAACCGGGCGAACAGGGGCGGAGCTGAATCCGAAGCCTGACGGATTGGCCGTATGCGAGTGCTTAGACAGTCTTCTGCAAATGGCGGCGCTCGAGAACCGACCACAAGGTCGTCGTCGCCAGATACAGGCCGGCGGCCAGCGGGACGATCGCCGCGGTGACGATCGTGCCGAAGGGCAGCCATCCCATCATCCGCGTGATGCCTGCCGCCGACGCTCCGGCCGACGGATCGTCCGCCACGGCGACCGCCATGCTCTTGCGCGCGCGGGCAGACGACCACGCGGCGACCGCCGCGATCACGGCCAGCAGCACCGCGAACACGGCGATGTGGCCGGGCATCAGGACCGGCCCGCGCAGGACGTCGGCCAGATGCGAGCCGAGGCCCACCCCGACCAGCCGATCGCTCATCAGAGCATTGTGATGCCCGGCGATGACCGGCAGCTCGAACATGCGGTAGACCACGAAGAACACGGGGACCTGCACCAGGCTGTGCTTTATCCCCGCGGTGAGCGAGATCCCGTTGGCCCGATACAGCCCGAGCATTTCGATCTGCAGGCGCGCCGGGTCGTTCCGGTACTTCCGCTTCAGCTTCTGCACGGCGGGGGCGAGCGCGGCGCGCGCCTGCTGGGACGCGTTCTGAGCGCGCATCTGCGCGCGGTTGAGCGGATAGAGGCATGAGCGCACTGCGACGGTGAACACGATGATGGCGGCGGCGGGGCCGGCGCCGCCGAGAACGGGGACGAGAACCACGGCGAGGCCCGAGACCACGTGGTAGACGGCGAGCAGGACAGGTGCGAGCACGGACATGGCGGATCAACCCTTCGGAACATCTGCGGATGAATGACGAATACTGATTCCGGCGAGATGGACCGTCTGGGGGCGGGAGCGGTCAGACGGCCGAAGGGTGCGATCCCGGTGCTCGAGGGCGCGGCTTGCCGGCCGCGTCGGGATCGCGCTGCGGCAGGACCACGGCATCGCAGGACGAGGACCGCACGGCGACGGAGCCACGTGCGGCGGCGGCCGGGTCGGCGGCGAGGACGACCCTGGCGCAGCGCAGAAGCCCGGTGATCACCAGCGTGAGCGCGGCCGCCGACGCCGTGAGGGCGAGGGCGTGCTGGCCGCCGACAGGCGCGAGGAACGCGAAGAACGCGAGGAATGTCAGGGCCGCGGCGGGGTAACCCGCTGCGTTCGCTGCTGCCCGACGCGTCATTTTGTCAGCATACACAGTTCCTTCGGGGCGGGGAACGGCCGCACGGCCGCGCCGCGACAATGAACCGCCACGAGAGGTGTTGACGGCTTGCGGCTCCTGTGGTCTACTCCACTCGAGATCGGGACTATACCGATTAAGTAAGAATACGCGCCGACGCTCTCGACCGCATCACCTGGGTCTATCCACGCATGCGCTCACCTGCATCTTTAGTCTGGTCAGCGCTTTTTTGACCCGACGCGTCCCCGGGAGCTCGGCTTTCCCACAGAGAAACATCGACGGCGATTTTCGCCTGCAAGGGAGAGCCGTGCACAATAACAATGTAGACAGCCAACGATATCCATCCACCCGCGTGGGCCGGACCACGCGCACCTTCGCAGGAGCCTCACTCGCCCTCGCCCTCGCCCTCGCGCTCGGTGTCGCGGGCGCGGTCGTGGCCCCGCTGCCCGCCCCGGCGAGCGCCACCACCACCACCGCATCCGTGTCTGCGCCGCCGCGCGCCGCCGACGGCAAGGTACTGATAGCCCACCCGAACGCCGTGGTGAACGCCAGCGCCACGCCGGCGAGCGTGATCGCGTACCTGAAGAGCATCGAGGGCACCCACATCATCTCCGGGCAGCACAACGCCGAGCCGAACTCGGAGCCGGCCCAGTACACCGACCAGGTCTACTCGATCACCGGGGAGTATCCCGGGCTGTGGGGCGGCGACTTCCTCTACGAGGCCGACAGCATCGCCGCCCGGCAGACCATGATCAACGAGGCCGAGACGCAGTGGGCCGACGGCTCGCTGGTGACCCTGATGTGGCACGAGTGCCCGCCGACCATCGCCGAGCCCTGCAACTGGGACCAGGTCGAGAGCGCGGACGGTGCGCTGACCACCGCGCAGTGGCAGCAGCTGACCACCCCCGGCACCAGCCTGTATCAGGCCTGGCTGAACGAGCTCGACCTGATCGTGCCCTACCTGCAGCAGCTCAAGAGCGCGGGCATCCCGGTGCTCTGGCGGCCGCTGCACGAGATCAACGACAGCTGGTCCTGGTGGGGCGGTACGCCGTACACCGCGACCCTGTGGCAGATCACGTACAACTACCTCGTGAACACCGAGGGCCTGACCAACCTGGTCTGGGTCTGGAGCCTCAAGGACTCCACCAGCACCTCGAGCCTGTCCGCCTACTACCCGGGCAACCAGTACGTGAACGTGATCGCGCTGGACCCGTGGGACAACGGCTTCCCGACCACCGCCTGGTACCAGGCCGTCCAGTCCATCGCGAACTCCGCCGGAGACCCGATGGCGCTGGCCGAGGTCGGCACCCTGCCCACCCCGGTCCAGCTCTCCAGCCAACCGGACTGGACCTACTTCAACGACTGGGCCAGCTATCTGACCAGCAACAACACCAACGCCCAAATCCAGGCCACCTATTACGATGCGCAGGTGCTGCATCAGGGCCAGATCAATCTGCCCAGCAGCGGCGGCAGCCCTCCGCCGAGCGGCGCGACCGGGCCGATCACCGGTTATGAAGGGCTCTGCCTCGACGACCGCAGTGCGAGCACCGCCCTGTTCAACCCGGTCCAGGTCTACACATGCAACGGCACCAACGCCCAGCAGTGGACCGTCGAGAGCAACAACACCCTGCAAGTACTCGGCATGTGCCTCGACGTCGACGCCTCGGGCACGGCGGACGGCACCACGGTCGACCTCTACACCTGCAACGGCACCGGCGCACAGGACTGGGTCCCGCAGTCCGACGGAGCACTGCTGAACCCCAACTCCGGCAAGTGCCTCGACGACACCGGCTGGGGCGGATCCGGCACCCAGGCCCAGATCTGGGACTGCACCGGCAACGCGAATCAGGTGTGGAAGCTGCCGTAGCAGAACCGGTGACGGCAACAGCACGACCGGTCCGTTCCCCGGCGGCGACTCGAGCCGACCGGGGAACGGCTCCGCGCGGCCGGGGCCGAGTCCTCAAAGTCTGCGCGATAGCGCGAGACGTGCGTCTCTTCGGGCTCACAATGAACTATGGCCACTGACGCTTTGGGCGAGCCGTCGTCCGGAGCCGCGAGCCGGCCACTCGATCCGAGGTCCGAAGAGGGTTCACCCGATGACTGTCGAAAGCTTCGCCGTCTGCTTGAACGGCCTGATCCAGACCGATGTCGACGAGCTGCAGAAGCTTCCGGAAGAGGACTGGAACAAGCTCGTCGGGTGGTGGAGCTGGCTGTCCCGGGAGGCGAAGGCGTATCTCGAGTGGCTCGCGACACGGAGCATGGACAAGTTCCTCGAGATCGTCGGCGCGGCACTCGCCCTCGCGGGCGCGGCGCTGGAGGCCCTGAGGGTCATTCTCTCGGCGGTGACCTTGAGAGTCCTGATCGACTCCACCCTCGCGTGTGCGTATCAACTCGCTCTCCCGCCTGAGGACCGCGTGTGGTGACGCAGCAAACGCAGCAACGGGACGACCGGATGAGCGCCTACTTCTGGCTCGCCGCGGTGGCGTAGCTGTAGGCCACTTGGGTGACCGGAGCATCCTCGATGCCGGTCCAGTTCAGGCGGACATAACTGCCTACCAGCTTCGCAGTGACGCGCAGGTTTCCGGGCCCGATCCCCGCCCCCGGGCCGGCCCCGGTTCCGATCCCGTCGCCGGAACCGACCGTGGTCGGCGCGTCGGTCCAGGTCGTGCCGTCGGCCGAGGTCTGGATCTGCGGGAGCTGACGCGGGTCGTGGGTGGCGAACTCGGCGGTGATGCCGGTGAGTCCGGCGTGGCTCCAGGTGATCTGGCCGCCCAGGCCGCCGGTCGGCGCGACGGTCACGCCGTCGCTGTCACCGTCGCTGTCACCATCGGCGTCGCCATCGGCCTCGAAGTCGGGTGCGCGATGGAGGTCGGCGGAGTGGGCGGAGGCGATGGTCCATGACTCGAGCGGATCGGTCACCACATCCTGGCCCGGTTCGGCGGCCAGCGGCTGGGAGGCGCCCAGGGCCTGGTTGCTCCAGTGGTACGCGGTCACGCGATACCAGGCGGTCTTCGTCGGCGTGCTCGTGTCGGTCCACGGGGTCTCGTTGTCGGTCAGACCGCTGGCGACGGTGGCGTACGGACCGTTGGGGCCGGCGGTGGAGCGCTGCACGCTGTAGGTGTAGGCACCGTCCGTGCCGCGCCAGGTGACCCGGTTGGCGCCGGAACGCTTGGCGATGCTCGTGATCAGCGGCGCGGCGGAGGGGACGGCGGGCAGCTGCGCCTCGTACTGCGCGTCCATCAGTTCGCCGAGCGCCCGGTAGGCGATCACGTGCTGGCGCATCGCGGCGGTGTCGCCCGGGAAGTGGAGAGTGAAGCCGTCGTGGTGCTGGACGAAGCCGCCGGTGTCGTCGTGGCCGAACAGGCTCCAGAACATCTGGCCGCTGATTTCCGGGTCGTCGGCGGCGGCGAGGATGTCGTCGGTGGTGGAGTGGACAGAGTCGGTCTCCCCGGCCACGAACACCTTTCCGGCCGTGACGGCGGTGGCGGCGGCCGAGGCGATCGCGCCGCCCGAGGCCGGGTAGATGTGCGCGTCGACGATGTCCACGCCCGGGGAGGCGAGGGCGGCCGGGGCGTCGCCGGTCTGGCTTCCGGCGGCGACCAGCTGTTTGGGCGCGATCTGCTTGATGTAGGCGGACATCTCGTCGACCCACGCCCGCGGCATGCCGTTGAGCTCGTTGCCCAGCTCCCACGCCATGATGGTCGGGTCGTCCTTGTAGGCGATGCCGGTGTACTTGTTCACGTGATTCAACAGGTGGCTGACATAGTCCTTGAACGCGGCGACGACCCTCGGGTCGGTGTAGAAGTCGTCGGCGCTGGGGTCGCCGAGCCAGTTGGTGAAGGTCACGTGGCCGCCGCTGTAGTAGTCCCAGTTGTCGGTCAGCGGGATGACCAGGCGCAGGCCGAGACTGCGCGCCTCGGCGACCGCGTAGTCGATGGTGTCGAACGCGTCGTCGTCGAACGTGCCGAGGCTCGGTTCGATGCACAGTGAGCAGCCGACGGAGTCGCCCATCGACGTGGAGCGCACGACCGTGGCGTCCATGATCCGGGCGGTGCGCAGGGCGTCGTCGATGCGGAAGTAGGTGGGGTAGGCCACGCCGCCGACGTTCTCGTCGAGCCCGAGCCAGTAGATGTTGGCGCCGGCGAAGCGGAACTGCCGGTCCTGCAGTTCGAGCCGGGTGCCGGCGCGGGTGACGAAGGAGTCGCCGGGCATCCCGGCGCGGGCGGGCGACGGAGCGGATGCGAACAGCGCCGCGGCGCACGCGGCGGCAGCTGTGGCCACGGCGAGCGCGCGGCGTAGGGAGGAGCGCATATCGGTATCTCCGACATGTTAAGGGGTGGGCGCGCCGCCCGTGCGGATATGCGGGTGAACCCGTGGCGCGGACGCACCGCGGGTGGCGCGGCGCGCTGGTGTGTGCGCCGCCTGCCCGCCTGCCCGGAAGACGGCAGCACAGGAGTGCCGCAGGAATTCGGAATTCCGATACTAAACCGATTAAGTGCCATAGCTCCAGGCGCGCGAGTGTCAGAATTCGTGATCCGCACGCAATTCGCCGCGGTGGCAGTCCGCGCCGGCGGCTGTCACACCTCGAATTCACGCCGACCGGGCGCGCGGACCGGTCAGGGGCCTGTGAAACGCGTCAGTCCGCCGCGGGCGGCCGGCTGCTGGAGCCGCGCACGACGAGGGTCGGCTCGGGCTCGTACCGGTGCCCGGGGTCGCCGCCGGCCGCGCGCTCCAGCAGCGCCCGCGCGGCGTGCGCGCCGTATGCGGCCACGTCGTGGCTCAGCGCGGTCAGCATCGGGTTGACCAGCCGGCACAGCACCGAGTCGTCCCAGGCGGCGATCGAGACCTGGCCGGGGACCGACAGGCCCAGCCGCTGCGCCTCGCCGAGCCCCGACACCGCCATCAGGTCATTGTCGTAGATCACGGCGGTCGGCCGCTCCCCGCGGTGCAGCAGCGTCCTGGTGGCCTGGGCGCCGGCCTCCGCGCTGTAGTCGGCGGCCACGCTCACCACCTCGATCCCCGCCTGCGCCGCGGCCTCGGCCAGCGCCTCGACGCGCAGCCGCGTGTGCCAGAGGTCTGCCATGCCGGTGACGTGGCCGATCCGCCGGTGCCCGAGCCCGGCGAAGTGCGCCGCGAGAATGCGCGCCCCGGCTGCCTCGTCGGTGGCGACCGACGCGAGCGTCGCCGAGCCCTGCGGCGCGCCGACCACCACGGCGGGCAGCCCGAGCTCCTCGAGCACCGGCACCCGCGGGTCGTCCACGTGCAGGTCGACCAGCAGCACGCCGTCCACCCGCCGCTGCGCCCACCACATGCGGTGCAACTCGATCTCGGCGTGGTAGTCCTCTGCGACGGTGAACAGCAGGGCCGATCGGTCCCCGGCCAGCTCGCCCTGGATGCCGGCGACCAGCTGCATGAAGAACGGCTCGACCCCCAGCAGCCCGGCCGGGCGGTCGATCACCAGGCCGAACGCGCCGGCCCGCCCGTCGATCAGCGCGCGCGCCGCACTGTGCGGCTGCCAGCCGATCTCCCGGGCGATCGCCAGCACCCGCTCCCGGGTCGCCCGCGAGACGCCCGGCTGGTCGTTGAGCGCGAAGGAGACCGCGGCCTTCGTCACCCCGGCCCGCCGCGCGATGTCCCCGATCGTCGGCCTGCGCGCCGGACGCTGACTCGCGACCATCGCCATCCGCCCCCTCTCCTCGAGGCCCCGCCCGGCGGCCCGGCCGGCTGCACGTGTCGATGCACAGACTAGCGCGCCGCGCATATGGACCCTAAACCGGTATAGTGCTTGAATGCCACAGAATTGCCCACCCACCGCCGGGCACCTTCAGCGGCACGCGGGTTCCCATGCGAAGGCGCCCGCCGTTTTTCGGCCGGAAAGTCTTTTGCCGCAACGAGATCCCGACCACTACCCGGGCGGGCAGCGACCGTCCGCGGCCGTCGCTCCGATCGCCATCGGGCACTTCCAGCCGACACCCGCTCATCAGGCACTTTCACACCGGCCGCCGCCTCGCGCCCTCGTCATGCCGCCGCGCCCCGGCGGGCGGGCCCGGCCGCTTGACACTTAACCGGTTAAGAGCCAGCATGACTGAACGCCACGTCGCGCCACTCCGCGCCATGTCACCCGCGCGGCGCGCGCTGTGCCCGCTTCCACGTCCCCGCAAAGGAAACGACATGACCGTGACGCGCGCACATCTCGCACCGCCGGGCGGCCAGGTGGCAGAGCACGACCACGAACACGAGCACGAACACGAGGCCGCCCTCGCGGCGGCGGTCGACATCGGCGGCACGAAGATCGCCGGCGGGCTCGTCGACGGCCGGGGCCGGATCCACCCGACCGCCTCGCGGCCGACGCCCGCGACCGGCGACGCCGAGGCGGTGATGCACGCGGTCGGCGCGGTCATCGACGAACTGAGCACGGCGGCGCGCTGGCCGGCCGTGGACGCGCTCGGGATCTGCAGCGCCGGCCCGGTCGACATCGCCCGCGGGGCCGTCTCCCCCGTCAACATCCCGGCGTGGCGGGAATACCCGCTGATCGAGCGCATCCGCCGGCACCCCGCCGTCGCCGGCCGCCCGGTGACCCTGGCCGGCGACGCCGTCGCGATGGCCGCGGGCGAGCACCTTTACGGCGCGGCCGCGGGAAGCGCCAACGCGCTGTGCATCGTCGTCTCGACCGGGGTCGGCGGCGGGCTGGTCCTCGGCGGCCGGGTCATGCCGGGGGCGACCGGCAACGCCGGGCACATCGGCCACATCAGCGTCGACCTCGACGGGGAGCCGTGCCCCTGCGGCGGCCGCGGCTGCCTCGAGCGCCTGGCCAGCGGACCGGCCATCGCGCGCCAGGCGGCGGCGATGGGCTGGAGCCCTTCCGACGGCGATGTCTCGGCGGCCGCCGTCGCCCGCTCGGCCGCCGCGGGCGACCGCGCCGCTCTCGCAGCATTTGACCGCGCCGCGCAGGCCCTGGCCGTCGGCATCGCCGCGACCGCGGCCCTGGTGGAGATCGACACCGTCGTCATCGGCGGCGGCGTGGCCCAGGCCGGCGAGCTGCTTTTCGCACCGGTGCGCGAATGGCTCGGCAGCTATGCCACGCTCGCCTTCACCCGCGAGATCTCCGTCGTGCCCGCGCAACTCGGCACGAACGCCGGACTGAGCGGCGCGGCCGCCTATGCCCGGTCCCGGTCCGCAATGGCGCTCCCGGCAGCACCATGACACTGCGCCATGGCTGTCAGGAGCCTTAGTAGGGAGCTGGGTCCGTGAGCCCCGCGGCGAGATCGCCGCGCTCGCCGGCACGTTCGAGTACTGCCGCGGGGGTGAACGCGAGATGTCCGGGCTCTGCTGCGGCGACCTCGCGCCAGTCCAGCGGCGTCGAGACGCCCGGCGCGCCCTCACGGACGCGCAGGGTGTAGGGCGCGGCGGTAGTCGCGCGCGAGTGGTTCTGCGCCCAGTCGACCAAAACCTTCCCGCCGGCGCTGGCCTTCTCTCCCCGGGTGGAGGTAATCAGGCCCCGATGAGCCGCGGCCAGGCGCTGCGCGACCGATTTGGCGTAGCCGACGGCGTCGTCGGCCAGCCAGGGCGGGGCGAGCGCGAGGTAGACGTGCAGGCCCGCGCCGCCGGTGGTCATCGAGTAGCCGGTCAGCCCGTCGGCCGCCAGCTGCTCGCGCAGCAGGAGGGCGACCCGGCAGCAGGTGGTGATGTCGGCTCCCTCGCCCGGGTCGAGGTCGAACACGATGCGGTCGTGCAGGTCCGGGCCGGACTGCGCGTTCCACTGCGGGACGTGGATCTCCAGGCAGTAGTAGTTGGCCGCGGCGATCAGGGTTTCCGGATCGTCGAGCGCGACGTGCGCGCGCCCGCGGTTCTCGGCGGTGGCGATCCAGGACGGCAGCGCGGCGGGGGCCTGGTAGTGGGAGAAGAACGTGGGGCCGCCAGGGCCCTGCGGGGCGCGCAGGAAGGACGCGGGCCGGCGGCGCACGTGCGGGAGCAGGACGTCGGCGATGCGCAGGTAGTAGTCCAGCACCTGGGCCTTGCTGAAGCCGGGCCACAGCGGCTTGTCCAGGTGGGAGAGGGTGACGGTTCTGCCGCGGACCTGCGCGGCGATCCGCTCGGGCATCAGGCCTCCTGTGCATCCTCTAGGAGGCGCGCCGCCGGGCGGTCGTGGTCTTCTTGGCGGCGGTCTTCCCGGCGGCGGTCTTCTTCGCAGCGCCCTTCTTGGCCGCGCTCTTGTCGGCCACAGCCTTCTTCGCCGGCGCGGCGGACTTCTTCGCCTCGTCCTGGCCGCCTTGGCCGCCCTGCGCCGCCTTGATGCTGCGCTCGAGCACGGCCATGAGGTCGACCACGTTGTCGCCGACCGGTCGCGGCGGCGCCTCGTGCGGCGGCTCGACGCCCTCGAGCTTGGCCTTGACCAGCTCACGGACGGCGTCCTGGTAGGCGTCGTGCAGATCGGCGGCAAGCTCATCGAAGGAGGCGGTCATCGACTCCACCAGGGAGCGGGCCATGGCCAGCTCCTGCGGGCGCACCCCCGCGTCGCCGGGCGCCGCGCCGTGCGCGCTGCGGACCTCGGCCGGCCAGGCGATCAGCTGCAGGATCATCGTCCCGTCGTGCACCCGCAGCACCGCGGGGCTCTCCCGCGTCGACAGGGTGATCTTGGTGACCGCGGCCCGGCCGCTCTCCGCGAGCGCGTCGCGCAGCAGGACGTACGCCTTGGTCGCGGCGGCCTTGTCGGGCCTGACGTAGTACGGCTTGCCGAAGTAGACCGGGTCGATCTCGGCCTGGTCGACGAAGCCGAGGACGTCGACGGTCTTCTTGGTGGGCACCGGCAGCTGCGCGAGGTCGTCGTCGGTGACGATCACGGTGCGGCCGTCCTCCGCCTCGTACTGCTTCGCGATCTCGGAGAACGGGACTTCCTTGTCCTCGAGCTCGCACCAGCGCTTGAGCCGCACCCGTCCGGAGTCGCGTACGTGGGCCTGGTGCATCGGGACCCGCTGTTCCTCGGTCGCCGGTTCGAGCGTGATCGGCACCGAGACCAGCCCGAAGCTGATCGCGCCCTTCCAGCTGGCCATGAGACACCTCACAGGAGGCAGGAGGTAGATATGCGCAGCTTCCCACGTTAGGCCGGTGTGCGCGAGTAGGAAAGTGGACGGCATCCCGCCTGGGCGTCCGGGTGAGGTCCGGGTGAGCCGGGCTGATCGCTAATGCTGCCCGTGCTGGTAGTCGGTCAGGCGCTTTTGCAGGACCGGGTAGGCGGTGGCGTCGGGGGTCGGCCGGCCGTCGCGGACGGCGGTGGCGGTGCTGGTGGCGGCGTGAATCGCGGCGCGGTAGGGCAGCGAGCCCGTGCTCACCCGCCGAACGCCGAGGCGGGCGAGATCGGTGAGGCTCAGGCCGGGCACGACCAGGACGTTCAGCGGCAGCGGGATGGCTTCGGCGAGGGCGGCCAGGTCGTGCGGGATCTGGGCGCCCGGCACGAAGATCCCGTCCGCGCCGGCTTCCACGTAGGCCCGGGCGCGGGCGACGGTCGAGGGCAGGTCGGCCTGCTGGCCGAGCCAGTAGGTGTCGACGCGGGCGTTGACGAACACTGCGGGGCTGCGCCGTTTGACCGCGGTGATCTTCGCGGTGTGCGCGGCGGGGTCGATCAGGCGTTCGCCGGTGCTGTCCTCGATGTTGATCCCGTCGGCGCCGAGCACGGCGACGTAGTCCGCCACCTGCTCGGGGTCGTCGGCATACCCGTCCTCGATGTCGGCGCTGACGTGGATCGGCAGGTCGGCCAGCGCGTGCACGAGAGCGGCGGTGGCCTCGCGGCTGGCGCGTGCGCCGTCCGGCCGCCCGGCGCTGGCGGCGACGCCGAAGCTGGTGGTGCCGACCGCGGGGAATCCGGCGTCGGCGAAGGCGAGGGCGGAGGGCACGTCCCAGGCGTTGGGCAGCAGGAACGGGACCTCGCCCGGGCGGTGCAGGTCGGCGAAGGTCATGGTGGCGCCTTTCTCTCGGTCCGTCCTTTCCATGATGTCCATGATGCGGCAGTGGACCGGCCGACGATCCGGTCTCAGCGCTCTTCGGGGCGGGCGCCGGCGGGGACCGCGGCCGGGCGGTCGCAGGAGCTTGCGACGTTCGCCGCGTTCCCGGTGCGGGCGGCGGCGAGCAGCGACTCCATGACGTCCAGGACGTGGTACGCCAACCGGCCGTCCGCGCGGTGCGGGCCGCCTTCGGCGAGGGCGCGCGCCAGGTCGGCGATCCCGAAGCCGCGGGAGGCGCCGGGGTATCCGCCGCGCTCCTGGACCGGCTCCCACTCCTTCGCCTCGGCGCGGAAGATCCGCACCTCGCCGGCGAAGCCGTTCGGGTCGGGGACGGACAGCGAGCCGCCGGTGCCGTACACCTCGATCCGGGGCAGCGCCCCGGCCCAGACGTCGAAGCTCATCAGCAGCGTGGAAAGCGCTCCGCTCTCGTGTTCGAGCACGCCGGTGACATGGGTGGCCACCTCCACCGGGAACTCGGCGCCGGCCCGCGGCCCGCTGCCGACGATCCGGGTGGCGCGGGGAGTGGAGGCCATGCCGACCACCCGCCGCACCGGGCCGAGCAGGGTCACCAGCGCGGTGAGGTAGTAAGGGCCCATATCCAGCAGCGGGCCGCCGCCCGGCCGGTAGTAGAACTCCGGCGCCGGATGCCAGCGCTCGTGCCCCGGGGTGACCATGAACGCGCTCGCGGCCACGGGCGCGCCGACCTCCCCCGCGTCCAGGACGGCGCGCGCGGTCTGCACCCCGGTGCCGAGCACGGTGTCGGGGGCGCACCCCACCCGTACGCCGGCGCCGGCGGCCGCCTCGAGCAGCGCGCGGGCCTCGGCGGTGGTGGCCGCGAGCGGCTTCTCGCCGTAGACGTGCTTGCCGGCGGCGATGGCGGCGTGCGCGACCTCGCCGTGCGCGGCGGGGATGGTCAGGTTGAGTACGAGGTCGACGTCGTCGGCCGCGTAGAGCTCGTCCGGGGCGATCGCGCGGGCGCCGGGCAGGTCCTGCGCGGCCGCGGCGGCGCGGGCCGCGTCCAGGTCGGCGATCGCGGTCACCCGCAGGTTCGCCAGCCCGGGGATGGTCCGCAGGTAGGCGCCGCTGATCTGCCCCGCGCCGACCACGCCGACGCGCAGGACCCGACGGTTCGTCACCTGGTTGTTATGCGCTGTCTGCGTCACCGTGTCGCCCATGCCATGCCCTTCCTGATCATCGAGTCCACCTCGGGCACCGCCAGGTCGGCGAGGCTGTGTCCGATCGCGGTGACGAAGACCCGGCCGGCGCCCCAGCGCCGGGTCCAGGTGACCGGCACGACGGTGCCCGCGAGTTCCGGATTGTCCGGGTCCTGCTCGTAGTCCGTGACGGCGAGGACATCGACCGCCGGGTCCATGTGCAGGTAATACTGCTCCGTGGTGACGGTGAAGGGCTCGATGCCCGCAATCGCCGGGTGATCGGCGCGTGCGGGCAGCGGGCGCACCTGGTAGGTGGTGTATTCGCGCGGGTGGTGGACGAACTGGCCGCCGGTCATCAGCTGGTAGCGGGTCTCGCTGCGGAAGGAGTCGATGATGCCGCCGTGCCAGCCGGCGAAGCCGGTCCCCTCGCGCACCGCGCGGGAGAGGCCGGCCGCCTGCGCGCCGGTGATCTGACCCATCGTCCAGCACTGCACGACCAGGTCCGTGGCCGCCAGCAGCGCCTCGTCAAGGTAGCTGTCCAGGCTGTCGCTGACCGTGACCTCGTAGCCGTCCTCCTTGAGGGCGGCCGCGAAACGGTCGCTGGCCGCCACCGGCGCGTGGCCGTCCCAGCCGCCTCTCACGACCAGCGCCCGCAGGGGCCGACCGGATCCGGATTCCTGATGTTGCGTCATACGCGATCTCCTGTTGTGCTTCCGGCGGGTCGGTCCCGCCGCTCTCATGCGCCGTCGACGGCCTGGACCGGCGGGGCCTGGCCGATGCCCCGGGTGCCCGCGACGGCGCCGCCCGCGACGCCCTCGACCAGGTGCCGCTGCAGGATCGCGAACACCACCATGATCGGGGCCGCCACGATCACCGTGCCCGCCGCGACCAGCGGCCACTGCGAGGAGAACTGGCCGAAGAAGGAGAACAGCCCGCGGGTGACCGGCCACAGGCCCGGGTCGCTGAGCATGACCAACGGCAGGATCAGGTTGTTCCAGCTTGCCACGAAGCCGAACACGCCGAAGGTGGCCAGCGCCGGCTTCATCTGCGGGACGATCATGGTGAAGATGAATCGCACGTATCCGCAGCCGTCCATTGCCGCCGCCTCGTCGATCTCCCGCGGGATGGTCTTGATGTAGCCGACGAAGAAGAAGAACCCCGCGCCGGTCAGCGAGGTCATCACGATGAATCCCAGCCGGTTGTTGTACAGGCCGAGCTTCTGCGCCTCGATGAACAGCGGGATCAGCCCGGCCGGCAGGAACCCGGAGAACACGAAGAACGCGTACAGGGCGTTGGAGAACCGGAAGTAGCCGCGCGAGACGGGGAAGGCCAGGAAGACGCCGAGGATCAGGGTGACGACGTCCGGGACGACGGCGTAAAGCAGGCTGTTGATCATCTCGGTGGAGAAGTCGCCCTGGGTCCAGGCCTGGCCGAAGTTCGACAGCGTCCACGGGTGCGGGATCCCGGTCGGGTCCTGGAGGAAACCGGTGTAGGACTTGAACGCCTGGATCCCCAGGTAGACCACCGGCAGGGCGAAGAAGCCGGCCGAGATGACGAAGCAGATCAGTTGCGCCCCGCCGGTGCGCAGGGCGCGCTGCATGCGCAGACTCGAACTCGAGCTTGGGCTCGGAGTCAGGCTTGGGCTCGGAGTCATGCTCAGGCTCGGACTCGTGCTCACAGCGCCACCTCCCGCCGGCGCAGCAGGAACAGCAGGCCGCCGCCGATCACCAGGGTGATCACGAACTGCGCCATCGCCAGCATCGAGCCGTAGCCGAGGGACGGGTTTAGTCCGAATGCGGTGTCGAACATGTACATGCCGATCGTCTTCGTGTTGTAGTTGCCGTCGGTCAGGACGAGGATCAGCGCGTACTCGCCGACGCAGCCCATTGCGGTCAGGAAGACGTTGACCGTGGTGGCCGGCGCCAGCATGGGCCAGGTGATGGACCGGAACAGCCGCAGCCGCCCGGCCCCGTCCAGCGAGGCCGCCTCGTACAGCTCCGGCGGGATGGCGCGCAGTCCGGCGATGTACACGAGCATCGTGTAGCCAGTGAACATCCAGACATTAATCATGATGATGATCGGCAGCGCCCAGGTGCTGCTGCCCAGGAACGCGTTGGACCCGCCGAACAGCCCGCTGTAGGCCTTCTCGGCCACCCCGCTCTGCGGGTCGAACACCAGCGTGAACAGCACGCCGACGATGGTCACCGAGAAGATCTGCGGCATGAAGACCAGGGCCCGGTACCAGCCGTAGCCGCGCCGCCGGTGCCGCAGCAGCAGGGCGAGCCCGAGCCCGATGCCGATCTGCAGCACCGTCACGCCCAGGACGTACTTCACCGTGGCGACGATGGCCGCGGAGAAGTCGGTGTACGAGCTTTCGAAGGCGGTGCGGTAGTTGCACAGGCCGCAGAAGTTCAGCGGCGTGCCCGGCAGCCCCGAGTACTGGGTGAACGAGTAGGCGATGGTGGCGATCGACGGGTACAGGCCGAAGACCAGCCAGCCGATGGTCGGCACGGCGATGGACAGCCACGGGATCCACCGCCGCGTCCGGCTCGTGCCGAACGGACAGGTGCTCATCGGCGCGCCTCAGTGCTTCGTGGCGGCGGTGTAGTCGGTCGCGGACTTGTCGAGCGCGTCGGTCGGGGACTGCGAGCCGAACGGCTGCATCGAGGTCAGGACCGGGCCGCCGGCGTCCGAGGGCGCGCTGCTGGGGACCCAGGGCTCGGTGGTGTTGGGGTAGCCCTGGGCAGCGTGCGCGGAGAGCCAGTCGGTCCAGGACAGCGAGGGGGTCGACACCGAGGGCTCGGTGGAGACCGACCCGGTGGCCTTCAGCCAGCCCGCGTAATTGCTCTGCTGAGTGAACAGGTCGATCCACTCCAGGGCCAGCGACTGGTGCTTGGCGAACGTCGGCACGGTCCAGGACAGGTCGGGGGCCAGGGCGGGGCGGTTCCAGCTGGCGGTGTCGGTCCCGGGCAGCGACATGAAGCCGAACTTCAGCGAGGAGCTGGCCTGCGCGATGGTGTTGCCGTCGTAGGAGCCGTCGACGAAGAACGGGAAGTCGTCGCTCTGCACCGCCCACTGGCCCGGCGCCGTCTGGGCCGAGACGCCGCCCGCGCTGGGCTCGATGTACGACATGACCTCCTCGTAGCGCTGGACCGCCTGCTGGTAGAGCGAGCTGTTCCAGTTCTGCGAGCCGTCCCAGAAGGCCTGGGCGCGCTGCTCGTAGACCGAGGCGGCGTCGGAGGCCGGCAGGTCCTGCATCAGCAGCTGGTTGACGATGCCGAACCAGACGATGCTCTGGTAGCCGTCCTTGCCGGCCACGTAGATCGGGGTGATCCCGTGCGACTTGAAGGTCTTCAGGTCGTCGATGAACTGGTCGAACGTGGTCGGGACGGACATGTTGTACTTGTCCAGCAGGCTCTTCTTGTAGAACAGGCCGGTGTTGTTGACGTACTCGGCGACCATCACGCCGTAGACGCCGTTCTTGTACCCCATCACATACTTCTGCGACGTCGTGTCGAACCGCTTCATGAAGGACTGCTTCGACAGGTCCACGAAGTCGCCGGAGGCGATGAGGGAGGCGGTGCCGGTCACCTTGATGCCGGTCGAGGCCGGCGGGTAGTCCGAGGGGTTGGCCGCGAACTGGGCCAGCACGTCGACGTTCTTGGCGGCGAGCAGCGAGTTCTGCAGGGTCGGCCAGGCGTTCTGTGCGGTCGGCGCAGTCTGCAGCTGGATGTTCACGCCAGGGTGCTGCTTCTCGAACAGCGCGTCCACCGTCTTCGTGTACGCGACGGCCGCCGGGTTGGTCCACTCGGCGATGACAAGGGTCTGCGACGAACCGCCGCCGCTGCTGCATCCGGTGATAGCCGCGGCGAGCGACGCGAAGGCGGTCAGCACTGCGGCTGGGCGGCGGGAACGGGAACGTGAATGGGGGAACTTGGCCATGACGGCTCCTCACAGCGATGTGTAGGGGTCACGGCCGACGGCTCGGCGCGCTGCGGCGCCGCAGTCCTGGAGGCGTCCGAAGTATCCGGTCGTTTTCGCGGCTCCGTCAAGATCTGGCGGCGTGAAAAGACTTGTCTGACACAGATGTCCGGAAGCGCCGACCTGTAAAGCGTCATAATCGCAGCTCATCTGTTCATCGGAAATAATCTCGCGACGAGCCTTGCCGCACTAACACTCTTGGTATTTCATAACCGGCACGCCGCCGATGGCGTTCTGGAGGCAAACCCCACCCGCAAACGACACCCCTGTGAAGGGGGCAGTTCATGCTGCGCACATTACGGCGCGGAGCGACCCCGCTGCTCTGTTGCATCGCCGCCGGCCTGCTCGCCGCCGCGACCGCGAGCGCCGCTCCGGCGGCCCCGACGACTGCGGCGTCCGGATCCGAGCTGTGGGCCACCCAGTTCCAGTTCGACGACAACGGCACGCCGTGGTCCACCGCGGACTTCGCGGCGATCAAGGCAAAAGGCATCGAGGACGCCGAGATCAACATGCCGTGGGCGCAGATCGAGCCCTCGCGCGGCACGTTCGCCTTCACCGAGCTGGACCAGGAGCTGGCCGACGCCGCGGCCGCGGGCGTCCGGCTCGTGCCCATCTTCTGGCAGTCCGGCTGGCAGGGCAGCCCGGCGACCTGGGAGACGGACTACGAGGTCACCGACACCGGCGCGACCGGCGTCTCGCTCGCCTGGTGGGACCAGACCGAGCAGAACGACTACTTCGCGTACGTGACCGCGACGCTGAAGCACATCGCGCACAACCCGGGCTACGGCGGGGCCTTCCTCGACTACGGCCACACCGACGCCCAGTGGCTCGAGAGCAACGGCAACGGCGGCTGGGCGCCCGCGGACATCGCGTACTTCCACACCCACTGGCTGCCGCTCACCTACGGGACCGTAGCCCGCTTCAACACTGAACACGGGACCGCATACTCGTCCTTCGACCAGGTTCCGGCGGCCGTCTCCGGCGCCCCGCTGGCAGGGGTCTACCAGGCGTTCCGCGAGTGGAGCGTGCAGGACACCTACGGCCGGCTCACCGCCGCCGCACGCAGGATCACCAGCGGGCCGCTGTACTACTACTTCGGCGGACACATCTCCAACGCCCCGCAGCTCGGCAACCTGCCCGACGTCTTCTTCTCCCTGGCCCGCCGGTACGACGTCACAGTGGTCGAGGACGCCGCCAACTCGGCCGGTCTCAGCCTCCTGTTCGGCAGCATGGGCCGCGCCTACCACGTCAAGGTCGCGCAGGAGTGGACGCCGACGACCGACGCCGCGGAGCCCTCCGAGGCGGCGCTGTGGATGTCCAACTACGCCATGACCGCGCCCTACGGCGGCGGCGAGGACTTCTTCGTCCACGACGGCACCGACAAGGACGTCATCGGCTTCCCGCTCTACACCGCGTGGCTCCCGGTGCTCAAGTCGATCTCCGGGTCCTACCCGCAGCAGCCGGTCGCCGTCTACTTCGACTACTCCCAGGCCTGGGGCAACGCCTCCGGCGGCAGCCTGTCCGGCGTCGAGAACGAGCTCACCGCGATCTGGGACAGCTACCAGGCCGGCTTCGCCGTGGTCACCAGCACCGAGCTGGCGGACCACGCGGACAGTCTCTCCCACTACCGCGCCGTGCTTCCGCTCAACGGCACCGACGCGAACCTGACGGCCTACCAGGCGGGCGGCGGGACGCTGCTCACCAGCGCCTCCCAGCTCAGCCAGTACGCCCCGGCGTACGCGCAGCTCTCCAGCGCGCACGCGCTGCAGATCGTGCCGACGACCGCCGCCGACCACCGCAGCGCCCAGGTCACCCTAGGCGAGGTCAACGCGTACTTCGGCTACGAAGGCGCGGTCGAGCTGAACCCGGCCGGGCTCAACCTGCGTCAGGGCACGTACCACATCGTCGATGCGCTGACCGGCGCGGCGCCGTCCCAGACGGTGCTCGCCGACGGGGACATCTGTGCTCCCGTCACGCTGACCGCTGCGCAGCTCGACCAGTGGAACGTGCTGCCCGGAGCGGCGCCGGCCGGCACCCCCGTTCCGGCCAGTTGCACGCTCACCGCCAGCGGCCCGACCACCGTGTCCGTGACCGCCGCGCAAGGCGGGAGCACCGGTGTGGGCTCGGGCCTGATCGCCCTCGACGTCGGCGCGACCGGCGGCGGCGATGCGAACCTCACTCAGGTCACGCAGGACGGCCAGGCTGCGTATGAGACCTGGACCAGCGCGCAGACCGGTGTCGGCAGCGCCAACCTCTACCTGCAGCTCGACCCGTCCAGCCAGGTGTACACCGCCTCGAGCGCCACGGTGAGCGTCACGTACTGGTCGGTCGCCGGGCAGGGCTTCCAGGTGCAGTATGACGCGCCGGGCAACGCTTACCTGGGCGGGCCTACCGTAGCCGGCAGCGGAACGGGCAGCTGGCAGACGGCGACCGTGACGCTGACCGGCGCCCAGTTCGCGGAGGCGCAGAACCTCAGCGCCGACCTGCGCCTGGCCGTCACCGATATAACCCAGCCGCTGTACATCGGCAGTATCACCCTCTCCACCGGCAGCAGCTGACGCACCATCACGAAGGGACCGCTCCACCGTGCACGACGACCGCAAGCTGGTAGAAGACCGCATCGCGCGGTATCTCACCCACTACGTCCGCCCCGCCCTCCACACCGCGCGCGCCGCGCTGACCGTCACCGCCTGGCACGTGCCCGGCGAGCCGGTGCCCGTGGCCGACGCGCTGCGCGTGCCGGAGGCCGACTATCGGCCGTTCGCGATCGGTGAGCCGTGGGGCGGTCCCTGGTCCACCACCTGGTTCCGGTTCTCCGGGCAGATCCCGCCGCAGTGGGCGGGCGAGCGCGTGGAGGCCGTGATCGATCTGGGCTTCGACCCCTCCCGCGGTCCCGGCGGCCAGGCGGAGGGTCTGGTGCACACCGCAGACGGGCGTGCCGTGCACGGCCTGCACCCGCTCAACCGGTCCGTGCTCATCAGCCCTCGAGCGGAGGCCGGCGAGTCGGTCGGCTTCCTGGTCGAGGCCGCCGCCAACCCGGGCATCGAGAGCGCGCACGGGCGCAACACGCACTTCGGCGACCGGGCCACCGCCGGGGAGGCGCCGCTATATCGGTTGATCGGCGCTGATCTGGCGGTGCGCGACGAGCAGGTCTGGCAGCTGCTGCACGATGTCGAGGTGCTCAATGGTCTGATGCGCGAGCTCGACCCGGCGAGCCCGCGGCGGCACGAGATCCTGCGCGCGCTCGAGCGCGCCGCGGACGCGACGGACCCGCGAGACGTGCCCGGAACGGCTGCCGCGGCCCGCGCGGAGCTGGCCGGTGTGCTCGCGCGGCCCGCGCACGCCTCTGCGCACCGGATCACCGCCGTCGGCCACGCTCACATCGACTCGGCGTGGCTGTGGCCGCAGCGCGAGACGGTGCGCAAGTGCATCCGGACCTTCGCCAACGTGCTCTCGCTCGCCGAGGAGTATCCGGAGCTCGTCTTCGCCTGCTCCTCGGCGCAGCAGTACGCCTGGGTCAAACAGCACCGGCCGGAGCTGTACGAGCGGATCCGCAAGGCGGTCGGCGAGGGCACGTTCGTCCCGGTCGGCGGCATGTGGGTGGAGGCGGACGGCAACCTGCCCGGCGGCGAGGCGCTGGCCCGCCAGCTGGTCTACGGCCACCGCTTCTTCGCCGAGGAGTTCGGCATCGAGCAGGACGGGGTCTGGCTGCCCGACTCCTTCGGCTATACGGCCGCGTATCCGCAGCTCGCGCGCCTGGCCGGGGCCGAGTGGTTCCTGAGCCAGAAGCTGCACTGGAGCGAGACCAACAAGCTGCCGCACCACACGTTCCAGTGGGAGGGCATCGACGGCACCCGCATCCTGACCCACTTCCCGCCGATCGACAGCTACAACGCCGAGCTGACCGGCCGTGAGCTCGCGCACGCGCAGGCCAACTTCGCCGACAAGGGCGCGGCCACGACCTCGCTCGCCCCGTTCGGGCACGGCGACGGCGGCGGCGGACCCACCCGGGAGATGCTGGAGCGGGCCCGGCGGCTGCGCGACCTGGAGGGCTCGCCGCGGGTGGAGATCCGGACGCCGTCGGCCTTCTTCCGCGAGGCCGGCGCGCAGTACCCGGCCGCCCCGGTCTGGCGCGGCGAGCTGTATCTCGAGTACCACCGCGGGGTTTACACGACCCAGGCTCGGACCAAGCGCGGCAACCGGCGTTCTGAGGCTCTGCTGCGCGAGGCCGAGCTGTGGTCGGCGACGGCTGCTGTGCGCGGCGGTTCGCCGTACCCTTACGAAGAGCTCGACGACCTGTGGCGGCAGGTGCTACTGCATCAGTTCCACGACATCCTGCCCGGGACGTCTATTGCGTGGGTGCATCGTGAGGCCGAGCAGGTTTATGGCCGGATTCACGAGCGGCTGGAGGCGCTTATTGCTCGGGCTGCCGCTGCGGTCCGCGCAGGTGGCGACGGCGACGACAGCGAGAATCACGGCACTATCGTCCTAAATGCTGCATCGCACGATCGGCGCGAGGTGGTGGTACTCCCATCCGCTCCCCCGGCCGGCGTCTACACCCAGCTGCTGTCCGATGGCCGGTACGCGGTCCTGGCCGAGGCTCCCGCGCTCGGCGCCGGCGCCCTGGTGCAGGCGGCGCCTCAGGACCTTGCGCCCGTCACCGCGGCCGAGTCCCCCGAGGGCGGATACGTCATCGCCAATGGTTTGATCGAGGTCCGCATCGACGCCGACGGGCTGCTGCGCTCCGTGCGCGACCTCGCCACCGGGCGGGACGCGATCGCGCCGGGGGGCGCCGGCAACCTGCTGCAGCTGCACCGCGACGAGCCCAACCTGTGGCCCGCGTGGAACCTGGAGCGGCACTACCGCAACACCCGGCGCGACCTGACGGCCGATCAGGGCGCTGCGGCGACCCTCAAGCTCACCGATCAGGGCCCGCTGTCGGTCGCCGTCCGGGTCGCGCGGTCCTTCGGCGACTCGCGAGTGGTCCAGGACGTGTGCCTGATGGCCGGTTCGCACCGCCTCGACATCGCCACGGACATAGACTGGCGCGAGCGCGACACAGTGCTCAAAGCTGCCTGGCAGTTCGATGTGCACGCCGAGCACACCACGGCGGAGATCCAGTT
>DASYAE010000053.1:0-3308 GCA_036501535.1 Actinocrinis sp. | reverse complement strand
GCCACCACGACCGAGGTGAAGCCGGCCATCGCCGCGTGCACGGCGGCCTGCGCCAGCCGGGCGCAGTACACCGCGTCGAACGCGTTGGCCGGGACCGAGCGGATGGCGTATCCGGGGTCGACGTAGCGCAGCGAGAGCGGGGCGCCGTCGAAGTGCTCGGTGATCCGCTCGCGCAGGAATGCGCCGATGTCGCCGAGCTTCGCGTTGCCGGAGGGGTCGGTCAGCGTGGTCTGCGGCAGCAGGTCCTGGCCGGCCCCCTCGGCCACCACGACCACGGCGTGCCCGTACCGGTCGACCCGCTCGCGCAGCGAGTGCAGGAATCCGTCGAGCCGGAACGGGACCTCGGGGATCAGGGTGAAGTCGACGTCGTGGTTGGCCAGCGTGGCGTAGCAGGCGATGAAGCCGCTGTGCCGCCCCATCAGCTTCACCAGGCCGATGCCGCCGTCGGTGGCCTCGGCCTCGGTGTGCGCGCCGCGGATCGACTCGGCCGCCTGGGAGAACGCGGTCTGGAAGCCGAAGCTGTGGTCGATCCACGGGATGTCGTTGTCGATCGTCTTCGGGATCCCGACCACCGCGATCGGCAGGTCGCGCCGCGCGGCCTCGGCCGCGATCCGCTGCGCGCCGCGCAGCGAGCCGTCCCCGCCGACCACGAACAGCATGTCGACGCCGTGCCAGGCCAGGGTGTCCACCATGGCCGCGGGGTCCTGGTTGCCGCGGGAGGTGCCCAGGATGGTCCCGCCGCGGCCGTGGATGTCGCTCACGTTCGTCGGCGTGAGCACGAGCGGCTCGGAGCCGTCGGTCAGGCCGCTGTATCCGTTGCGGAAGCCCAGGATCGACTTCGCGCCGTAGGCGTTGGTCAGCTGCAGGACCAGCCCGCGCACCACGTTGTTGAGGCCGGGGCACAGGCCGCCGCAGGTGACGATGCCCGCGGTGACCGTGACGGGGTCGAAGTAGAGCTTCTCGCGCGGTCCGGCCGCCCGGAACGCCGGCAGGTCCGCGGCCGCGACGCCGCGGCGCCGGGCCATGCCGAGCGTGTCGTCCAGCAGGACGCGGTCGGTCGGGGTGACGTAGTGGACGCTCTCTTCCCGGTCGCCCAGCAGCTCGAGCAGCGGCGAGTCGTAGGTGCGCTCGCCGAGCCGCGGGGTGGCCAGATCCTCGGGGGTGATGGAGAGGAGGTCGGCAGTGTTCATCTCGGGGCCGATCGGTCGGGCCCGCGGCTGAGCGCGGACTGTTCCGGCAGGTATTCGCTGAACACGGGCCGGGGCCGGCGTCGCTGCCGGCACGGGTCCCGGCCAGGGGCGGTCTGGATCCCCAGCGCTGGTTCCGGATCGGAGGTGGTCGGGTACTGGCAGCGCGGGTTCCCACGGTGCTGTACTGGCCTGGTGTCCACCTCGATTGTGGGTCGAACCCCGCCGGCCGGGGCACCCTTATCGGCCCCCGCCGGGGCCACTACCCGGTGCGGAACAGGGATCAGTGGTCGTATGCGGCCGGTGCCGCGGCGCGCTGGTCGCGACATATCGGCATCTTGATACAGGCGGGCCCGGAACGAGATCAGGGTCTTTCATCAAGCACATCATGGTGCGTAGTGGATTCGGCCCGTGGACACAGGCAGAGACGGCAGAAGACGGCGGGAGGCGCCGAATCCTCGGCGCCTCCCGACCTTCGTATCGCCTTCTGCTAGCGCAGATAATCCTTCAGCTGGCTCGCGTAGGAGTGCCCACGCAGCTTGGCCAGCGTCTTGGCCTCGATCTGCCGGATGCGCTCGCGCGTGACGCCGAACGTGCGGCCGATCTCCTCCAGCGTGTGCGGCTCGCCGTCGGTGAGGCCGTACCGCAGCTGCACGACCCGCTTCTCCCGCTCGCCGAGCGTCGAGAGCAGCGTGTCGAGGTGCTCGCGCAGCATCATCACCGCGACAGAGTCCGCCGGGGAGACCGCGTCCGCGTCCTCGATCAGGTCGCCGAGCGCGACGTCGTCCTCCTCGCCGACCGGCGCGTGCAGCGAGACCGGCTCCTGCGCCAGCCGCAGCACCTCGACGACCCGCTCCACCGGCACGCCGAGCACCCCGGCGATCTGCTCCGGGCTCGGCTCGATCGAGTTGGCCTGCAACAGCGCCCGCTGCAGCCGGACCACCCGGTTCATCAGCTCCACGACGTGCACCGGCACCCGGATGGTGCGGGCCTGGTCGGCCAGCGCCCGGCTCATCGCCTGGCGGATCCACCAGGTCGCGTAGGTGGAGAACTTGTACCCGCGGGCGTAGTCGAACTTCTCCACGGCCCGGATCAGCCCGAGGTTGCCCTCCTGCACCAGGTCGAGGATCGACATGCCGCGGCCGATGTAGCGCTTGGCGATGGACACCACGAGGCGCAGGTTCGCCTCGATCAGCTTGCGCTTGGCGCTCTGCCCGCGCAGCACCAGGATGCTCAGGTCCCTGCGGTCCTCGGCCTTCAGGTCGAAGCAGTTGATCAGCCGGTCGTCCGCGAAGAGACCGGCCTCGACCGCCCGGGCCAGCTCGACCTCCTCGACCGCGGTCAGCAGCGGGATGCGGCCGATCTCGCGCAGGTACTGGCGGAACAGGTCGCCCGCGGGCCCGGCCGAGTCGGCCCAGGCGGTCACGTGCGCCTCGGCCGCGGCCTCCTCCTTCTCGGTGGGCTGGGCCTCCTGCTCCTCCTGCTCCATGTCGGCCGGATCGGGCTCGCGCAGGTTGCGGGTCTGCGCCTCGGTCCTGGCCAGCGGCAGCTGCACCACCTCGGCCAGCGTCTCACCGTGGCCCAGATCGGTGTCCTGCGCCGATTCGGCGTCCGGTGCCGACGCGGCGTCCGGTGCCGACGAGACCCGCTGGTCGCTTTCCAGGTTCTGCACGTCCGGGCTCTGCACGCCCGCACTCTGTACGTCCGGGTTCTGCACGTCCAGGTTCTGTGCGTTCTGTACGTCCTGCGCCATTTCCGGCTCCGGCTGCGAGTCCGGTCTCACTTGCTCTGACCGCGTCTGTTCCGGAGGGCTGCTCGGCGGTTCGACGAGCCTGAGGATGCGCCCCGGGCGTGCCGTGCCGCCGGGCGGCCTGCTCGGCGCCGGGACAGCTGCTGTATCAGGATCCGTCAACACTCGGGCGAGCGCGCCGTCCATCCGAACTCCGTCCGCATCAACGGCCAGTGGACAGTTCCGTGCGCGGGCGGATGCCGCCCGCGTCGGGCGCCGCACGCTCTCTCCACTGGCGATCCATGGCTACGCGCCGTCAGGCGACCTCACGGGGGACCGACGACGCTGTGGGTTCCTTGCGATACATCCCCTACCCCGGTGCGCGGAGGTTT
>DASYAE010000052.1:0-6076 GCA_036501535.1 Actinocrinis sp. | reverse complement strand
CGAGGCCCGGTTGACCAGCACCCGGTCGTTGATGGCCAGCGTGTTCTGCATCGAACCGCTGGGAATCCAGTAGGCCTGCACCAGGAACGTCTTGATCAGGAACGCCAGGAACAACGCGAAGACCACCAGGAACGGCAACTCGACAATGAACGGCCGCGGCTTGGTCGGGAAGAGGAACCGCCACACCACCGCGAACGGGAAGACCACCCAGCCGAGCGGCGAGACGGGACGGCGCGCCCCGGCCAGGGTCGGGACGGACTCGCCCTCGGGCTCCTGCTCGCCGTCCTCCCCGGCAGCGCCCGGCTCGTCCGGATCCTGCGGCCGCTCTTCCTCCTTCGCCGCCATCGCGGCGGTACCGTCCGAGCCCGGCCCGGACCCGTTCGGCGGAGATCCGTTCGGCACAGTCCCGTTCGGCTCCCGGGCCGGTCCGCGCGGTGCGGTTCCGCCGGGATCCGGTGCGCCCTGCTGCTCCGTCGCGCCGCGCGCATCCGGACCCTCTATCGCCACGTCGAAACCTCGCGTCTCATCGTTCGCATTGCCGGGCGGTACGGTACAGCCTCACTGATCCCTGCACGCGGCCACCGACCCGGCCCGGGACCGGATCGACACGAACGGATCACCCACCACCACCCAACGGAACAGTACCGTCGGAACGGTTCTCCGGGCGGCGCCCGCAGTCCGCCGCGCGCGCGACCCCGGTCACCCGGATGCGCTCCGCGGGAACTTTCACGCCGGACCGGATCTCCGACGGCGCTCTGAGTGCGCACAGGGCCCTGGGCCGGTCGGCCCAGGGCCCTGCGAATCGATCCGGATCAGACCAGGTCGTACCGGTCGAGGTTCATGACCTTGTCCCATGCGGCGACGAAGTCGTGCACGAACTTCTCCTGCGCGTCGTCGCTCGCGTAGACCTCGGCGACCGCGCGCAGCTCGGAGTTCGAGCCGAAGACGAGGTCGACCCGGCTGCCGCTCCACTTCGGCTCGCCGGTGACCGCGTCGACGCCCTCGAAGGTGCCGGTGTCGTCGGCCGGCTTCCACGTGGTGCCCATGTCGAGCAGGTTCGCGAAGAAGTCGTTGGTCAGCGACCCGGCCTGGTGCGTGAAGACGCCGAGCGTGGACTGCTCGACGTTGGCGCCGAGCACCCGCAGGCCGCCCACCAGGACGGTCATCTCCGGCGCGCTCAGGTTCAGCAGGTTGGCCCGGTCCACGAGCAGGTACTCGGGCGGCAGCGCGGTCGCCTTGCCGACGTAGTTGCGGAACCCGTCCGCGACCGGCTCCAGCGGGGCGAACGAGTCGGCGTCGGTCAGGTCCTGCGTCGTGTCCCCGCGGCCCGGGGTGAACGGGACCGGGACGTCGTGGCCGGCGTTCTTCGCGGCCTGTTCCACCGCGGCGCAGCCGCCGAGCACGATCAGGTCGGCGAGCGAGACCTGCTTGCCGCCGGACTGCCCGCCGTTGAAGGCCCGCTGGATGCCCTCCAGCGCGTCCAGCACGGTCCCCAGCGCCTCGGGGTCGTTGACCTCCCAGTCCCGCTGCGGCTCGAGCCGCACGCGCGCGCCGTTCGCCCCGCCGCGCTTGTCGCTGCCGCGGAACGTCGAGGCCGACGCCCACGCCGCGGAGACCAGCTGGGAGACGGACAGGCCGGAGGCCAGTATCCGGGCCTTGAGATCGGCCACGTCCTGCGCGTCGACCAGCGGGTGGGTCACCGCGGGGATCGGGTCCTGCCAGATCAGCGTCTCCTGCGGGACCAGCGGGCCGAGGTAGCGCTGGACCGGGCCCATGTCACGGTGCGTCAGCTTGTACCAGGCGCGGGCGAACGCGTCGGCGAACTCGTCCGGGTGCTCGTAGAAGCGGCGCGAGATCGGCTCGTAGACCGGGTCGAACCGCAGCGCGAGGTCGGTGGTCAGCATCGACGGGGCGCGGTTGAGCGTGCCGTCCTCCGGGTCCGGCACGGTGTTGGCGCCGGCGCCGTCCTTCGGCTTCCACTGGTTCGCCCCGGCCGGGCTCTTGGTCAGCTCCCACTCGTAGCCGAACAGGTTCTGGAAGAAGTCGTTGCCCCACTGCGTGGGCGTGCCGGTCCAGGTCACCTCGATGCCGCTGGTGGTCGCGTTGCGCCCCTTGCCGCTGCCGAAGGTGCTCTTCCAGCCCAGCCCCTGCTGCTCGAGCGGGGCGCCCTCGGGCTCGGGGCCGACGTACTGGTCCGGGTCGGCCGCGCCGTGCGTCTTGCCGAAGGTGTGGCCGCCGGCGATCAGCGCGACGGTCTCCTCGTCGTTCATCGCCATGCGCCGGAAGGTCTCGCGGATGTCCCGCGCCGACGCGAGCGGGTCCGGGGTGCCGTTCGGCCCCTCCGGGTTGACGTAGATGAGCCCCATCTGGACCGCGGCCAGCGGGTTCTCGAGCTGCCGATCCCCGGTGTAACGCTCGTCGCCGAGCCAGGTGCGCTCGGGGCCCCAGTAGACGTCCTCGTCCGGCTCCCACACGTCGGCCCGGCCGCCGGCGAAGCCGAAGGTCTTGAAGCCCATCGTCTCCAGCGCCCGGTTGCCGGCGAAGACCATCAGGTCGGCCCACGAGAGCCGGCGGCCGTACTTCTTCTTCACCGGCCACAGAAGCCGGCGCGCCTTGTCCAGGTTCCCGTTGTCGGGCCAGCTGTTGAGCGGGGCGAAGCGCTGCATGCCGGCGCCCGCGCCCCCGCGGCCGTCGTCGATGCGGTAGGTGCCGGCGCTGTGCCACGCCATCCGGATCATGAACGGCCCGTAGTTGCCGAAGTCGGCCGGCCACCAGTCCTGCGACGTGGTCAGCACCTCGTCGACGTCCCGGGCGAGCGCGTCGAGGTCGAGGCCGTCGAACTCGGCGGCGTAGTCGAAGTCCTCGCCCATCGGGCTGGCCACGGCCTGGTGCTTGCGCAGGATCTTGAGGTTGAGCTGGTTCGGCCACCAGTCGCGGTTGCCCGCGCCCTCGGTCGGATGGCTGAGGCGCCCGGCATGGACCGGGCAACCGCCTGCGCTCTCGTCGTTCATCTCGCCAACAACGGCGTTAGGAGTGTCGGACACGTGGTTCCTTCCGGGAAAGGGATCGATCGGTGCACTCAGGGCAGTGACTCAAATGGCTCAAGGACTGGGCGCGGTCGCGGTGGAGCAGTCGGAGCAGAGGCCCCAGTAGATGACCTCGGCCTCGTCGATCGCGAAGCCGTGGTCGTCGGAGGCGGTCAGACAGGGCGCGCTGCCCACAGCGCAGTCTGCGTCGGCGATGACGCCGCACGAGCGGCAGACGACGTGGTGGTGGTTGTCGCCGACCCGGGACTCGTAGCGGGCCACCAGGCCGGCCGGCTGGATGCGCCGGATCAGGCCGGCCGCGGTCAGCGCACGCAGCACGTCGTAGACGCCCTGGTGCGAGACCTCGCTCAGATCCTCGCGCACGACGCCGATGATCGAATCGGTGTCGGCGTGCGGATTGGCGTACACCGCGGCCAGCACGGCCACCCGCGGACGCGTCACACGCAGCGCGGCCCCGCGCAACATGTGTTCGAAATCCGTCGTCGCACGCACTTGCGCGATCTTTCCGCATTTTCTTGAATCAATCAAGTTGATGGGAGCCACACAGGTGACCCCGACCGGCCCCGCCCAAACGTGAAGGCCCCCCGGCTCGGCGGCATTCGCCCAGCCAGGGGGACGTGTAGGGCTCAAGGGCTAGACGGTCACGCTGCCCATCGACAGGTATTCGTTCCACTGCGCGTCACCGAAGACGGGCCCGGAATTCGCCGTAGACCCATCGGAGTAGCTCCAGATCAGGGTCAGGTCGCTGGCGAGGGTGCCGAGCCCCGACGTGGTGTCGTAGTTGTCCAGGATGGGGCTCCCGCTGGCGCCGGGACCCTGCGAGCACGGCATGAAGACCAGGCCGTCGGAGGTGTTGATCGTGGCCGTGGCGTAGCAATAGGCCTGGTTCTCCGGCGAGCCGGACGGATACCCCATGGTGAACAGCGGGTCCGAGAACGAGCTGTAGCCCGCCTCGATGCCCATGCCGCCGACCGTGGCGACCAGGTTGCCGGGGCCGCTGACCGCGACGTAGCCGGTGTCGAGGGTGTCGTCGCCGGAGCTGATGAACCCGGAGAAGGTCGAGAACTCCACCCCGCTCCAGGTGCCGTACGGCGCGTTCCCGTTGGCGTAGGCCGGGATGTAGACGAAGTTGCTGACCCAGGACTGGTCGCCGACCGAGTAGACGCAGTGCCCCGCGGTGATCACCAGCTCCCCCGAGCTGCTGTTGACCGACGAGGCGGAGCACGCGTAGTCGCCGCCGCCGACCGAGAAGAAGACCTTGCCGATCGCCGGGGTGACGTAGACGGTGCCCAGGTCCGGCGAGACGGCGGCGCCGGCCGCGGACACGGAGGCCTTGACGGAAGCCTTGTGCGCCTTCTCCTTGCCCTCGACCGGCGCGACCGTGTGGACGGCGGTCGCGGGCGCGGGCTGCGCGGCGGCGGGGTGCGAGGCCTGCGCGGCCTCCCCCTTCGGGGCGAGCAGGCCGCCCGACCTGGCGTTCCGCAGGCGCTGCGGAGTCCAGTAGGCGAGGTCCGCGGCCCGCGTCCTGGCCGCGGCGGCGGACGAGACGCGCGGGGACGTGACCGCCGTGTACGGCGACTTCGGCGCGGCCGGCGCCGCGGAGGCCTCGGCCGCCGGCACGGCTGCGGCCGCGAGCGCGACCGCGGACGCCACCGCGATCACCCGAATCAGGGAGCGTGTATTGCGGAAGTGGTGCATTGTGTCGACCTTCTTTCCCGTGGGCGGGGATGCGGACTCCGGCTCATTGGCACGTTGCAAACGCGACCGCCCGAGACAGCTCGGGCGGGCCGGAGCCGGGGTCCTGGGATGAAGGGTCGGCGCAGGGCACGGAGACGGTCAATGCCGTGTTCGAATTTGGTGGAAGAAAATGGCGAGGAGCGGGCGAATCGCGGCGTACCCGGCCACGCTGTGGACGCGGCGGAGGGCTCGGCGCTGAATCGGCACTGACGCTCTCTATACAGCGCGCGACGTACGCTGGACGAGTGAAGGAGTTGATCGACTCCGGTGCGCTGGCCGGCGACCCGGAGTCGCTGCGGGCACGCCTGAGTGTGTACGGCTATTTATTCTTCCGCGGCCTGCTGCCCGCCGGGCCGGTGGTTCAGGCCGGCGCCGCGGTGGCCTCGGCGCTGGCGGACGACGGCTGGACCGACGCGACCGGCAGGCCCTCGACGCCGCCGCGCGCGGTCAACGTGGCCGACGCTCTGCGCGATCGCGGGTTCCTCGCGGCCTCTGCGACCAGGCCGTTCAACCGGATCCCGTACCTGCCGCAGCTTCGCGGCACGGTGCGCGGCGTGCTCGGCGCGGATGCGTTCTCGTATCCGGTCAAGGTGCTGCGAGCGATTTATCCCGAGGAGGGCGCGGGCGTCGCGCGTGGCCGCTTCGTCCATCAGGACTTCATCGGCTCGCGGGTGTGCGACATGCTGACCACCTGGGTCCCACTGATGCCGGTCCCGGTGCGGCTCGGCGGACTCGCCGTGCTCCCCGGCAGTCATCTCGGCCCGCCGCTGCTGCCCCGGACGCTGTCGCCGGACCGGCCGGATCAGCCGGACTGGGCCACCGCCGACTTCGAGGTCGGCGACGTGCTGCTCTTCCACTGCCTCACCTCGCACGCGGCACTGCCGAATCGGACCGACCGGCTACGCCTCTCGCAGGACACGCGCTGGCAGGCGGCCGACCAGCCGGCCCCGGCGCGCATGATCTACGGGCCGCCGGCGGTGCGGCGCGAGGGGGCGCCGCGGGAGCTGTACTCCCGGCTGCTGCGGTTCGAGCGGTGGTGGGAGCCGGTCCCCGCGTCGCTGACCATCGCAGCGCACGAAGGGGGTGCGGACGTCGACGCGGGCGCCGATCCAAACCGTCGGGTGCACAGTCGTCAGCAGCACAGTCCTCAGGCTTCTGCCGGTCCTGCCGTCTGGTCCCGGTTCTTCGCCGTGCATCCGGCGTGGTCGTCGGCTGCGCCGTGGCGGGAGCGGCTGGGTAAGTCAGCGTTCGTACTGCAGTCCGGCCGTCGTCCTGCGCCCCGGCTTGCTGCC
>DASYAE010000051.1:0-6264 GCA_036501535.1 Actinocrinis sp. | reverse complement strand
GGGTCAGCGGACGACCCGACGCCGCGGGGGTCGAGGAGGACCAGCTGACGTGAGGCGCTGACGCCGCCGAGGTCCCCCAGGTACCCGGCCGCCCGGCCGGGGCCGCCCGGCAGGCACACCAGCGGCGGCCCGTCGCCGAGGACGCGGTAGCCAATCTCAGTTCCGTCATAGGACGCGAAAGCCGGCATGATCCACCCTAACCGGGCCGCTTCGCCGGTGACGCCGGCCGGGCCGGGGCCTGCGGGACCGGGCGGCCACGGTACGGCGCGGCGGACAGCATGCCTCGGGCCAGACGCTATGAAACCGGGCTTTCGGTGCGCTGGAACGCACTGGAACCAGGATTTCATAGCTTTCTGGCGGAGCTTGGATGCCCGGATCGCGATGCTGATGATGCCAGCGCGCCTTTCTAGGCGCGGCTGCGATGATCCGCCTGACCGCGCCGGCGCCGACGCCGGGCTCTGCCCGGCCGAGCGAGGAGGCCGGGAGCCCGGCGCCTTCCCGCTGTTTATACCGAACCCGAATCCGGGTAAGTCGGTGGGGGATTCATCCCGGGCGGGTCGAGGATGCGGAGGTGCAGCGCATGGCGGACAAGGGCGGCCGGCTCGCCGGGCTGGACCTCAGCCTGAAGCTCACCCCGGACACCGAAGCGGCTCGCCTGGCCGCGGCTCAGGAACGACTGCTGCAGCTGCGGCTGGTGCTGGGCGGCCTGATCGGGGACCATCCGCAGCTCGGGCCGCCGGTCTGCGTGGTCTTCGAGGGATGGGACGCCTCCGGCAAGGGCGGTGCGATCAAGCGGCTCGTCGCGGCGCTGGACCCGCGGCACGTCCGGGTCGCCCAGTTCGGCGCGCCCAGCTACAACGAGAAACGGCATCACTTCCTGTGGCGGTTCTGGCCCGCGCTGCCCGGCTGGGGCGGCATGGCGGTGCTGGACCGGTCCTGGTACGGCCGCGTCCTGGTCGAGCGAGTCGAAGGTTTCGCCACCGAGGAGCAGTGGCGGCGCGCCTACCGGGAGATCGTCGAGTTCGAGCAGACGCTGGCCGACGAAGGCATGATCGTGATCAAGTTCTGGCTGCACCTGTCGTCCGCGGAACAGCTCAGGCGGTTCAAGGCACGCCAGCGCGACCCGCTGAAGACCTGGAAGCTGACGGCGGAAGACTGGCGGAACCGCGACAAGCGGCCGCAGTACAAGGCGGCCGTGGAAGAGATGCTGGACCGCACCGATCACCCAGCCGCACCGTGGGTGCTGGTCGAGGCCGAGGACAAGCGGTGGGCCAGGGTCAAAGTAGCCGAGTCGGTGGTCGCGGCCATCGAAGCCGGCCTGACCGCACGGAAACTCCCAGTCCCCCTGCCAGCACCGGCCCGGACACGATAGCGCGCCGCGGGTAACAGGCGCCTTCCCGGTCCGCCGTCGGTGATACCGCCGTGTAGCCGTGGTGAAGCCGCGGCCACTTAGCGTTCTCGGCATGACAGCTACAGCAGCCGTAGAAGCCGCCGGCCTGGTCAAGACCTTCGGCCAGCTCCGCGCGGTCGACGGAATCGATCTTCAGGTAGGCCAGGGCGAGATCTTCGGCGTCCTCGGCCCCAACGGCGCGGGCAAGACCACGGCCCTGCGGATGCTTGCCACCCTGCTGCCGATCGACGCCGGGCAGGCCCGGATCTTCGGCGTGGACGTGACCCGCGAACCGCACCGCATCCGCCAGCTGATCGGCATCACCGGCCAGTACGCGTCGGTGGACGAGGACCTGACCGCCACCGAGAACCTGTGGATGTTCGGCCGGCTGCAGGGCCTGCGGTCGGCCGACGCCCGCGCCTCGGCCAAGCGGCTGCTGGCGCAGTTCGGCCTGGACGAAGCGGCCGACCGGCCGATCGCGCAGTTCTCCGGCGGGATGCGCCGCCGCCTGGACCTCGCCGCGAGCCTGATCACCCGGCCGCCGCTGATCTTCCTGGACGAGCCGACCACGGGCCTTGACCCGCGTACCCGCGGGCAGATGTGGGACACCATCCGCGGCCTGGTCACCGAGGGCTGCACGGTCCTGCTCACCACCCAGTACCTGGACGAGGCGGATCAGCTCGCCGGGCGGATCGCGGTGATCGACCGGGGCCGCAAGGTCGCCGAGGGCACCCCCGACGAGCTGAAAGCCTCGGTCGGCAACTCGACGCTGCAAGTGCAGCTAGCCGAGGGTTCCGATCAGGAACTCGCCAGGCAGATCGTCCGGAAGATCGCGGGCGCGGAGCCCGTCCTGACCCCGGAGTCGGGACGCATGAACGTGCCCCTCGGCCACGCCGACCGGGCCGCCGACGTGCTGATCGGGTTCCGTCAGTCGGGGGTGGCGATCACCTCGGTGAGCGTGGACAGGCCGACCCTCGACGAGGTCTTCTTCGCCATCACCGGCCACGGCGCCGACGACGACAAAGTTCTGGAGGTCCAGTGACTACCATCACCGCGAGCCCGGCCCCCGCCGGCACCGCAGCAAGGCACGCCATCGACCCGGCCGCCGTAGTGGCCCGCACCCGCCCGCGCACCACGATCACCGAGACGGTCAGCCAGACCCTGGTCATGGCCTGGCGTGCGCTGAAGAAGATGCGCCGCAACATGGAGCAGTTCTTCGACGTCACCATCCAGCCGCTGCTGTTCACGGCCATGTTCGCCTACCTGTTCGGCGGCGCGATCTCCGGCAACGTGCACAGCTACCTGCCGCTGCTGATCCCCGGTATCGTCGCCCAGACCGTCCTGACCACCTGCATGTCCGCCGGCGTCAACCTGCGCGAGGACATGGAGAAGGGCGTCTTCGACCGGTTCAAGGCGATGCCGATGTCCCGGATCGCCCCGCTGGCCGGCCCGATGGTCGCGGACCTGGTGCGCTACCTGATCGCGGCCGGCCTGACGTTCGTCACCGGCGTGATCATCGGTTACCGTCCCGGCGGGGGCGTCCTGGGCGTGCTCGGCGCGATCGTACTCGCGATCTTCACCGGCTGGGCGCTGGCCTGGATCTTCACCTGGATCGGCACCATCGCCCGCAGCGCCCGGGCCGTGCAGGGAATGTCGATGATGATCTTGTTCCCGCTTACCTTCCTGTCCAACGCGTTCGTGCCGGTTACCTCCCTGCCAGGCTGGCTGGCGGCCTTCGTGAAGATCAACCCGGTCTCGCACCTGGTGTCCGCCACGCGCGGCCTGGCCAATCAGGGCGTCGTCAACAGCGAGGCCGGCTGGACGCTGCTTGCGGGCCTGGTCGTGATCGCGGTCTTCGCGCCGCTCTCGGTGCGGAGCTACCGACGGCACATTTAGCGCCCGCCGCCATCAGCCGGGAAGCCGCTCCACCGCCAGCCGGGCCTGCGTCAGCAGGCCCGGCTGCGGGCAGTCCCGGTACTCGGCCTGCAGCCGGGCGAGCAGGCCAGGCGCGGCTTCCTCGGCCGCGGGCGTGATCCGCTCCCATCGCATCGTGGGAATCATGCGGTTATAGGCGAACCGGTCGGCCAGGGCGAGCAGCCGCAGCGCATCCTCGGCCGGCCCGACCCGGCGCAGCAGGCTCCACGCCCCCAGGGCGAACAGCACCAGCCCCGAGGCCGGGTAGTCGAGGTGCGGGTTATCGGTGGTCAACACCCGCAACGCACCGGTACGGCAGGTGCGGAACAGCGCCTCCCCGTGCGCGACGTCGTCGCCTGCCGCGTAGCGGGCATGCGCACTCAGCGCCATCGCCTCACCGAACAGCACCCACGGTTCCATCCCGGTGCGGGTGAATCCTGGCAGCCGAACCTCACGCATCCGGACCGCGGAGTCCCGGTAACTCTCCAGCCCGGCACCGAGGTCGCCGGAGGCGAGCGCCAGTTCGGCGCGGCCCACCTGCCTGAAGGCGGCCCACCCGAACGCCGTCGCGCTCGGACCGATCTGGTCCACCCGGCCGAGCTCGTCCGCCGCGTCCGCGAGCCGCCCCTCGCCGATCGCGCAGAACACCAGCAGGGTGCGCAGCTGCAGCTCGTCATCACTGGCACCGATCCGCTGCATCACCGGCAGGGCGGTCAGGGCATGCTCGACCGCCGCCGCGTAGTCACCGATGTGCATGGTCAGCTCGGCCAGCAGCCCATGCGGCATCGCGCGAGACCACGGGCCGTCCTCGTCTCGGACGAGGGCCAGTACGCGCTGGGCGGCCTCGATCGCGCCGACTGGATCGCCGGCGTTCTCGCGCTCGTGACCGAGCCACTGGCTGGCGGCGGCCGCTGTGTGCCGGTCGGGGTCGGCGGCCAAAGCCGCGAGCCGCTCGGGAAACCCGGGGGTGCCGGCCCAGTCGGCGGCGTCGGCCGCCAACCGGTGCGGAAAGCTGCCGTTGCCGGCCGAGCCGTAGGCGAGCAGCACCCGGACCAGGCCCGAGAGGTACACGTTGCCGCCCGGATCGAGGCCGAGCAGGCGCAGCAGGGCCATCATCGCGCCGTCAGCCTCGCCGCCGCCGATCATCATCGAGTTGTTCAAGGTGATCGCGACCGCAGCCCGGGCGGCGTTTGCCAGGTCCGGCGGGGGCAGCCAGCCGCGGATCGCCTCGGCGACCGCCCGGGCCAGGACGACCAGCCGGAGGTGCTCGCCGCGCATCGTCCAGAGCAGCCCGAGCGCGGCTAGCAGCTGCACGAGAGAGTCGCGGTCCCCGTCGGCGATCGCGCCGCGCAGTTCGTCGGCCAGGTTGGTCTCCTCGGCGCTGAGGGCGTCGATCGCCCCGAACTGGCCGGCGCCCGTCAGGGCCGCCTGATGGGCGGACGCGTACCCGACGGCCCAGCTGCGCTGGGCGGCGCGGGCGCTGGCGTCCTCGCCGGCGGCCGCGAGCTGCATCCGGCCGAACTCGCGTACCGTCTCCAGCATCCGGTAGCGGATCCCGGCCGGGGCTTCTGCGACGCTTAGCAGCGACTGGTCGACGAGGCCGCGGACCGCGTCGAAGGCACCGGTGCCGAGTACAGTCTCGGCCGCCTCGAGCGTGAAACCGTCATGGAACAGTGCCAGCCGCCGCAGCGCGCGCTGCTCGTCGGCGTCCAGCAGGTTCCAGGACCACTCGATGACCGCGAGCAGGGTCTGGTGCCGATCGGGAGCACTGCGATCGCCGCCGCGCAGCAGCGCGAACCGGTCCTCGAGCCGACGGTCGATCTCCTCGACGGACATAGCGCGCACCCGGGCCGCGGCGAGCTCGATCGCCAGCGGCAGGCCGTCAAGCCGGCGGACGATGCTGGCCACGGTCGGCTCGGTGAGACGGACGCTCGGCCGCGCGGCGGCCGCCCGCTCGCGGAACAGCTGCGCCGCGTCGCCCGTCTCCAGCTCGCCGAGCAGGTAGACGCGCTCAGCGGCGATAGCGAGCGGAGCGCGGCTGGTCGTGAGCACGCACAGGTCGGGCGCCGCCGAGATCAGGAAGGCGGTGAGCTCCGCGGCCGCCCCGATCAGGTGCTCGCAGTTATCCAGGACGAGCAGGCTCGGGGACTGCGCGAGCCGCTGTGCGATCCGCGCCCTGATGTCGGCCCGCTGCTCGGCGGTCAGGGCCCGGCGGCCGCTGACCGAGTCGCGGACGCCGAGGACGGACCCGACTTCGACCGCGACATCCTCGGCCGCGGTGACGCCGGCCAGCTCGACGAAGTGGACAACCGGCTGCGTCGCGTCCCGGGCGAGCGCGTGCGCCAGCCGCGTCTTGCCCAGCCCGCCGGCGCCGACGATGGACACCACCCGCGCACTGGCCATCAAGGCCCGCAGCCGCGCCAGGTCAACGTCCCGGCCGATCAGCTCGGTCGCGTCGTAGCGCACCCCCCGGCGAACCGGGCGGTCAAGCGCGAGCAGGCTGCGGTGCGTGCGCTGCAGCAGCTCACCGGGATCCGCGCCGAGCCGCTCGCGCAGGTCCCGGCGGTAACGCTCGAAACGCTCGAGCGCTGTCGCTGCGCCGCTTACGGCGGCCTCGCTGCGCAGCAGGTCCGCGAGCATCGGCTCGTCCTGCGGCGACTGCGCATGCGCCACCTCGAGGACCGGCAGCGCGGCCGCGTGCGCGCCCGCCCGGCTGGATGCCCGCGCCAGGATCACCCGCGCGGTGGCCGCATCCGCGGCGGCGGCACGGCGGACCTCCGCGAGCGGGCCCTCGTCCCCGTCGGCGACCCCGGACAGGCCGGCCGCCATCTCCAGGGCCTCCCGCGCCAGCCCCTCGGCGGCGGCCGCGTCCCGGTCGAGCACGGCCGCGGCGGCCCGCACGAGTTCCCCGAGCCTGCCGCTGTCGACCTCGCCCGGCGTGGCCCCCAGCCGGTAGCCCG
>DASYAE010000050.1:0-5264 GCA_036501535.1 Actinocrinis sp. | reverse complement strand
GTTGTTGTTGCCCGGCGACGGAGCCTGCGCCTCGTTATTGCTCCAATGCCACCACGCATCAATCGGCGCCCCATCACCGATACACGCAAACCACCCCTGATACCCCACCGTGACCTTACCGACCACATCACCCGGCGCACTGGCCGCCGGACGGACCGCCGCAGCCGCCGGCGTCGCGCCCACGATCGCTCCGGCCACGCTCCCGGCCAGCGGAAGACCCGCGGCCGAGGCCAGCAGGGTCCTGCGCGTCACTCCCATAACCGCTCTCCTTTTGTGGAACACACATCAGGGCAGCCATCGGCGGACGAGCGCATGGAGTGCAGACAGCTGATGTTGAGCGGAGCGTAGACCGCACGACACATGTCCGCAATAGAGCAATGACTTTGCGAAAATAGTGCAACTGATCGCGCAAATACTTACCATCTCGACCGTCGCGCACCGTCCTGGCCAAGGCTCCCGAGGCAGCAGCAGACAGGTACAGTCCACGACAAGCGCACCGCTGCGCGGCGCCTTCGCAAGTGGGCAGTAAGAACCGGTAGCCAGTACGCAACATCCCGTGCGCAGCAGCCCGCAGCTCAGCGCACGCCCGAATCCGGCGCGGCGATCAGAGCCCGGAGACCGCGGTCACCGCCAGCAGCACAGTCAGCAGCACAGACACAGCACCGTCAGCAGCTGAGCCGGGCGAGCCGCCGCCGGTACGGCTCGGCGCGCTCCCCCGCGGACCCGGCCTCGTAGCGCTCGACGATCGCCTCGAGATAAGAGCGCTGCTCCTCGGGCCGCCCCGCAGCGGCCGCGACGTCCGCGAGGCCTTCCAGCGCGGCGATCTCCCCGATCGCCTCGCCGCGCCGCCGGTACAGCTCGGCGGCCTGCTCGAACAGCGCCGCCGCCTCGCCGGGCCGGCCCAGTGCCGCGGCGGCCCGGGCCAGGCTGACCCGCACCCGCGCCTGGTTGCGCTCGTCAAAGGCCGCCATGCCAGGGAGCACCCGGCACAGCAGCGCGTACGCCTCGCCGTGCCGGCTCTCGCGCAGCATGACCCGGCCGATCATCGTGTCCTGCAACAGCACGCCGCGGGTGTCGCCCAGCCGCAGGCTGATCGCCCGGGACTGTTCGAAAGCGGACATCGCGCCCGGCAGCTCGTCGCGGGCCAGCCGGAACTCGCCGATCGCGCCGAGCACCGCGGCGTGCAGCCGCTCGTGGTCCGAGCGGACGGCCAGCTCGAGCGCGCAGGCCAGCTCCGCCTCCGCCTCGTGCGGCCGGTCGAGGTCGAGCAGCGCCGCCGCCAGCTGCCGGCGCGCCTGCGCCTGGCCGACCGCTTCGCCGCTGCGCTGCGCGGCATCGCGGGCGACGCTCTGGGAACTTACCCAATCGGCGTAATACCTGCGGCTGAGGAACAGGACCCACAGCGGCTCGCACATCCGCCAGGCGAGTGTGTCGAGTCCCTGTTCGGCCGCAAGTGCCTGCGCGGCCAGCAGATTGCCGCGCTCGCGGTCCAGCCAGTCCAGCGCCTCGACGTCGTCGCGCAGGTCGGGTCCGGCCTCGACGACGTCCGAGCACTCTGCCGCGTCGGGTGTGTCGAAGGGCGGGCCGCCGACCCGCAGCCGGGGGCCGATGGCGATCCAGTCGGCCCGGTAGGCCTGTGCCAGATACCAGATCAGCATCCGCTCGATCGCGGCGACGCGGGCCTCGGGCGGCTCGTCGCGCTCGGCGCGGTTGCGGGCGTGCAGCTTGATCAGGTCGTGGAAGCGGTACCGGCCCTCGTCGTCCTGGCCCAGCAGGCAGGATTCGACGAGTTCGTCGAGCAGCTCTCCGGCCCGCGCGGCCGGGACGCCGAGCAGCGCCGTGGCGGCGTCCGCGCAGAAGTCGGGCCCCGGATGGAGGCCGAGCAACCGGTACGCGCGGGCGGCCGGGGCCGGCAGGCTCTGCATCGCCGAATCGAAAAGCGCGCTCATGGCGGCACTGCTACCCGGACCCGGCGCGGCCAAGCAGGTCGCCGGGATCTCGGGGCCGCCGGCCGGATCGGCCGATCGGGTGCCGGCCGGGCCTGGAGTCAGCGGCCTGACCTGTGCCGGGCGGCGCGCCCCGAAGCCGGCCGTCAGTCCCCACTGTTCGGCCGTTCGGCCCAGCCGCCGGCATCCCCCGAATGCGGGCACACCTGGATTGACGTGGGCTGACAGGACGTCATGCGCCGCCTGGAGCGCAGCCTCCCCCGCGGCGCGCGCGAACCCGGGGGAGGATGAGAGCCCCGGCAACCGCCCGAAGCGACGCTTGGAGCCGCTCATCATGCCTTCCGCCCCCGACGTGACGCTCGAACCGATGACCGTGGGCTTCGCTCCGGACGCCGCCGACGATCTGCGCGAGCGGCTGCGGCGCACCCGGCCGCCCGCGCCGCCGGACGACGACTGGTCGCGCGGGGTGGCGCAGTCCTGGCTCGCCGGCGTGCTGGCGGACTGGGAGAAGTTCGACATCGCCGGCCTGGAGCAGCGGTTCGCCGAGCTGACGCACCTTCGGGCGGAGATCGGCGACCAGCGCGTCCATGTCCTGATCGCCGAGGGCCGCGCCGCGGCCGGCGGCGCGCCACCGGTGCCGCTCCTGCTCGCGAACGGCTGGCCGAGTTCGTTCTGCGAGTACCTCGACGTGCTGCCCCCGCTGACCGATCCTGGGGCGCACGGCGGCGATCCGGCCGACGCGTTCACTGTGGTGGCTCCGGCGCTGCCCGGCTTCGGCTTCTCGGGGCCCACGCCGGCCGGCGGCTACAGCGCCGCTGAAGTCGGCCAGATGTGGCATCAGCTCATGCGCGCGCTCGGCCACTCGAGGTACGCCGCACACGGCAGCGACCTCGGTGCCGGAGTCGTCGCCCAGATGGCCCGCGCGCAGCCGGACTCGGTGGCCGGCATCCATCTCGCGACGCCCGGCTTCCCCCTGCCGCCGCAGCCCTGGAACGCGCTCGAGCAGGCGTACGCGGGCGAGGTCGAGGCGTGGTCGGCCGAGGAGGGCGCTTACGCCCACCAGCACGCGACGAAGCCGAACACCCTCGGCGCCGCGCTGAACGACTCGCCCGCGGGGCTCGCGGCGTGGATCGGCGAGAAGGCGGTGGCCTGGAGCAGCCGCACGGCCGACGGGCAGCCGGCCTTCCCGCGCGACCTGCTGCTGGCCACGCTGACCGTCTACTGGGCCACCGGCACGATCGCCTCGTCGATGCTGCCGTACTGGAGATACCGGCACGACCCGACCGCCTCCCTGCCGGCCGACGACCCGTCACCGGTGCCCGCCGTCGTGAGCGTCTTCGGCGGGGAGATCGTGCCGTTCCCGAAGCCGCCGCGCGACGTCGCAGAACGCTTCCTGACCGTGGCCGGCTGGGAGGAGTACGACCGCGGCGGCCACTTCCCGGCCGCGGCCGAGCCCGATCTGTTCGTGCGCGCCCTGCGCGACGCCTTCCGCCCGCTGCGCGGGAACGCGCTCTGACCGTCGCAGGCCTCGTATAGCCGCCCGCCGTCAGCGCGCTGCGCCGAGGGACGCGGGCAGAAACAATCACTCGCGCTTGTTTTCCCCGGGCCGGGATGCCAGACTCCTGTGCGCGGGCAGGCGGCGCAGGGTCCGGGCGGACCGGGCCCGCCGCGGGCAGACCGGACGGCGGAAGGACCGTGATCGTGGAACCGCTGCGCATCGGCAACGCCTCCGGCTTCTACGGCGACCGGTCGGCCGCCGTGCGCGAGATGCTCGAGGGCGGCCCGCTCGACGTGCTGACCGGCGACTACCTGGCCGAGCTGACCATGCTGGTGCTGGCCCGCGACCGGCTCAAGGACCCGGCGCTCGGCTACGCCAAGACCTTCCCGCGCCAGCTCGAGCAGTGCCTCGGCACCGCGCTCGAGCGCCGGGTGAAGATCGTCGCCAACGCCGGCGGACTGAATCCGGCCGGGCTCGCGCAACAGCTGCGGGCGCTGGCCGAGCGCCTCGGCCTCGAGGCGAAGATCGCTCACGTCGAGGGGGACGACCTGCTCGCCGACGGGGCCGACGGCGACTTCACGGCGTACGGGATCGCCGAGAAGCGGCCGGGGCTGCTCGCGGCGAACGCATACCTGGGCGCCTTCGGCATCGCGGCGTGCCTGCGGGCCGGCGCCGACGTGGTGGTGACCGGCCGGGTGACCGACGCCGCGCTGGCCGCCGGGCCGGCCGCGGCGCACTTCGGCTGGGGCCCGGACGACCTGGACGCGCTGGCCGGGGCGGTCGTCGCCGGGCACGTGCTCGAGTGCGGCGCCCAGGCGACCGGCGGGAACTACGCGTTCTTCCGCGAGCACGACCTGCGCCGCCCCGGCTTCCCGCTGGCCGAGATCCGCGCCGACGGCAGCAGCGTGATCACCAAGCACCCGGGGACCGGCGGCGCGGTCACCGTCGGGACGGTCACCGCGCAGCTGCTCTACGAGACGGCGGGCCCGCGCTATCCGGGCCCTGACGTGACGGCCCGGCTGGACACGGTCCGGCTCGACGAGGCCGGCCCGGACCGGGTGCGGATCTCCGGGGTGCGCGGCGAGGCGCCGCCGCCGACCCTCAAAGCCGGGCTGTGCCGGATCGGCGGCTGGCGCAACGAGGTCGTGTTCGTGCTGACCGGCCTGGACATCGAGGCGAAGGCCCGGCTCGTGCAGGACCAGATGGGCGACGCGCTGGCCGTGCGCCCGCCGGCCGAGACCCGCTGGACGCTGGCCCGGACCGACCGGCCCGACGCGAAGGTCGAGCAGGAGGCGAGCGCGCTGCTCCACCTGGCCGTCAAGGACGGCGAGCGGGAGACCGTCGGACGCGCGGTCAGCGACGCGGCGGTCCAGCTCGCGCTGGCCAGCTACCCCGGCTTCCACCTGACCGCGCCGCCGGGCGACGCCTCGCCGTACGGCGTCTTCGAATCCGCATACATCGACGCGAAACAGGTCACGCATACCGCCGTGCTGCCCGACGGAACCAGGACCGTGATCGCGCACCCGGCGCGGACGTCCGAGCCGGGCACCCTGCCGGGCCTCGAGACCGACCTGCCCGAACCGCTGCCACCCGGCCCGACGCACCGCGCACCGCTCGGCCTAGTCGCCGGCGCGCGCAGCGGCGACAAGGGCGGCGACGCCAACGTCGGGGTGTGGGCACGCACCGAGGAGGGCTGGCGCTGGCTGGCGCACGCCCTGACCGTCGAGCGTTTCAAGGAACTGCTGCCGGAGACCGCGCACCTGCCGGTCGAGCGGTTCGTCCTGCCCAACCTGCTCGCGCTCAACTTCGTGGTCACCGGG
>DASYAE010000049.1:0-2174 GCA_036501535.1 Actinocrinis sp. | reverse complement strand
CAGCTCGGCGACGGTGAACAGCTCGACGCCGGCCTTCTCGTAGTCGGCGAACTCGACGGCGGCCGCGGACAGCCGCTGCCCCCTGGCCGGCCTGGCCCCGAATGCGATCCGCATGCCTCAGCCCTCCTGCCCGCGCCGGCTGATCTCGCCGGTGAGCTGCGGCACGACGTCGAAGAGGTCGCCGACGACGCCGTAGTCGGCCAGCTCGAAGATCGGGGCCTCGGGGTCCTTGTTGATGACCACGATGGTCTTGGCGGTCTGCATGCCCGCGCGGTGCTGGATCGCGCCGGAGATGCCGACCGCCACGTACAGCTGCGGCGAGACGGTCTTGCCAGTCTGGCCGACCTGGAACTGGTGCGGGTACCAGCCGGCGTCGACGGCGGCGCGGGACGCGCCGACCGCCCCGTGCAGCGCGTCCGCCAGGTGCTCGATCAGGTTGAAGTTCTCGCCGCTGCCGACGCCGCGGCCGCCGGAGACGACGACCGCGGCCTCGGTCAGGTCGGGTCGTGACCCGCGCTCCTCGTGCACCCGCTCGGTGACCCGCGCGGCCCTGGCGTCGTCGGAGACGGTCAGCTCGACTTCCTCGATGGCCGCTTCCCCAGGAGTCGGGGCCGGCTCGGCGGCGACCGCGTTGGGCCGCACGGCGATGATCGGTACCCCGGCGCGCGCCCTCGACCGCACCGTGATCGCGCCGCCGAAGATCTGCTGCTCGGCGGTCAGGTCGGCGGACAGGCCGGTGACGTCGGTGAGCACCCCCCAGCCGGTCTTCACGGCCAGCCGGCCGGCGACCTCGCGGCCGTCCTGGGTGGCCGCGACGAGCACGGCACCCGGGTGCTTGTCCGCGGCGAGCCTGGCGAGCAGCTCGGCCTTGGGCGCGACCACGTAGTCGTCGAAATGGGCGCTGGCGGCGACGTACACCTTGGTAGCGCCGAACTCCGCGAGGCGGCCGACCGCGTCCGCCGCGCCGTGGCCGGCCCACACGACCGCGGGCTCGCCGAGGCCGCGGGCCAGGGTGAGCAGCTCGGTCGTCACCTTCTTGACCGTGGCGCCGTCATGCTCGGCCAGGAGCAGGATCTCGGGCATCATCCATCCCTAATAAGAGTTGTCGGGTCCGCCATACGGCAGACTCGGAGTGTGGTGGCCGCCGGCAGGTGAGCACTTTCTCTCCCCGGACCTTGAGTCCTGCTGAAAGACCGTGCCCCTGCCGGCTGCCGGGAGAGTTGATCGCTGCTGGGATGTCGTGCCCGCCGATGGCGTGAGCACTGTCTTTATTAGGGTGCAGATGGTTCTCCCGCTGGCTGCTGATATTTTTCGGCAGAGTTGACGGGAGTTCGGGTGCGGCTGTTCGCGGGCGATGACTGGGCCGAGGACCATCACGACGTCGAGGTGATGGACGAGGCGGGGAACGTGCTGGCCAGGCGGCGCCTGCCGGAGGGCGCGGCCGGGATGTCCCAGCTGCACGCCCTGACCGGCGGCTTCCTGGGCGAGGGCGCCGACGACTCGGAGGTGCTGATCGGGATCGAGACCGGCCGCGGCCCGTGGGTCACGGCGCTGCTCGCGGCCGGCTACCGGGTCTACCCGGTGAACCCGCTGCTGTCCTCCCGCTACCGGGACCGGCACGGGGTGTCCGGTGCGAAGAGCGACGCCGGCGACGCGCACATGCTCGCCGACCTGGTCCGCACCGACTCCCACCAGCTCCGCGAGGCCGCCGGGGACTCCCCGGAGGCCGAGGGCACCAAGGTCCTCGCGCGCACCCACAAGACGATGATCTGGGAGCGGACCCGCGAGGTGCAGCGGCTGCGGCACCAGCTGCGCGAGTACTACCCCGCCGCGCTGGACGCCTTCGACGACCTCGACGCCACCGACACGCTCGAGCTGCTCGGCAAGGCCCCCGACCCGAAACGAGGGCGGAAGCTCACCCGCGCCCAGGTCAGCGCGGCGATGAAGCGGGCCCGCCGCCGGAACATCCCGGACAAGGCCACCGCGGTCCTCGCCGCGCTGCGCAGCGAGCAGCTTGCCCAGCCGGCCGTCCTGACGGCCGCCTGCGCCACCACCGTCCGGTCGCTGATCGCGGTCATCACGGCACTGAACGAGCAGGTCAAGATCCTGGAAGAGCAGGTGAAGGAGCATTTTGGCCGGCACCCGGACGCTGAGATCATCCTGTCCCAGCCCGG
>DASYAE010000048.1:0-94712 GCA_036501535.1 Actinocrinis sp. | reverse complement strand
GTCGCCGGCGGCTGCTAGCGAGGATCGGGCGGGCGGGCGGGGGCCGGGTCGGCGAAGGCGGGCGGGGCCCCGCCCGCCGCCCGGCCCGCCATGACAGGGCACTGTCAACGTGTCGTCAACCCGGCGTCAACCCCCGGATCTCCCGGCCGACATGCCCGGAAGCAGTGGTCCACACGGTGAGATGATCAGTAACCGTCCGATTACAGTTTCGCGGCGATGCCGGAATTTCGTCCTGCCGTAACCCGTTTCGTCCCCATTTTTCGGCGGTCCGTACCACGCACGGATTTGCCTCAGAGCCTGTTGCCCACCCGGCCGTAAAGGATACTCTCGGCGCCGGTCGCACAGTTCAGCGAGGCTCGACCGAGCGGAACGAAGAGCAGTCATCACCGACCCTGTTGAGAACAAGGGGCGGGGGACGTACGACCCCGGTTCCGTGCTGTGCGGGACCGAGCAGGGCGGCAACAGGGAGTAAGCATGGCTCAGGGCACCGTCAAGTGGTTCAACGCGGAGAAGGGCTACGGCTTCATCGCGGTCGACGGTGGTGCGGACGTGTTCGTCCACTACAGCGCTATCCAGATGGACGGGTACCGTACGCTCGAGGAAGGACAGCGGGTCGAGTTCGAGATCTCGCAGGGCCAGAAAGGCCCCCAGGCGGACATGGTTCGCGCTTTGTAGAACAATCCGACGCGGGAGCCCGTGTAATTAGCAGGGTTCCTGAACTGGTAATGGACAGGTAATTCGAGGTTGCACGGCCGGGCGCCGCACCCCCTTCCGGGATGCGGCGCCCGGCCGTTGCGGGGAATGGTGTCCGGGCGTGTCGGATCGCGTTGTTTATTGCGCGGGAATGGCGGGCGAGCGGGGCCGCGCAGACGGCCTTCGGCGCGTATCGGGCGGGCGCGGGGGGCGCTGCTGCGCGCGCGGCTTGCACTCGAGGGGGTCGAGTGCTAATCATGGGTGCTGGCACTCTCGGGCCGAGAGTGCTACCGAAGAGCTTCCACTGGTGAGGTGCGCGAGCGCACCGGCCGTCGCGGGCGCCCGTGGGGCACGTGGACAGTTCCCCGCACGAACGCCGGCGGGGATCGCCGGGAGGACATGAGCAATGGCCAAGACTATCGCGTTCGACGAAGAGGCCCGGCGCGGCCTCGAGCGCGGCATGAACCAGCTTGCGGACGCCGTGAAGGTGACGCTCGGCCCCAAGGGCCGCAACGTGGTGCTGGAAAAGAAGTGGGGCGCGCCCACCATCACCAATGACGGCGTGTCGATCGCCAAGGAGATCGAGCTCGAGGACCCGTACGAGAAGATCGGGGCCGAGCTGGTCAAGGAGGTCGCCAAGAAGACCGACGACGTCGCCGGCGACGGCACCACCACCGCCACCGTGCTGGCGCAGGCGCTGGTCCGGGAGGGCCTGCGCAACGTGGCCGCGGGCGCGAACCCGATGGGCCTCAAGCGCGGCATCGAGACCGCCGTGGAGCGGATCAGCGAGCAGCTCTCCGCGCTGGCCAAGGAGGTGGAGACGCGCGAGCAGATCGCCTCGACCGCCTCGATCTCGGCCGCCGACCCGGCGATCGGCGAGATGATCGCCGAGGCCATGGACAAGGCCGGCAAGGAAGGCGTCATCACCGTCGAGGAGAGCAACACCTTCGGCCTTGAGCTCGAGCTCACCGAGGGCATGCGCTTCGACAAGGGCTACCTGTCGATGTACTTCGCCACCGACATGGAGCGGATGGAGGCGGTCCTCGAGGACCCGTACATCCTGATCGTCAACTCCAAGATCTCCGCGGTCAAGGACCTGCTGCCGATCCTGGAGAAGGTCATGCAGTCCGGCAAGCCGCTGCTGATCATCGCCGAGGACGTGGACGGCGAGGCGCTGGCCACCCTGGTGGTCAACAAGATCCGCGGCACCTTCAAGTCGGTCGCGGTCAAGGCGCCCGGCTTCGGCGACCGGCGCAAGGCCATGCTCGGCGACATCGCCATCCTGACCGGCGGCCAGGTCGTCTCCGAGGAGGTCGGCCTCAAGCTCGACTCGATCGGCCTCGACCTGCTCGGCCGCGCCCGCAAGGTGGTCATCACCAAGGACGAGACCACCGTCGTGGACGGCTCCGGCGACGCGGACGCGATCGAGGGCCGCAAGAGCCAGATCCGGGCCGAGATCGAGAAGTCCGACTCGGACTACGACCGGGAGAAGCTGCAGGAGCGGCTGGCCAAGCTGGCCGGCGGCGTCGCGGTGATCAAGGCCGGCGCGGCCACCGAGGTCGAGCTCAAGGAGCGCAAGCACCGCATCGAGGACGCGGTGCGCAACGCCAAGGCGGCCGTGGAGGAGGGCATCGTCGCCGGCGGCGGCGTGGCCCTGCTGCAGGCGGCCAAGACCGCGTTCGAGAAGATCGACTCGCTCGAGGGCGACGAGGCCACCGGCGCGCAGATCGTCCGGCTGGCCGTCGAGGCCCCGCTGAAGCAGATCGCGATCAACGCCGGCCTCGAGGGCGGCGTCGTGGTGGAGAAGGTGCGCAACCTGGAGCCCGGCTGGGGCCTGAACGCCGACACCGGCGAGTACGTCGACCTGATCAAGGCCGGCATCATCGACCCGGCGAAGGTGACCCGGTCGGCGCTGCAGAACGCGGCCTCGATCGCGGGCCTGTTCCTGACCACCGAGGTCGTCATCGCGGACAAGCCGGAGAAGTCGGCGGCCCCGGCCGGCGGCGGCGGCATGCCCGGCGGAGACATGGACTTCTGATTCATCCGGGGGCCGAGCCCCCAGACCCCGCGAGTGTGGTTGCGTTGCGCGGGGTGGCGCGGGTTCCGTTGTGCCGGACTGGTCCGGTGCAACGGGGTCCGGGCCGGATCACAGTGGTCTGTGATGAGAGCAGTGCAGGCATAGCGTTCAGCGCCCCCGCTTCCGGCTTCTTGGCCGGGGCGGGGGCGCTGTCGCGATTCGTGGTCGCGTTCGGTGGTCTCGCGCGGGTGGCGCTGTGCTGTGCGGGTCCGGTGGGCCGAGGTTCTGGCTGGATCGCAGCAGTCTGCATCGGCTCCCAGGTGAAAGCTCAGTCGGTGGTCGGGTATCGGGGCCAGCCGCTCAGGCGGGGGAACTGGCGCATGTAGCGTTCGGCGCGCGTCGCGAGGTCGTCCGCGGACGCGTTTTCCAGGCGGGTGCGCTCGATCACGGCGCGTGGATCGGACACGGCCGGCTCGAGCATCCGGATCTCGTCGTCGAGGAAGGCGCCGCCGGTGCGCAGCGCGACGGCGAGGGCGAGCGACGCCGCGGTCACGACGCCGACGCAGGTGCGGTACGGGCTGAACACCGCCTCGAGCGGGTACGAGTCCTCGTCCGGCTCGTCGGTGTCGGCGTAGTCGAGCACGTTCAGCCAGGTGCGGTCGCCGGTCAGCGGGACTTCGATCTCGAAGAAGCCCAGGTCGGCCGGGCGCCGGCCGAGCGTGGCGGCGGCCAGGTCGGCGCCGCCGAGCCGGTGGCCCTCGGCGACGGGCCGCCCCTGCCGGTAGCGCCGGTCGGCGAAGACGGTCAGGGCCGGCGCGCTCGGCAGCCCCAGCAGCTCGGCCATCGTCTCGCGCGCCGTCGCGAGCACCGCGTCCAGGGCGATGGGCGCGGGGATCGTCGCTTTGATGTCGACCGACATGCCAGCACTGTACGAGCCGCGGCCGCCGAAGGCTGCCGGTCGTATCGAAAGTTCGCCCGGCCGAGCGGTTCGGACCGCTTCGGCGGGTACTGACGTACTCCCGGCTACAGCGTGCGGCGGGGCGCGGCGCCGAGGGCCCGCGCGGCCAGCTCCCGGCACTGCTCCATCGTGTGCTGCGAAAGCGCGGCGCGGACCTCGGGGATCGCGGTCGAGGCCATCGACAGCGAGCTGACGCCCAGTCCGACGAGGACCGGGGCCAGGCCCGGGTCGGCCGCCGCCTCGCCGCAGACGCCGACCGGCTTGCCCAGCGCCGCGCCGGCCGCGCCGGTCAGCTCGACCAGCTTGAGCACGGCCGGGTGCCACGGATCCTGCAGCGGGCCGAGCGGGCCGGACATCCGGTCGGCGGCCAGCGCGTACTGGGTCAGGTCGTTGGTGCCGAGCGAGGCGAAGTCGGCGGCGGCCAGCACCGCCTCGGCGCACAGCGCGGCCGAGGGGACCTCGATCATCACCCCGGCGACCGGCAGGCCGTGCGCGTGCGCGAGGTCGGCGAACCAGGCCGCGTCGACGCCGTCGGCCACCATCGGGGCCATCACCCACAGCTCGGCGGCCTGCACCGCGTCGTCCTCGAGGCCGGCCTTCGCGGCGGCGAGCGCCCGCAGCTGGGTCTCCAGCAGATCCTTGAACTCGCCGGTGAACGCGCGCAGGCCGCGCACGCCCAGCGCCGGGTTCGGCTCCTCGCCGAGCGGCAGGAACGGCAGCGGCTTGTCGGCGCCCGCGTCGAGGGTGCGCACCACGACCCGCTGGCCCGGGAAGCCCGCCAGCACCTCGCGGTAGACCGCGGCCTGCGCCTCGAGCGTCGGCGGGGTCGCGCTGTCCAGGTAAAGGAACTCGGTGCGGAACAGGCCCACGCCCTCGGCTCCGACCGCCACGGCCTTCGCGACGTCGCCGGGGCCGCCGATGTTCGCCAGGAGCCGGATGTGCACACCGTCGGCGGTGCGCCCCGGGCCCTTGTCGGCTGCCGCGGCGGCGCGCGCGGCGGACCGCTGCTCCAGCTCGGCCAGCTCGTCCGGCGTGGGATGCGTGGTGACCGTGCCCGCGGCGGCGTCTACGAGGACTGCCGTGCCCTCGGCGATCCCGAGCGCTCCCGCGGCGCCGACCACGGCCGGGATGCCGCGGCCCCGGGCCAGGATCGCCGTGTGGCTGGTCGGGCCGCCCTGCTCGGTGACCACCGCCAGCACCCGGTCCAGGTCGAGCAGCGCCGTGTCGGCCGGGGCCAGGTCCCTGGCCACCAGCACGAACGGCACCCCCGGATCCGGCACTCCCGGCATCGGGACGCCCATGCACGCGCAGATCGCCCGCATCGCCACGTCGTCCAGGTCGGCCGCCCGGGCGGCCAGATACTCGCCCGCCTCCGCCAGCAGCGCGCGATATTCGGCGAAGGCCTCGTAGATCGCCCGCTCGCCGGTCAGGCCCGCCTCGGTGCGCAGGCGCACGGCGTCGGCGACGGTCGGGTCCTCGGCCATCATCGCCTGCGCCTCGAGGATCTCCGCCGCCTCGCCGCCGGCCCGGGCCGCCCTGCGGTTCAGCTCCGCCGCCGCCTCGGCCAGCGCGGCGAGCGCGCGCCGCGCCTCGTCGGCCGGCCCGCCCTGCGGGCGCGCCGCGGGGGAGGGCTCGCCGGGCGGCTCGCTCATCAGGGCGGCCGGTCCCGCCACGGCTCCCGAGCCGACGCCGAGGCCGGTCAGCCGCCCGCGCGCCGGCCCGGCCGGTGCCTCCCCCGCCACGATCAGCCCTCGTAATCCGTGCCGAGCAGGTCGGCGAGCTCGTCGAGCACCGTCTCGGCCTGCGCCCCGTCCGCCGCGATGGTGACCGTGTCGCCTTGGCGCACGTCCAGGCCGAGCACGGCCAGGATCGACCGTGCGCTGACCGGGTCCTTGCCCTGCTTCGCGATGGTGACCGGTACGGTCGCGGCGCTGGCGGCCTTGACGAACACCGCGGCGGGCCGGGCGTGCAGGCCCACCCTCGACGCCACGGTGACGGTCCGCTCTGGCATGTGGTGACTCCTTATCCGACGACTGGTCTCCGGCCGCCCGGCTGGTGCCGCTCCCGTGGCGCCCGGAACTTCCTGCCCGACGCTATCGGTGTCCATTGAACAATCGGTGCCGCGACAACCGGTGCTGCACCATTCGACTCGACGCCGGTGCGGCCGAGGCCGGCCTAGTCTGCCGCACCGCGTGACCGCGCCGTCGGGGCGAACCAGTGGAACAGCTCGCCGCCGGCCTGCACCGGGCCGGTCGCGCACCGGCCCACCGCGGCCGGCGCCGCGTCCAGCGCGATCACCGGGCATATCGGGGACATGCCCTGCCGCGCCACGTCGTCCGGGCTCCAGCGCACCACCGGCTCGCCCGCCTTCAGCTCCGCGCCCTCGGCGGTCAGCAGGTCGAATCCGGTGCCGTCCAGGTTCACCGTGTCGATGCCGAGGTGCACCAGCACGCCGCGGCCGCCCTCGTCCACCACCACGAAGGCGTGCGGTTTGAGCTTGACCAGCGTCCCGGCTATCGGCGAGACGGTGACCAGCCCGTCCCCGGCGCCGCGGCGCGGGTCGACCGCGGCGCCCGGACCGACCATGGCGTCCGCGAACACCGGGTCGGGGACGGTGCGCAACGCGATCGCGGTGCCCGCCATCGGCGAGTACACGATCAGATTCTTGGCGTTCATGCGTGGGTCGTCCCGCGCCCGGCGCTCCTCTTCCGGCACCGGATCAAAGCAGGTCTTCGATGTCCATGCAGATGTTGTCGGCTTCCGGACCGACCACGACCTGGACCACCGTCCCGGCCTTCATCACGCCGTGCGCGCCGGCCGCCTTCAGCGCGGCGTCGTCCACCTTCGAGCCGTCCCGTACGACGGTGCGCAGCCGGGTGATGCACGGCTCGATCTCCACGATGTTGTCCGCGCCGCCCAATCCGGCGATGATCGCCTCTGCCTTGTCCATTTGTCCGCTCCCGCAGCCGATTTCGTTTCGACTTCGACCCGCTCAAGGTTCTTGACAGCGGTCGACCGTCGGTGGTCTAGTCCGGTCCAGACACTAGCGTGACCGGGTTCACAGTAAAAGCGGGAACCGGTCGCGAATCGCACCGGACGACAACCATCCCAGCACCGACGACCGACAAGGCAACGAGAACCAGGCGGCCGGCCCGCACCCGGGCCGGCGGACCGCGGCGACCCGAAGGAACAGGCACTCAGATGGAGATCAGCCCCCGCAGCCCGGTGCCGAAGCACCGCCAGCTGCGCGAGATCCTCCTGAACCTGATCGACACCGATCTGGAGCCGGACGCGCCGATCCCCTCCGAGCGCGAGCTCGGCGAGCGGTTCGGCCTGTCCCGGATGACCGTGCGCCAGGCCATCAACCAGCTCGTCGCCGAGGGCCGGCTCTACCGGGTCCGGGGCCGCGGCACCTTCGTGTCGCAGCCCAAGATGGACCTGCAGATCCGGCTGGCCTCCTTCACCGAGGACATGACCCGCCGGGGCATGGTCCCGGCCTCGCGCACGCTCAGCTTCGAGCGGACCGAGGCCACCCCGGTGCTCGCGCGGCAGCTCGAGATCAACCCCGGCGAACCGGTCGTCCGGCTGGTCCGCCTGCGCTACGCCGACTCCATCCCGATGGCGGTGGAGCGCACACACCTGCCGGAGAAGCGGGTGCCCGGCCTGCTCAGCCAGGGCACTCCGCAGTCCCTCTACCGGCTGCTCGCCGACGAGTACGGCCTCAAGCTCACCTGGGGCGAGCAGGTCATCGAGGCCAGCCATCCCGACCCGGAGGACGCGGCGCTGCTGGAGATCCCCATCAGCGGCGTGGCGCTGCTCATGTCGAGGCGCAGCTACGCCGACGACGTGCTCGTGGAGTACGCCACCTCGTCGTACCGCGCCGACCGGTACCAGCTCTGGGTACCGCTGGAACGGCCCGCACAGCCGATCACCAATCCGCGCGTACAGCGGCCGTCGACCGCGACACCGCCGCGACACGCTTCTTCCCTCATGGAGGACCATCAATGACCGCGGTCGCGTCTGACGGCCTGCCACCCGCCACACCCACCAGCAACCCCGTCCTCGCTGTCATGCAGCGCATCGGCCGCTCGCTCATGCTGCCGATCGCGACCATGCCCGCCGCCGGAGTCCTGCTCCGGCTCGGCCAGCCCGACATCACCGGCACCCGCGCGCAGGGCGGCCCGGAGGGGTACACGCACGGCATATTCCTCGCCGACCACTGGCACGCGCTGATCTACGTGGAGGCCGTGCTCGGCGCGGCCGGCAACGGCATCTTCAACTTCATCCCGCTGCTGTTCGCGATCGGCGTCGCGGTCGGCTTCGCCCGCCGGGCCGACGGCTCCACGGCGCTGGCCGCGGCGGTCGGCTACCTGGTGTTCAACGAGGTCACCACCACGATATTCGCGATGCCGATCAACAAGGGCCTGGCCACCACGTGGTACGGCAGCTCGGCGGACGTGACCGACACGATCTCGAAGAACCCGACGTACGCGCTCGGCGGCATCACGATCGGCATCGTCAGCGCGATCCTGTACCAGCGCTACTACCGCATCAAGCTGCCTCCGTACCTCGCGTTCTTCGGCGGCCGCCGGTTCGTGCCGATCATCACCGCGTTCGTCAGCGTGCTGGTCGGCGTGGTCTTCGGCCTGCTGTGGCAGTACCCGGCCTCGTGGATCCACAGCGCCGGCACCTGGCTGGCGCACAACGGCACCCTCGGCGCCGGGCTCTACGGCGTGATCAACCGGGCCCTGCTGCCCTTCGGCCTGCACCACGTGGTGAACAACATCATGTGGTTCTCCCCGGTCGGCGCGAGCTGCAGCCAGAACGGCACGCCCTACGAGGGCGACCTGACGTGCTTCTTCCACGGAGACAAGGCGGCCGGCGCGTACATGACCGGGTTCTTCCCGATCATGATGTTCGCCCTGCCGGCCGCGGCCTACGCCATGATCCGCGCGGCCCAGCCGGAGAAGCGCAAGCTGGTCGGCGGCATCCTGCTGTCCGGCGCGCTGTGCTCGTTCCTGACCGGGGTGACCGAGCCGATCGAGTTCAGCTTCCTGTTCGCCGCGCCGATGCTGTTCGGCATCCACGCCCTGCTGACCGGCGCCAGCCTGGCCCTGTGCAACGCGTTGGGCATCCACGACGGTTTCGCCTTCTCGGCCGGCTTGTTCGACTACGTGTTCAACTTCGACATCGCGACCAAGCCGCTGCTGCTCCTGCCGATCGGCGTGGGCTTCGCGATCATCTACTACTTCCTGTTCACCTTCGCGATCAAACGGTTCAACATCATGACGCCGGGCCGAGAACCCGATGCCGACGCCGATGCGAGCAGCGGGGCCGGCGGGGGGACCACCACCACGTCGGCACAACCGCTGGCGGCGACCTGACCGTCCTGCTGATCGCCCTCTGAGCTCGTGACCGGGCGGCGTGGCATCGTGGGCTGCGATGCTGCGCCGTCCGGCACTGTGCGTGCGGCGGCGCTCAGCGCTCAGCGCTCGCCGCTCAGAGCCGGGGGTCGACTGGCTCTGACTCCAGCGCCAGCACCGCGAACACGGCCTCGTGCACCCGGTGCAGCGGCTCGCCGGCCACGAAGCGCTCCAGCGACTCCAGGCCGAGCGCGTACTCGCGCAGCGCCAGCGACTGCTTTCGGCCGAGGGACCGCCTGCGCAGCTGGACCAGGTTGCGCGGCTCGAGGTATTCGGGTCCGTAGATGATCCGGAGGTACTCGGTGCCGCGGCACTTCACCCCCGGCTGGACGATCCGCCGCCCGTCCCGGACCAGCGCGTCGAACGGCTTGACCACCATGCCCTCGCCGCCGCCCGCGGTCAGCTGCGACCACCAGTCCGCCGCCTCGGCGACCTGGCCCGGATCGGCGGGCTCGACGACACGGCGCCGGGTCGGCTGGAAGAGGCCCGGGTCGGCGGCGCACAGCCGGTCGGCCAGGTCCAGATGCCAGCCGTGGTTCTCGGTCGCGTACACCTTCCCCTCGGCGGCCAGCAGCTGGAACGGCGCGAGCCGCACACCGTCGAGGTCTGATGTCGGCCAGCAGTAGCGGCCGTACGCGGCGGTGAACGCCTCGGCGTCCCGCAGCCGCCCCGCCTGGCTGTCGCGCAGTTCGCGCAGCACGTCGCGCTCGCCGGGGCCGAGTTCGAGCACGTCGGCTCCAGTTTCGGCTCCGTCTCCGTCGCTAACTCCGTCTCCAGCGTCGGGGCGTCGGAGCGCTTGGTCGAGCACGCCGAGCGCGGCGGCCAGGGCGGACCGGGCCGAGGCGCCTACCGCAGCGTACTGATCGCGCAGCAGCCCCATCGCCTTGGCCGACCAGGGCAGCAGCTCGCAGTCCAGCGCCAGCCACGGGCTCGCCAGCTCGTCCCACAGCTTCAGCCCGGTCGCCGCCGCCCGGATCCGGTCCAGCAGTCGCCCGGTGACTTCGGGATCTGCAAAGAAGGGCCGGCCGGTGCGGGTGATCACGACGCCGGTGGAGCCGTCGGGCACCCCGAAGCGCTCCCGGGCCGCGTCCGCGTCGCGGGCCAGGACCACGACGGCCCGCGAGCCCATGTGCTTCTCCTCGCACACGACCTTCGGCACGCCGGCGCCGCGGAAGTACCCGAACGCCTCGTCCGGGTGCTCCAGCAGGTCGTCCCGGCTCGAGACCGGGACCGGGGCCATGGTCGGCGGCAGGTGGATCAGCCAGCGCGGGTCGACCGCGAACCGGCTCATCACCTCCAGCGCCGCCGCGGCGTTGTCCTCGCCGACCACCAGGCTGCCCATCAGCCGGGTCTCGACGGCGCGCCGGCCGGTCACGTCGCCGAGGTCGAGCACGCCGGGGTCCCGGCCGGGACCGGTCGGGGCGAGCGGCCGGGCCGGCTCGTACCAGACCCGCTCGGCCGGAACCGCGACGATCTGCCGCTCCGGGTAACGCAGCGCCGTGAGACTTCCGCCGAACACGCACCCGGTGTCCAGACACAGGGTGTTGTTGACCCATGCAGGTTCGACGACAGGCGTGTGCCCGTAGAGCACCACGGCCTTGCCGCGGTAGTCCGAGGCCCAGGGATAGCGCACCGGCAGGCCGTATTCGTCGGTCTCGCCGGTCGTGTCGCCGTAGAGGGCGAAGGAGCGCACCCGGCCGGAGGCGCGGCCGTGGTAGGCCTCTTTCAGTCCTGCGTGCGCGACCACGAGCCGCCCGCCGTCGAGCACGTAGTGGCTGATCAGGCCGCGGCAGAAGTCGTGGACCTGCTTGCGGAACTGCTCCGGCTGCGCGTCCAGCTGCTCCAGCGACTCGGCGATGCCGTGCTTCATCTGGACCTTGCGCCCCTCCAGCGCGCGCACCAGCTTGTTCTCGTGGTTGCCCGGCACGCACAGAGCGTGTCCGGCCTCGACCATGCCCATGACGAGCCGCAGCACACCCGGCGTGTCGGGTCCGCGGTCGACCAGGTCGCCGACGAAGACAGCCATGCGGGTTGCTGCGGTGTTCGCCGCGGGGGTCTCCGCTGTGGTCTCCGCTGTAGCGAGCGGCGGCAGCGCATCGACCGGGCGGCCCTCGGCGTCGCGCACGAGCGTGTATCCGAGCTCGACCAGCAGGCTCTCCAGTTCGGAGCGGCAGCCGTGCACGTCGCCGATCACGTCGAACGGCCCGGTCAGCTCGCGCTTGTCGTTGTACGCCTTCTCATACTCGATCACCGCGTCGGCGACCTCTTCGACGCTGCGCAGGACGTGGACCTTGCGGAAGCCCTCCCGCTCCAGACCGCGCAGCGAGGCCTTGAGGTCCTTGCGCTGCCTGCTGATCACGTACGGCGAGAGCTGCGCCCGCTCGGGCCGGTGCGCGTTCCGCTCGCGGCACACGGCCTCGGGCAGGTCGAGCACGATCGCGACCGGCAGCACGTCGTGCTCCCTGGCTACGTCGACGAGGCCGGCCCTGGCCTTCGCCTGGACGCTGGTCGCATCGACCACGGTGAGCAGGCCGCGGCGCAGCCGCACCCCCGCGATGTGGTGGACGAGCGCGAACGCGTCCGCAGTCGCACCCTGGTCGTTCTCGTCGTCCGAGACGATGCCGCGGCAGGCGTCCGAGGAGACGATCTGGGTCGGCTTGAAGTGCCGGTGCGCGAACGTGGACTTCCCGGAGCCGGTGGTGCCGACCAGGACCACCAGGGACAGCTCCGGCACGGTCAGGACCCTGCTCATCACGCAGCCTCCCGAGTCGCCGGGGCCAGCCGGAAGACCGCCATCTGCGTGGGCGGGCCGAGTTCCGGGTCGGCCTCGCCGACCGGGCGGTACTCGACCGAGTATCCGTGCTCTGCGCCGACCCGCCCGGCCCAGGCGGAGAACTCCTCGCGGGTCCACTCGAAGCGGTGGTCGCGGTGCCTCATCCGGCCTGCCTCCAGATTCTCGTAGCGCACGTTGTACTCGGCGTTCGGCGTGGTGACGACCACGGCGCCGGGCCGCGCCGCCCCGAACACCGCGTGCTCCAGCGCGCCCAGCCGCGGCGGGTCGACGTGCTCGACGACCTCCATCAGCGCGGCCGCGTCGTAGCCCTTCAGCGAGGCGTCGGTGTAGGTCAGCGCGCCCTGCTTCAGCGTCAGCCGCCGGGCCACCCGCTCGGGCTGCCGGTCCAGCCGCAGCTTCCGCGCCGCGTACTTCAGGGCACTGACGGACACGTCGACGCCGACGATCTCGGTGAAGTACCCGTCCCGCAGCAGCACGCCGAGCAGCGCTCCGCCGCCACAGCCGAGGTCGAGCACGCGGGCACCGCCGACATCCTTGAGCGCGGCGTGCACGGCCTCGCGGCGCAGTGTCGCAAGGTTCTTGTGCGGGCCGGGATCGTCGGTTTCGACGTCGGTCGTCACCGTGCCTGCTGTGTCTGCAGCGTCTGCTGTGTTACCGGCGTCCACGGAGTCCACGGTGTCTGTGGCCGCGGCCGCCGGTGCCGGTGCTGAAACCGCACTCTCGGTCTCGGTCTCGGCTTCGAGCAGTTCGGCCTCTTCGAGCCGCTCCGGGTCGATCGCGTTGTCCAGCTCCGTCTCCGCCGCGTCGTCGACCTCTGCCAGGCGAGCCAGCGCCGAGCGCACGAGCCCGGACCGGCGGGCGAGGTAGCGCCGGGCGATCAGGTTCCGGTCCGGATGCCCGCGCAGCCAGTCCTGGCCGGCCCGCAGCAGCTTGTCCACCTCGTCCGGCGCGACCCAGTAGTGCTTCGAGCCGTCCAGCACCGGCAGCAGGACGTAGAGCTGGCTCAGCGTCTCCGACACGGTCTTCGCGCCGACCAGCGTCACATCGCAGTACCGCGACTCGCCCCAGTCCGGGAACGCCGGGTCCAGCGGAATCGGCCGGGCGTCGACCGCCCAGCCGAGCGGCGCGAACATCCGCTCGACGAGGTCCGCTCCGGCCGGGGCCGCGGGCAGCCGCACCTCCAGCGGCAGCGGCGTCGCGGCCAGCTCCGGCCGATCCTTCGAGACCCCGCGGATCGCCGTGCGGAAGACCTGGCCCAGCGCGGCCGCCAGCAGCGAGCCGGCCGCATAAGGCCGGTCGTTGACGTACTGCGAGAGCGAGAAGTCCGCGCTGTCCAGATTCCGGCTGCGCACAAGGGAGACCGGATCTATCTCCAGCATCAGCGCCGCAGTGCAGACCTCGTCCCGCGCGACAGGGTAGAAGACCCGCGAGCGCCCGAAGGCGTGCTGGAAGGTCTGCACCCGCGCGGGGTTCTTCGCCAGCAGGAAGCCGAGGTCGGACGCGGGCCAGGCGGCCCCGTCCGGCCGGGTCGCGGTCAGGGTGACGAGCATGCCCAGAGTCTGGCAAAGCCGCGCCGTCCCCGACCAGCCCATTTTCGGATCTTGTGGATGACTCGGAGAATCGCAGGTCAAGTCGGCGTGTCGAATTCCGGCGAGAGCACCCGGCAACAGGGGCGCCGGCGATCGGCGGATATCCGCGGACCGGCTCGCCGCGATTTCGCGCCCCCGGTCGAAACGACACCGCCGGTGCGGAAACCGCTTGCAGTGACACCGCAATCCGGTGATCTGAGACTCGCGCGCACCACTGCGCGCCCACGTCATGCCTACTTCGTGGCGGAGGGCTGATACGCGCGCCCCGCATATGCTCCCTGCGCCGCCTGATCGGGTGGTACCGCGTATCAAAACCTCACGGAACAATTGCTCACCTCAGCGAAAAATGAGTCGATGACGAGGGGCGGAACATGGGGGAATCGGCCGCCGGTGGCGGCGACGGGGAACCAGCTTTCGAGGTCAGACTGCTCGGCACAGTCCAGGTGCTGTGCCGGGGAAACGCATTGGAGATCGGCGGTACGCTGCAGAAAAGCGTGCTCGTGACGCTCTTGCTGCACCCGGGCCAGACCCTGCCCAAGCAGACCGTCATCGAAGCGCTCTGGGGCTTGGACGCCCCGCGCACGGCGGAGAACCTGATCGGCAGTTACCTCAGTCGGCTGCGCGCCACTCTCGCCCCGGCCGACGACCGGATTCGCCTGCGCTCGATGCGGCCGGGATTCCGCGCCGAATGCGATCCGCTCGTCGTCGACGCCCACCGGCTCAAGGCGCTGGTCCGCCAAGCCGACCGGGATCGCGCCGAGGGTGAGGACCAAAAGGCTGCGACCCGCCTGCGGGAGGCGCTGGACCTGTGGCATGGCAACACGATCGCGCTGGCGGACCTCGAATCCGCGCGGCTGCGCGCCGAGGCCGCGTCGTTGGAGGGCTGGCGGCTCGACGCGCTCGAACGGTTGGCCTGCATCGAGCTGGACGCCGGATGTCCCGACGAGGCTATGGCACTGCTGCGGGAACACCAGCCGACGCCCGATCGGGAGAACCTGACCGCGGTGCTGGTTCGGGCGCTTATCGGCGTTGGTGAGCCCTCACGCGCCGCCGACATTGCCGCGGCCGCCAGCGCGGCTTTGATCGAGCTCGGCAAACAGCCCGGAGCCGAGCTGCGCACCGCCCAAGCCGCCGCGCTGAGGAACCCTGCGCCGCGCTCGGCGCCACCTCGCCGCAGACTGCGTGAACTGCCCCCAGACACCAGTGCGTTTACCGGCCGGCACGCAGAACTCGGCGAACTGCTCGCCCTGGCCGCACGTACTGGTGCCGCCGATGCGCCGGGCGCCGTCGCAGTCTGCACAATCGACGGAATGGCCGGGGTCGGGAAGACAGCGCTGGCCGTGCGCGCCGGGCACCAGCTCGCCGACCGGTTCCCGGATGGTCAGATCTTCCTCGAGCTGCGTGGATGCACCCGCGGCATGGAGCCACGCGAACCTGCGGACGTCATCGCCTCGATCCTGCGGCGGCTCGGCGTACCGCCGGCGCAGATCCCGATGGGACTTAACGCGCGCGCCGCGCTTTACCGCGACCGGCTCGCCGGTACGCGCACCCTGATCCTGCTCGACAACGCTGCCGACGAGGAGCAGGTGCGCCCGCTCCTCCCCGCAGCGGCTGGATGTCTGGTCCTGATCACCAGCCGCAAGCGGCTGAAGTCCCTTGATGACGCGCATCCACTGCCATTGGGCGTGCTGCCGCTGCCTGATGCAGTCGAGTTGCTTCGCGGCGTCGCGATGCTTGATGCCGGTGCTGCGCATGATCCGATGCTCGAGCACGTCGCCCTCCTGTGTGGCCGACTGCCGCTCGCGCTGCGCATTGCGGGTGCTTTGGTCCGCCGCAACGAAGCGTGGGACTTGAAGCGGCTCGCAGACCGGCTCGCCGAGTTCCGACCCGGCGGTGAACTCGACGGCTTCTCCGACGGGGGCCGCGAACTGACCGGTGTGTTCGACCTCTCCCTGCGCACCCTGGCGAAGGATCGCCAACGGCTCTTCCGCCGCCTCGGCGTGATCCCCGGCCCCGATATCGACGCATTCGCCGCGGCAGCGCTGCTGAACCTCGACCCCGTCGTCAGCGAGCGGTTTCTGCGGGATCTGGTAGACCACAACCTACTGCTGGAGCAGAAGCCGGGCCGCTACGTGATGCACGACCTGACTCGCCGTCACGCCCGTGCGCTGGCCGAGCGCGACAGCGCCCGGGAACGCGCCGATGCCGTCGAACGGCTGCTGGATTACTACCATCGCACTGCGGCGCTCGCTCAGGCCAACTGCGCCCGCAGTGCCCCGACGCTGGCACGAGAGCGCGTTCCTGCGCACACACCTGCCGTGTCGGACGCCGATCAGGCCCGCGCGTGGCTGCGTGCCGAGCGCGCCAACATCGTCTCCTGTCTCAAACTGGCCGCGCAGCAGGGCCGGGACCGGCAGGTCGTCGCGCTCGGCGCAAGCCTGGCCGGTCTGCTGCGTACCGACGGCCCCTGGACGCAGGCCCTCACTGTGCACGCGATGTCCCTCACCGCCGCCGAGCATCTCGGCGACCGACTCGGTCAAGCCGATGCGCTCACCGAACTCGGAACCGTCCGGCGGCTGGCCGGACACTGTCAGGACGCAGCCCGCGATCTGCGCCGCGCCTGGATGCTTTATCGGGACTTCGGGGAGCGTCCCGGCCAGGCGTACACCTTGACTCAGCTTGGCGCGGTAGCCCGCCTGACCGGTCGCTACCAGGACGCGGTGCACTACCTCGACGCGGCGCGAGAGCTATATGAGGGGTTGGGCGACCGGCATGGTGAGGCTTATGCGCTGACTTACATTGGTGTCGTGCACCACCTGACCGGCGAGTACGTCTCCGCGACGCGCGACCTACATACGGCGCGAGAGCTGTACCGCCATCTGGAGGATCGACTCGGTCAAGCCAATGCGCTGACGTACCTCGGCGCGGTGCGGTACATGACCGGCGACCTGCCGGGCGCGTCGAGGGATCTGCAGTCTGCCTGGGAACTGAGCTGTGGGTTCGGTGATCGGCACGGCGAGGCATGCGCGTTGGCCCGACTGGGCGTGGTGCGGCGGCTGACCGGCGATCTGGCCGGCGCCATGCGGCACCTGCGTGCGGCGCTGACGCTGTATCGGGAGCTGGGCAATGTCCACGGCCAGGCCGAGGCGCTGACCGAACTCGGCGCCGCGCGGCGTCTGGCCGGGGATCTGGCGGCTGCCAAGCAGGATCTGGAGGCGGCCCTGGAGCTTTACCGGGAGTCCGGTTCGCGCGGCGGCGAGGCGCGGGCGCTGAACCCGTATGCCTCCGTGATCGCCGCAACCGGCGAACTGGCCCAGGCGTGTGCGCTGCATCGCGCGGCGCTGGGTCTGGCCCGCGACGTTCAGCAGCCGGACGATGAGGCCATGGCTCTGGAGGGCATTGGTGAGTGCTTGCTCGGCGAGGCCGACGTCGAGGGCGGAGCAGCACATCTGAACCAAGCCCTCGTGATCTTCCAGCGCCTGGGAGTGCGGCCTGGGGTCGAGCGGGTCCAGGCGCGTCTCGCGCAACTCGACCCGCCCGACGCTGGTGCCGCGCGGAACGGCAACACCTAACACGGCTCGGCCTATGGTGCGGCGACGACGGCTTCCGCCACCGCAGCTGGCGGTGCCTCCGACAGCCGCGGTGCGCCCTGCCGAGCGGCGAAGGCGACGAGTCCGAGCACGATCGCGCCGGCCGGTACGACGGCGTACGCTGCCGCGCCGCCGGAGGGGCCGAAGGCGTCGAACGACAGGCCGAGGCCCAGGTATCCCACGCCGATGAGCCCTGATTCGACGAAGCTGATCGTGGACAGCCATCGCGCGCGGTGCCTCGAGGACACCGACTGCTGGAAGTACGTGTCGAGCACCACAGCCGTGATGTCGGGGATCGTGGCCACGACGAGGAACACGACCACTGTCAGGGGCACGATACGCAGACCAGTGACCGCCAGCGCTGCGCACAACAGCGTGACCGTGCACAGGAACATCCTGCGCATGCCCATCCTGCTTGCGCGCGCGGCGAGTAGCGGTGCGCCGCCGCCGAGCAGGTACGCGGCAGCCATGATGGCGCTGACCGCGAAGGCCGGGGCTCCCTGGCTGTGCAACACGTCCTGGCTGAAGATGAAATACGGCGTGGCCGTTGCGTGCATGAGGCCTGAGGCCGCGATAAGCAGCAACAGCGAGAGCGTCATCACGCGGCGCACCGGCAGGCCGTTGGCGGGACCCGCGGCTCGTGCGGTCTCGGCGTCGGCGTCAGCGTTGGCGTTGGCGTTGGCGTCAGCCTGTTCGGCCGGGTCCTCATCGAGGTCTGCGACCTCCGCGCCGCGTATCTCAGGTACCCGCAAGAGCACCAGCGCGCCGATGACCGTTGCGGCGGCAGAGCCCATGTACACCGTTGCCCAGGAGATCGCCTGCAGCAGGCCGCCCACGGTGATCGCGACGGCCATCACGGTCGAGCCGATCGCCGTGTACCGCGAGTTCACCCACATATACGAACCCTGCAGTCCTTCGCGGCGCAGCAGGTCGTACAGCAACGCCGTCTCCGCGCCCGAGGCCAGCGCGTTGCCGAACCCCATCGCCGCGAACAGCAGGAGGTACACGCCGAATTCGTGCCCGAACACCTGGCCGGCCAGCCCGGCCGCGACCAGCAGCTGGCCGGTCATGACGCTGGCGCGCCGGCCGAAGCGGTCGGCGAACAGGCCGGTCGGGATCTCCGCGAACGAGGCCGTGAGGTACAGCGCGGCCTGCAGTACCCCGATCTGTGCCGCCGAGAATCCCCGCGCGGCGAGGAAGAGCACGAACACGCCGCGCTGGAACACCGCGTTGGTGAAGACCGCGTAGACGAAGAACGGGCGGACGACGGCCTTCACACCGGCCGGGTTCGCCTCGCTCATCATCGCGGGTTCGCCTCGTTCATCGCGGATCCCCCGGCCCGGCCGCCCGATCGGGAGCGCTGTGCATCAGCCATTCGTCGTTCGCGCTGTAGCCGAACAGGCGGTGTCCGTTCAGGCCGCGGGCGAACCCGGCCACCTCGAACGGCGCGCAGCTCTCGACGAACGTGGCGAGCATCTCGGCGTCGTCGGCCGACACCGAGCCCGAGATCGCGGCCAGGAACGAAGCGAGCTGGGTCAGCCGCAGCCGGTCCACCTTCACTGCGGCCAGCCCCGCCAGGAACTCGGCGAAGCGCAGGTTCATCCCGATGTAAGCCCGCTGCGCGTATTCCAGCAGCTTCGCGCGGTGCGACGGTGCCAGCGCCGCCACGGCGAGGCGCACCGAGTCCAGCGAGTTCGGATTCACGTCCGGCAGCCCGTATTTCAGCACCCGCAGCATGTCCAGCTGCGCCGGCAGCGGCCGGGCCGAGGGGTGGTCGACCCGATCGAAGCCGCTGTGCACGTGGAAGGGCACGAAGCGGCCCATCGCCGAGTGCGTGAACAGCAGCCGGTGCCCGGCGGCCCGGGTCGGCCCGAGTCGGTGGGTGAGGCCGATGCCGCGGAAGGCCGGGTGCACGACGGTGCGCTCCTGGACCAGGACACTGCGATTCAGGTCGCCGCACAGCGCGACGCGCTCCCACTGCGTGGAGAACGGCCGGCTGAACAGGCGCGCCGCGATCACCCGATCCTGATACCGGGCGATACGCACCTCGTGCACCAGCTCCTGCCAGAAGCCGTCCGGCTCGCTGCCGAACCGGTAGTGCAGCGGCGCGAGCGGCAGGTAGTCCTCGATCGTGCCGGACTCGACGGTGATCTCGTCGCTGGCCGCCGGCGGCGCGCCGTTCCGCTCCCGCGGCGCCGACTCGTGCCGGCCGTCGAGGTCGAGCCGGACCACGTGGTCCGGGTCGAGCGCGTCGACCAGGTCGTCGTGCGCGGTGCACAAGAACGCTGTCACGCCGTACTGGCGGCACGCCTTCTGGAAGCCGTGCGCGACGATCTGCGCGGTGGTGCGGTCGACCGTGGAGAGGAATTCGTCCACTGCCACCCGCTCCGGCCGGTCCCACAGCAGCCGGGCCAGCATCAGCCGGTGCGCCTGGCCGACGGAGAGCCGCTGCGCCGGGGTTATCAGGACCCGTGCCTCGGACAGGCCGAACCGGCCAAGCCAGGCGATGGCGTCCGCGGCCGAGCCGGGGAAGAGGTCGATCACCGGGCCGACCGCCGGCGGCAGGTCGGCGGGTGTGCGGAGGCCCGGCAGCTCCGCGGCCAGCCGGCCCAGCAGCGAGGTCTTGCCGGCGCCGCTGTGCCCGCAGATCAGCACCAGGCCGCGGGTCGGCACCGGCAGGTCGCAGAACAGTGCGGGCACGGCCTGCGGGCCGTCGATGCCGAAGATGTGCGCCACCTCGCGGCCGCGCTCGCTCAGCCCGGCCACCACCGGCTGGAGCCCGGCGCTCAGCCGGATCGGCTGCCCCGGGTCCGAGTCGGCGTCGGCCGGGCGGAACAGTGGGATCTCGATGGTCACGTGTCCGGTCCCCTCTGGTTCGCCCCTCGTTGCTGTAATGCCCACTTTGCCGACTCATTGCACTCAGGTTGCCAACTCCGCGCAGCGGAAATTTCGCTCTGCTGCGCGGCCTGAGCGGTGAATTCGCGCTGTCGCGCGGCCTGCGCGCCGAATCTCAGCACCGTGGTCGCGGACCGCACCGGCGCGCCGGCGAGATAGTGCAGGAGTTCGAGTGCTGCGTAGGCGCCGACGATCGTGTTCGTCGGGCCGAAGGAGGCCGACATCGGGCGCGGTGCCGGCGGTGCGGGGGCGAACCGGGACGCGGCGCGCATCGAGACGATCTCGTCGGCCAGGTCCTCGGGCGGGATGACCGGGCTGTAGCTGGCCGTGCGCAATCCGCAGCTGGCCATGACCAACGCGGCTCCCACGCTGAGGCACGCCTGCGCCGCGATCATCCCGATCAGCCCGGCCGGCTGGTCGGCGGCCAGCACCAGCACGTCGGCCGACTGGAGGTGCCCGGCCAGCTCCGCCGGATCCTCGGCCATCGCCTCGACCTCGACGATCTCCGCGCCGGGCCGGCGCGACCGGATCCAGTCCGCCGTCGCGGCCACCTTCGGCCGGCCGAGGTCGGCCCGGCTGAACAGCTGCTGCCGGTTGAAGTTCGAGAGCTGTACCTCGTCGTGGTCGATCAGGGTATAGCGACGCACGCCGGCGCCGACCAGGTGCGCCGCCACCGCTCCGCCGACGCCGCCGACGCCGAGCAGCGCGATGTGCGCCTGCTCCAGCCGCGCCTGGGCCGCGTCGGCGTCCCGGCCGAGCGCGGTGAAGTAGTCCACCTGCCGCTCCGCCGCGGTCCCGGCCCATCGGCCGGAGTTGCCCGGGACCAGCGCCCCGATCCGCTCCAACAGGTCGAGTACGCGCCCTGACGCCTCGTCGGATTCCTCGCGCAGCTCCCGGTAGTCGGCGGTTCCGGTCTCCAGCAGCTCGAGGCAGTCCACCACCCGCTTGGGACAGTGCTCGACCTTGAGCAGAGAATCGCCGTACACGTACAGCGTGCCGTTCTTCTGGTGCCAGCTGACGCCCGGCGAGACGGTCAGGGCGCGTGCGCGCACCGGTGCGGCGGTGCCGACCGCCAAGCCGACACCCCCGCCCACGCCTGCGCCCAAGCCTCCGCGGACAAGGCCCAGGCCCAGGCCCACGCCCAGCCCGTTCACCGATACCTCCGGATCGGGCCGGTGAACGCGCCGCCGCGCATCGAGCGGGAGATGCCGGCCAGGCCGGGGCGGGCGAGCCAGTGCCCGTCGATGTGCACGACCGGGACGACCGGGCACACCTCGGCGAGCCGGATCAGCGCCTGCCGGATGGTCTGCTCGGACCAGTCCACCCGCGCCCGCAGCTCGGTCAGCGCCGCGTCCAGCTTCGGGTCCGCGACGAACAGGTTGCAGGGCTCGAAGACGGCGTACGGGTGGTTGAAGGCCGGGTAGCGCAGCACCAGCAGCAGGTCCGCGCCGGCCGCGCTGCCGCTCGCGTAGTCCAGCGGCAGCAGCTCGGTGGCCAGCCCCAGCGCGCGCTCCAGCTGCTTCGCGACCAGCTCGGCGATCTGCCGGTTCGGGTAGTACTCGTGGTAGCCGATCACCAGCTGCCGCGGGAAGGCCGGCGCGATCGCCGGCGGCCGCAGCAGCCACGGCTCGGCCGGCCGCACGCCGCGGTAGAGCACCTCGGTGATCTGCTGCCGGTCGATCGCGCCGGCCAGCGCGCGGCGGTGCTCCGCGGTCAGCCCCAGATCGCTGCCGGGCACCGGCTCGAGCCGCGCGGTGATGCCGGTCGGCGCCGTGCGGTAGGCCGCATCGCCCTGCACGTCGGGCAGCCGGTTCAGCGGGAACGCGGTGTTGCAGGTCACGTCCACCTTGCCGCTCTCGAAGCGTTCGACGACGCCCTCCACGTCCCGCTGCACCGTGAGAAAGAGCTCCGCGACGGTCCGGTCGGCCGCGGCCTCGGGCGCCGGCCGCAGCAGGTAGCCGCCGTCCATCGGAACCGGCGGCAGGTACGGCCCGTTGCCGACGCCGGACTCCGCCGGGATCGGCGCGAAGTCCACCGTGGCCAGCAGGGACGGGAGGTAGCCGGCCGGCTCGCTCAGGGTCAGCACCACCTCCTCGCCGCTGCCGCGCACCTCGATCAGGCAGGTCAGGAAGCGCTGCCAGACCGGCTCGTGCAGCGCCGCCCGGATCGCCGCCAGCACGTGCCGGGTCTGCACCGCGCTGCCGTCGCTGAACCGGGAGTCCGGCCGGATCCGGTACGTGTGCCGCAGCCCTTTGCGATCGACGCGGACCGGCTCGAGCACCGAGCGGCGGCTCGCCGAGGCGATGAACCGGCTCAGGTAGTCGCCCTGCGAGGGCGTGCGCAGCGAGAGCGGCTCGTCGTCGATCTCGATCGCGACCGTGCGCCGGCCGATCGAGACCTGGCCGCCCAGGTCGAGGTCAGCGGTTGCCATACGCCATCACCGGCTCTCTGGTTCGGGTTCCGACTATCGCGCGGAGCTGGTTCACGGCCCGGCAGACCCGGTCCAGTGCGCCGTCCGGGTCGCACCCGGTCGCCTCGGCCAGCTCGAATGCGGCCTCGTACTCGTCGACGCCGCCGAGCTCCAGACTCCGCAGCAGCGCCGCATGCCAGCGCTGCAACCGCAGGGTGCGGATATCGCCTTCGGGGGAGGCGTACATCAGGTAGACCGTCGGCCGGCGCGCCTCATCGGGCACTGCGAGCCGTACCGGGTCGTCGAACATCTGGACCACGTCGATCGGCAGGTCCAGCAGCTCGTACCGGGCGCCGGTCCGCGCGTCCGGCTCCAGGTAGACGTTGTCGAGCTCGGCGAGCAGATCGCCGGGCCGCAGCGCGAGCTCCGCCGCCTCGTAGCGCAGCAGCGCCGACGCTGCGGCGCGTTCGGCCGCCGGAAGCCCGGCCAGCAGGTCCGGCAGGGCGTCGGGGATCGCTTCGGGCGCGATGCCGCGCAGCCGGTCGAACACGTCGACGTACCGCATCGCGCAACCCTGCTTCAGGTAGCGCAGGAAGAAGTAGTACCGCCGGGTGAAGAACCTGGCCAGCCGCAGAATCTCGACATAGTACTGATACGGCTGGTTCCCCTTGCGGATGAAGTGGAACCCGGGGAAGCCGGCCGGGTCGCCGGACACCAGCGCCTGCGCCTCGGGCGGGACGAAGGTGCCGAGCATCTGCTGCTCGACCGGGACCAGGTGCTCCTGGTTCTCCCGGGTCACCTCGGCGCCCGGCAGCGGCTGCAGGATGCTCAGGTCGCTGTTGGCCGCCCCGTGCGCGATCGCGTCGAAGACGACCTCCAGCGCGGCCTCGAGGTCCTCGGGCGCCTCGTCCGGGTAGCCGATGATCGTGTTGGTCTCGAAGGTGGTCCCGGTCGCGAGGCAGCCCACGAAGAACTGGTAGATGCGCCGGCTGCCGGGCATCTTCGCCATCGAGCGCAGGATCCGCTCGGAGCCGGCGTCGGTGCCGCAGAACACGCTGAAGCAGCCCGCCTTGTGCATCCGGCGCAGCAGGCTCTCGGTCACGTTGTCCGGCCGCACCGCGCAGCCCCACTCGTAGCGGGTGTTGTGCTCGGTGAAGTAGTCGATGAAGCTCTCGAGGTAGGGCCGCTTGTTGGCGAAGTTGTCGTGCAGGAAGTTGACCCTGGTGACGCCGAAGCGCCCGTGCAGCGAGTCCAGCTCGCGCAGCACCACCTCAGGGCTCTTCACCCGGAAGTCGCGCTCCCAGAAGGCCGAGGTCATGCAGAACTTGCAGGCATAGGTGCAGCCGGAGCCGATGTGCATGTCGAAGATGCGCGGCGAGGACAGCTCCAGGTACTCGCCGATCGGCAGCGCGTCGTAGGCGGGCATCGGGATGTGGTCCAGGTCGGTCGGCAGCGCCGGGCCGCTGCTGTGCGGCGATCCCTTGCGCAGCGACCAGAATCCGCGCACCGCGGACGGGTCCTCGCCCTCGGCGATGGCCTCGACCAGGTCGACCAGCGCGAGCTCGCCCTCGGCCTGGCAGACGAAGTCCACCGCGTCCGCGAAACGGGCCAGCAGCCCCGGGAACGAGCCGAAGGTGCCCGGCCCGCCCAGCACCACCGCGGTGCCCGGCGCCTGCTGCTTGATCCGGCGCCCCATCAGCAGCGCGGTCGGCAGCGTGTCTGCGAGCACCGTCATGCCCACCACGTGCGGCTTGCTCGCCAGGATCGGCGCCACCGCTTCGTCCAGCCAGCGCGGCCCGTCGATCGTGGCCAGCCGGCCGGTGCGATAAGCGAATTCGTTGTCGATGACGGTGACCCGGTGGCCGCGCGCCTGCAGCGGCGAGGCGACGCAGAGCAGCCCGAGCGGGAGGAAGAAGGGCGAGTTGGCGTCCCGGTTGATCAGCGGCCTGGCAAGGGTGACCCGGAGCGCGGTCCGGGCCACCCCCGCCGCCAGCCGACCGCTGCCGTGCAGGGTGCGCCCCGCGATCAGTCTGGTCTCCACGGCGATCTCAGCAGCGTCGGGCGACGACCGCGCCGAGGGTCACCGGCGTGACGTTGACCAGCTCGAAGTCGACGTCGACCAGTTCGACCGACTCGGGCAGGTCGCCGTCCACGAAGAGCACCGCGTGCGGCTCGCGCGGTTCACTCTGTTCGGTCTGCTTCGACGGACGCGGGTTCGGAGTCTCCTCCGTGAGTGATGACATATCCGTCCTCCTTCTTCGATGACCGATTCACCGGTTTCCCGGGGCTTGCCACGACAACGCTAGGTTCGGCCCTGGCCCCGGTCATCCCCTAGAGCACCGCTAGAGCGGCCTGCACCTGCGCAGATGGAGGCAACATGCGAAGACCGGCCCGGCACCCGGCCCGCTGCGGCGCCGGTCACGCGCGTCCGTGGGCGATCGCGGACCGGGCCGGAGGATGTACATCTTTCGGCGAGCCCCTCATTGGTCCGGCCGTGCCGGGCCGGGCATCGGCCTCCCGCATGAGGGGTGTCAGGGGTGGTTCCGCCCGGAAATCGGGGGTCGAACCCTGCTTCGCGCCTGGACGCGGCTCGACGCGCCTGGATGCGGCTGTGTGAACGCGGTCCGTCCGTCCGCCGTGCACCGGTTGTCCAGCCGCTTGTTCAGCGCAGTGTTCGGCATGGCTTTCCCGGGGTTTACGCTGCGCGCCGCCGGGAGTTACCGTGCCTGCGCTGATACTCGGCCGCCCACCCCGCCATTCCCGAAAGGCCCAGGACCATGGCTGCCATCAACCGGCGCAGATTCATCCAGCTGACGGGAGGGACCGCGGCGGCGTCCATGCTCTCCACGAGCATCGCCCGCGCAGCGCAGATCCCGGCGAACCGAGCCACCGGCAGCATCCGCGACGTCGAGCACATCGTCGTCCTGATGCAGGAGAACCGGTCCTTCGACCACTACTTCGGCACCCTGCGCGGCGTGCGCGGCTACGGCGACCCGCGCCCGGCCGGCCTGCCGAGCGGCAAGTCGGTGTTCCACCAGTCCGACGGCACCGCCGACGTGCTGCCGTTCCACCCGACCGCCGAGGACCTCGGCCTGCAGTTCCTGGAAGACCTGGCGCACGACTGGAACACGACGCACCAGGCCTGGAACGGCGGGAACTACGACCGCTGGGTCCCGGCCAAGACCTCGACCACGATGGCGTACCTGGACCGGCAGGACATCCCGTTCCACTACGCGCTGGCGGACGCGTTCACCATCTGCGACGCCTATCACTGCTCCCTGATGACCTCGACCGACCCGAACCGGTACTACATGTGGACCGGGTACACCGGCAACGACGGCGCCGGCGGCGGCCCGGTGCTGGACAACTCGGAGCTCGGATACTCCTGGGGCACCTACCCGGAGCGGCTGCAGCAGTCCGGCGTGAGCTGGAAGATCTACCAGGACCAGGGCGACGGTCTCGACGCGTCCGGCGTGTGGGGCTGGACCAGCGACGCGTACATCGGCAACTACGGCGACAACTCGCTGCTGTACTTCGACCAGTACCGCACCGCGGCGCCCGGCAATCCGCTGTACGACCTGGCGCGCACCGGCACCGACGCGGCCGCCGGCGGCGGTTTCTCCGACTTCTTCGGCGTCCTGAAGTCGGACGTGACCGGCGGCCGGCTGCCGCAGATCTCGTGGGTGGTGGCGCCGGAGGCGTTCTGCGAGCACCCGAACTGGCCGGCCAACTACGGGGCCTGGTACGTCTCGCAGGTGCTCGACGCGCTGACCGCCGACCCCGAGGTGTGGAGCCGGACCGCGCTGATCGTCACCTTCGACGAGAACGACGGCTTCTTCGACCACGTCGTCCCGCCGACGCCGTCCTCGCCGGGCCACGGCGCGTCGAACGTCGACGTGTCGCCCGACCTGTTCGCCGGCAACAGCGAATTCGTCGCAGGGCCCTACGGCCTCGGCCCGCGGGTGCCGATGCTGGTGGTCTCGCCGTGGAGCACCGGCGGCTGGGTCGACTCCGAGCTGTTCGACCACACCTCGATCATCCGGTTCATGGAGCGGCGCTTCGGGGTGGGCGAGCCGAACATCTCGCCCTGGCGCCGGGCCGTGTGCGGCGACCTGACCAGCGCCTTCGACTTCTCCGGGGAGGGCACCGGGCTGCCCGCCCTGCCGCTGACCGGCGGCTACGTCCCGCCGGACGACGACCGGCACGACTCGTACGTGCCGACGCCCCCGGCGAACCCCGCGCTGCCGGTGCAGGAGCCGGGCCTGCGCCGGGCCCGCGCGCTGCCGTACGACGTGGCCGCGGACGGCCGGGTGACCGGCTCCGGAAAGCTGGGCATCACCTTCGCCAGCCGCGGCGGGCTCGGCGCCGTGTTCCACGTGACCTCGTCGACCGACCAGACCGGCCCGTGGGACTACACGGCGGCCGCCGGCACCGAGATCACCGGCACGTGGAGCATCGCGACCGGCGGTCAGGGTGCTTATGAGTACTCGGTCTACGGCCCGAACGGCTTCCTGCGGCAGTTCCAGGGCGCCGCGGCCACCGCGGGCGTCGAGGTCGGCGCACGCAACGAGGCCGCGGCCGGCCGGCTGGTGCTCGAGCTGTCCAACAACAGCGCCGCGCCGGTCCAGGTGACGGTCGCCGACGCCTACCACAGCCAGGGCCCTGCGACGTATCGGCTGCGGCCCGGCGCGGTGGCAGTGCACACCGCAGCCACCGGGCCGGCTTACGGCTGGTACGACCTCTCGGTCACCGTCGCGGGGCAGCCGGACTACCTGCGCCGGCTGGCCGGGCACGTGGAGACCGGCCGCCCGAGCACCAGCGACCCGGCCATCGCCACGTCCTGATCCACCCCCGACCGCAGCGGGCCGGCGGGCCGCGAACACCTGCCGGCCCGCTGGCCTGCTGGTCCCCGCAGCCTGCCGAGTCGTCGGCCCCATCTCCGCTCAGGCCATCGTCTCCGCTCAGGCGGTCAGCTCGGCCGGCTCCGTCTGCGGAAGCAGCGCCGTGGCGCCGCTGCGCTCGTCCTTCTCCGCGAGCACCATCTGCTCCCGGCCCAGTGGATTGTGCGCCGCGGCGTCCATCAGGGTCCTGCCGCGCGCGGTGAAGATCAGCTGCGCGCCGCGCGGATTGGTCTCCCAGGACTGGAAGAGCCCGACGGTAAGCGCGGCCAGGTCCGGGCGCAGCCGCGCGGTGAGCGCGTCCACGGCCAGCGCGGCGCCCTCGCGCAGCGCATGGGTGATCGGGCCGACCAGGCTGATCCACGCCTTCGTGCCGTTCGACTCCTGATCCAGCGGCAGCCGGTACGCCTCGGCCGCCGGGCTGGCCCGGCGCACCACGGCGATCCGGTTCGGCAGCAGCAGCGGACGGGACGGGTCCTCGCCGGAGTCGGCGTCCGGATGCGCCTCCAGGTAGGCCACCAGCCGGCGGTTGATCTCGATCAGCTCGGCGTCCTTGCCCTCGGCCTCCAGCCGCTCGGTCACCCGCCGCAGGTCCTCGTGCCGCGGCAGGGCCTTGATCTCCAGCGCCGCGACGCCCGGATCGGCCAGCCTGAGCAGCCGCCGGGCCGGCGCCGCGTCGGCCCCGGAGAGCTCGCCGATCGTCATCGACAGCCGCTGCGGCAGCGACCCGTCCAGGCCGCCGTCCACCATCGGCAGCAGAGCGCTGCGGAAGTAGCGGAACACCACGGCCAGCGCGGGATGCCCGGCAAACGCCCCGGCCGAGACCAGCAGCCCGTTCGGCCGCGGCCGCCCGAACGGCCGGTCCGGGAACGCCCGCCCGAACTCGATCCGGTCCCGCGCCCGCTCGAACATCATCCGCGGCTCCCGCTCGGACAGGTCGCGCAGCCACTCCCGCTCGACCGCCGTCTCGGTGAAGCTGAACCCGTACTCGAACCGCTCCACCCGGGTCGCGAACTCGGCGACGAAGGTCGAGGGCCGCCCGGCCGACTCCCCGTCCAGCAGGAACGGCCGCCGCCGCAACTGCTCGCCGGTCGGCCAGGCCTGCGAATGCGAGTACACGACCGCATCGCACATATAAGCCAGCGCACTGATCACGTTCGACTTGCCCGCCGCGTTCCCGCCGAGCACCGCGACGACCGGCCACACCCGCTCGTCCGACCCCGGCACCGGATGCGCCGCCGCAGCCGTCAGCCCCCGCCCGGCGACCAGGCTCAGCTCCTGCTCCTCGCGGATCGACCTGTGATTGGCGACGCGAAACCGAATCAGCACTGCGCTGCCCCCTCTCCGTGCGGCGATCCGGACAATCATCACTGTCGGCCCCGCGCGTCCCCCAGTCAACGCCGATCAGTTCGAACTACCGGTCCGAAGGGACTCGAGCAGGAGATGGAACCCGGTCCAGGGATTCCGGTGCCGCAGCGCAGACTGGCGTGGCGCGCTTGAAGTGCCCTCGCGCGTGCCCTTTTCCGACCGGTTCGAACTGCTTGGCCAAGCGTCATCCGGCCAACGATTCGGCGACCTTGTCGAGCTCCGACTCCGGGAACACCGGCAGGGCGCCGAGCCGACCGCTCATGTACCAGCGCTCGATGTTGTCGAGACCGTCGCGGACGCGGGCGAACTCGGCCAGCGGGTATAGAGACGTGGCGCCGGTCTCCGCGTTCTTCTGCGCGAAGATGACTTGGTCTCGGTGGAGCCGGGTGGCCGTGGACGGGCTCATGAGGGTCACGTCGTGAGTGTTGAAGATGAGCTGCACAAGGTGCGGATTCGTGGATTCTGACTGGAAAAGTCCGATCAGGCGCGCAGCGAGATGCGGATGGAAGTGCGCGTCGAGTTCGTCCACGATCAGGGTCGTTCCGCTCCGGAGTGCCTGGAGTGTCGGTCCGATGAGCCCGAGCCAGGTTCTGGTTCCGCTCGACTCCTGATCAAGCGGCAGCCGTGAAGCCGCGTTCGACACTGGCGCGCGGTGTTCGAGGTCGAGCCGGTCTGGCAAACCCGCTGGCAAGGTTGGGGCGACCTTCGGCAGGCGATCAGCGAAATTGCGGGACTCGAACCTGGCGAGCAGTTTGTCGAAGTGGTCCGAAGGGTCCGTGATCTCGATATCGACGATTCCGAGGTCTGCGAACTTGAGCAGCGCCCGCGCCGTCTCGGCGTGCGGCCCTGAGAACTCCTTCATCGTGACCGACAGACGCTGGTCGAACGTGTGACTGAGCGCCGGGTAGAGGCCAAGCCGGATGTACTTGTAGATCGAGAACAGAACCGGATGCTCGGACGCAGCACCAGCCGAGACCAGCAGGCTCGTCGATCGTGGGCGCTCGACCGGATGGGCCCGCCGGCCTGGGAAGGCCGGTCCGTAATCGATCTTCTTCCCCGTTCGCTCGAACAATGTCCGCCGCCGCGGGTTCGGCCAGTCGAACAGCCACTCCTCCTCGACCGCCTGCTCGGTGATGCTGAAGCCGTACTCATGGCGCACGCCGTCGAGTACGAAGTCGATGATGAACGTCGACGGTCGCGCGACCGACTCCCCGTCCAACAGAAACGGCCTCCGCGCGATCGGATCGCCGGGCAGCCACCGCTGATGCGAGTTGACCACGACATCGCGCATGAAGGCCATCGCCTTGATCACGTTCGACTTGCCGGACGCGTTCGCACCGAAGATCGCGACTGCAGGCAGCGCCCGCTCGCTCAGGCCTGGCACCGGCCAGGTCGTGATGTCGTCGTGTTTGTCCAGCGCGATGAGGCTGACCTCCTGCTCGTCGCGTATCGACGTGTGATTGGCGACACGGAACCGGAGCAGCATGGGACGGCTTCCTTTCCCGGCAATCAATATCACTCAGGACCAGGCGCGAGGGCGGGGCCGCGCCATCGCACGGCCCCGCCCTCATCGACTACAGCCCGGAGTCTGCTACTCCTAAGGCACCGTCACCCCCTGCAGCACCACCGGTCCCAGCGTCGGATCCAGTTCAGTGGCCTGCGACACGCCCGCCGGGGTGATCGTGTCCATCACCTCGGGTACCGAGGCCGGGTTCGCCGAGCAGATCGGCTCGGTGCCTCCGGTCGGGCAGACGCCGAGCGTGAAGCCGCCCGGGGCCTGCGTGAAGGAGATCGCCTGGTCCGCGTTGAAGCCGTTCTGGCCGGTGAGCGCGACCGTGAAGGACCAGCCGGAGCCGGGGGTGCCGAACTCGGACTCCGGCAGGGCGATCGTGATCGTGTCCGCCACCGTCGAGGCGACTACCGCGGACGGCGTACCGACCTGAGCGCCGCTCGCGTTCACCCAGACGGGGGAGGCGAAGCCCTGGACCTCCAGGCGCTGGCTCCAGGCGTCGGCCGGGGCGATCGTGTAGTTGCGGGTCGGGAAGGCCGCGGCGGTCGAGGTCGAAGTCGAGGCCGCGGAGGGGTCGTGCACGTAGATGTCGAGCAGTTGTGCGCCGTCGACCGCGCCGAAGGTCGGGGTGAGGTCCCTGACCTTGGTGCGCAGGTAGACCGTGGAGCCTGCGGTGATCACCTGGAAGCCGGTCAGGTCCCACGACCCGGCCGTGTACGACGATGAGGTCGGGTACTGATACGTACCCGGGCCGTCGTCGTCGCCGACCGGGTCGGTCGCGTCGAGCACCGTCGTGCCGCCGCTCACGTCGCCGACGACTGCCGTCTGCGCGTATCCGGTGGCGCCGGCCTTCGTGGTTGCTGCAACCGTGATCACGTTGGTGCCGAAGCCGATCGCGACCGAGGCGGAGTACGCGCCGGTCGTGTCGGCGGTCGTGGCCACCGTGGTCGCTGCGCCGCCGGTGTCCGTGTCCTGAGTCGCGATGTCGACCGTCGCGCCCGGCGCCGCGGTGCCGGACACCGTGGTCGTCGAGCCCTCGATCGTCGCGCCGGATGCCGGTGCGGCGATCGTCACCGTTGTCGCCACGGGCGCGCCGTTGGTCACGTAGCGGGCCGTGGTGATCGCCGGTGTGTCAACGTCTTTGCCGGTGCCCAAGTCCACGATCAGCCGCAGCTCCTGAGCCTGCGCCCAGGTCAGCGGTGATGCGGAGCCGGCCGCCTGGCCGTCGGTGAAGCCGATCGACGCGCTGGTCGGGTCCGAGCCATAGGGCGATGCCGCCAGGTTCGGGTCCTCCCATACCTGCTCCGGCACCAGGCCGACGCCCGAGGCCGAGCCGATCATGAAGGAGAGCATGGACGAGGCCTCACTCGGGTCGTCCTCGGCGATCGCCGACTCGCCGCGCTCGCCGGACAGCACCGGCCAGAGGTGCCCGGTGCCGGTGTCCGTGGTCGGCCACGGCTCACCGTCGACGGTGCACGAGGTCTGAGTGTTGACCGTCGAGCAGTCGCCGTAGCCGTCCGCGCTGCCCGCGCTCGCCTGCGTGCCGTACCGGTAGAACCCTGTCCCGGTCGGCGTGGTGACCGAGATCGTGTTGTCCAGCACCGAGAGCGAGTTCTGGAACACCGAGCTGGTGGGGGAGAGCTCACCGAGTCGCACCAGCTCCTGGAAGCCGCCGTCGATCACCGAGTTCTGATTCACCGTCGGCCCGCCGTTGCCCAGGCTGTAGCTGGTCGTGGCGTTCGGGTCACCGGTCTTGGACAGCCGCAGGAAGTACGGCGAGGAGCTGTCCGGGCCGCTCGTCGTGACCGTCCAGTTCTGCACGTTGCGCTGGAAATCGTCCGCGGTGGCCTGGTAGACCGCCGCGTCCGCCTTGTCGCCGTGCTGCGTCGCGATGGCCGCGGCGGCGGTCAGGCCGGCGATCTCGGCCGCGATCGTCGAGGGCGAATATCCGGACTGCTCCTCCCAGCGCTCCACCCCGTAGGACGGGCCGTGCGAGACCAGGAAGTCCGCGGCCGGCTTGATGTGTTGCGTCCACAGGGAGCTGTCGCCGCCGAGCCCGGAGAGGTACGTCATCAGGATCGGGTACGCGGTCTCGTCCAGCTGGTCGCCGCCGGTGTCGGGGGCCGGCTTGCCGTTGATCAGCGAGTTGCGCGGGGTCTCGCCGGTCGCCAGCTGCTGGTCCTCGAGCAGGAACTCGGTCTGCGCGCGGGCGGTGGCCAGGTCGCCGTCGGCCAGGAACCCGGTGAAGGCCTCGTAGGCGTCGCGGGCGAACACCTCCCGGTACGAGCCGAAGTAGACCGGCTGGCCGTTCGCGTCGACGCCGGCGTTGACCGCCTGGCCCCACGGCGAGGCGAGCGACGCGACGACCGCGCCGCCGAAGGTCTTGTCCTCGCTGGCCTTCAGCACGTTCGCGTCGAGGTAATAGGTCTTCTCAGCGGTCTGCTCCGCGATGCCGGGCACCGACTTCGGCGGCCGGTTGAGCGACCGGTCGTACGCGGCCCAGGTCGCCAGGTATGCCGCCGCGACCGCGGGGAACGGCGTGCGCAGCGAGGTCGTGGCCGTGCTCTCGGCCTGCGCCTGGGTGCGGCCGAAGCCGAGCGCGAGGGTGAATGAGCCGACTGCGCTGCCGGGTGCGCTGCCGCCTGCACTGCCGGCCGCGCTGCCGAAGCCCCCGCGCGGCGTGACGTTCTCGGTCGCCACGATGTGGCCGTCGGCCGCCGACGTGGTCTGCGACAGCGCGTGGGACGCGTCGAGCTGGGTCAGCCCGTCACTCGCAGTGCCCTCATAGCCGACCGAGGCGGCGCCGGCCGAGGTGGCCGTCAGCGCCATGTAGGTCGGCACCGCGTAGGTCCGATTGGCCGCCTCAGTGGTCGTATTCGTGCTGTACACCACGGGGACGCCGGTCTTCGGGTCGACGACGCCGGTGTTGCCCCCGGCGTTCTGCGAGCCTCCGCCGCCGTCGCCGTTCACATGGGCGTCGAGCCGCGCGTAGACCTTCAGCCTGCCGACATCGGTCCTGCTGCCCTTGGTGGCCGAGATCCGGGTGCTCATCAGGACCGTGTCGCGCTGCGGGTCGGTGACGTAGGTGGTCACCAGCTGGAATCCGTGCTTTGCGTCGGTCGAGGTGACCGTGCACGCCATGCCGGTCGGGTCGGCCCGCACGGTGTAGGTCATGTCGCGCGTCTGCAGGTCGCTGAACGTCGAGCCGTCCGTCACCACGTATTGCAGGGTCTGGACATCCGTGCTGTCGATGGTCGGCTCGTACACGTCGGACAGCACGCCGTCGGCGACCGTGTACCAGACCTTGGACTTCGAGTCCTGAGCCGTGCCGAGGCAGTCCTTGCGCGCCTCGTCGTAGTAGGAGGGCCCGCCGGGACCGCCGCCCGCCGGCGTCCCGGTCGAGCCGGCGGCGGCCTGTGCAGGCCCGACCGCACCGGTGAGAAGGGCGAGGGCGCCGGCCGCGGCGAGCAGGGCCGGGCGGCGCCCCGAGGGTCGTTTCATCGTGACCTCATTCAAGGACAGGCGGTTGGCCGCGCCTGCCGCAGAAGACAGCCAAAATACGGCAGCAAAACGCGGCGCGGTGGTCGGCGGTACGCGGAGGCCGGATCGCCGCACTGCCCCGTTGCGTCCGTCGCGCCTGGGCCGTCGATCCCGCCACTCCCGCGTCCAGCGAGCGACACCGCCGTTCCCGCGCCGCCCGTCGTCGGACGGAAGCGCTGGTCCGGCCCGCCTGTCGAATCGCCGCCCGGACGCAGGCCGTGTACCGGGTGCGGCGAGCACACTGCCGGGGGCCGGGCGCGATGTCAAGGACCGCAGCCGGAAAATGCCGGGCCTGCCCGGTCGGGGCCGTGTTAAACTACCGGGCCCTTTGAGGTAAACCAGGCACATGTACGGCGCGGCGGACTCCGTTGTCTCGAGTCGGCCGTGGCGAGACCTCTGCGCTCCCTATCAGCACGGCAGTGCCACCTACTGCGCATTGCCGACTTCTGCGTGGCGACGACCAGCCCCGGATCCGGCGGACCGGGGAGGCTCGCCGCTGCGCTCATGCCGACCGAATGGAGCCCAGTCATGCCGTCCTCCGCAACCTCTTCCGCTGCATCGGCCGACGATCCGACGATCAAGGCCGAACAGGAGCACTTAGCCGAGTCCCGCGCTGCGCTGCGGGTGATGCGCGAGGAGACCCTCGCGCTGAAGGCGCAGGGCGGCAACGCCGTCTCCACCGAAGTCCTCCAGCACGCCATCTGGATGAGGGCCGCCGCGCTGGTCGACAACCCCGACATCCCGCTGTTCTTCGGCCGTCTGGACTACGCGGACGAGCCGGACCAGAGCACCAGCCAGTCGAGTGAGTACCGCGAATACCGCGGTGAGCGCTATTACGTCGGACGGCGGCATGTGCATGACGCGGCCGGCGACCCGCTCGTGGTGGACTGGCGCGCCCCGGTGTCCGTCGCCTTCTACCGGGCCGGCGCGAAGGAGCCGTACGGGCTCGCGCTGCGCCGCCGGTTCGGCTTCTCCGGCGGGCGGCTGACCGCCTTCGAGGACGAGCCGCTGAGCCCCGATGCGGCGGCTGCGGCGAGTCAGGCGGCTGCCGCGGCGGGCTCCGGCAGCCGCATCCTGGCCGCGGAGATCGAGCGGCCCCGCGTGGGCCCCATGCGCGACATCGTCGCCACGATCCAGCCGGACCAGGACGAGATCGTCCGCGCCGACCTGTCCGAGTCGGTGTGCGTCCAGGGAGCGCCGGGCACCGGGAAGACGGCGGTCGGCCTGCACCGCGTCGCCTTCCTGCTCTACACGCACCGCGACCGGCTCAAACGCGGCGGCACGCTGGTCGTCGGCCCGAACCGCGAGTTCCTCAAGTACATCGAGCAGGTGCTGCCCGCCCTCGGCGAGCTCGACGTGGCCCAGGCGACCGTCGAAGAGCTCGTGGCCAAGCCGTTCGCCGGCCGGTTCGCGGTCCGCGGCCTCGACTCCGCGCCGACCGCGCGCATCAAGGGCGACGCGCGCATGGCCGAGGTCCTGCACCGCGCGCTCTGGGCACACGTCAGCGAGCCGACCGAGGCGCTCACCGTCCCGCGCGGCGTGCGGCGCTGGCGGGTGCCGGCCTACGAGATCCTGGAGCAGATCGACACGATCCGGCAGCGCGAGATCCGCTATGCCTCCGGACGGGCGATGCTCGCGCAGCGGCTGGCCCACGCCGTCCTCACTCGGATGGAGGCGGCCGGCGAGTCCCCGGACGACCGGGTGCAGGAGACCGTGGCCCGCTCGCGTCCGGTCAAGGCGTTGGTCGACCAGCTCTGGCCGGCGGTCGACCCGATCAAGATGCTGTTCGCGCTGCTCTCATCGCGCGAGCGGCTGGCCGGTGCGGCCGAGGGCGTGCTCACCGACGAGGAGCAGGAACTGGTCTGCTGGGCAGCCGCGCCGCGCGCGCCCCGCAGTCCCGCAGCGGCCCGCTGGACCCCGGCCGACGCCGTCCTGCTCGACGAGCTCGCCGACCAGCTCGAGCGGACCGCCTCGCTCGCCCACGTGGTGCTCGACGAGGCGCAGGACCTCTCGCCGATGCAGTGCCGTGCGGTCGGCCGCCGCTGCGCCACCGGCTCGGCCACCGTCCTCGGCGACCTCGCGCAGGCGACCACCGCCTGGGCCGCAGGGTCCTGGGACGCGACGCTGCGGCACCTGGGCAAGCCCGGCGCGCGCATGGAGGAGCTGACCCAGGGGTTCCGCGTCCCCGAGCAGGTCATCGAATACGCCGCGCGGCTGCTGCCGATCGCCGCGCCGGACCTCGCGCCGCCCACCTCGGTCCGCCAGGCGGCCGGATCGCTCGGTTTGGTCGGCGAGTCCGACGTCGAGGGCTGGCTCGGCCTGCTCGCCGCCGAAGCCCTCGAATACGAGGGCTCGATCGGCGTCATCGCCGCGGACGGCGCGGTGCCGCGCCTTGCGGCGAGCCTGGCCGCTGCCTCGATCCCGTTCACTGTCCTCGGCTCCGAGGCCGAATCCGAGCCGGAGCCGGCGGCCGAACCGGGAGCAGAACCCGGACTCGAGCCCGCCGCCGCGCCGACCCCGGCCCGCATCGCGCTCGTCCCGGCCGGCCTCGCCAAGGGCCTGGAGTACGACCAGGTCATCGTGGTCGAGCCGACGGAGATCGCCGAGGCCGAATACGACCACGTCCTCGGTCTGCGCCGCCTCTACGTCGTGCTGACGCGCGCGGTCAGCCGCCTGACGGTGCTGCACTCGCGCCCGCTGCCGCCGGAACTGGCCGGCTGATCAGATCACTCCCGTTCATCGGGATCCGGCCCTGCGGCCGGGATCGCCGGCACCGGTCAGACTGCCGATCAGACCGCTGCCTCGGTCGGCTCGTCGAGCGCCGAGCGCCAGACCGCCACCTGCTCCGGATCGACCGGCCCGGCCCAGTCGCCGGTCGCCCGGACCGCCGAACCCACGTGGAACCGCGCCAGCCCGACCGCCCGCAGCGCCGGCAGGTCCGGGAGCGTCAGCCCCCCGCCCACCAGGATGCTGAGACCGTCCGGGCGGTCCGCCTCGCGCGCCGCCTCGGCCCGCAGCACCTCCACGCCCCGGCCGGCCGGAAACGGCCCACCCGAGGTCAGCACCGTGTCGAGCCCGGGCAGCGGCCGCACGGCGTCGAAGACCGCGTCCCGGTCCGCCGCCGCGTCGATCGCCTTGTGGAAGGTCCAGGCGCTGCCGTCCAGCGCCGCCAGCACGTCTTCCAGCGCTGACACGTCCGCGGCGCCGGACCGGTCGAGCAGGCCGATGACGAACTCGTCGGCGCCCTCCGCGCGCAGCTCGCGCGCCGCGGCCTTGAGCGCCGTGACCCCCGCCGCCCCGCCGGCCGCGAAGCCGTCCCGCAGCCGCAGCATGACCCGCAGCGGCACGTCCACCGCGGCCCGGATCTGCGCGAAGGTCTCGACCGCGGGGTTGAACCCGGAGAACTCCATCGCGCTGACCAGTTCGAGCCGGTCCGCGCCGCCCTCCACGGCCAGCCGCGCGTCCCCGGCGTCCAAAGCGATGACCTCGAGCAGCGCTGTAGTCATGGCGGTCAGCCTCCCATACGCCCCTGACGGGGAGCGCACCGGACCCGGGCGCGTGCGCGTGCGTATGCAATTACTTCGCTCAGTTGAGGGGCGGTTTCCGGGTTGCCCGCGGCGATCCGCGGCCGCGATCCTGGCCCCTGGCGAGGTGATTGCGAGTGCTCTACACCACATTCGTGCTTCCAGTCCCTCCACGCGCGCCGGTGCCGTCCCCCTCTAGGCTGGGAATAAATGCAGTGCCCGATTCAGTGACGTGGGTATCAGCGCCGCCAGATGGAGGCCTAATAATGCGCGGCGAGGCTGCGAGACGCCGAAACGCCGATCCGGAGCAGTACCTTTTCCTTTACCTCAGTTCAGTATCCGATGCGGCCTCGGGTCGATTGGCGCCCGGCGCGCGGGCGCGGTTCGTGAACAGCCTCCGCGAGACGATCAGCCAGGAGCGAGCCCGGCTGGGACGCGATGTCACGACCCTGGAGCGGATCCTCGAGCGGATCGGCGACCCGGTCACCATCGTGGACGCGGAGCTCCAGCGCGACCCGGAGTATCAGGCGCAGCTGAGCCGCAGGCTCGCCTCAGCGTCCGCGCTCGACGGTCCGCAGGAGCCGATCCTGGACGACCTGGCCGAGCTGCTGACCCCGGCGAGCGCGGCCGGCCCCGTCCCGGTCTCGGCGGCCAGAGCGGTGATCGGCGGGGCGACGGGCGCCACGGGCCCGGAGATCTGCCTCGACCCGGACCCGTTCGCCCCGAACCACTCGGTGGAGACCGTGGGCGCGCTGGCCGAGGCCAACGCGACGATGTTCCCGGCCGGCGGCCCGGAGCCGGAGCAGTTCGAGGAGGAGTCGGCGGTCGCGGCGGAGGTCTCGCAGTTCGTGCAGCGGGCGCGCACCGCGTGGCGTTTCGGTCCGCGGGTGCATCCCTGGGAGGCCCTCTCGATCGCCCTGTTCGTCGTCGGCGCGATGATCGGCTTCTGGATCCTCCTGCTGGTCGCAGGGCTGGTGGCGTGCACCTCGAGGTTCTTCAGCGAGGTGGAGAAGTGGACCCTGGTGGTCGGCGTGCCGGTCACCTCGGTGCTGCTCTACGCGCTCGGCTTCTGGCTGTTCAAGCACGGCGTCTGGGGCGGACACGACGCGTCGACGGCGGATCTGCTCTCCGGCGCGGCCTCGTTCTTCGGCACACTGCCGCGCATGGCTGCGGTGCTTGCCGCGCTGTTCCTGTCGTGGCGGCTGGCACGGGGGGTCACAAGGCAGCAGTGACAGGAGTAGACGGCGGGGATGCCTTGGGCGCGCTGGAGTCTGAGGGCACCGCGGTAATGGAGTGAAGCCGGTAGGCGGGCGGCTGCTCGACGGTGCCGGAGCCGCACGAGGTCAATCGCGCGCACCCGGCCCGACGCCGTGTCAGCTCGACTTCGAACACGGATGCATGCTCGGCTGAAGGCTTCTCTGACGCCCCAACAGATGCGTCCACGCGGAACCGCTCGGCGAGCCCCCGGCCACCGATATGCCGCACCGCGTGCATGCGCGTCAGGCCGAACTCGCGGCGCAGGAAGCACTCGGCGGCCTGCACCGCGGCCGGGGTTCCGGCGGTGCCGCGGTAGTGCTCGAGGTCGAGTTCGCCGGTGAGCGCCGCCCGCGCGGCGCGGACCGCCTCGGCCGGGTCGAGCCGGCCGAAGTAGGCGCCGGAGGGCAGCGCGACGAGCCCGGCGGCGAAGCGGTCCCCGCCGATGTGGGTCGTCTCCCAGGCGATCGGGCCGAACTCGGCGCGCAGCGCGGCGGCGACCGGGCGTCCGTACTTGGCACAGCACACCTCCCGGCGCCCGTGAGCGCACACGAGGAGCGCGGCGGCGGCCGGTGCGCCGATACCGGGCCCGCGCGGGGAGCGGAAGGCGTCCTTATCCATTCGGAGTAGGGCAAATAGCTCAGTCGCGAGTTTTCGCCGACGGACCCCGGTCGGTTCGCCAGATGGTCCGGCGCCAGCTCCAACACTGGCTCCAGCGCCATTCGGCCCAGCGAACTGCGATGCTCCGCCCGCCGACTCGTCCGGGCTAAGCATCACCTGTTCCAACCACCGGTTCCCCGGTGGTCCGCCGGCGATCATCACCCGGGCCGCCCGCCGTCCGTCGTCGCCCTCGCGCGGCCGCTCCGTCCGGCCGGACCGTCCCGGACGGCGGATCAGCTGAGTGCGCACGCCGAACTCCAGCGCCCGCGCGCAGTACGCCTCCAGCGCCTCGGGGAAGTCCTGCGGCAGGCCGAATGCCGGCCACGGCCCGGGATGCTCCACCAGCAGCCAGCCGATCGCCGCCGGCGGCGCCGTCCCGATCAGCGGCTCGCCGAGCGCGCGGCACACCGCCGCGCAGAATTCGCGGTCGCGGCCGGCCTCAGCCGGGCTCGCCGGGGCGCTTCTGCGCGCTCCGACCTGCGGTCGGCCGACGCCCTTGTCAAGCACGGCTTTTCCGGAGGCTGTGTCAGGGGGCGCTGTTTCGGGGGACACGGTGGGCGGCCATCTGTCGGGTCGTCAACTTAGGGTCGCCTAACCATAGCCGCCCGAAATGGGAGACTGCTCATCAAGTGCCCCCAAACGAGGTATCACTGGCGGTGAGCGGGTAGGAGGGTCCCAGTGGCTAACCGAGATGACCGGTGCTCGTTCGGCAGCTAGCCTTAACTCGTCAGGGTGAATCAGTCCTCCCTGCCCTCCCGCAGGCTTAAGGCGCCGTCGAGCCGACGTCCCGAATGCCGGCACCGACGACAGACAGACGAGGTAGTTCCGTGCCAACCGGCAAGGTCAAGTGGTACAACGCCGAAAAGGGTTACGGCTTCATCACCCGGGACGACGGCGGTGACGTGCACGTGCACTCCTCCGCCCTCCCGGCCGGGACGACCTCCCTCAAGCCGGGGCAGCGGGTGGAGTTCGGCATCGCCGACGGCCGCCGCGGCGAGAGCGCGCTGAACCTGGCGATCCTCGACGCCCGTCCGTCCGTCGTCGCGGCGACCCGTAAGCCGGCCGAGGAGCTGGTCGTCATCGTCGAGGACGTGATCAAGGTCCTCGACCACACCTCGAACACGCTGCGCCGGGGCAAGTACCCCGACCGGGACAGCGCGCAGAAGGTCGCGAAGCTGCTGCGCGCCGTCGCCGACCAGCTGGACGTGTGACTCTGACGAGTGACGGGCTGGACTGGTCCCGTCCCTCGATCAAGCAGTCCGCGGCCCGGCCGGCTACAGCGTGACGCCGAGCAGCCGCTCGATCGCGGCGAAACCCTCCGGGCCCAGGTCGCGGGTGAACTCGTTCACGTACAACCCGATGTGCGCCTGTGCGACCTTCGGATCCATCTCCTGGGCGTGCGCCATCACATAGTCGTGCGACGCCTCGGGGTGGTCGAAGGCGTATTGCACCGAGTCCCGGATCACCCGGGTGATCTCCGCGATCCGCGCCGGCCCGAGGCTGCGCCTGGCCACGATCGCCCCGAGCGGGATCGGCGCCCCGGTCGCGCCCTCCCACCACTCGCCGAGGTCGGCCAGGCAGTCGAGCCCGAAGTCCGGGTAGGTGAATCTGGCCTCGTGGATGACGAGACCGGCGTCCGCGCCGCCGTCGCGCACCGTCGGCATGATCTGGTCGAACGGCATGACTGAGATCGTCACCGCGTTCAAAGGCGTGTCCTGCGCCTCCAGCCACCGACGGAACAACAGGTATGCGGTCGACTTCAGGCTCGGCACCACGACGCTTGCTCCGGCGAGTCCTCCGGCGCCGGCCGCGGATCCCGGCTTAGCCAGCACCAGCGGCCCACAGCCACGGCCGAGCGCGCCTCCGCACGGCAGCAACTGATAGTCCGTCAGCGCATCAGGCAGCGCGGCGTACGAAATCTTCATCACGTCAAGCGCCTCGGCGCGGCCTATCAGCTGGTTGGTCACGTCGATGTCGGCGAACGTCACGTCGATCTTCGGCGCGCCGGGGACGAGGCCGTGCGCCCACGCGTGGAACACGAACGTGTCGTTCGGGCACGGCGAATACGCGATCGTCACGGCATCAGCACCGGTGTTACTCATCATGCCCGCGCGCTCCGATGCGGCGTCATCGATGTTCTCGACCTTCACGAACTGAGCCCTTCGATCAGTGCTGGAACCGCGGCGGTCAGCGCGGCGAGTGCGTCGCCGATCCGCCACGCGTCCCGGTTGCGCGGCCCGACGAGGTTGGAGACCGCGCGGATCTCCGCCGCCGGCACGCCGAAACGGGCCGCCGCCACCGCCACGCCGAAACCTTCCATCGCTTCGCCGACCGCGTCCGGGTAACGCTTCATCAGGCGCGCCGCCCCCTCCGCGGTCCCGGTGACCGTGTTGACGGTCAGCAGGTCCCCGTGCACCGCGCCGAGCCGCGCCAGGGCTGCGATCGGCCGCGCGTTCACCACCGCAGAGCCGAAGCCGAGGCTGTCCACCGACGCGAATCCGTCCGGCGCCTGCGGATCTTCAGCACCCAGGTCGGCGGCGATGATCCGGTCAGCCACCAACAGCGCGCCTATCGCCGCCATGCCCTCGAAGCCGCCGCCGATCCCGGCACTCACCACGACCCGATGCGGTTCCCGTACCAGCGCCTCCGCAGTAGCCGCCGCCACGCTCGCCGCTCCCACGCCGCCTGCAATAAGCGTGATGTTCGCCGCAGCCTGTGTGCCTATCGCATCAATGCCACGCTCGATCGCCGCGCGCTCGGCGTCCACCGCGGTCACGATCAAGATCTGCTTCATGGCTCTCGCATCATGTCACGCGCGATTCGGGCCCCCAAAGACCGGCCGGAGGCGCTGGTCCGTCGCTGGCCCGCCCCGCCGCCGGTCAGGCTCCCGCCGCCATCGCTGCGTGGTGGTCCCACCGCTGGTCGTACCACGACTTGGCGGTCGCCAGCGCCATGATCGACAGCCCGGCCGCCAAAATGCTCAAGCCGAGCCAGGCGTATCCCGGCAGCGCCAGCGCCAGACCGCCGCCCAGCACCCACGCGAGCTGCAACACGGTCTCCGACCGCGCGAAGGCCGACGTGCGCACCGCCTCCGCCGTGTCCCGCTGGATCATCGCGTCCAGCGAGAGCTTCGCCATGGCCGGCGACACGCCGGCGAAGAACGAGAGCACGAGCACCATGACGAGCCCGTAGTAGAACGCAGCGACCACCGCGACGGCCGCAGCCATCGCCAGCGACGCCGTGACTATCGCCTCGGGCGCGCGCGCCTTTAGCAGTCCGCCGACGAAGGAGCCGCATCCGCTGCCGACCGCGATGGCCACAGCGATGAAGGCAATCGTCGTCAACGGCTTCAGGCCGTCGATCGGATGCTCCCGCACCAGGAACGCCATGAAGATGCTGAAGAAGCCGGACAGCGCCTTGAGCGCCGTGTTGGCGCGCAGCCCGAGCATCACCGAGGGCCCCACCGAGCGCAGCCGCCGGTCGGGCATCGTGCGGGTCAGTTCGCCCGCGGCCGCCCGCTCCCGCTTGCTCAGCCGCGCCCGGACCTCGCCCTCGTTGGAGTCCACGAACTTCGGCAGCCGCAGCGCGGTCCAGATGCAGGCGAAGTAGACCACCGCGGCCATGCCGAGCTCCCAGGTGACCCCGATCTTGCCCAGACCGAGGCCGATCGGGGTGGCGATCGTGCTCATCGCCAGGGCCGCGATGGTGATCCGCGAGTTGGCCCGCACCAGCGTCGTGCCCTCTGGCAGCACCCGCGGGATGACCGCCGCGCGGCTGATCCCGAACGCCTTCGAGGCGGCCAGACAGCCGAACGCCGCCGGATAGAGCGCGAATCCGCCCTCGGTGATCGCCCGCGCCATGACGAGCGCGAGCAGCCCGCGCACCAGCGCGGTCAGCGCCATGGCGAACCTGCGGCCGCCGCGCAGCCGGTCCAGCAGCGGCCCGATCAGCGGGGCCAGAAGGGTGAACGGCACCATGGTGACGACCAGGTAGAGCGCCACCTTCGTGCGCGCCTCGGTCGCCTGCACCGAGAAGAACAGCGAGTTCGCCAGGGCGAGCGTGATCAGCAGGTCGCCCGCGCTGTTGATCGCGCTCATTTCGATCACGTGCGCCAGGCCGGACTCGCCCGCGCCGCCAGCGTGCGTAACGCGCTGGATTCGCCCATAGACCGCGTCCGCCGCATCCTTCGCGGTGGAAGCGGACTGCTTGGCTATCCGCAACCCGCGCTGTTGCGCGTTGCCACCGAGCACACCGCCCGCGATCCCGACGCTGCCCGCAGCCGCGCTCGACACGCCGACCGTGCCGTCGAAGTCCGGATTGCCGACCTTCGTGCGCTCGAGCGTCGCGCTCTGGTCGGAGTCGTCCTTGCTGGGCAACGGCAGTGGCACATACAGCGTGTTGCCGGTGTCAGGGTCGATGACCCGCGCGACGGGCGCCGTCGGCGCCGAGTCGGGGGACCCCGACGCAGCGGGCGCAGGTGCTTGCTCCGGACGCGGCACGCGGTCGTGCACACCGCCCTGATCAGGGATCGGCGCCCTCGGAGAGGCCGCCGGCGTACCAGGCATCGCAGGTCGCACGCCGATTGAATGCAGGTCGGCCGGCGATTCGTCGCCGCGCGACTTGTCCCTCCCTCTGCCTCTCATCACTTGCCTATACTCCCGCGTGAGGCCCTGACTTGTCTTGTGTGCCTTAGGGCCGACCGGACCGACTAAAATCGACTCGTGAGCGTGATGACCCGTATCCGTCAGAGCCGGACCGCTGCCCTGGACGCGACTTGCGCGGAAGCGGTGGACTTAGCGTTCGCCGCCGCGGAAGACGTGGCCGGCATGGGCCAGATCGGCACACACCTCGGCATGACCGCTGACGGGGAGCGCACCGTCACGCACTACTTCGCGGCCCAGGAGCGCGGCTATGTCGGCTGGCGTTGGGCCGTCACGGTGGCGCGCGCCTCCCGCTCGAAGATCGTCACGGTCGACGAGACGGTGCTCGTGCCAGGCGACGGCGCCCTGCTCGCCCCGCGCTGGCTGCCTTGGGCAGAGCGCCTACAGCCCGGCGACATCGGTATCGGCGACCTGCTGCCTACCGCAGCGGACGATGTCAGGCTCGAGCCGGGATATACCGGCGCCGACGATGTCGAACCCAAAGCGCAACGGGATGTCGCGCCCATTCCGGCCGGCGACGCCCCGCCCGAGGAGCCGCAGCGCGACTCGCTTCCTGTGGTCTCCTTCGAGCTGGGGCTCGGCCGCAAGCGGGTGCTGTCGATGACCGGCCGCGAGGCGGCCGCCGAGCGCTGGGGCGAGACCTTCGGCGCCGCCGCCCCGATGGCGCAGGCCGCCCCGGCCAACTGCTCCACCTGCGGCTTCCTGACCGGCCTCACCGGCCTGCTGAGCCAGTCCTTCGGCGTCTGCGCGAACGAGTACTCGCCGGCCGACGGGCACGTGGTCGCGCTCGACTTCGGCTGCGGCGGCCACTCCGAGGCCGCGGTGGTGCCGGAGGCGGCGGAAGTCGGCGAGCCGATCGTGGACGAGTTCGCGGTCGACCGGCTCCAGCTGCACCCGACCGGCTCGGTCTCCGCCGCCGCGGCCCCCGACGGCGACGGAGACGGCGACGAGATCGTGCCGTTCGACGAAGAGGACGAACTCGGGCACTCCTGAAGCCCGCACGCCTGAAGCCCGCATGGGGAGCGCCCGCGCCGCACATTCGGGCTACCTCATACGGCCATTGCGCCGCGGAACGGCTTACGGATACAGCCGATCGAGCGATTACCGTCCGGCTGCGGCGCCGAACCAGCCGTAGCCTTCGCAGACCGCGCATTCACGCAGCGCAACCGTTTCGCTCATCCGGGTCGGGTTCCCGGCGTGATCGCGCAGCAGCCCGAACGTCACCAGCGTGCGCCCGATCCCGTCGCAGTCCGGGCATAAGGCCAGGACCGGCCCTATCCGTGACCGGTCTGCTGCGGAGCGTGGTGATCGCACGCCTCACAGTATACGTCCGGATGAGGGACCTTGCGACTACGCAGCGTGGCGAAAACGGCAGCTGCCCTGCTCGCCGTCACTCGGCTGCGGCGCCGTCCTTGTGCGCCTTGATCCGCACCGCCCGGCGCCGGCAGTAGTTGGTGCCGACCAACCCGAGCAGCGCTCCGGCGAGCGCGATCCAGGGCCAGCGGCCGTGCCCCGCGTGCTCGAGCGAGGTGTGGAACGGCAGCATCACCAGGAACGCGGCCGCGAACAGCACCGTGCCGACGGTGACGATCAGCACGTCGTTGACTTCCATCGGCTCCGGTACCGGCGGTCGCTGCGTCTCTTCGGCTCGCGCGGTCTGCTCGGTCACGGGCCAAGCCTATTCAACGACGTTGAACCACGCGCGAACAGGGCGCGGCGTAAGGGATCGGCGTGGCTGCGCCAGGACGCTACGAGATCAGCACCGGCGCCAAACGCTCGCTCGGCTGCGCCTGTGTTTGTGCTTGTGTCTGCGGCGGCGCCACAGGCTTCATCCGGTCTGTTACCGCAGTGCTGCGATCTGAGCCCCCATTAGCTGGCGCGGCGTCACTGTGCCCGTTCGCCATAGGCAGCCGATCCGTCGGCTCGGGCACCACCTCCGCCCCTGCAGACGCCGCCATCACGTTCTCGCAGCCCTGCCCGACTTGCTCGTCCTGCTCCGCGAACTGCGCGAACGTGTCCAGCATCCGGCGGCCGCGCAGCGCGACCTCGATCTCGAATCTGGCCTCCGGATCCGCCAGCGCCGCGCCGAACAGCTCCTGCGCGCGGTGCAGCCGGTGCCGTGCGGTCTGCGGATGCACCCCGAGCCGAGCCGCGACCTGCGGCGCGCTGCCCCGGTTGGTGTCCAGCCAGGCCAGCAGCGTGGCCTCGAGCCGGTCGCGCTGCTTGGCGGTCAGCTCCGCCAGCGGGCCCAGCCGGCGCTCGCCGATCAGCCGGACCAGCGGCTCGTCGCCGAGCAGCAGCAGCGCCGGAAGGTGCCGGTCGCACCGCACCGGGCCGCGGGCCAGCACATCCTCCGGCAGCCGCGCGCGCACCATCCGGGCCCAGCGCAGCGATTCGGCCGCGTTCCGCAGCGGCACCGACGGGCCGACCACGCCGCCGCGCTCCAACAGCAGAGCCCTGACGCTCGCGGTGCCCAGCCAGGCCTCCGGATCCGGCACCAGCAGGTACGGCTCCGGCGCGGTGAAATCCGCCAGGATCGCCTCGGGCAGCCGCTCGGCACGCGCGCCTGTACTTGCGACTGTGCTTGTAGCAACGCCTGTGCCTGTGGCAGCGCCTGTACCAGCGCCACCTGCGTCAGCAGCAGCCTGCCGGCCGTCCTGGCGCCAGTCCGGCGCCGGCCCGAGCGCCGCACAGGCGGCCGTCTCCGGCAGCGGCCAGTCGACCGACTCGGCCGCGGCCTCCAGTGTTTCCCGCGCTGCGCCGGAGAGCACCGACTCCACCAGCCGGCGCCGCCGCACCTGCATCTCGCCCGCGTCGGCCTTGGCCTGGGCATAGCCGAGCACCGAGGCCGTGGCGATCAGATCCAGATGGGTGAACACCGCTTCGGCCAGATTGACCATCTGCTCAGGCCGCATGCCGATCCGGCGGGCCACCCGCGCGTACCGCCGCCAGGCCACCCGGCCGCCGAGCCGATAAGCGGCCTGCAGCGAGTCCATGCTGCGGCCCTCGGCCAGCTGCGCCCGCCCGAGCGAGCGATAGACCCGCGCCCGCTGCGCCGCCGGGCTGCCGATCCCGTCGATCCAGTCCGCGAACTCGGTCAGCGCGGTCTGCACGCCGAGGATCAGGCCGTTGGTGAAGTCGCTGTTCAGCGGCCGGTCGTACTCCGGTATGCGGGTCCGGACCTCGCGCACGATCTCGGCCATCAGGGTCGGGTGCTCTTTGCGCAGTTCCTCGGCGAAACCCCGGGGCAGGTCGGTCGACGGCGTGTTCCCCCGCGTTCCTTCGGGACTCACCGTGCGCCTCCGGACGGCCCGCGGCGACCGGGCAGGTCGGTCGGCGGACGGTGTTGCGGCTAAGTTACCGACGAGTATGGGCCGATGTTACCGGCGGGTCAACAGATTCCGGCCGCGGCCCGCGGCGGCGTGCCGGGAAGCGCTCAGCTTCGTGACAGCGCCCGACACGGCACCGCCGGGTTTCTGACACGGGGTAACGCACTTCGCATCCGGTCGTTGTCGGTTCGTTGACGCGCCCTGACGCCGTCCATACCGTCACGCAGCGACGCGGCAGCCGGCGCCGCCGACCCATCGACCGTGGCGGGGGACCGCGGACGGATCAGCGTTGCTCCGATCGAGGTCCCCCGTCCGGCAGCGGGTCCTGGCAGACCTGCTCACCCTGATTGCCCACCGTCTCAAAGGAGAGACAGTTGCCGTCATCGCCACGTCTCCGACTGCGCGGCTTCCGCGCCCGCAGCCTCCAGCCCCACATCGTCACCGCCTCCCGCCGCGCCGTCCGCGCCGGCACGCTCGGCGTCGCCCTGCTCGGCTCGGTCGGCCTCGCCGCCACGGGCGCGCAGCCCGCTGCGGCCGCAACGAACTATCCGGTCAACTACAGCTTCGCCACAGGCTTCGTCGCCGGGTTCTTCTCCCCGGACACGTCGCCCGCCGGGGCGAACAACTGGTCCTGCAAACCGAGCGCCGCGCACCCCGATCCGGTCGTCCTCGTGCACGGCGCCTTCGAGAACATGAACGACAACTGGGGCGCGGCCTCGCCGCTGCTCGCGGACAACGGCTACTGCGTCTTCGCCTTCGACTACGGCGGCGCATCGTCGAGCTCGGACATCCAGGGCACCGGCGACATCGCGGCCGGCGCGGCCCAGCTGGCCGGCTTCGTCACGAAGGTGCTCGGCGCGACCGGCGCGAGCAAGGTGGACCTGGTCGGACACTCGCAGGGCGGCATGATGCCGCGGTACTACATCAAGTACCTCGGCGGGGCGTCCACGGTCGACAAGCTGGTCGGCCTGGCGCCGAGCAACAACGGCACGACGCTGGACGGCCTGACCGTGCTCGGCCAGGACCTCGGCATCCTCGAGCCGACCAACGCCTTCCTGGCCTCGGCCTGCGCCTCGTGCGTCCAGCAGGAGGTCGGGTCCAGCTTCCTGACCGGCCTCAACGCCGGCGGCGAGACGGTCTCCGGCATCCAGTACACGGTCATCGAGAGCCGTGACGACGAGGTGGTGACGCCCTACACGAACGCGTTCCTTCCCGCCGCCGCCAACGTCACGAACATCCTGGTGCAGAACCAGTGCGCGCTGGACCAGACCGACCACCTCGAGATCGGCTACGACCCGATCGCGCTGACCGACGTGCTCAACGCCCTCGACCCGGCGCATCAGCGGTCGATCCCGTGCCAGATCGTCCTGCCGATCACCGGCCCGCTCGGCTGAGTTTCAGGCGCTAGGCCGACGGGACAGCTGCCCGCCTCCGCTCCGATGCGGAGGCGGGCATCGCTGTCGCTATAGGCAGGCTCGAGAGACCCCTACCAGGATGTGAGGTGCGCCTGTGCAGGCAGACGCACTGATGTAAGGGGTGTATGCAGGAATAACCCGTTTCTCCTTAGCGTAGCTAATGATGTAGGCTCACCACTGCTGCCACAGATTTCACACGCCGCCGAAGATGCCGGGCGCACTCTGCCCCGGCCGACCGGCGAGAGCCACCGGGGGGCAGCGAGATCCGAGCCGCCCGCCGCACGACCGCCGAGGAGGCCCCTTGAGCGCGCCCAGCGCCATAGACACCCGAGAGACCCCGACACCGCACGACGATCAGCAAGAGCCGCAAGCGCAGCACGGGGTACCCACCCCCGACCTGCCCGTCCCGGACCTGCCTATTCCTGACCTGCCCAATTCTGACCTGGTACAGGACGTCGAGCCCGAGCCGGCTCTGGCCGCCGCGCCGAAGCAGTCGATCTTCCGCTCCCTCACCAACCGCAACTACCGGCTCTACGCCGCCGGACAGCTCGTCTCGAACACCGGCACCTGGATGCAGCGCATAGCCCAGGACTGGCTGGTATTGGCGCTGACCCACAGCGGCACCGCGCTCGGCGTGGTCTCAGCGCTCCAGTTCCTGCCGATCCTGCTGCTGTCCGTCTGGGGCGGCTCGATGGCCGACCGCTACCGCAAGCGGACCATGCTGATGATCACCCAGAGCTCGATGGGCGTGCTAGCCGCGATACTCAGCGTGCTCACTGTGAGCGGCTCGGTCACCGTCTGGCAGATCTACCTCTTCGCCCTGGCGCTGGGCACGGTCACCGCGCTCGACAGCCCGGCCCGCCAGTCCTTCGTGGTCGAGCTGGTCGGCCAGGACCAGCTGCAGAACGCGGTCTCGCTCAACTCGGCCAACTTCAACCTGGCCCGCATCGCCGGCCCGGCCGTCGCCGGCCTGCTGATCGGCCTCTTCAGCTCGGAGGTCATGGGCACCGGCTGGGTGTTCCTCATCAACGCGGTTTCGTACGTCGCGGTGGTAGGCAGCCTCGTCGGGATAGACACCCGCGCGCTGCGGTCCACCAAGCGCACCGCCGGCGGCCGCGGCCGACAACTCGAGGGCTTCCGGTACCTGCGCACCCGGCCCGACCTGCTCGCGGTGCTGTTCGTCGTGCTGGTGTTCGGCACCCTCGGGCTGAACTTCCCGGTGCTGCTGCCGCTGTTCACCACAGAGGTCTTCCACTCCGGCGCGTCCGTCTACGGGCTGCTCTCCGCGGTCATGGCGATCGGCTCGCTGACCGGCGCGCTGCTCTCTGCCCGCCGCGGCACCGCGCGCATCCGCGCGGTCGTCATCGGAACCCTGGCGTTCGGCCTCGCGATCATCGCGGCCGCAGCGATGCCCGACGTCGTCGCCTTCGGATTCGTGCTCACGCTGGCCGGCGTCTCGGCGCTGACCGTGGCGACTACCGCCAACTCGGTCATGCAGACCACCGTCTCCAGCGAGCTGCGCGGCCGCGTTATGGGTGTCTACCTTCTGGTCTTCATGGGCGGCACACCGATAGGCTCGCCGCTGGTCGGGTGGCTATCCGGCGTGATCGGCGTGCGCTGGACCCTCGCCCTGTGCGGAGTGTCCTGTGTGGTCGTCGCCGTCATCGCGGCCAACATGCTCGCTCGGCGCACCGGCCGGCGGATCACCGCAAGCGTAAAAGGCCGACCCCATCTCACAGTGGTCCCTCGTACAGCATGATGAATCTTGCGGGTCCGCTCCCGACCGGGTCGGGGCGCGGCCCGCGGGCTCAAGTCGGTGGCGCCCGGGTTTCGTGATGGGTCCATGATGGGACCGTGGGCTTGATGGGACTGTGGTCTTGATGCGGCTGTTCGTCGCGGTGGTTCCGCCGCGCCCTGTCATGCTGGAACTGCGCGCGGCGCTGACCGCGCTGCCCCACCACGATCCCCAGGTGCGCTGGTGCCGCCCGGACACATGGCATGTGACGCTGGCCTTTCTGGGCCAGGTGCCGGAGGACTCGCTGGCGGATCTCAAGGAGCGGCTCGGCCGTGCGGCGGCCCGCAACACCCCGCTGGAGCTGGCCCTCTCCGGCGGCGGCCAGTTCGACGGCCGCAAGCTGTGGACCGGTGTCCAGGGCGACCGGGACCGGCTCGGCCGGCTGACCGAGTCGCTGGCGGGCGCGGCGAAGCGCTGTCACATCAAGGTGGACGAGCGGCCGTTTCGGCCCCACCTCACCCTGGCCCGGGTGCGTCCGGTGCCGCACCCGCCGCCCGAGCCGGCGCCGGTCGGCGGCCCGGGGCGGGTCGACCTCCAGCCTTACGTCGATCGGATGTCGGCCTTTCGGACCCCGCGCTGGCTGGTCGGCGAGATCGACCTCTTCCACAGCCTGGACGACCCGGTCAAGCGGTACGACCGGATCGGGCGCTGGGCCCTCACAGGCAGATAAGCCGGCAGACGAGCGGCGGCTGACAGCGCGTCAGGTGCGTGGCCGGAAGGGTGAACACGGCATAGCCACGCTGTGGCTACCACGCGGCCACCGTGCGGACACCCTCCCGGCCGTCGCCTCGCGCCCGATCCTTAGACTGACGTGGTGAACCCGCGCATCAGGAGCAGGATCGTCACCGCCGCGCTGCTGGCGCTTCTCGCGCTGGTCGTGGTCGGCTCCATGCTGCGCTGAGCGGACCGCCGCCAGACAGGCCGGCGCGGCGGCAAGGGGCCTACAGCCGCTCGGCCACGAAGTCGATGCAGACGGTCAGCGCGTCGATGTCGGCCGGCTCGACCGCCGGGAACATGGCGATGCGCAGCTGGTTGCGGCCCAGCTTGCGGTACGAATCGGTGTCCACGATCCCGTTGGCCCGCAGCGCCTTGCTCACCGCCACCGCGTCGATGGAGTCGGCCAGGTCGACGGTGCCGACCACCTGCGAGCGCTGCGCCGGGTCGGCCACGTACGGGGTGGCGAAGTCCGACTTCTCCGCCCAGGCGTACAGCCGCGAGCTGGAGTCCGCGGTGCGCGCGACGGCCCAGTCCAGGCCGCCGTTGCCGTTCAGCCAGTCCAGCTGCTCGGCGAACAGGAACAGCGTGGCCACCGCCGGGGTGTTGTACGTCTGGTCCTTGGCCGAGTTGTCGATCGCCGTCGGCAGGGAGAAGAACGGCGGCACGTACCGGCCCGAGGCCGCGATCGCGGCGGCGCGCTCCAGCGCGGCGGGGGAGAACAGGCCGACCCACAGCCCGCCGTCCGAGGCGAAGCACTTCTGCGGGGCGAAGTAGTAGACGTCCGTCTCGCGCACGTCCACCGGCAGGCCGCCGGCCCCGGAGGTCGCGTCGACCAGCACCAGCGAGCCGTCGGCCGCGCCCGCGGGCCGGCGGATCGGCATCGCCACGCCGGTCGAGGTCTCGTTGTGGGTCAGGGCGTAGACGTCCACGTCCTCGGCGGCGATCGGCAGCGGGTGGGTGCCCGGCTCGGCCTTGATGACCTGCGGGTCGGCCAGCCACGGCGCGGCCTTGGCGGAGGCGGCGAACTTCGAGGAGAACTCGCCGAAGGACAGGTGCTGGGACTTGTTGTCGATCAGGCCGAAGACGGCGATCTCCCAGAACGCGGTGGTGCCGCCGTTGCCGAGCACGACCTCGTAGCCCTCGGGCAGCGCGAAAAGCTCGGCCAGGCCCGTGCGCACCCGCTTGACCAGGTTCTTCACCGGCGCCTGCCGGTGCGAGGTGCCGAGCAGCAGGTCGCCCTGCGCGGCCAGCGCGGCGAGCGCCTGCGGGCGCACCTTGGACGGGCCGCAGCCGAACCGGCCGTCGGTGGGCTTGAGCTCGTCGGGGATGACGATCGCCGCGGTCGCCTGGGTTTGGGCCGTCTCGGAGTTAGGCATGGGGGGTTTCCTTATGGCGTCAGGGAGAACCGCCGACACGGCCGCGCCGACGGGATGCTGATCTAGCCGAGGGCCGCGGACCGGACCGGTGCCGCTGATGCCCTGCGAAATCCCGCCCCAGGCGCCCTTGTCCGGGAACGTGAAGCCGAGGTTACCGGAAAAACACGGCGCCCGGCAGACCGCCGCGAGGGTGAGTCGCGGCCGGCCGCCGGGCGCCGTTGTGAGCGCTCAGCCGGTGTATCGGTCGGCGCTGTCCGTTCAGAGTCCGATCAGCGGGTGTCCGATCAGTGGACGATCATGGTGTCGAAGCCCTCGATGTCGCGCACGCCGCGCGTCTCCGGGCCGATGTAGCGGGCGGCCGGCCGCACGAGCCGGTTGGTGCGCTTCTGCTCCATGATGTGCGCGGCCCACCCGGCGGTGCGGGCGCAGGTGAACATCGAGGTGAACATGTTGGCCGGCACCTCGGCGAAGTCCAGCATGATGGCCGCCCAGAACTCGACGTTGGTCTCGAGCACCCGGTCGGGGCGGCGGGCGCGCAGCTCGGTCAGCGCGGCCTGCTCCAGCGCCGCGGCGACCTCGTAGCGCGGCGCGCCGAGCTCCTTCGCGGTGCGGCGCAGCACGCGGGCTCGCGGGTCCTCGGCCCGGTATACCCGGTGGCCGAAGCCCATGAGCCGCTCGCCGCGGTCGAGCACGCCCTTGACGTAGGCCTCGGCGTTCCCGGTCCGCTCGATCTCCTCGATCATGTAAAGCACCCGGGACGGCGCGCCGCCGTGCAGCGGGCCGGACATGGCGCCGACCGCGCCGGACAGCGCCGCGGCCACGTCCGCGCCGGTCGAGGCGATGACCCGGGCGGTGAAGGTGGAGGCGTTCATGCCGTGCTCGGCCGCGGAGGTCCAGTAGGCGTCGATCGCCTGCACGTGGCGCGGGTCCGGCTCGCCGCGCCAGCGGATCATGAACCGCTCGACGATGGTCTGCGCCTTGTCGATCTCGCGCTGCGGCACCATCGGCTTGTCTATCCCGCGGGCCGACTGCGCGACGAACGACAGCGCCATCACCGCGGCGCGGGCCAGGTCCTCGCGGGCCTGCGCGTCGGTGATGTCGTGCAGCGGCTTCAGGCCCCAGACCGGGGCGAGCATGGCCAGCGCCGCCTGCACGTCCACCCGGATGTCGCCGGAGTGGACCTGGAGGCCGAACGGCTCGGCCGGGGGCAGGCCGGGGTTGAACCGCCCGTCCACCAGCAGGCCCCACACGTTGCCGAAGGTGACGTGTCCGACCAGTTCCTCGATGTCGACACCGCGATAGCGCAGAGCGCCGCCGTCCTTGTCGGGTTCGGCGATCTCCGTCTCGAAGGCGACGACGCCCTCCAGACCGGGTACGAAGTCGGGCATCTCCAGGCTCCCTTGCTCGTGGCAACAAGTCCTTGTGGGGTCCGCCGGTCCGGCGGGCCGTTTAGGGAGCGGCCGTGAGCGCTCCCTTGCGCTCCGTGGTACTTCGGCTCGGGTCTTCATCCCGGCCGATTCGCTTTCGCGCGGTCCGGCCGTATGTGCGGGACCTTCTTGTCGGTTCCCGCCAAGTCGGCCCGGCTACCTATATTGGACCGCTACAACTTCGGAACGGAAATCCGGGCAGGCCTCCCACGTGCCGGTAATGGTATAGACCAACTGGACGCGGTCTGGAGGCGCCCCCGGCCGGGCCGCGGCCCCCGGCCGCCGGCTCCCCCCGCGCACCCGACATGAACTGGCACAATGTCCGCCATGGATCTTGCCGGACTGCGTCGCGAGTACTCCGACCGAGGGATCGAGGTGACCGACCTCACAGCCCACCCGATGGACCAGTTCGCCGTGTGGTTCACCGAGATCTCCGCCGCTGTCCAAAAATCGGACGCCGCGTGGTTCGAACCGAACGCGGTGGTCCTCTCCACGGCCTCGCCGGCCGCCGAGGACCGCGCCCGGCCCTCCTCGCGCACCGTGCTGCTCAAGGGTTTCGGCCCCGAGGGCTTCACCGTTTTCACCAACTACCGCTCCCGCAAGGGCCGCGAGCTCGCCGCGAACCCCGACGCCAGTCTTCTTTTCCCCTGGTACCCGCTGGAGCGGCAGGTTATTGCGGCCGGCAGGGCTGTTCGGCTCTCCGACGAGGAGAACGACGCGTATTTCTCCACCCGGCCGCGAGGCTCCCGCCTCGGCGCCTGGGCCAGCGAGCAGTCCGAGCCGCTCGGCGGCCGCGCCGTGCTCGACGCGCGATACGCCGACTACGACCACAGATTCCCCGGCGAGGTGCCGCGCCCGCCGCACTGGGGCGGCTTCCGCATCGCGCCGGACGAGATCGAGTTCTGGCAGGGCCGGCCCAGCCGCCTGCACGACCGCCTCGTATATGTACGTGATCAGGGCGTGGCTCGCGGCTGGCGGGTCGAGCGGCGCAACCCGTGAGTCCGCATCAGATCTTCTGCCGCCGTCGGCGCAGGCTGTCGCCGGGATAAGCGACAATGAGAGCCAATCGCGCGAGTCAGCGGACCGGGAGCCGAGAGGAGCCGTCGAACGTGAGCGATCTGATCGACACCACGGAGATGTACCTGCGCACGATTCTGGAACTCGAGGAGGAGGGGATCGTGCCGCTGCGGGCCCGGATCGCCGAGCGGCTCGGGCAGTCCGGGCCGACGGTGAGCCAGACCGTGGCCCGGATGGCGCGCGACGGCCTGCTGACCGTCGAGGGCGACCGGCACCTCCAGCTGACCAACGCGGGCCGCGAGCACGCCACCCGGGTGATGCGCAAGCACCGGCTGGCCGAGCGGCTGCTGGTGGACGTGCTCGGCCTGGAGTGGGACGAGGTGCACGACGAGGCCTGCCGCTGGGAGCACGTGATGAGCGAGACCGTCGAGCGGCGGCTGGTGGTCATGCTGGACAACCCGACCGTCTCGCCCTACGGCAACCCGATCCCGGGCTTGGAGGAACTCGACGCCTCGCTGCACGCGCCGGGCTTCAAGGACGGCGGCCTGGTCCCGCTGCGTGACGTGGCGGCGAAGCTGGGTCCCGGCGAGCACGTGGTCGCGGTGGTCCGCCGGATCGGCGAGCCGGTGCAGACCGACGCGGAGGTCATGCACCGGCTGCGCCGGGTCGGCCTGCGCCCGGGCGCGGCCATCCAGATCACCTCGGCCGCCGAGGGCGTGGTCGGCATCTCCTCGGGCGGCGAGGCGACCGAGCTCGACTACGACCTGGCCGTGCACGTCTTTGTCGAGGACCTCTGACCGACCGTCAGCTGACCGCCTATCAGATGTGCCCGGCGTTGTTTATCTAGCCCGGCGCTATTTATCCAGCACTGCCTGGCCGCAGGCATAGGCGATCGGCGCGATGAGCTCCTCGACGTCCGGCATCCAGCGGTTCGCGTCGCCGGGCTGGCGCACCCACTGCACCTGCCCGCGTACCCCCATGCGGGAGGGCGGCGCGACCACATAGTCGCCCGGCCCGCGCACCGCCAGGTCCAGCCGGGAGCGGCCCCAGCCGAGGGTGGTCAGCAGCTTGACCGCCTTCGTGCGCGAGTTCGGCAGGACGAAGAAGTACATCCGCCGGGTCGGCGTGGCCGCCACCGGGCCGACCGGCACCCCGGCCCGCTCCATCCGGGCCAGCGCCAGGCAGCCGGCCTGCTCGCCCACGTCGAGCACGTCGAACGCCCGGCCGGTCGGCAGCAGGATCGCCGCGCCGGGATCGGCCTCCCACCACTCCCGGGCCTTGCTCGGCTGCCCGCTGATCCGCTTCTGCCAGTCCTGCTCCGCCGGGTGCACGCCGATCGCCGGGCAGTGCCGGTTGCCGCAGGAGCAGAACCAGGTCCCGGCCTCGCGCCGCACCGCGGTGCCGAGGGCCACCTCCCAGTGCCGGTCCTCCACATATTCCAGCGCGGCGGCGAGCAGGCCGAGCGCGCCGTCCGCCGAGCCGACCCGGGACTGCGCGGGCAGCGCCGGCTCCGTCGTGTTCTTGGCCGCCCGCTGCTTGCCGCTGCCGCGCACGGCACCCGCCGTCGTCGCATTCGTCTCCATGATCGGCTTCAACGGCGCGAACATCCGGCCGGTTACGGTGTATTGAATGGACATATCGGATATGCGGGACCGTCCCGCACGAGTCCTGTTACATGGGGGTACCGTCTGCGGTCAATCGACGCTACTCTTCGCGACATATGCGCTCTCGACTGTGAAGGCGCAACGCCCGTGGGGTCGAGGGAAGGGGAGAACCCGGTGACCGTTCGCACCGCCGCCGCCCGGCAGCCCAACCAGCGGCTCGCCGCGCTCATCCACGAAGCGGCCTGCTCAAACGCCGGATTGGCCAGGCGCGTCAACATGGTCGGCGCCGAGCACGGCCTCGATCTGCGCTACGACAAGACCTCGGTCGCCCGCTGGCTGCGCGGCCAGCAGCCCCGGGCCATGGCCCCGACCCTGATCGCGGAGGCGCTCGGCCGCAAGCTCGGCCGTCCGGTCACCGTCGAGGAGATCGGGATGGCCGACGGGCGCAACGGATCCTCCAGCGTCGGCCTGCACTTCGCCCCGAACGTCGGCGCGGCCATAGAAGAGGCCACCGAGCTGTGGCGGGCCGACGTCAGCCACCGCGAGTTCCTGCTCGGGTCCTCCTTCGCGGTCGCCGCGCTGATCGCGCCGAGCCGGGACTGGCTGATCACGCCGCCCGACCCGGAGGTGGCCAGGCCCCTGACGCTGGCCGGCCGCGGACCGCGGATAGGCCCCGGCGATGTATATGCGATCCGGGCCGCCACCAAGGCCTTCCGCGACCTCGACCACCAGTTCGGCTCCGGATACGTGCGGGCCATCGTCGTGCACTACCTCGACGAGGTGGTCGGCGAGATGCTCACCGGCGCCTACACCGAGCGCACCGGCCGGGCCCTGTTCAGCGCCGCCGCGCAGCTGACCGAGCTGGCCGGCTACATGGCGGTGGACACCGGGCGGCACGGCCTCGCCCAGCGTTACTACATCCAGTCGCTGCGCCTCTCCCAGGCTGCCGGCGACCGTGCCTATGGCGGGTACGTGCTCGCCGCCGGGATGAGCCACCTGGCCGGGCAGCTCGGATCGCCGCGCGAGATAACGCAGTTGGCGCGGGCGGCCCGGGAGGGCGCCCGCGATCAGGCGACCGCGACCGCGCGGGCGATGTTCAACGCGGCCGAGGCGCGCGGGCACGCGGTGCTCGGCGACGCCCGCTCCTGCGAGGCGGCGCTGGCCCGGGCCGCGACCGAGATGGAGAAGTCCGATCCGTCGCAGGACCCGGACTGGATCGCCCACTTCACCCCGGCCTACCTGATGGACGAGTTCGCGCACTGCTACCGCGACCTCGACCGCCCGCGCCAGGCGAAGGCGCACGCGGAGAAGGCCCTGGCCGGCCACGCAGAGCGGCACGTGCGCCGCCGCGCGGTCGACACGGTGCTCGTCGCGACCGCGTACGTGCAGGAGCGCGACGTCGAGGCGGCCTGCGCGGCCGGGACGGTCGCGATAGACCTGCTGGCGCAGCTGCGCTCGCACCGCGGGGTCGAGTACCTGCACGACCTCGACCGCCGGCTCGACCCGTACCGGGAGACCTCCGCGGTGCGCGGGTTCCGCGAGCGGCTCGGCCGCCTCGCGGTGCGCCAGACTGCGGCCGCGGCCGCTTGATCGAGTCCCCTGCGAAACACCGCGCTTGGTAAAGCTCCGGCGAAGTCTGTTCTCCGATTCTGTGCCAAAGCGGGACGCAGCGTTGACCGGACCTTGCCCGGAAGCAGTCGCTTTTGGTTGGCTGATACCGTATCGGCGCGCCTGTCGGACCGGGTCCGGCACGCCGGGGAGGCGCGCGGTCGCGAACCCTGGGACCGCGGGTTCGAGCCCGATGCGCCGCAGTACCGCCGAACCAGCCGTTCGCCTGTGAGGAAACGCGTCCGTGTCCCAGTACCAGGTTCCGCCCGCCGGCGGCTACCCCGAGCAGGGCGCCGGGTATCCGGCGCAGCCGGAGGGCCAGCAGCCCGCGGAGGTCACGGTTGAGGCGGCCGGGGGGCTCGGCCTGCCGACCGAGTTCAACCACCTGTTCCGCGACTCGACCCCCGAGGACCGCCGGTCGATCGACCGCGGCCCCAACCGGATCGGCGCCGCCCAGGCGGGCTTCGGGCAGCAGCAGGCCCCCGCCTTCCCGCAGCAGGGCGGCTATCCGGCCGCCGAGAACGGCTACCCTGCGCAGCAGCAGGGCTACGCGCCGCAGCAGGGCGCGTACCCGCCGTACGAGCAGCAGGACCAGGGCGCATTCAACGGCCTGTCCACGCAGACCGGCTACGCCGAGCAGTTCCCCGGCGCCCAGCAGCAGTACCAGGACGGCCAGTACCCGCAGCAGACCGACGGCGGCTTCGGCTCGGGCCCGTACGTGCCGGGCTTCCAGGACCCGCAGTACCCGGACGGCTCCGGCGCCCACCTGCCGGTGAGCGACGGCGCGCAGGCCCCCGGCATCGGCCGCAAGCGGCTGCTGATCGGCGGCGGCGCGGCGGCCGCGGTCGTGGTCATAGCCCTGGTCGTCTCGTTCTCCTCGAGCGGCGGCTCGGGCAAGCCGGCGGCCTCCCAGACCACCTCCTCGGCCACCGCCTCGGCCAGCGCCACCAGCCCGCAGGCAGCCGCGACCGCGATCTACACGCTGATCCAGCAATCCACCCAGCTGCGCTCGGACGCCAACAGCGGCGTCATCGACATCACCTCCTGCACGAATCTCAGCTCCGCGCAGTCCGACCTGTCCAGCACCGCCCAGCAGCGCACGGCGCAGGCCACCAACGTGGCCAAGATCAACGTGTCCGCGCTCACCGGCGGCGCCCAGCTGGTCAGCGCCCTGCAGCAGGCCTGGTCCGCCTCGGCCGCCTACGACAGCGACTTCGCCAAGATCGTCCCCGACGTCTCCTCGGCCTGCACGTCGGACAAGGTCAAGGCGGACGCGAACTACGCGGCGGCCAACAACCAGGCCTCCACGGCCGACACCCAGAAGGCCAACGCCGCCCAGCTGTGGAATGCGAACCCCACCACCTCGGCACTGGGCCAGATAAGCGCGGACTCGCTCTGACGCGGCCTCTCAGCCACTCACAGGGGCGCCGTCAACAATCCGGTCGCCGCGGCTGTAGACGTTGGCCGTGTGCCCGCGCACGAACCCGACCAGGGTCAGCCCCGCCGCCTGCGCCAGCTCGACCGCGAGCGAGGACGGGGCCGAGACGGCGGCCAGCACCGGGATCCCGGCCGCGGCGGCCTTCTGCACCAGCTCGAACGAGGCGCGCCCGCTGACCGCCAACAGACACCCGCGCAACGGCAGCCGGTCCTCCCGCAGCGCCCAGCCGACCACCTTGTCCACGGCGTTGTGCCGCCCCACGTCCTCGCGCAGGCACAACAACCGGCCATCCATCGCGAACACCCCCGCCGCGTGCAGCCCCCCGGTCTTCGCAAACAACCGCTGATGCTCACGCATGGCTTCGGGCAGTCCATACAACGTCTCCGGCTGAACCCGAACCGGATCGTCCTCCACACTCCAGTGCGCATTAGCCCGCACCGCCGCAATCGACGTCTTCCCACACACCCCACACGCACTGGTCGTATACGTAGTCCGGTCCAGCGACCAGGACGGCGGCGCCACCCCCGCAGCCAGGTCCACGTCCACCACGTTGTAAGGGTCGTGCAATTCCTCGACGTCCTCGGCACCAGGCACCCCGGCGCAACTCGCGTGATCGCAGAAACGCATCGTCGCCAACTGCTCGCGCTTCCGCACCACCCCCTCACCCACCAGATATCCGGCGACGAGGTCGAAGTCGTCCCCCGGCGTCCGCATCGTCACCGCGATCTGCCGCCCCCCGACCCGGATCTCCAGCGGCTCCTCCGCCACCACCGTGTCCCGGGCCCCGGAGCGCCCGGCCCCATCGAGGCGCACTATCGCCGCCCGCTGCGTCAGCCTGCCCATATGCCCACCGTACGCCTCAGGTGCGCTGGAAACCGTGCCAGACAACCGTGGGGCCCCTAAAAACATAAACGCTCCGCGTCCATTAAAGGACGCGGAGCGCAGTCGGGAGCACCGTCCCGCTGTCACACGACCAACAGCCCTCAGAACCCTCTCAAGCCCTGACCGCCACCGGCCGACGTAACTTGCCTAGCTGGGAGCCGTGCCGGGGGTCCAGGGGGTTCACCCCCTGGCGTGGGGGCGCGGGGGTCGTACCCCCGCACCGGCACAGCGACAGCCGTCCCCGCGCCGGAGCGCAGCGTGGCGTGGGGACAGCGCCCGGCTAAAGCGGCTTGACGTGCTCGGCCTGCGGACCCTTCGGCCCGGTGGTCACGTTGAACTCGACCCGCTGGTTCTCCTCCAGCGTGCGGTAGCCGCTGGTCTCGATCGCCGTGAAGTGGACGAAGACGTCGGGTCCGCCGTCCTCCTGGGAGATGAAGCCGTAGCCCTTCTCCGCGTTGAACCACTTGACCGTACCGGAAGCCATCTCTCTCCTCATAGACAAAAGGGGGACTGTCGGACCGGGCCCACACCGCGTGGGACCAGGGTTGCTCTCCAAAGACCGTCCCGCTCAGCTGGCTGCGCCAAGGGAGAAAGCACCACGAAACACAAAGGCCCGCGGCCGTACTCCCGCGGGCATTCAAACGAAGCATTCTGGGAACTGCAGCTGCAACCAGGCCAACACTAACACGTCGCGTGTGATCCGTCGCTCATGCGGACGGGTGAAATGGCATGACCTGACCCAGAATTCCCTCTAGTTCGTTTCCACCGCTCGCATCCCGGCGGTCAGCTTGGTCACGGAACGGACACGGTCCGGTGCGGCTCGTGGAGCAGAATTCGTAAAAACGGATGAATCGTAGATATAGCACCGGATGTAGCGGGACGTGAGGCAATCACCAGCCCAAGGCAGTCCCCGAAATGGCACTGTTCGGCCTACGATCCCACCATGACCCGCGTACTGCTCGCCGAGGACGACACTGCGATCGCCGACCCGCTGGCCCGCGCGCTACGCCGCGAGGGCTACGAGGTCGATCTGCGGCCAGACGGTCCCGGCGCCCTGGCACTCGCTCAGTCGGGTGCCGTCGACCTGCTGGTGCTGGACCTCGGCCTGCCCGGCATGGACGGCCTCGAGGTGTGCCGCCGGCTGCGCACGGACGGCCACGGCTTCCCGGTGCTCGTGCTGACCGCCCGGGCCGACGAGGTGGACACCGTGGTGGGCCTCGACGCCGGCGCGGACGACTACGTGACCAAGCCGTTCCGGCTCGCCGAGCTGCTGGCGCGGGTGCGCGCGCTGCTGCGCCGCGGCGCGGCCGAGACCGGCACGGCGGCCCGCGGCGTGCGCATCGACGTGGACTCGCACCGCGCGTACCTCGGCGACGAGGAGCTCAACCTGACCGCCAAGGAGTTCGACCTGCTGCGCGTGCTGGTGCGGGACGCCGGCCGGGTGATCACCCGGGAGCAGCTGATGCGCGAGGTCTGGGACACCACCTGGTGGTCCTCCACCAAGACCCTCGACATGCACATATCGTGGCTGCGCAAGAAGCTCGGCGACGACGCGGCGAATCCCCGGTTCATCTCCACCGTGCGCGGCGTCGGCTTCCGGTTCGAACGCAACTAGAGGGACCGAGGGGATCGAGACACCGCCGTGCGCCGTCGCATGATCAAATCCACGGTCGCGGCCGTTCTGATCGTGGTCGTCCTGCTGGGGGTGCCCCTCGGCGTGATATCCACGCTGCGGATCAGCGACCAGGAGCACGACGCGCTCAACCAGGAGGTCCAGCGGGTCGGCATCGTGCTCGACCTCCAGCTGCAGGACAGGGCGCTGAACTCCAAGGTGCTCGGCGGGCTGCTGGTATCCGGGCACAGCGCCCAGATCGTGCTCAAGGACGGCCAGAGGATGCAGCTCGGCCCCTCGGGGCCGCTGCCCGACCCGAAGTCCAGCCAGGTCTACCACGGCCACGAGGGCGAGACCGTGGTGGTCACCGAGTCCTGGTCGCAGACCGACGTGCGGATCCGCAACAGCCTGCTGCTGGTGCTCGGCGTGGCGGTCCTGGCCGCCGTCGCGGCCAGCGCGGTCGCCTACATCCAGGCCCGGCGGCTGGCCCGCCCGCTGCGCGACCTGGCCACCACCGCGGAGCGGCTCGGCTCCGGCGACCCGCGCCCGCGCTACCGCCGCTACGGCATCGCCGAGCTCGACCGGGTCGCCGAGGTCATCGACAACACCGCCGAGCGCATCTCCCGGATGCTCGCCACCGAGCGCCGCCTCGCCGCCGACGCCTCGCACCAGCTGCGCACGCCGCTGACCGCCCTGTCGATGCGCCTCGAGGAGATCCTGTCCGCGCAGGACATGACCTCCGTCAAGGAGGAGGCGGCGATCGCGCTCACCCAGGTCGAGCGGCTGACCAACGTGGTCCAGCGGCTGCTCACCGACGCGCGCGATACGCGCCGCTCGAACGCCACCTCGCGCATCGATGTCGACCACGTCATCAGGCAGCAGATCTTCGAGTGGCGCCCGGCGTTCCGCAGCGCCCGCCGCCCGATCCGGGTGGACGGGATGCGCGGGCTGTCCGCGGTCGTCACCCCCGGCGCGTTCGCCCAGATCCTGGCCACCCTGCTGGAGAACTCGCTCATGCACGGAGCCGGCCCGGTGCTCATCCGCACCCGCACCACCGGCGGCAACGTGGTCGTCGAGGTCTCGGACGAGGGCCCGGGCGTGCCGCCGGAACTCGGCGCGCGCGTCTTCGAGCGGTCCGTCTCCGGCCGCTCCTCCACCGGACTGGGCCTCACCGTGGCCCGCGAGCTGGCCGAGGCCGACGGCGGCCGGCTGGAGCTGCTGCAGCAGCGTCCGCCGGTCTTCGCCGTGTTCCTGACGGAGTTCGCCCCCGCATCCGTCTAGGGGCCGCCGGAACCCGTCCTCAGAGACTCCGCCTGACGGCTCATCAAGCCCCGCCGCCTCCCGCACTCCTGACAGCGCATCGCGACCACATTCGCGGGGGCTTGGGGGTCTCGGACCCCCGAAATCAACACAGCGCGCGCAAACGCGCCCCGGCCTCCGTCCGAAACAGGTCGGACGGAGGCCGGGGCGGAAGTGAAGGTGCTTGGGTCGGCTTGCGCCGCTCAGCGGTAGAAGCGCGCCAGGTCGCCGGAGCCGGACCGCGGGTACCGGGCGGCCGACGTCGGCAGCTGGGAGGTCGGCAGCGGCTGGCCCGCGTCGTACTGGTACTGGCTCTCCGCGACCGTCGGGTCGACCTTCGGGAAGATCCAGGTCCGGTAGGTCCACAGCCGGAACACCATGGCCAGCGGGACGCCGAAGACGTACTTGGCGATGTTCGCGGCCAGGATCGAGTTGTTCATCGACAGCACGTAGGCGGTGACCGCCAGCGGCATCGACTCGATCAGCATGCCGAGCGCGTTGACCACGGCGAACAGCACCATCTCGCGGTGCTTGCCGATGGAGTCGCGGTCCTTGTAGGTCCAGTACCGGTTGCCGAGGTAGGAGACGACGGTGGCGATGATCGTGCCGACGATCGAGCCGGTCAGCTTGCTGCCCGGCATGAACTTCCACATGATGTTCGTCGCGATCGCGTTCACCACGAGGGCGACGGCGCCGATGGTGCCGAACTTCGTCAGCTCACGAGCGACGGAGCGCAGCTTCGCGCCGCTGGTGGTCAGAATCGACACGGGTTACCTACCTGACTTCCGGAGCGTCCTGTGCGACCCGTGCGATTGCTTCGGAGCCGCGGGCGCCTGGGTAGCCTATCGAGTCGCGCTCCACTGTTCACCGGGCGGGCGGGGGTCCGTAGCAGACCTGTGACGGAATCGTTCCGGGTTCCTGAGGCTCCGACCGGCGGACACGGTTCCCATGAGAACACACGGCGACCAGCCCGGCAGCTGCGCCGGCGGTGAAAGACGGCACGCCGCGGCATCCGCGCCGGGGTGTCGCGCCGGCCGCCGTGATCAAGGTCACGAGCGTGCGTCGGGGGTGCTTTCGATGTAGGCCGGACCAGGCCGCCGGGCCGATTAGGCTTGTCCGTCGTGAGTCCCATCGCGCCCGCTTCCGATCCGTCGTCGCTGTCCGACCCGAGTAACCCGAATCCCGTGCCGGGAATCGGGCGCGACGTGGTCGGTACGCCGGTCGTCGGCGTCATCGGCGCGGGCCAGCTCGCCCGGATGATGCAGCCGCCGGCGATCGCGCTCGGCCTCCGGCTGCGGGTGCTCGCCGCCCAGGCCGACGAGCCCGCGGCCCAGGTGGTGCCTGACACAGTGGTCGGGCGTCACGACGACGCGGACGCCGTCGCGGCCTTCGCGCGCGGATGCGACGTAATCACCTTTGACCACGAACATGTACCGGCGCCGGTCTTGGACCGGTTGCTCGCTCAGGGCACAGCGGTGCGCCCTGGGCCGGCCGCGCTGCTTTATGCGCAGGACAAGGCTGCGATGCGCGAGCGCCTGACCGCGATAGGCGTACCGTGCCCGGCCTGGCGCCGGGTCTCAAGCGCCGCGGAGCTGGCCGACTTCGCCCGGGAGACGGCCGGTACGGCCGATCTCGGCGCGGCGCCGGTCATCCTCAAGGCGGTGCGCGGCGGATACGACGGCAAGGGCGTGTGGCGGATCGCGTCCCTGGATGAGGCCGAACAGGTGATCGCCGAGGCGACATCCCGCGGCGTGGAGCTGATCGCGGAAGAGTTCGTCCCGTTCGTCCGCGAGCTGGCCGCGCAGGTCGCCCGCTCGCCGCACGGCCAGGCCGTGGCCTATCCGGTGGTCGAGACGGTCCAGCGGGACGGGATCTGCCGCGAGGTCTACGCGCCGGCGCCGGGCCTTGCGGACCCGATGGCCGCCGAGGCGCAGCGGATCGCGCTGGAGATCGCCAAGCGGCTCGAGGTGACCGGCATGCTCGCGGTGGAGCTGTTCGAGACCCGGCCGGGGCCGGTGCCGGAGTCGTTGCCGCAGCGCGGCCGGCTGCTGGTCAACGAGCTGGCGATGCGCCCGCACAACTCCGGCCACTGGACCATCGACGGCGCGGTGACCAGCCAGTTCGAGAACCACCTGCGCGCGGTGCTGGACTGGCCGCTCGGCGCGCCGACCGCGCACGCGCCGGTCACCGTGATGGCCAACGTGCTCGGCCTCGACCTGCCCGAGGTGCATCCGGCCTACCTGCACTGCATGGCCCGCGACCCGGGCCTGAAAATCCACCTCTACGGCAAGGCGGTCAAGCCCGGCCGCAAGATCGGCCACGTCACCGCCGCCGGGCGGGACCTCACCGAGTGCGTCGAGCGGGCCCGGCACGCGGCCGCCTTCCTGCGGGGCGAGATCGATGAATGACGCGGCATCAGAAACCGGGACGACGAGGAACGAGGACGACATGCCGGCTGCTGAGGACGGGGAGGCGCCGCCCGCGCCGCTGATCGGCATCGTCATGGGCTCGGACTCGGACTGGCCGGTCATGGGCGCCGCGGCCGAGGCGCTGGCCGAGTTCGACATCCCGTTCGAGGTCGGCGTCGTCTCGGCGCACCGGATGCCGCAGGCGATGCTCGACTACGGCCGCTCGGCGGCGTCCCGAGGCCTGAAGGCGATCATCGCCGGGGCCGGCGGCGCGGCGCACCTGCCCGGGATGCTCGCCGCGGTCACCCCGCTGCCGGTCATCGGCGTGCCGGTGCCGCTCAAGCACCTCGACGGCATGGACTCGCTGCTCTCGATCGTGCAGATGCCGGCCGGCGTCCCGGTCGCCACCGTCTCGATCGGCGGGGCGCGCAACGCCGGATTGCTGGCTGCGCGGATCCTGGCCGCGCACGACCCGGCGATGCAGGAGGCGATGCTCGGCTTCCAGGCGCGGCTGGAGGCGCAGGCGCGGGCTAAGGGCGCCGCGCTGCGCGCCTCGCTGACCGCCGAGTGACCGGGTAGCTGTGTAACCGTGTAACCATGTAACGGGTCAGAACAGATCAATCCAGGCGGCCGTGACAGTGAGTCAGGTGACGCCGAGTCAGGTGGCGCCCTCTCAGGCGACCGGCCGGCCCGGCGCGCGGTAGGTCCAGCCGGCGCCCCGCCAGGCCTCGGCGTCCAGCGCGTTGCGGCCGTCCACGATCCGCTTCGCCGAGACCCGCTCGCCGACCAGCGCCGGGTCGATCTTGCGGAACTCGGCCCACTCGGTCAGGTGCAGGATCACGTGGGCGCCCTCCGCGGCCGTCATCGCCGAGTCGACGTAGTTAAGCGTCGGGAACAGCGCCGCGGCGTTCGCGTTTGCCTTCGGGTCGAACACCGCCACCTGCCCGCCCTGAAGGTGGATCGAAGCCGCCACGTTGAGCGCCGGCGAGTCGCGCACGTCGTCCGAGTCGGGCTTGAACGCCGCGCCCCACACCGCGACCCGCTTGCCCAGGAACGAGCCGTCGCACTGCTCGCGAGCCAGTTCCACCATCCGGGCGCGCCGGCGCATGTTGATCGCGTCCACCTCGCGCAGGAAGGTCAGCGCCTGGTCGACCCCCAGCTCGCCGGCCCGCGCCATGAAGGCCCGGATGTCCTTCGGCAGGCAGCCCCCGCCGAAGCCGAGGCCCGGCACCAGGAACCGGCCGCCGATCCGGGAGTCGTGCGACAGCGCCTCGGCCAGCTGCATCACGTCGCCGCCGGCCGCCTCGCAGACCTCGGCCATCGCGTTGATGAAGGAGATCTTTGTGGACAGGAACGCGTTCGCCGCATGCTTGACCAGCTGCGCGGTCACCGTGTCGGTCACCAGGATCGGCACGCCGGCCTCGGCCAGCGGCGCGAACACGGCCCGCAGCGCGTCCTCGGCCCGCTGCGACGCGACGCCGAGCACCAGCCGGTCCGGGTGCAGCGTGTCCTGGACCGCGTGGCTCTCGCGCAGGAACTCCGGGTTCCAGGCGACCTCCACGGCCTGGCCCGGAGCGAGCCCGGTGGCCAGCTCGGCGAACCGGTCCGCTATCCGCGCGGCGGTCCCGACCGGCACCGTGGACTTGCCGACGATCAGCGCCGGGACGTCCAGGAGCGGCGCCAGGCTCTCCACCACCGAGAAGATCTGGCCCAGGTCGGCGGCGTACTCGCTCTTCTTCTGCGGGGTGTTCACGCAGACGAAGTGCACCGTCTCGGCCCGGTTCTCCCCGCCGAACGCGGCCACCTCGGCGATGGACGTGGTGAACCGCAGCCGGCCGGTGGCCACGTGCTTGGCCAGCAGCGCGTCGAGTTCGGGCTCGTAGAAGGGCGCGGCCCCGGCGGTCAGCGTGGCGATCTTGCGCTCGTCCACGTCCACGCCGAGGACGTCGTGCCCGAGCTCGGCCATGCAGGCCGCGTGAGTCGCCCCGAGGTACCCGGTGCCGATGACGGTTACATGTGCCACGTTGGCGGCCTTCCTGGTTGGAGCTGTGCGGAGCTGCGCTGGTCCGGGCCCGGGCCCGGGTCCAGTCCAGACCAGACCGGTCCGGACCGGACCAACGCGGTCGTCGGATCGCCCCTGTGCTCGGATCGACGCGATGATCAGGGTGGCGGGTTCCGAAGGTATCCGGTTTGCGCTCCGGCGGTACGGGATCCCGCGCGCAATGCTTCGGTCGGACCTGGGGTCGACCCGGTCTGGCGTCCAAGCTACCGATGAGTAACAATGTCGTCGTGGCCAACGACACCGGGAACCGTGAATTCGATCTCTTCGCCGTGCGCGAGGAGCACGATCTGCTGCGCCAGTCCGTGCGCGCGCTCGTCGAAACGAAGATCGCGCCCTTCGCCGCAGCCGTGGATCACGACGCGCGATACCCGCAGGAGGCGCATGACGCGCTGCACGCGGCGGACATGCACGCGATCCACATCCCCGAAGCCTATGGCGGCGCCGGAGCCGACGCCCTGGCCACCTGCATCGTGATCGAAGAGGTCGCCCGCGCCTGCGTCTCCTCATCACTCATCCCCGCGGTCAACAAACTGGGCACTGTGCCGCTGATTCTGGCCGCCTCGGAAGAACTCAAGCAGAAGTACTTGCGGCCGGTGGCCGAAGGCCGCGCGATGTTCTCCTACGCGCTGTCCGAGCCGGAGGCCGGCTCCGACGCCGGCGGCATGACCACCCGCGCGGTCGCCGACAACGGCGGCTGGCGGCTCAACGGCGTGAAGCGCTGGATCACCAACGCCGGCGTCTCCGAGTACTACACCGTGATGGCGGTCACCGAGCCCGGCGTCGGCACCCGCGGCATATCCGCCTTCGTGGTGGAGAAGGAAGACGCGGGCTTCACCTTCGGCGCCCCGGAGAAGAAGCTCGGCATCAAGGGCTCGCCGACCCGCGAACTCTACTTCGACGACGTCTGGATCCCCGGCGACCGGATCATCGGCGAGCCGGGCACCGGCTTCGGAACCGCCATGCGCACCCTCGACCACACCCGGGTCACCATCGCCGCGCAGGCACTCGGCGTCGCCCAGGGCGCACTCGACTTCGCGGCCGGCTACGTCAAGGAGCGCAAGCAGTTCGGCAAGCCGATCGCCGACCTGCAGGGCGTCCAGTTCATGCTGGCCGACATGGGCATGAAGATCGCCGCCGCCCGCCAGATCACCTACGCCGCCGCGGCGAGGTCCGAGCGCTGCGACCCCGACCTGACCTTCTACGGCGCCGCCGCCAAGTGCTTCGCCTCCGACGCCGCGATGGAGATCACCACGGACGCGGTCCAACTCCTCGGCGGCTACGGCTACACGCAGGACTACCCGGTCGAGCGGATGATGCGGGACGCGAAGATCACCCAGATCTACGAGGGCACGAACCAGGTCCAGCGCGTGGTGATGGCGCGTCAGATACTCAAGGGCTGATCGGCGGCCAGGGCATCGGTGTAACTGAAGGTGGCGGGGATCTGGCCGACGGTGCTCGACCCGGCCGGCTGCGGTTCAGTGGCCATGTCGGAAATCATGCACACGGCGACTAGCTGTGTGCATGATTTCCGACATGGTGGTGATCCGGCCAAGGGTCGATCGGCGGCGGGCTTGGCACGACGGACGACCCCGGTCGACGCACCGACGAGCCTTGAAGTCTCGTGATACTGCGTTTCCCCCCGCTTCCTGGGGTATTTGAAGCATCAGTGTCACTTGCTATCTGCAATAACCCCCGGATCCGGGGGTTATTGCAGTAGTGGCACGCGCGGCGACCCTGCGAATCCTGGCTGAGACGGCGCAGGATCAGTGGGGCATGTTCACTCGGCGGCAGGCCGAGCTGGCCGGGCTGCCGGACACCACATTCGAGCGTCTGGCGGAGAACGGCTCAGTATTCGAACGTGTGGCGCACGGCGTGTACCTGCTCCTCGGCGCACCGTCGCCAGAACACCTCGAGCTCCGCGTCGCCTGGCTCCAACTGGCGCCGGGGACTCCGGCTTGGGAGCGCACCGCTGAGCAGGGACTGGTGTCGCACCGATCTGCCGCTGCGCTCTACGGGCTCGGGGAACTGCCAGCAGACCGGCATCGATGCAAGTATCATCCATGCAAGTCTCTTGGAAGCAAGTCTATTCGAACGCTGAGGCGTGCAAAGCGTAGAGCTCGGCGTAGAGGCCTGAGGCGCGCATGAGCTCGTCGTGGCTGCCGGACTCGGCGACGCGGCCGTCGGCGACGACCAGGATCTGGTCGGCCATGCTCACGGTGGAGAAGCGGTGCGAGACGAGCACGGTGACGGCGCCGGTCTCGCGGCCGACGCGGCGGGCGTTGAGCGCGTACTGCTCGAAGAGCTCGTGCTCGGCCTGGGCGTCGAGGGCCGAGGTCGGCTCGTCGAGGACGAGTAGCAGTGGGAGTTCGCGCATCATCGCGCGGCCGAGGGCTAGGCGCTGCCACTGGCCGCCGGAGAGGTCGGTGCCGTCGGTGTAGCTGCGGCCGAGCTGGGTGGCGAGGCCGTCGTCGAGCCGGTCGAGTACGGCGGTCGCGCGAGCGCGTTCGAGTGCTTCGAGCACCGCGGCCTCCTCGTCGAGCAGCGGCAGCTCGCCGAGGCCCACGGTGCGCTGGGCGGTGAGCTCGAAGCGCACGAAGTCCTGGAAGCCGGCGGCGATGCGGCGGCGCCAGTCGTCGAGCGGGAAGCGGGTGATGTCGACGCCGTCCAGGGTGATGGCGCCGTGCGTCACGTCGTAGAACCGGCAGAGCAGCTTGACGAGCGTGGTCTTGCCCGCGCCGTTCTCGCCGACGATCGCGACGGTCGATCCGGCCGGGAAGTGCAGGTCGACGCCGCCGAGGATCGGCCGGTCGGTGCCGGGATATGTGAAGGAGACGTCGCGCAGCTCGATGCCGCGCTGGATCGTCGCGGGCATCGGGGCGTCGGCGGGCGGGGGCTGCTGGTCCGCGATGAGCTTGCGCAGCCATCGCAGTCGGGTCAGGGCGTGTGCCACCCGCTGGAGTCTCTGCATCAGCTCGAGCCCGGTGCTGACCTGCTGGTTGACCTGCGTGGCGAGTGTGACGACCAGCACGACGTCGCCGACCTGCCGGTGCCCGCGGGCGGCCTGCACGAGCACGAACAGCACCGAGGCGATGTATGCCACGGCGAAGAACAGCTGGCCCGCGGAGCTGACGACCGTCGCGCGCAGCTGGCCTGCGCGCAGGACGCGGCCGGCGGCGTCCCACTGCTGCGACTGACGCCGGGTGATCTCCTGTTGCAGCCGCAGGACGCGCAGTTCCTTGGCGCTGGCCGCCTTGGTGGCCAGGCCGTAGAGGTGTTCGGCCTGCCGCAGCTGTGTGGCGGCGGCGCTCTTGGACCGGTCGATGAGCCGCTGCGCGCGCTGGCCGGTCCACACCGGCGGCAGCGCGGCGACCGGCAGCAGCAGGAGCCACGGCTCGACGCGCGCCAGGATCACGCTGGTCAGCACCAGGCCGACGGCGAGCGACAGGCCGGTGAACAGGCCGGTCAGGCCGAGGTCGAAGGTGCTCAGCTCGCGCCGCAGCACCGAGATCCGGTCCGCATACTCGGCCCGTTCGTGGTGCTCGATCCGGGCCGAGCCGTTCGCCAGTGCGATGAGCTCGGCGCCGAGGTCCACCTCCACCAGATCGCAGGCCTCGATGTACGGCACGTAGGAGAAGTGGTGCAGCAGGAGCACGCCGATGGCGCAGAGCGCGATCGCGAATCCGTAGCCGAGCATCGAGCCGTGCTCGTGCGCCACGGCGGCGTCCACGCCGCCCTTGAGGTTGAGCGCGAGGACCGGCCAGGCCAGCCCCTCGAGCAGCACGAGGACGGTCGCCAGCAGGATGCGGCCGCGGCTGGTGCGCAACGCGATGGCGTAGAGCTGCCAGCAGCTGGCGAGCGCGTCTCTCACCGCACGGTCTCCTTCTCGTTCTCTGCCTCGTCCTCGTTCTCGTCTGCGTCTGCGTCTGCGTCTTCGTCCTCGTTGTCGTCGTCCTCGGCATCGAGTCCGGCCGCGAAGCGCTGCGCCTGCAAACGGAACAGCTCCGCGTAGCGGCCGCCCTGCTCGAGCAGCGATTCGTGTGTGCCGTCCTCGACGACCCGGCCGTGTTCCAGCACGACGATGCGGTCGGCCCGGCGGACGCTCGAGAAGCGGTGCGAGATCAGCAGGGTCGTCAGACCGCGGGTCAGCTCGACGAACGAGTCGAAGAACTCTGCTTCGGCGCGCACGTCGAGCGCGGCCGTCGGCTCGTCGAGCACGAGGACGCGCGCCCCCGCGTCGACGGCGTAGAGGGCGCGGGCGATCGCGATGCGCTGCCACTGGCCCCCGGAGAGGTCGGCGCCGTCCTCGTACTGGCGGGCGAGCAGCGTGTCGAAACCCCGAGGTAGCGCTTCGATCGCCGGCACCATGCCGACCTTGTCCGCCGCGGCGCGCACGGCATCCAGGTCGGCCGGCCGCTGGATCGCGCCGACGGTGATGTTGTCGGCGACCGACAGCTCGTAGCGGGTGAAGTCCTGGAAGATGACGCCGATCTGGCGCCGCCACGCGTCGACTCCGTACGAGCGCACGTCGGTGCCGTCGACCTGGATGGAGCCGGACGCCGGCTCGTAGAGGCGCGCGAGCAGCTTCACGAGGGTCGTCTTCCCGGCGCCGTTGAGCCCGACGACGGCGGTGCACTCTCCTGCGTTGAGGGTCAAGTCGAGGCCGTCGAGCACGCGGCGGCGGCTGCCGGGGTAGGAGAACGAGACGTCGTCGAATGTCAGGGCCCGTTGGGGCAGGCCGGCCGCGTCGGGGATCGTCCCGTCCGGGACGTCGGCGGCCATCGCGTTGGCCACCTTCCGCTCGAACTGCTCGGCCGCCGAGACCGCGTTCATGCCGAACTGGGTCGGGAAGTCGGCCTCGTGAAAGAACGTGCCGAGCAGGATGGCCGCGATCGTGGCCTGCAGGCCCAGGGCGAGCTGGGTGAGCGTGATCCCGCCGTCGGCGGCGGTGCGGACGATGTAGGCGACGGTGAGCGAGTCGACGACGAGGCCGATCGCTGCGAACACCAGGAAGTTGTAGGTGTTGTTGCGGCGGCGGGCCCTCCACATCGGCCGCAGCGACTCGACGGCGCTGGCGCGGAACTCGCCGGTCACCCAGCCGGTCAGCCCGTAGACGCGCAGCTCCTTCGCGGCCGCCGCGGACAGGCCCAGTTCGCGGAAGTAGTCGCGGCGCCGCCGGTGCGGCCCGATCACCGGCCACAGCCGGGTCCAGAACCGCATCCCGGCGCGGTGCCCGTAGCGGAACATCATCGTCGAGGCGAGCAGCAGGATGGTCACCCACCACCTGGTCACCGCGCCGACGAGCACGGTGTAGCCGAGCAGGCTTGTGTAGCGGGTCAGGTAGCGCAGCATGCCGGCGGCCGCGTCGCCCGGCGTCTGCCAGCCCTGGCTGAGCTTCTCGGTGGCCTCGTCCAGCCGGTCGAGCGTCGCAGAGTCCTCCATCGGGCCGATGCCGGTCGAGCGCAGCGCGGCGGTGATGAGGGTGCGGTGGAACCGGCCGTCGACGCGGTACTTCATCACCTCGCCGAGCGCGGTCTGCAGCGGCGCGAACACCTGCTGCACGATGAAGGCCCCTGACGCCAGCAGGAACGCGGCGACCAGCGAGCGCCACTGCGGCGAGCCGGTGCCGTGCTCGACCGCGCCCGGCACCCGGCCGATGACGTCGCTGGAGAAGAGCACGAACGCGACGGGCAGGACGCCGGCGACCAGGTCGACGGCGGTGAGCAGGCCCAGCAGCGGCCATCCCGCCGCGGGCAGCAGCCGGATGACCGACCAGCGCGCCCGCAGCGCCTCGTCGGTCCAGGTTCTCCACCGCTCTCGCACGGCGCCCCTCCCGGTGGTTGTGGACTCATGATCATCCGGCCGGGGAACGGACCGGGTCAAGGTGTTTTCCCGTGCGGACGATCAACCCGTTTGACGATCAGACAACTGTCGCAAGGTGGGTTGTTACCCTGGGCGCGCAGGTCCTGAACGCGAAGCCCTGCGGGAAATCCGTTTCCGCGGTGCAGCTGCGCGGATCCGATGGCGGTGGTGGGCCGGGTATGACGGAAACGGCCGCATCCGCTGAGGTTCAATTGCTTATCATGGAACGAATATTCGAATGGGTGGGAAAGTGGACCAGAGCATCAGCGTCGTCATCCCGACGGCGAACCGGCCGGAGGCGCTGGCGCACGCGCTGGCGAGTCTGCGGGCGCAGAACGTCAAGGACATCCAGGTCATCGTCGTCAACGACGGCGGCGCCGACGTGACGGGAGTGGTCGCGCCGTTCCGTGACGACCTGTCCGTGGAACTGCTGGGCCTGGACGGGAACCAGGGCCCTTCAGCCGCCCGGAACGCGGCGCTGGACGCAGCCGACGGCGACCTCGTGACGTTCCTCGACGACGACGATGTCCTGCTGCCGGGGCACTTCGACGCCGTGCTGCCGGTCCTCGCCGCGGGCAAGGCAGATGTCGTCTACACCACGATGCTGGTCAGCGACGTGCGGGCCGAGCCGACCGCCGAGGGATACCGCGACGCCCGCCCCGCCTTCGACTACGACTTCGACCACGAATTCCTGCTGGCGGCCAACTACATCCCGCCGCTCGGCCTCACCATGCGGCGGCCCGGACCCGGGCCCGGCGGCCCCAGGTTCGACGCCGGGGTCCGGCTGGGCGAGGACTGGGACCTGTGGCTGCGCATGGCCGCCGACGGATACCGGTTCCACCACGCCGACGCCGCGACAGCCGTCTACCACCGCCTTCCGCGGCACGGCCACGAGGCCGATCCGGCGGCCGCGGAATCGAAGGCGATCCACGCCTTCCACACGGGTTACGGCTACCTGTGCGACCGCTGGGCCGTGGCTGCGGACTCCCCGGCCGCCCGCGGGCGGGCCCTGGTCCTGCGCGCCTACGAGCACGCATTCGCCCAGCTGGATCAGCGCGGGCGGCTCGTCTCGCCGTTCTGGTGGGAGAGCATGCTCCGGGTGCTGCATGACCGGTACACCGGGGCGCTGGCGGAAACGGACGTCGATGCCGCGTTGCAGAAGGCGGTGACGGGTTGACCGGTGCTGACCGGCCGCGCTGTGGTTCCGTCGGCTCCCGGCGAACCGAGCTGTTGACATACCCGCGTAAGCTAAGCCGATTGACGCCCGGCGGCAGGAGAACCGTGGCACGTCGCTGAGGGGGAGCGTCGATGGATCCGGAACGCAGGGCCCTGTAATGGTCGCCACGGACACCGGGCGCCGTCCTGCCGAGCTGCGGCGCGCGCGGGTGGCGACATCACTGCTGTTCTTCCTGTTCGGAACCGCGTTGGGCGCCTGGACCAGCCGCATCCCGGCGGTGCAGGCGCGCCTGGGCCTCAGCGACGGGCGGCTGAGTATCGCGCTGCTCTGCTTCGCCCTCGGTGCGATCTTCGGCATGGTGCTGCTGGGGCGTCTGGCCGACCGGTTCGGCAGCACCGCGGTCATGGTGCCGACGGCGGTGGGGGAGGGGCTGCTGCTGATCCCGCCGGGCTTCGCGTCGAACCTGGTCGTGCTCGCGATCGCACTGTTCGTGTTCGGATCCGTACACGGCACCCTCAACATCGCGATGAACGCCAACGGCATCCAGGTGCAGCGGGCCTGGGGCCGGCCGATCCTCTCCTCCTTCCACGCCGTCTACAGCATCGGCGGCTTCGCCGGCTCGGCCGTCGGCGGGCTGCTCGCCCGCGGCGGCATGAGCGCCGGCGCCACCTTCGTCGCGGTCGGCGCGGGCGTGGTCGCCCTGGCGGTGTGGGCGGCGCTCTGGGCGCTGCCGGCGCACCTGATGCCCCCTCACGAGGAGCGGCCGCAGACGCCCCCGGGCTCCCGGCTGCGCGTCCGGTTGCCCTACGACCTGCTGTTCCTTGGCCTCCTGGCGATGTGCGCGCTGGTCGGCGAGGGCACCGCGGCCGACTGGAGCGCGGTCTACCTGCACGACAACCTCAAGAGCACGGCCGGGTTCGCCGCCCTGGCCTTCTCGGCGTTCTCGGTGATGATGACGGTCGGACGGCTTCTCGGCGACCGGCTGTGCGCGGCGTTCGGGCCGGTCCTGCTCGTGCGCGTCTCCGGCGTGCTGGCCTCGGTGGGCATGCTGGCCGCGCTGGCGGTCGACCGGCCGGTCGCCGGAGTGGTGGGCTTCGCCTGCCTGGGCGCCGGAATGTCGTGCATCGCCCCGCAGGTCTTCTCGGCCGCCGGCAACCGCGACACGGCGCGGGCCGGCGCCGCCCTGTCGATCGTGGTCAGCATCGGGTACATGGGCTTCCTCATCGGGCCGATCATCATCGGCAGCGTGAGCACCGTGATCGGGCTGCCCAGGGCGCTGACGATCCCGGCGCTGCTGGTGCTCTTCGTCGCGGTCGCCGCCTCGGCCCTGCGGCCGCGCCCGGCGCCCCCGCAGCAGGCCGAGCACTCCGAACCGTCGAGCCTCGCCACGCCGACCTGATCGCGTCGCGTCCCCGGATCCGTTGGAGGGCCTGGCTAATCCGGCCGTGTGCCAGGCGTTCGAGACGTGCGAGACACCTGCCACCGCGCGAGATCCGCGGGAGTGTCGATGTCGGTGCGTTCGCCGCTGACGGCGACTTCGTCGACCAGCTCCGGATGCGCGCCGAGGAAGCGCTTGGCGCCCTCGTCGGGGCCGGCGGCCTCGACCGCCTGCCGCCACAGCTCCGGCGCCATCGCGACCGGATGGCCGCGGCGGCCGTCGTAGCAGCCCACGACGATCCGTCCGGGACGCCAGGCCCCGAGGACGCTGCGAACCGCAGCGGGGTCCAGACCCGGCGTGTCGACGAGGACGACGATCAGGACCTCGCAGGCGTCCGGACCCGCGGCGGCGACGGCGATCTCAAGCGACGAGCGCTGGCCGCGGTCCGGATCCTCGTTGACCAGGAGCCGCACCCTGTCCGCTCGGTCCGCCGCGGTGCCCGGCCGGACGACCGCGACGACGTGATCGCAGCCCCCTGCGCCGAGGGTCGCGATCGCCCGGTCCAGAAGGCGCTCGCCGTCCACGACCAGGTCCGCCTTCGGCGCGCCGAAACGCGAGCCGGCGCCTGCGGCGAGGACAGCTCCCAATACGGACCAGCGCTGTCTAGGCCTACGCGCGTTCGCCGTCACCGCTCCATGATGCAGCGCCGCGGAGTAGTACTAAAGTCGTGATCATGCCAGTGCAGCAGCAGAACCCCCGGCCGGCCGAGACTCCGCTGGCGACCCCGCCCGGCAAGCCGGTCTCCGCCACCCGCATCTCGCTCAGCCGGGTGATGACCCAGCTGGACGTGAACCTGCTCGGCACGGTGCACGGCGGCGTGATGATGAAGCTCGTCGACGACGTCGCCGGGCTGGTCGCCACCCGCCACAGCAGCGGCCCGGCGGTCACCGCGTCGCTCGACGAGATGGCGTTCCTCGACCCGGTGCACGTCGGCGACCTGGTGCACACGCACGCCCAGGTCAACTGGACCGGGTCGACCTCGATGGAGATCGGGGTGCGGGTCGAGGCCGAGCGGTGGGACCAGGCCGGGGCCGAGGCGCTGCACGTGGCCAGCGCCTTCCTGGTCTTCGTCGCGGTCGATGCGGAGGGCCGGCCGCGGCCGGTGCCGCCGCTGCTGCCGGAGTCCGCGGAGGACGAGCGGCGCAACCACGAGGCCGGCATCCGGCGCACCCACCGGCTGGCCCGCCGCGCCGCGATCCTGGCCTCGCGGCAGCCCGAGTGAAGCCCGAATGACTTGCGGCGGCGGGAACAGATAAAGTCGCGCTCCGATGAACACGTATCCGACGGATGGACGACCGGCCGACTCGGCGCAGGACCGGGCCGGCGCCGCCGGCCGCATAGAACCGGACGCCCAGAGCCCTCAATCAGACCGGTCCGACTGGCCGTCGGTCTCGGTCGTCATGCCGGTGCTCAACGAGGAGCGCCACCTCGCCGACGCCGTGCACCGCATCCTCGAGCAGGACTATCCGGGCCCGCTCGAGGTCGTGCTGGCCATCGGCCCGGGCAAAGACCGCACCGAGGCGGTCGCCGCGCAGCTGGTGGCCGAGGACCCGCGGATCCGGACGGTCCCCAACCCATCCGGCCGCACCCCGAGCGCGCTCAACGCGGCGATCGCCGCCTCGGGCAACGAGATCGTGGTCCGGGTCGACGGCCACGGCCTGCTGACGCCCGGTTACATCCGCACCGCGGTGCAGCTGCTGGCGCAGACGGGCGCCGGCAACGTGGGCGGCGTCATGCACGCCGAGGGGCAGACCGACTTCGAGCGCGCCGTGGCGGTCGCGATGACCTCGAGACTGGGCGTGGGCAACGCGAAGTTCCATACCGGCGGGGAGGCGGGCCCGGCCGAGACGGTCTACCTCGGCGTGTTCCCGCGCGCGGTGCTGGAGAAGCTCGGCGGCTACAACGAGGCCTTCGTCAGGGCGCAGGACTGGGAGCTGAACCACCGGCTGCGGCAGGACGGCGGCCTGGTCTACTTCTCGCCCCGGCTCCAGGTCACCTACCGGCCGCGGCCGAACCTCAGGGCCCTGGCCACCCAGTACCTGCACTACGGCCGCTGGCGCCGGGTCGTCATGCGCGCCCACGCGGGCACGGTCAGCGCGCGCTATCTCGCCCCGCCGCTCGCTGTACTTGCCGTCGTGCTCGGCCTGCTCTGCGGACTGGCCGGCCTCGGCTGCGTCGCCGCCGGTGCTGGCGGCGCGCTCTCGCTCCTCCTGCTCGGCTGGATCACGCCTCTGGGTTACGCGGCCGCGGTCACTCTCGGCGCGTTCTACGAGTCGCGCGGCACGCCCATGGCGGTGCGCCTCCGGCTGCCGCTGGTCCTCGCCACCATGCACTTCTGCTGGGGCTGGGGCTTCCTGAGCTCGCCGAAGGCGCTGTTCGAGTCGACCCGGCCGCCGGCCGCCGCGGCGCGCTGACGGCCGGGGCCCGGGAGTCCGGGCCGGGTCAGCCGTCAGCTCGCCGACGCGCTGGCGCCGGCCGACGCGCTGGAGCTGCCGCTGACCAGCGAGTTCACGTTGAGCACCTGGTTCGCCGGCGGCGTGGTGACGGTCACCGGCAGGCCCCAGTCGGTGAAGTCGAGCTGGACCGTGGTGGCGGCGCCGTCCTTGTCGGTGTCCACCGCCTTGATCCGCACCGGCAGCCCGTTCGAGGCGACCCACGCGTCGATCTGCTGCTTCGTGGATCCCGCGGCCGAGTCGAGCCGCTGGAGCTCCTGGATCTGGGCCGGCGTCAGATTCTGCTTGGCCTGCGCCGTGTCGAAGGCCGTGGCCGGGTCGATCGACCCGCTGTAGTGCGTGGTGGAGACCCCGTCCACGGTCTCGGTGCCGACCTTGGTCAGGTCGCCGGAGGCCAGCAGCGGCTCGAGCAGCTGCTGCGGATCGGTGTTCTTGACCACGTCGATCTCGGCCGCGAAGTTCTGGCCGAAGGCGCCCATCTCGTCCAGGCTCAGCGAGAGCCACTGCTTGCCGCCGAGCTCCCCGGCCAGCTCCGGGGTGCCGATGTAGACGGTGTCGTCGTTCCAGACCTCGTTGACATCGACGCTGCCCTCGGTGAAGTTCATCGCCATCGCGAAGCTCGGCGCGAAGTTCTCCTGCCCGGTGATCTTGCCGGTGCCGCTGGGCGAGGTGACCGTGCCGTTGACGCTGACCGACTTGTTGTCGCCGGCGGTCTTCACAGAGCTCTGGATCGCGGCCGCGGCGCCGGACGACGTGCCGCCCGAGCCGCTCGCGGCGGCCGAGGCGCTCGCGCTGCCCGGACCGCCCGAACTGCTGGGGCTGTTGCCCGACGTCACGCTGATACCGGTACACCCGGCGGTGGCCAGGGCCAGCGCGACGCCCGCGCCGCCGACGGCCAGTCCGAATCTGCTAGGCATGAAGTCGCACCCTCCTGCGAGGAACGCCCGCCCTCGCATCGCGCGTTCCCAGTAACCGCGCGATGCGGTCCTCATGCCGTGCGGATCGTCAATTCATCACAAAGGGGCGATCGGGGATCTGACGGCGTGTCACCCGACCGGCGTACCAACTCGGCTCAGCTCAGCTGCCGTACGTGATGTCCGAGCAGGCGTCGGAGTCGGCCGGCCTTATGTTCTGGGTGATGCTGCTCGGGATCGACGAGATCGACATCGAGGCGCCGGGTGAGGCCCCGTATTCGCCGTAGTCGCCGGAGCCGTCGCCCCCGTTCGGGTTATACGGGTCCGACGGGTTCGGGGAGGCCGACTCCGTGCTCGTGCTCGTGGTCGCGCTCGGCGAGGTCGCGGCCTCGGTGGCGGCGATGCTGTCCTGAGGCGCCAAAGGCTCGCCGCTCGGCGTAACTGACGGGGCGTCGTCTCCCGACACCGTGGGAGAGGCGCCCGACGTCGCGCCGGCCGACGCCGTCGCGCCCGAGACGTTCTGGCCCTCCAGCGTGTCGTCGTCGCGCAGCAACTGCCACAGGATGTCCGTGTCCGGCTGGACCAGGTCGACCCGCGCGCCGTCGTACTGCCACGGCGCGGTGACGAACTCGATGTTGGAGACGGGGATGTCCTTGAACTGCAGCGCCAGCAGGACCATCGCGCCGACCGAGTCGAGCGACTGGTCCACCGTGATCGAGCCCGCCGCGTCCTCGGCCAGGTCGTAGAGCTCGATCGGGTCGCCGTAAAAGTTCGTCCCGGCCAGCTTCTTGAGCAGCGCGGACAGGAACGCCTGCTGGCGCAGCATCCGGCCGATGTCGCTGTTGTCGCCGAAGCCCTCGCGGGCGCGCACGTATTCGAGCGCGTCCTGGCCGGAGAGGGTCTGCATGCCCGGCGAGAGGGACACCCCGTAGGCCTGCTCCAACTGGGTGTTGTCCACCGGCGGCACGCACACGTTCACCCCGCCGATGTCGGTGGCCATCTGGGCGAACCCGTCGAAGTCCATCACGATCGTGTGGTCGATCCGGATGCCGGTCATCGCCTCGACCGTGTTCTGGGTGCAGATCGGGTTGCCGCCGGGCAGGTCGCCGGTGGCGAAGGCCGAGTTGAACATGGCGCCGTACTGCGGCTGGTACCACTGGCCGTTCGCCTCGCAGGCCGGGATGTCGACGATCGAGTCGCGCGGTATCGAGACGCCGGTCGCGTGCTGCCGGTCGCCGGAGATGTGCAGCAGGATCGTGGTGTCCGAGCGGGCGCCGTCGACGCCGGTGCCGCCGCCGAGCGACTCGTTGTCCCCGGACCGGCTGTCCGACCCGATCAGCAGGATGTTGAGAGGGGCCTGCGCGCCGGGCGCGGCGGGGGTCGCCGCGGGCGGCCGGCTGGTCGCGATGCCGACTGAGCTGAACGTCTTGATCTTATGGTTGACGTGCTCGTATCCGTAGAAGAGCACGGCCGCGGCGCTGAGTGCGAGTGCTGTGCAGCTCGCGGTCGAGACGGCGAGCACCGCCCGTACCCGCGCACCCGTCGACGACACGGCTCCGCTCCCCTCCCGTTGTCGCGGCCGCGCGCCCCGGCCACCGTCCGGGTCGCTGCCGCTCGATGTATCAGTCTTGTCGCTCTCGCACTCACGTCTTCACTGATCATGGAGACGATAGGCGGGCACCGCCGGTTGCAGGCGGCGGCGTCGCGTCATCGAGTGCTTAGGTTCGGCCGTCTGGAGCAACGCGGGAACGCCGGCGGCCCGTTCGCGGGCGTACCGCGGTGCACCATTAATCAATCTCGACCGGATATCGACCCAGTCTGACAGGATCGTCGACTACTGCAACCCCAGACCGGCCGTCGTGTGCTCGACCCCTGCGATCCGGTCCAGCTCCGCCTTGTCCGCTCCCCGCACCAGCACCACCGCGCCGCCGACGGCCAGCGGCGCGTAAAGCCAGCGCACCAGGTCGTGCCCGGAGAACCGGTCGGCTGCCGCGTCCACGAGCAGCCGCAAGCCGGGGCCCGTCGCCGGGCCCGCCAAGGCCGCTGCTTTATGCATCGCGGCGTCAATAAGCTCACGATGCGTCAGCGTCCGTCCATCGACGACGAGCGCCGGCGTATCCGCGTTCGGTGGGTCATACGCCGCGAACTGATCGCCGTGCATCCGCACTTCCGTCGTGAAGTCGCGATAACCGCCTGGCACTGCCTCTAGCGGATGCCCCATCGGGTCCGGCGAGATGGCGAACCGGTCACCGGGACAGTCCAGCCCCTCGGCCAGCGCCGCCGGGTCGGTGGCGCCGACCGCCACGGCCAGGGCGCCGCGCGCCGGCCCCCACGGATCCACCACGACGCCGGCGAGCAGCGGGGCGACCGCCCAGACCGCGGTCAGCCAGTGCGGCGCGGCGGCCAGCGCGATCCGGTCGCCCTGCTGCGCCGCCAGGTCGTCCTGGACCAGATTCGCCGTCTTCGAGAGCCAGTTGCCGAACGTCGTGTAGGACAGCTCGACCCGCCCGCCCGCCGCGGTGTCGTAGAAGGTCAGGAACGGCCGCGGACCGGCGGTTTTGGAGCGCTCCCGGTACAGTCTCGCGAAATCGGACGCGGCCGGGGCGCCGGCCGCCGTCGAGGGCCCTGAGATGTCCATGGCCACGAGCCTACGGCGCCGCCCCGGCGCCCGGTCGCACCGCATCGCCTCGGCCTGAATACGCCGTCGGCCTCAACCCGGCCAGGCGGCGCACCATAGGCTGTCTCCGTGAATCAGCCCGGGGCCGACTTGACCGCCCAACCCGATGCGCCTCGCGCCTCCGGGTCGGCGATCGGCGTACCGGACGATTCCGCCGGACAGGCGACAAATTCCGCCGCACGTCGTCTCCTGGCGAAAGCGCACGGCTCTGTCACCGCCCTCGCCACCGTCATCACCCGTCCGCACGTGCGCCCGGTCGCGGCGCTCGCCTTCGCCGTCGCCGCGCTCCAGGCGGCCCTCGGCCTCCAGCAGTTCCGGAACTTCAACATCGGCGGCTACGACCTGGTGATCTTCGACCAGGCGATCCGCAACTACGCGCACGGCGGCGCGCCGGTCTCGATGTTCAAGAACGTGCACGACGCGGCCCAGGTCAGCCCGGCCTTCACCGGCACCTTCTCCATCCTCGGCGACCACTTCTCGCCGATCCTGGCCGTGCTCGCCCCGCTCTACTGGATCTGGAACGACCCGCAGGTGCTGCTGCTGGCCCAGGCCGCGCTGTTCGGCCTCGCGGTGCCGAGCGTCTGGGTCTTCGCCCGCCGGGCGCTGCTGCGGGTCGCCACCCCGCGGTCGGCCGCGGTCGGCGCCTACCTCGCCACGATCGCCTTCGGCCTGTTCTGGCCGCTGCAGGAGGCGACCGTGGCCGGCTTCCACGAGGTCGCCTTCTTCGTCCCGCTCACCGCGATCCTGATCGAGCGCTACCAGGCCGGCCGGCTGCGCCACATGGTGATCTGCGCGATCGTGCTGCTGACCGTCAAGGAGGACTGCGGCTACATCGTGGCCGCCTTCGGACTGCTGCTGATCCTGACCCGGCGGGTCAACGGCGAGCGGCTGGGCCGGGCCGCGCGGCGCCGCTACCGGATCGCCGGGCTCTGCCTCGCGGTCGGCGGCCTGGCCTTCGCCCAGCTGGTGCTCGACGTGTGGATCCCGGCCTTCGGCGGGACGCCCGGCTTCTACTGGTACTACGCGCAGCTCGGCCCGGACATGGCCGGCGCGCTCAAGACCATCGTCACCGATCCGGCCTACGCCTTCCACGTGGCGACGCAGCCGGGCATCAAGGTACATACGGCGTTCTTCCTATTCTGGCCGTTCCTCTACCTCAGCATCGCCTCGCCGGTCGTGCTGCTGGCCGTGCCGCTGCTGGCCGAGCGGGCGTTCTCGGACAAGCCCGAGCACTGGGGCCCGGACCAGCACTACAACGCCTTCCTGGCGGCGATCCTGATCATGGCCGCGGTGGACGGCCTGGTGCGGGTGCTCGGGCTGGCCGGCCGGGTCAGGGTGCGGATCGGGAATCTGCGCTGGCGGGCCGGGCCGCGCGCGCTGCGCTGGGCCGCGACGGCCTGGGCCGGCGCGACCGTCCTTTTCGCCGTGGTGATAATCCACACCTTCCCGATGGCCTCCGTCTTCAGCCCGGGCGGGTGGCAGGCCTCGCCGCTGACCTCCTCCGAGCAGGCCGCCGTCTCGGTGATCCCCAGCGGGGTGTGCGTCGAGGCGGACAACGACATAGCGCCGCACCTGAGCAGCCGGGACCAGGTGATCCTGCTCGACGAGGTGCCGCGCGGCTGCCCCTGGGTCGTGCTCCAGACGGTGTATCCGTCATATCCGCTCAGTTCCATGCAATTGGCCGCACAGCGCGGGAACTGGCTCGCCCACAACGGATACCGGCTCGTTTTCAGCCAGAACGAGGTATTCGTCTACTACCGTCCCACGCCGGACGGCTGACCGAGCCGGCCGCCCGATCGCCCGGCGATGGCGTTCCGCTGGAAGAGGTTGAAGAGAGCTGCGGCGGATTGGCAGGATGGGCGTCCGCATCCGCACAGCGCGCACAGCGCCCGTACAAGACCCCTCCCATTCCTCACGTCCCTCGCATCGCGGGTGAACTGCACTGCTAAGGAGTCCGGCACCGTGGCTGAAGCGATCCTCCTGGTCGGCGGCAAGGGAACGCGGCTGCGGCCGCTGACGGTCAACACCCCGAAGCCGATGCTCCAGGTCGCCGGAGTGCCGTTCCTCAGCCACCAGCTGGCCCGCGCCCGGGCGGCCGGGATCGACCGGGTCGTGTTCGCGACCGCCTACCGGCCGGCGGTGTTCCAGGAGTACTTCGGCGACGGCGCCCGGTTCGGGCTGGAGCTGGACTACGTCACCGAGACCGAGCCGCTCGACACCGGCGGCGCGATCCGCAACGTGGCCGACCGGCTGCGCAGCGGCGCGGACGAGCCGGTGATGATCTTCAACGGGGACATCCTGTCCGGCGTGGACCTGGCCGCCCTGTTCGCCGCGCACCGGGAGCGGGACGCGGATGTGACGCTCCATCTGACGACCGTCGCCCGGGACCGGCTCAGTGCGTTCGGCCTAGTCCCGACGGACGCGGACGGATGGGTGACGGCGTTCCGGGAGAAGCCGCAGCGGGCCGAGGACATCGTCACCGACCAGATCAATGCGGGCTGCTACATCTTCCGGCGCAGCGTCATCGACGGCATCCCGGCCGGCCGCCGGGTCTCGGTCGAGCGCGAGACCTTCCCCGGCCTGCTCGCCGCGGGCGCCAGGGTGCTCGGCGTGGTGGAGCGGTCCTACTGGCGCGACCTGGGCACGCCCCAGGCTTTCACGCAGGGCTCGGCCGACCTGGTGCTCGGCGCGGTCGACTCGCCCGCGGTCCCGGCCACCAGCCGCCCCGACCTGGCGGACGCGCTGGTGCTCGACGGCGCCCGGCTGGCCGCCGACGTCAAGATCGGCGGCGGGACCACGGTCGCGTCCGGTGCCGTCGTCTCCTCCGGCTCGTCCGTCCACGGCACGGTCGTCGGCGAGGACGCGGTGATCGGCGAGGACGCGGTGATCCGGGACTCGATCGTCGGACGCGGTGCGCGGATCGGCGCGGGCACCGTCCTCGACGGCGTGGTGGTCGGCGACGGCGCCACCGTCGGCGCCCGCAACGAACTGCGCTCCGGAGCGCGGGTCTGGTGCGACGCGGTGCTCGCCGACGGCGCGGTCCGCTTCTCCGCCGACGAGTCCTGACCGGCCCGGTCGTGGACGCGGGGGAGCAGGGCGAGTCGATCGCCGTCATCGACCCGGCGGACCTCGCAGAACCGGCCCGTCAGGTAGATCAGACAGGCCAGGCACGTCAGGTAGGTCCTGCGGATCCGGCGGGCCCCGCTGGACCGGACGCCAGTACGACGGTCGCCAGCCCTGTGGTGCTTTCCATGTCGCTCGGGATCCTGAGCCGCGGCAACGGCGACCCGACCTGTCAGCAGGCTGCGGACGGCGCTATCTGGCGCGGCTGCCTGACCCCCGAAGGCCCCGGCACCGTGCGCGTGCGCCGCTCCGGGCCGCTGGTGCACATCGACTCGTGGGGCGACGGTGCGACCTGGCTGGTCAAGCAGGGCCCGGAGATGATCGGCACAGAGGACGACCTGACCGGCTTCGCCGAACTGGTCGCAGGCCATCCGCTGCTGCGCGACGCGCACCGCCGCCTGCCCGGTCTGCGGATCATCCGGACCGGCCTGGTTCTCCAGTCACTCATTCCGGCGATTCTGGAGCAGCGCGTCACCACCATGGAGGCATTCCGCGCGTGGCGCACATTGGTGCGCGCGCACGGAACCCCGGCGCCCGGCCCTGCGCCTGACGGCCTATTGGTCCCGCCGACACCGCGCGCCTGGTCCCTCATCCCTTCATGGGAATGGCACGCCGCGGGGGTCGACGGCAAGCGCTCCTCCGCAGTGATGAACGCCGTGCGCCTGGCACCCGCACTCGAGCGCACGGTCGGCCTGCCCCATGAGGAGGCGGCCAGACGGCTGATGACCGTCCCCGGGATCGGCGAATGGACCGCCGCCGAGACGATGCAGCGCGCGCACGGCTGCGCTGACGCCCTGTCAGTCGGCGACTATCACCTGTCCAAGATGATCGGCTACGTCTTCACCGGCGAACGCAACGCCGACGACGCGCGAATGCTCGAACTGCTCGCCCCGTACCGCCCCCACCGCCACCGCGCCGCCCGCCTCGCCCTGGCCTACGGGCCGCGGCGTCCACGCCTCGTCCCACGCCTCGCCCCCAGCGATCACCGGTTCCGCTGACCGCCCGGCGCCGGCGCGCTAGTTCAGCGCGGCTCCCAATCCTGCGACGCTTGCCAGGACCATACCGAGCCAGAAGCAGGCGCAGATCGCGAGACCGATCGCGCCTGCGACGACACAGACGACGGCCCTGCGCTCGAGGACGTCGTACTCGCCCTCCCACTTCAACAGCCAGCTGGCGGCCCAGACGAGGAGCGGGCTGAGTAACACCAGTGCCTCAGTGAAGGTACCCGGGCCGAAGTAGCCGTCGGCAGCCCACGGCCCCTGGTCAGTCACACAGGCGTAGGCGAGCACGGAGGACGGAATGAGGAGCGGCAGCAGCAGCACCGGCGTGATGATCCGCCATACGGAGTCCGGTCGCGGGGCTGGCGGCGACACCGGATTGAGCCAGTTTGTCAGCCGTCGCATACAGGTGCGCATGCTGCGATCGTGGCGGAGCAATGTCCCGCTTGATCTGCGCGACCGTCACGAACGGGTAACGCCGTACTGCTTTACTCGGCTTACCTCACCAGCAGGAAGTCGTCCGCGGACCGGCCGGGCCGCGGCCGCGGCGGCTCGGCCGGATGGCCGATCGCGACGGCGCCCATCGGGTCCCACGCGTCCGGCAGGTCGAGCACCTCCCGGACCGTCTCCCGGCAGAACATCGTCGAGGACACCCAGGCCGAGCCAAGCCCTTCCGCGGCCAGCGCGATCAGGAAGTTCTCCACGCCCGCGCCCATCGCGACGACGAACATCTCCCGCTCGGCTGCGGCGCGCCGCGGGTCCGGGTACGTATGCGAGCCCTCCATTACCAGGCACGGCACGACCAGTACCGGCGCGCCGCGCAGCACGTCGCCGCGGCGGACCCGGCGGCTGATCGACTGCTCGGTGAAGCGGTCCCCTTCGAGATCCCGCACCCACGCCGCGAGCATCGCGTCCAGCAGCGCCGTCTTCGTCTCCGGGCTGCGCACCTCGACGAACCGCCACGGGGTCGTGTGATGCGGTGCGGGAGCCGTGACCGCTGCCGCGACCGCATGCCGCACCGCCTCCGGCTCGACCGGCCGTCCGGTAAAAGCCCTGATCGTGCGGCGATGCGCGACGGCTGATGCGCGCGCCTCGGCCGTGCCGAGCGAGAACAGGTCCTCCTCGGCCGGCCGGAGCAGAACCCGGGCGCCCGGCCCCGGCTTCTCGGTCACCAGATGTCCGGCGCCGCGCACGATCGCCACCGGGACGCCGCCGAGCTTGCCCTTCACCAGCTCCCCGGCCGCCGCGAGTTCGTCGGCCAGCGCGGTGACCGTGACCACAAGGTCGTTGCCGTGCGAATCGCGCCGGCCGCGCAGGTCGTCCACCGGCGCCACGTAGGCCGTGCCGATCGCCTGGTCGACCAAGCCGGCCCGCCAGACCCGGCCGAACGTGTCGGAGACGACGACGCCGACCGCCGCGTCGTACCGCGAGCGCAGCGCGTCGGCCAGGTCGCGGGCCGAGGCGTCAGGGTCCTCCGGCAGCAGCAGCACGGTGCCCGCTGCGGTGTTCGACGCGTCCACGCCGGCCGCCGCCATCACCAGGCCCTGCCGGTTCTCCACGATCCGCAGCGGCCCCCGGCGCGCGACGATCCGGACCGTCTCCGCGTCGATCGCCGCCTCGCGATCCGCGGCCGCGACGATCCGCCCCTCGGCCTTCGACATGATCTTCGAGGTGACCACCAGGATGTCGCCGTCAGCCAGGCCGGGGCCGCCCGGCTCGCGCGCGGCGCGGGCGATCAGCGCGGCGAGGTCGGCGCCCGGCTCGATCTCCGGCAGGCCGGGCAGCCCGAGCACGCTGAACGAGGCGACCGGGCCGCCGCTGCCGGCGCCACCTGCGTCAGAGGTCTGCTGGTCGGTCATCCCCGCCTCCCCGCGGCCAGCCCGTCGGCCAACTCCAGCGCCTGCGCCGCCATCGCAGCAGCCGCCTTCACATCGCTCATCAGCAGCGGCACGGCCCGGCATTCGATCCCTGCGTCCTGGATCGCGGCGACCTGCGCGGCGTCGCTCTCGTCGATCAGCCAGCCGTCGATCAGGCCGCCGCGCGCCCGGGCGCCGTAGTGGGCGGCGACCGCCGTCGCGTTCGTCTCCACACCCACCGCGGCCAGTACCTTGTCCGCCATGCCGCGCACAGGTGCCGAGCCGATGATGGGGGAGAGGCCGACTACGGGAGCTGCCGCCTCGGCGATAGCCGCGCGGATGCCCGGCACGGCCAGGATCGCGCCGATGGAGACGACCGGATTGGACGGCGGCAGCAGGATCACGTCGGCCGCGCCGATCGCGTCGAGCACCCCCGGCCCCGGCTCCGCCTCCTCGGCGCCGACGAACGCGATCGACTCGGCGCGCGGCGCGTGCAGCTTGACCCAGTACTCCTGGAAGTGGACCGCGCGCCGCTGGCCGTCCTCGTCGGCGAGCACCACGTGCGTCTCGGCGCGCGAGTCGGTCGCGGGCAGCAGCGTGACGCCGGGCTTCCAGCGGTCGCACAGCGCCTCGGTGACCGCCGACAGGGGATAGCCGGCGTCGAGCATCTGAGTGCGCACCAGATGCGTGGCGATGTCCCGATCACCGAGCTTGAACCAGTCCGGCCCGACCCCGTAGGCGGCCAACTCCTCGGCGATCGTGAACCGCTCGTCCGCCCGCCCCCAGCCCTGGCCCTCGTGGATCCCCCCGCCGAGGGTGTACATCAGCGTGTCCAGGTCGGGCGAGACCCGCAGCCCGTGCAACGTGATGTCGTCGCCGACGTTACCCACCACGGTGACCTGTGCGCCGGGCTCGGCCTCACGCAGCCCGCGCAGGAATCTGGCCCCGCCGATACCCCCGGCCAGTGCAGTGATCCTCATGGCATCCGAGCCTATCTGTCCCGGCCGCGACCGCTTACCGGGCCGCGTCCGCGCTACCCCCGCACTCAGTAGTGTTGCGCCCGTGGCCGAACGGGACGTGCTCACGGTGATCGTCAACGGGCTGCCCGGTGCGGGCAAGTCGACCCTGGCCAGCCGGCTGGCCGAGCGGCTCGACCTGCCCCTGTTCAGCAAGGATGCGGTGAAGGAGACGATCGCTGACGCCTTGTCGGATATCCGGCCGGACACCATGCCGCAGCGCGAGTGGAGCCGGGCGTTAGGCGCGGCAGCCATGGGAACGCTGTGGACGCTTCTGGCCGAAGCGCGCGGCCGCGCGGTGCTCGAGGCTCCGTGGCTGGCGCATCACCGGCAGTTCGCGATCGACGGGCTGAATCGCGCCGGCATCGATCCGCAGGTGGTGCATGAAGTGTGGTGCGACATCCCGGCCACCGTCGCACGCGCCCGATACACGGCCCGCGTTCCGCAGCGCCATGCGATCCATCCGGAGTCGGACGGCCGGACAGACGGCGAATGGGAGCTGTGGGAGCGCAACGCCGAGCCGCTGGGTGTAGGCATCGTGCATCGCGTAGACACATCGGCGCATATAGACGAGATCTACGTCGCCATTGACGCGCTCGCCGTTCAGCTCAGGACCGGCCGCTGACGCGTTCCCCGGCGGCTCGATTCCCCTGCGCCACTGGACCGGAGGCTCGCAACTGGCCAAGCGTCCAGCCGCGTCCGGCCGGATCAAGCAGCCGCGTCGCGTTGGTGAAGATCTCCGCCGCCCGGCGATAGGAGAGCCGGCCGCGGCCGGTGATGGGGCAGCGGTCGCGGGCCGCGACGTCGGGTCCAGCCCTGCGATCGGTGAGGAAGACCGGCCCGGCGGCCCGCCCGGCGACCAGCATGCGCACCAGTTCCGCGGTCTCGGCACGCCAGCGCAACACCTCTGACGCGGCGTCAGAACCGGAGGCCGGATGATCGCCGCCGCCCGCGCGACCTCTCCGATCCCGCCCGGCCGCACCGCGCTCGCCGGCACCGGTATCGGCACCCGTGTCGGCACCGTCGCCGGCTCGGGCCCGGGCCCGAACGCGGACCGAGTATGCACTCGTCGGGTGTGTACCGGTGCGGGTCTCGTTGAGGTCGCCGACGTCGAGTTCGAGGATCTGCCAGATCTGCCCGCCCCCGTCGTGGACCATGTGCCACAGCGTCTGCTCGCGCAGCCCGGCCCGCAGCCCGAACACGGACCGGACCTGGGCCCGGGTCAGCCGGACCGCCGGGAAGCGCGGCGCGACCGCGTCTGGCCGCAGCGAGCCGGCGTGGTCGGTGCCGAGCCAGCCGCGCCGGTGCCACCACGAGACCGCGCCGCGCAGCGTCGACAGCTCGCGCTCAAGGGTGCGCGCGTCGACCTCGTCGGCCCGCATCCGCACCGCGGACCCGAGCCGCGCGGCGGCGTCGGCGCCGTCGAGCACGGCGAGCGGGACGATCGGCTCGACGACGCCGCGCCGCTCCCGCCCGCGCGGCGGCGTGCGCTCGACCAGCAGCCAGGCCCACGTGTTCAGCGCGATCCGGTAGACCCGCCGCGACCCCGCGCTCAGATTCGCCGCATCGAGGTACTTCTCGACCGCGACCGAGTACCCGACCGGCGCGGCATCGCCGGTGTTGCCGGAGCCGGAGCCGCGGCCGGAGCCGTCGCCGGGGCCCGGGCCGCCGGCAGCGCGGTCCGGCCCGCCGCCGCCGTCGTCCCGGAGCGCGTTCCCTCCGTCTGCCATCGCACCGTCCAGTCCGCCGTTCTGAGCACTTACGTACATGACGACATCCTCCGCACCCTCACCGCCACGGTGTAGAGCAGCACTAAACACTCGCTCCCGAGCGCTACCCACAGCACCAGTATTCGTATTCGCCGTGCTTCCCGCCGACCTTTAGTCCGCCGATGTCCCGCGCCCCTCTCCGGCTGCCTCGACTGTAGCGCAGTAAATCGCCTTCCCGCAGTAAATCGAACCTCTTTGATCCTGCGTTCATGGCGCCGAAACCTGCTGGTCAGTGCGATTTACTGCGGCAATCCGCGATATGACAAATCTTGCTTCAAGAAGACTCAAGTTTTTCGCCGAAAGTATTGCGCGCGCAAGGACACCGCGGCCAGAATCCGGAATCGTGGCCAGCGAGACACAAAGCGGCGCCTCATCCGGATCCGCGTCCACTTCCGTATCCGGCCGCGTGCCCGCCGACGGTACCGCCGCGCACCGACCGCGTCGCACCGCGGTCCTGCGCGACGCCCGGTACCGCCGCTTCTTCGCCGGTTACACCACCTCGGAGCTCGGCTCCGCCATGTCCCCGCTGGCGATCACCTTCGCCGTGCTCGGCCGCGGCGACGACGCGACCGAGCTCGGCCTCATCATGGCCGTGCGGATCACGCCGCTCGTGCTGTGCCTGCTCGGCGGCGGGCTGTTCGCCGACCGCTGGGGGAGCTGGCTGGTGATGCTGGTGTCCGACTGCGGACGCTGCGTCGTCCAAGCACTGTTCGCGCTCGCGCTGTTCACCGGCCACACGCCGCTGTGGACGCTGCTCGCGCTCTCGGCCGCGTCCGGTGTCGCAGAGGGCTTCTTCATGCCGGCGCAGACCGCGCTGATCCCGCGCATCGTCCCCGAGCAGCACCTCAACGACGCGAACGCGCTGCTCGGCATGGCCGACTCGGCGACCTCGATCGCCGGCCCGGTGCTCGCCGGCATCGTGGTGGCCGCCGCGGGTCCGGCGATCGTGCTGGTCGTCGACGCGGCGACCTACGGCGTCAGCGTCTTGGCGCTGTTCGGCCTCAAGCCCTCCGCGCCAACGGCGGAGCCGACCGCCGCGGACGGCGCCGACCCCGCCGCACGCCGCAGCTCCTTTCTCGCCGACCTGCGCGTGGGCTGGTCCGAGTTCCGCTCGCGGTCCTGGCTGGTCGCCACCTCGGTGCAGTTCGCCCTGTTCAACTTCTTCGTCTGGGCGCCCTATCTGGTGCTCGGTCCGGCCACCGCGCAGCAGCGGCTCGGCGGCGCCCGGGCCTGGAGCCTGGTCATGGGCGGCCTCGCCGCGGGCGCCATCGTCGGCGGACTGGCCCTGCTCGGCCGCCGGCCCCGGCGCCCGATCGCGATGGCGACCCTGCTCTCGCTCGGCTACGCGTTCGCGCCCGCCGCCCTCGCCCTGCGGCTGCCGCTCGCCATGGTGGTCGCCGCCGCGGCGGGCACCGGGGTCACCTCATCCATGGGCCGCAGCATCAGCGCCGCCGCGCAGGCCCGGCTCATCCCGCCGGACGCCCTGGCCCGCGTGACGGCCTTCAACATCGTCACCGCGTTCGCGCTCGGGCCGCTCGGACTGGCCGTCGCCGGGCCGGTCGCCGCCGCGGTCGGCACGCGCGGCGTGTTCGCGTTCGGTGCTTGCTGGCAGGTGGTCAGCGTGGCCGTCGTCGTCGCGCTGCCGGCGGTCAGGCGGCTCGAGTGACGCGGACCACCCGGGGAGCGCGGCCCCTCGTCAGCGCTCGGCCTGCGTCACGTCCACCACCAACGCCCCTTCACCGGCGAGATCGGCCAGGAGCACCGAGCGGCCCGGGGGGACCAGCCGCACCGCTCCGGGCCGCAGCCCCGGGCGGCCCGAGCCGCGCTGCTCGAGCGTTCCGCGCGCCACCGCGACCGCCCGCGCCAACTCGCTCGGCCCGAAGTGCAGCACCCCGCCCCGCCCGACCACGTGCATCCGAGCCCTGATATTGCTGCCGGCGGCCGGTCCCGGCCCGACTGCGCCGCCCGCCTCAGGCCCCGTCAGCATGGGCGCAGACGCCCATATCCCGCTGCGATCCGCCGCCTGCGCCGGATCGGCGCTCTCCAGCCCCGCCGCGAACCCGGCCAGGTCCAGCGCCGCCCGGGTCAGCTCGGAGGCCGGCGGCGGGGTGTGGAAACGCCGCTCGCCGACCAGGTCCGGATGCGCGGCGCAGCCGTGCAGCACCGCGGCCATGTCCGGCGGGATGGAGTCGGCCGGCGCCGTTTTCGGCTCCGACTTCGGTTCCGATTTCAGCTCCGGTGCTGCTGTCGGTGTTGCTGTCGGTGCCTGTGCTCGATCCGGCTGCGGTCGGGTCGCACCAAGCGTCATGAGCGGTCGGTCCTGTCGAGTCGCCGGGCTCGTGCCCTGGCAGGGAACGGGAAGGAGAGGCCGGACGGGCCGGATCGGTCGGGTGCGTCGATCCGGCTGCGCCCCGTCGCGGAAATGCGACAACGAGTGCTGGAGCCGAGGCGCGAACGGCCGGCTGTCGTGAAGAAGGGGAGATGGCCGAATTCGATCGCACTGCGCGATCACGCCGTGAGATCAGATTTGGCAGCCCTGCGGAGGCTCTATCCAGAGAAGAGGATTAGAGGCGACAGCCGCGACAACAACAGCCGTGACAACAGCTGCTGCGACAGAAACAGCGCGCGGAGCCTCGGCGGAACGACCCGTCGGCGATGCCGACCCGGTTCGCCCGCTCGGCGGAGGGGCCGAGACGCACTGGCATGGCGCAAAACCATACAGCATCGGGTGCGCTGCGTACCATTTCACCCAGTCGAGTGATCTTGGATGATTGGGGTGGGAATCGCCCACTCGTCCGACTCGCCCCCGGCAGCACCTACCCGACCGCACGTCGCAGGCCTCACGACCCTGACAGGCGGGTCAGCCGAACACTGCTCCCTCCGAGTGAATCAACGCTCCGATAGCAGATCACGGCTTGACGGGCCGGGAACGACGCGCGTGTAATTTCAAGCACGCCGCCCGGTTTCGACGCCGAGATGTCAACAGGCTTCAAGACCGCGCGGCGGCCGCGTCCCTCCCGATCCGCCGCGGATCAGCGGTGAATCAGTATGTGTTCATTTCGGAAGTCAGGCTCAATCCGGAAATCCGGGACGCGGCGCACTGCAGTACCGATCGAGGCAGTACCGACCACCGCAGTACCGACCACCGCGGCCGCCACCCGTCGGACGACGCGTTTCGGACATCGTGTTCAAGACTTGGGCACGATCATCCAAAACCCGGTGCACGAAGGTGCACAGTGTCCCGAATACCGGCGCGTAAGAGGCTTCGCTCGTCCACACTAGGAACAGCACACGAGACGGGAGGCGCATCAGATGACCGACGAGGTCTTCCCGCTGCTCGGCGGCTTCGACGAAGAGCTGTCCTGGCAGGAGCGGGCACTGTGCGCGCAGACCGACCCCGAGTCCTTCTTCCCCGAGAAGGGCGGTTCCACCCGCGAGGCCAAACGCGTCTGCCTGGTCTGCGAGGTCAAGGCCGAGTGCCTGGAATACGCGCTGGCCCACGACGAGCGCTTCGGCATCTGGGGCGGCCTGTCCGAGCGTGAGCGAAGGAAGCTCAAGCGGCGCTCTGCCTGACCACGCTCCGCTCCGGTCCGGCAGCGCTTGAGCTTGTGCACAGCGGGGGTACGACCCCCGCGCCCACGCCAGAGGGGCGAAGCCCC
>DASYAE010000047.1:0-21223 GCA_036501535.1 Actinocrinis sp. | reverse complement strand
GTACGTTGTCAGGGCTGCTCCCACCCACCCCGGCGTTCCCCGGGTCAGGCTGCCCCCTGCTTCACCCACCCGGCTGCGACCAGGTGGCGGCGGAGTCCTTTCACCCCCGCTCAATTCGCAGCGCCTCGTGGCGCACGCGGTAGCGCCAGTAGGCGTCAAGGCCCGGCGCCCGGGTCCACGCGATCCAGTTGCGCGCCTGCTCCTCCCACTCCGCGCTGGTCGAAGCGTCGTCGCCGTCGGTCGGGGTGATCGCGTCGTCGGTCATTCCGCGACCCTAGAACTTCCGAGCCGTCGCGGCCTCCGCTTTTCGAGTCCGCCGCGCGAGGGGCCGCGCGGCTTGTCCGGCCGCGCGGATCGGCCGATGATGCGGAGCGGGCAGGAGCAATGTCCGCAACACGCCGAGCAGGAGGAGAGCATGGCCAAGATCCTGATCCTGACCGGGGACGCCGCCGAGGACCTGGAGGTGATGTACCCGTACCAGCGCCTCCTGGAAGAGGGCTACGAGGTGCACATCGCCGCCCCGACGAAGAAGAAGCTGCAGTTCGTCGTGCACGACTTCGTGGACGGCTTCGACACCTACGTGGAGCGGCAGGGACGCGCCTGGCCGGCCGACGTGGCCTTCGCGGACGTCGACCCGGCCGACTACGCCGCGGCGGTGCTGCCCGGCGGGCGGGCGCCCGAGTACCTGCGCAACGACCCGCACGTGCAGCGGATCGTCCGGCACTTCTTCGAGTCCGACAAGCCGGTCGCGCAGCTCTGCCACGGCCCGCTGATCAGCGCGGCGGCCGGGGTCCTGCAGGGGCGCCGCAGCGCCGCGTACCCGGCGCTGGCCCCGGACATCGCGGCCGCGGGCGCCGAGTTCGTGGACGGCGCCGCGGTGGTCGACGGGACCGTCGTCTCCGGGCGCGCCTGGCCGGACCACCCGGCCTGGATGCGCGAGTTCATCAACATCCTGCGGTCGAAGGCGCCGGCCGCGCAGCACGGCTGAGAAGCGGCGCTGAAAGCGACAGCGCCGAAAGCAACGGCACTGAAAGCGGTGCCGCGGCGGCGCCCGGCCAGAGGCTCGAGGAGCCCTGGCGCGGCGCCGCCGCAGTCCGCTCGCCGGCAGTGCGGACCGGCGAGTCCTTGCCCTCCCTCATACGAACGGTCTAGGAGATCTCGACCGTCCCGGTCAGGCGCAGGTCGCGGGACGAGCCGCCGACCTCCACCGTGTAGCGGCCGGCCGGCTGGGCCCAGCCGTGCGCGTCCTCGTCCCAGCGCGCGAAAGCCCGCGCCGGAATGCGGAGCCTGACGTACTCGAGCTGTCCCGGCTCGACGTGCGCCGCGCCGAATCCGGCCAGCACCCGCACGGGGCGCGCGCCGTCCGGCTGCTCGGCCGCCGGCCCGGACAGGTAGGCCTGTGCGACGACCCGGCCGGCCCGCCGCCCGGTGTTGCGCACCGCGACGGTGACCTCCACGTCGGCGCCGGCCCTGACCCCGCCGAACGGGACCCCCAGCTCCTCGAACGACCAGCTGGTGTAGCCGAGCCCGTGGCCGAACGGGAACAGCGGCTCGGTGCCCGCGCGGTCGTAGCCGCGGTAGCCGACCAGCAGTCCCTCGGTGTACTCGAGCACGCCGTCGACCGGCTCGGCCCGGCCCACCGGCAGGCCCGACTCGGAGTGCGGCACGGTGACCGGCAGCCGGCCCCCGGGCTCCGCCCGTCCGAGCAGCACGTCGGCCAGCGCGTGGCCGAACTCCTGGCCGGGGAACCAGGCCTGGAGCACCGCGGCCGCCCGGGTGGCCCACGGCATCAGCACCGGCATGCCGCTGTTGACCACCACGACGGTGCGCGGATTGGCCGCCGTCACCGCGGTGATCAGGTCGTCCTGACGCCCCGGCAGCTCCAGCGACCTGCGGTCGTAGCCCTCGCTCTCGGTGGTGGCCGTGGATCCGACCACCACGACCGCCACGTCCGCCTCGCGGGCGGCCGCGACGGCCTCGGCCAGCAGCGCGTCGTCGTCCGGCATCGGCGCGAAGCCGACCCGGAACCTGATCAGCTCGTGCTTGTAGCCGTCCGGCTCGCAGGACGCGGTGAAGGCGACGGTCTCCCCCTCGGCGAGGTCCACGTCCCGGGAGAACTCGTACGGCCCGGCGTGCGTGACCATCGGGTCTTCCGGGTGCGGCGCGATCCCCTCGACGGTGAAGGCTTCGGAACCGGACGGCGCGGCGTCGAGGCGCAGCTTGCCTATGGCGCCCACCGCCATCCGGTACCGGCCCGCGGCCGGTGCGGCGAAGGTGCCGCTGAGCACGAGCCGGGCGATCCCCGGGTCGGCTACCACCGGCTCGGGATCCCACCACGTCACCTCGCACACCGGACGTACACCGGCGTAGCGCAGAACCCCGTCCACCTCATAGATCTCGAGCCGGGTCCCGGGTCCTCCGGTCTCCGGCTCGGTGAGCGTCTCGGGGGCGGGCAGCGGGGTCGAGGTCCAGGTCCGGCAGCCCTGCGCGACCCGCAGCCTGGTCGCCGGTTCGGATCCGGACTGCGCGTCGGCTGCCAGCGCCTGCCGCAGCCCCTCCACCGGGGAGACCTGTACGGCCAGGCCCACCTCGGCGCTGCCGCGGCCCTGGAACTGCGGGTCCACGGCGTTCGGCCCGATCAGCGCGATCGATCCGACCCGGCCGAGCGGCAGCGTCGCGGCCGAGTTGCGCAGCAGGACGAACGAGGCCGCGGCGGCGTCGCGCAGCGCCCCGCGGTCGGCGTGCGGGCCGGGCCGCGGCACGACGCCGTTGTGGTGCGCCGAGCCGTCGCCGTCGAGCTCCGGATCCCCGGCCGCGGCCGGGGCGGACGAGCCGTTCCGGGCCGCCACCCCGTCCAGCGCTCCCACCAGGTCGGCGACCCGGAGCAGGCGCAGCACCTTGTCGTCGATCTCGGATTCGGGCACCGCGCCGCGGGCGACCGCCTCCGCCAGCGCGGGGCCCCACGGCCCCTCCGGGCCGGGCATGACCAGATCGAGCCCGGCCAGCGCGGTGGACTCGGTGGACCGGGCCGCGAACCAGTCCGAGACCACCGCCCCGGAGAAGCCCCACTCCCGCTTGAGCACCGTGCCGAGCAGGTGTCCGTGCTCGGTCATGCTCGTTCCGTTGACCGAGTTGTAGCCGGCCATGACCATGGCGCAGCCCGCCTCGGTGACGCAGGCCTCGAACGGGACCAGGTAGAACTCGCGCAGCGTGGTCTCGTCCACCCGGACGTCCACGGTCCAGCGCTCGGTCTCCGAGTCGTTGCCCACGTAGTGCTTGGCCGTCGCGGCGACGCCGGCCGACTGCAGACCTCTGACATAGCCGGCGACGATCCGCGCGGCCAGCACCGGGTCCTCGCCGAAGGACTCGAACCCGCGCCCGCCGTAGGGCGTGCGGGCGAAGTTGAGCGTCGGGCCGAGCACCACGTCGATGCCCTTGGCCCGGGCCTCCGCACCGAGCTGCGCGGCCACCCGCTCGACCAGCTCCGGGTCCCAGGTGGCGGCCAGGGCGATCGGCGCCGGCGGGCTGGACGAGCGGTCGGCCGGGTCGAGCCGCGGCCCGCGCACCCCCGCCGGGCCGTCCGAGACCGACAGCCCGCGCAGGCCGATCCGCGGCTCTCCCGGCAGCGTGAAGTTGTCCACGCCGGTGAGCAGGGCGATCTTCTGGTCGAGCGTGAGCGCGCGCAGCGGCTCGAGGTAGGCGGCCCGCCCCTGGTCGGCCGGCAACGCGGCCTGGGTGCTGCTGGTATCCACCGCCGAAGTGCGGTTCAAAGCATTGTGCCCGTGCTCCACCGGGCCTCCTCGCTTACAATGACAATGGGCTTACAGCTGACATTGGAGCGCCCCGGACCCGCGCGCGTCGTCATGCCGGCATGGCGCGTGCTGGGTGCGGCCCACGCGGGGCGCATGGGCGCGCGGGTCCGGGGCGGGCTCGGTTACGAGACCGGCTGCAGCTTGAGCACCAGGTACTCGTAGGCCTGGTTGTTCGGGGACGGGTTGATGTACGCGTTCGACGCGTCCGGCCAGCCGGTGAAGTTGGCCGTGCTGTACTCGTACCAGGCCGCGCCGTAGAGCACCGGGATGGCCGGCATGTCGTTGGCGAAGACCTCCTGCATCTGGTCGAGCGCCGACTGCTGCGCGGACGAGGTGGTCGCGCTCTCGTACGCGGTCACCGCGGCGGCCGCGGTGGTGCTGTTGTAGCGGTCGTAGTCACCGGCCGCGGTCTGGCCCTCGGGCGCGGTCTGCGTGTTGTCCATGATGAACTGCAGCCGCTGGAACGGGGTGTTGCCCTGGCCCCAGTGCAGCGCGGCGTCGAAGTTGCCGGTGGTGATGGCCTGCGTCCAGGTGGTGTAGGTGAACGCGCCGTTGACGCTGACGTTGAACCCGGCCGAGTTCAGCTGGGTCTGCATCAGCTGCGCGTCGGACCAGTAGTCGCCGAAGGAGTTCGGGTCGATGATGATGAACTTGACCGTCTGCCCGTTCTTCGTCCACTGGTTGTTGGCGCCCATGGTGAAGCCGTCAGCGGTCATCAGCTGCTGGACGGTGCTCTGCTGCGCGGTGGGGCTGATGTCCTTGGCCACCTTCGGGTCCAGGGACGAGTTGTCGATCGGCAGCGTCAGGCCGCCGGCGGAGCTGGCCGGCAGCTCGTAGTTCGTCTCGCCCTGCGCGGCCAGCTGGGAACGGTCGAGCGCCGCGCTGATCGCCTTGCGCACGTCCGGGTCGGCCAGGAACGGCGAGTTGGAGTCGTTGCTGTTCAGCATCAGCGCGACGGTGTTCGAGGCCGGGAAGTACGGGGCCTGCGACTCGTACAGGTGGTACTGCGACGGGTTCTTGTCCACGAAGGTGGTCACCACGTCGTTGATGTCGTTGCCGGCCAGGTCGATCTTGCCGGACGACAGCGCCAGCGTCGCCGAGTTGGCGTTGGTGTACAGCGGAACCGAGATCCCCTGCACCTTCGGGGCGCCGCCCCAGAAGCCGCTGTTCGCCTTGTAGGTGACGTCCTGCGGGCTGAAGTGGTTGAGCACGTACGGGCCGGTGCCGATCGCCGAGGCGCCCGGGACCACCTGCGTGGCGATGTTGGCGTACTTCGACCACTGCGCCTTCTGCACGATCAGCTGCTCGCCGATGGCCAGGAAGTTGGCCGCCTGCGGGCTGGCGTACTTCAGCACCACGGTGTTGGCGTCGGGCGTGGTGATGCTGCTCGCGGTCGGCACGCCGAACTGGTTGGCGGCCTGGGTCTTCGCGATCGCGTTGAAGGTGAAGGCGACGTCCGCCGAGGTGAACGTGGTGCCGTCGGTCCACTTGACGTTGTTGCGCAGGTCGATCGTCAGCGTCGTGTTGCCGTCCGACCAGGAGTAGCTGGAGGCCAGCCACGGGATCGGCGCCTGCGACGAGTTGAGGGTGTTGAACTGGAACAGCGGCTCGTAGATGAACGACGCCGTGTTCTCGGTGAGCACGAAGTCACCCGAGTCGAACGGGTTGAAGTTGTTCGTGTAGGCAGTCGCGCCGTTGTTGTCCTCGAGCACCAGGTCGGCTGTGCTGGCCGCGGTGCTGGATTTGCCGGAACTCGAGCATGCCGCCGCGCCGAGGCACAAGGCGGCCACCACGGCGATCGCCTTGGTGGTTCTACTGCGACTCATTATGTACGCTCCCCTTATCCGACCGGCTCCGATGCCGGCCAGTCCTGAGCAACCTTGGCTATAGCTGTGCGAAAACGGGGCATTCCGGAACCGGCCGACTGACATCGGCCCGGCTCCGCGGTCGGGTCCACGGGCCGCGAGCAGGGTTGGCCCCCCGCGGCGCGGCCGCGTCGTCCGTCCCCCGGCGGGGGGCGGGCGACGCCATGTGACAGTACCCTCATATCATACTCCTTATGATCCTCGGTGCAGCCAGCATGCGGCGACCTGGCCGTCGCCCGCGGGCAGCGGGGGCGGGGCCTCGGCCGAGCAGATCTCCATCGCGAACGGGCAGCGGGGGTGGAAGCGGCAGCCGGACGGCGGCGAGACCAGGCTCGGCGGGGCGCCGCGGCCGCGCAGCTCCTGCGGCTCGGTGCGGGCCGGGTCGGGCGCGGCGCTGAGCAGCAGCTGCGTGTAAGGGTGCTTCGGCTCGTCGGTGATCTGCACCGCGGGCCCCGACTCGACGATCTGGCCGGCGTACATGACGACGATCGCGTCGGCCAGGTAGCGCGCCGAGGCGATGTCGTGCGTGACGTACATCGTGGCCAGCCGCTCCCGCTCGCGCAGCTCGTCGAACAGGTTGAGCACGCCGAGCCGGATGGAGACGTCCAGCATGGAGACCGGCTCGTCGGCCAGCAGCACCCGCGGGTTGACCGCGAGGCCGCGGGCGATGGCGACGCGCTGGCGCTGACCGCCGGACAGCTCGTGCGGGAACTTGTCGATGAAGTCGGCGCCGGGGCTGAGCGAGACCCGCTCGAGCAGCTCGAGGATGCGCGTCTCGAGCTCGGCGCCGCGCAGCTTGGTGTGCAGCTTCAGCGGCCGGGCGATGTGGTAGCGCACGGTGTGCGCGGAGTTGAGCGAGGCGAACGGGTCCTGCAGCACGAGGTGCACGTCGCTGGTGTAGGCGCGCCGGGCCCTGGGGCTGGTCCCGACCGGCTCGCCGTCCAGCAGGATCCCGCCGGCGGTCGGCTTGATCAGGCCCGTGAGAAGCCGGGCCAGGGTCGACTTGCCGGAGCCGCTCTCCCCCACCACGGAGGTGACGGTGCCCTCGGGCAGCGCGATCGAGACGTCCTCGACCGCGTGCACGACCGCGTTGCCGCGCGCGCCGAGCGCGCTGAGCGGGAAGTGCTTGGTCAGGTTGCGCGCCTCCAGCCGCGGCACGCCCTCGTACGCCGGGCCGTGCACCACGGTCTGGTCGGGTGCGATGGTCATGAGGCGTCTCCCACGCTGATCTGGCTGGTCCGTTCGGCGGCGGGGGCCGCGGCGGGCGGCACTGCGGCCGACGCCGTGGCCGGGTCCGGCAGCGCCAGCGACTCGGGCGGGGGCTGCTTGCCGTCCTGTTTCCAGCAGGCCACGGTGCGCGGGCGGCGCGAGCCGATCGCCGGGGGCATCAAGACCGGCTCGTCGGTCGAGCAACGGTCCATGGCGAACTGGCAGCGCGGGTGGAAGGCGCAGCCGCTCGGCATGGCCCGCAGCGACGGCGGCGAGCCGGGGATGCCGGACATCCGGACCCGGTCGCCGTGCAGCGCCGGGAAGGAGTTGAGCAGGCCCTGGCTGTAGGGGTGCCGCGGCGCGTGGAACAGGTCCTGGGCGGGCGCGTACTCGACGATGCGGCCGGCGTACATGATGGCGATCGAGTCGGCCAGCTCCAGCAGCAGCGAGAGGTCGTGCGTGATGAAGACCACGGCGAATCCCAGCCGGGCCCGCAGCGAGGCAAGCTCCTCCAGGATCTCGCGCTGGGTGACCACGTCGAGCGCGGTGGTCGGCTCGTCCATGATGACCACCTGCGGCTCCAGGATCAGCGCCATCGCGATCATCACGCGCTGGCGCATGCCGCCGGACAGCTCGTGCGGATAGGCCCGCAGCCGGTCCTCGGTGATGCCGACCATGCGCAGCATCTCCACCGTGCGCCCGCGCCGCTCGGCCGCGGACATCTCCGGCCGGTGCCGGCGCAGCACGTCGGTCAGCTGCCGCTCGATCCGGGCCACCGGGTTCAGCGCGTGCATCGCGCTCTGGAACACCATCGCCAGCTGGGACCAGCGGATCCGGGCCAGCTGCGCGGCGTCCGCGTCGAGCAGGTCGACCACCTCGGGCCGGCCGAAGTCGTCCCCTCCGGCGTCTCCGGCCCGGCCGTCCCGACTGTGGAACAGGACCCTGCCGCCGGTGATCACACCGGGCGCGCGCAGCAGCCGGGTGGCCCCGTAGGCGAGCGTCGACTTGCCCGACCCGCTCTCCCCGGCCAGGCCGAGCACCTCGCCGCGGCGCAGCGTGAAGCTGGCGTTCGTCACCGCGCGCACGGCTTCCGGGCCGAGCCCGTAGTCGACGCAGAAGTCCTGGATCTCCAGCACCGGGTCGCCCAGCTCGATGGCGGGCGGCGGGACGGCGGTCACCGGACACCCCCCTCGATCACGTCGACCTCGATCCCGCCGGAGCCGGTGCCGTTGCCGGAGCCGAGGTCCGCGGCCGCCGGGGCCGGGCGGGGCGGGCGCACCACCGGGGTGAGTCCGAGCTGGAACTTGACCGCGCGCCTGGTCGCCCGCGGCACCCCGGCCATCCGGGCCGACCGGATCCGGGGGTTGATGATCTCGTCGATGCCGAAGTTGAGCAGCGCCAGGCCGATGCCGACGAAGGCGATGCACAGCGCCGGCGGCAGGTACCACCACCACTGGTTGGCGATGATGGCGCTGTAGTTCTCGGCGGTCTCGATCATGGTTCCCCAGGAGGAGGTGGACGGGTTGACCACGCCGAGGAAGCACAGCGCCACGTAGACGCCCATGCCGTAGATCACCGTGAAGATGAACGAGGAGGCCAGGATCGGCAGCAGGTTCGGCACGATTTCGAACACGATGATGCGGGTCCGGCGCTCGCCGATGACCTTGGCCGACTCGACGTAGTCGCGGCTGCGCAGGGACAGGGTCTGCGCCCGCAGCGCCCGGGCCCCGTAGGCCCAGGAGGTGACCGCCACCACGGTGCCGATCAGCAGCGAGTTGCCGGTCTCGGACGGCGGCAGCGGCTTCATGATGACCATCAGGATCAGCAGGCCGGGCAGCGCCAGGAAGATGTTGGTCAGGATCGAGAGCAGCTCGTCGACGAGGCCGCCGACGTACCCGGCGGTGACCCCGATCAGCACCGACAGCAGGGTGGCGATGATCCCGGCCACGAAGGCGATCAGCAGGGTGGCGCGGCCGCCGATCAGCAGCAGCGAGAACATGTCGTGCTGCTGCTGGTCGGTGCCCAGCCAGAGGCTGCCGGAGGGCGGCTGGGCGATGCTGACGTGGGTCGAGGCCTGCCAGGTGGCCGCGTGCGGCGCGGCCATCGGGCCGAACACGGCCAGCAGGATGAAGAACCCGACGATGCCGGCGCCGATGATCACCTTGGCCGGCGGCCGCCGGCGGACCCGGCGGGCTGCGGCGGGGGCGGGGGTCGGATCGGTCTGCCCGGACTGGTCGGCGAGGACGGCGACGGTCACGGCTCAGGCCTCCCTTCGGGAACGCGGGTCGAGCAGCACGTAGGCGATGTCGGCCAGGAAGTTCGCGGCCAGCACGGTGAAGGTGACCACCAGCAGGATCCCCTGCATCAGCGGATAGTCCGTGCCCTCGATGGCGTTGAACATCTCGTAGCCGACGCCCGGATAGGAGAAGACGATCTCGACCAGCACCGCGCCGGTGACCACCAGGCTGATCGAGAGGGTGAAGTTGGAGATGGTCGGCAGGATCGCGTTGCGCGCGGCGATGCCGATCACCCGCCACCGGGCCAGGCCCTTGGCCGCGGCCACCAGGACGTAGTCCTCGTCCATGGTGGTGATCATCATGTTGCGCATCCCGACGATCCAGCCGGCGATCGAGGCCAGGATGACCGTGATCGCGGGCAGGATCGCGTGCTGCAGCACGCTGCCGATGAACGGTCCGTTGAAGCCCGGTGTCAGCGGGTCGATCCGGCGGGTGGTGTCGTAGCCGCCGCTGATCGGCAGCCAGTTGAGCTCGTAGCCGACCACGATCGCGAGCAGCAGGGCCAGGATGAAGTACGGGACCGCCTGGAAGAACGCGGAGACCGGCACCAGCGCGTCCAGGAAGCCGCCGCGCCGCCAGCCGGCCATGATCCCGACCAGGGTGCCGATCAGGAACGAGAGCAGGGTGGCGCCGCCGATCAGGCCGATCGTCCAGGGCAGCACCGTGCCCAGGTCGGTGGTGACCGCCGACCCGTTGCCGGTGGAGACGCCCAGGTTCCCGGTGAAGGTGTGGCCGAGATAGGTGAAGTACTGCGAGAGCAGGCTCTGGCTGCTGTCGAGACCGTAGTTGGCCGCCATGCCGGCCAGCTCCGATTTGGTGATCTGCGAGGACCGCATGCTGGCGAGCAGCGCGTCGAGCGCGTTGCCCGGGAGCATGCGGGGCAGGAAGAAGTTCAGCGTGATGGCCGCGAACGCGGCCAACACGTAGAACCCCAGCCTTCTGATCAGCATGGACACGGTCGGGTCACCTCACGGGTTCGGGCGCCGGGCCGGCGGCGCGGGATCGGGCGGGCAGCCGCAGCTGGACCGGTAGACGACCTGGACGGGCAGCAGCACCTGGCGCTGCTGCGGGCGCTGGCCGTCGATGAGCGAGTGCAGCACCTCGAAGGCCTTCGCGCCGAGCTCCTGGATGGGCTGGCGCACGGTGGTCAGCGGCGGGCTCACATGCCGGGCCACCGACACGTCGTCGAACCCGGTGACGGCGACGTCGCCGGGGACGCTGTAGCCGTGCTCGCGCAGCTCGTAGATCACACCGAGCGCGGTCTGGTCGTTGGCGCAGCATATCGCCCTCGGCGGCTTCTCCCCCGCGGCCAGCAGGCGCCGGATCGCCCGGGCCCCGCCGGCCGCGCTGTACTCGCCGACCCAGCGCGCGCCGTCCGAGACCGGGACGCCGAACTCGCCGGCCACCTCGCGCACGACCCGGCCGCGGGCCAGGCCGTCGGGGCTGTCCGAGTGGCCGGACAGGTACGCGATGCTGCGGTATCCGTGCACGCCGAGCAGGTGCCGGACCAGCTCGCGCATGCCGGCGCCGTTGTCCCCGCTGATGTTGACGCTGGCCCGGGTGGGCGTGCCGGCCAGGGTGACCACCGGGATCCGGTCGGCCAGCCGGACCACGCCCGAGGGGGTGAGCACCCGGTCGTGCAGGATGATCCCGTCGCTCTTGGAGGCCAGCTTGGCGATCTTCGGGCCCGGGGTGTGGTCGTTGATGTCGACCGAGCTGAGCAGCAGGTCGTAGCCGCGCAGCTGGGCGGTCAGCTCGATGCCGCGGTTGACCACGTCGATGAAGACCAGGCTGTCCGCCTCGTCCTGGAACTCCGGCTCGCCGCTCGGCTCGAGCCGGGGCTGCCGGAAGACGACGCTGACGACCTCCTTGAGCCGGCTGGAGAGGGCGCGGGCGGCGCCGTCCGGGACGTAGCCGAGCTCGCGCACCGCGCGCAGCACGCTCTCGCGGGTCTCCGGCCGGGGCGTCGAGTGGCCGTTGAGCACCCGGGAGACCGACGCGATGGAGACTCCGGCGCGCCGGGCCACGTCGTAGATCGTGAGCGGGGCGGCGCCCTTGCGGCCGGCCGTCGCGCCGAGCGCGCCCGCCGGGCGGGCCGAGTCGGCCGGGCTTTCGGCGGCCACGCGCGTCACTCCCCTCGGTTGGTCGGCTTCGGTCGGGCGGCTTGAGCTGGCCGGCGTCGGCCGGCCGGGCCGGTTTCCGTGCTCTTCCGGCCTCAGGGCATGCCGCGGCTCAGGTACATGCGCAGCGTGGGAGCAGGTCGAGACGGATGTTCGGTAAGCGCTTGCGTAAGCGCTTTCTCAGTGCGATTGCCGGAACGTTACCTCCGAGAGAGCGCTCTCACAACCCCCCGTCCGCCCGCCGCCGGCAACTGTTACCGCGCCGTTATCGGCTGTCGATCACCGGGCCGGAACGCTTTACAGCACCGTCTTTTGGCACCCCTGCCGACCTGCAATTCCCTGCAACTGGCCGCAGCAGGCCACACGCAAGTTACGGGTGGGACCGTGCAAGACCTGTGAAAATCCGTGTGACGAACCGCCGACGCCCGCCACGACGGCGGCAGTGGTCTTATCTCGGTTGACTCCACCGAGTGGAGACTCGTTACGGTGCGAACATGGCCGAAATCCAAGGAACGTGCGACGAACGCTTCGGCGCGGTACGGGACGCGCTCGCGGCGTCACTCGGCAAGGACGACGTGGGCGCCTCGGTGGCGGTCCACGTCGACGGCGAACCGGTGGTGGACCTGTGGGGCGGCCACCTCGACGCGGCCCGCACGGCGCCGTGGCAGCGGAACACGATCACCAACGTGTGGTCCACCTCGAAGACCATGACCGCCCTGTGCGCGCTGGTCCTGGCCGACCGCGGCGAACTCGACCTGGCTGCGCCGGTCGCCCGCTACTGGCCGCGGTTCGCCGCCGCGGGCAAGGAGAACGTGCAGGTCCGTCACGTACTCGCGCACACATCCGGCCTGCCCGACTGGGACGGGCCGACGGCTGTCGAAGACCTCTACGACGGCCCGGCCCTCGCCGCACGCCTGGCAGCGCAGGCCCCGCGGTGGGAGCCGGGCACCGCAGCCGGTTACCACTCGCTGACCCAGGGTTTCGTCCTCGGCGAGGTGGTCCGCCGGATCACCGGCCGCGGCCTGGGCGCCTTCTTCGCCGAGGAGATCGCCGGACCGCTCGGCGCCGACTTCCACCTGTCTGAATCACGGCTCGGCGGGGCCCCGCCGAGCCGTCTTCCGGCACCCCTGCCGACCTGCTCAACGCCAGAGCCGGTGCGGAGACTCGCCCTCGCCGAGCCATCGCGCGAGAACCGGCTCCTCGTCGATCCGCAGGAGACCGCGCCAGTCCACGAGGCTCAGCCGGTGCGCCGACATCAGCGCGGAGAGCGGCGCCGCGGCGGCCGACGCGTCGTCCTCGGCAAGGTCGATGGCTGCCACGACCACCGCTCCGTCGTCCTCGTGCCCGTAGACCACGAGCCCGCTGCATATCGGCAGGGCGAATCCGCCCACGACGCACCCGGAATACCCGTCGATGGTCACCGGATTGCGCTGGTGCGCGCCGAGCGCCGCAGCAAGCTCAGCGACCGTCAAGCGCACCCCGCCAAGCGGTGCGCGCGGCTCGACGCGCACATGGAGCTTGGAGAACCCCGGCCCGGCGCCGTGCTCGGCCTGGATCCGGCGGATCGCGGCGAAGTTCTCCTCGATCGCGTCCGTGTGCCCGGGGCCGACCAGTTCGACGTCGCGCCACAGGTCGTCCTTGACCACCAGCGGCGGCAGGTCTCCGCACGGCCCGCCACCGGGTGGCAAGAGATCGCAGATGCTTGACATGCTGAAGTTCACGTCGGCCGCCCTGACCATCTCGACCGGCGGCGGCTTTCGCAGCACGATACGAAGAGTCCCGGCGCGAACGTATTCGCTGCGCGTCGCCGGAATCGCGCTCTCGACCCGCCAGGCCGTCTCGCCGATCCACAGGTCGGTGGCCGTACCGAAGTCCTCTGGCAGGTCCTCGGCGGCCATCGCGGACCGGCCGAACGCTTCCCCCGTCGCGCCGTCGACCAAAGTCACCTCAATCGTCACATCGCAGCATCCTAACTAATGCGGCGCGGCGGGGCGCGCGGGATCACAGATCGGGCACGGAGTTTTACGGGGTGTCATAGGCTACGGAGTGTGTGCTAGACCTATGCGATGAGCTTCGGCCGAGCGGCCTCGGACCAGTGCGCGGGGCCGCGCCCGCACCCCGGATCCGCCCGCTTCGCCCTCGGCGCCGTGGCCGGCTGCGCGACCGTGCTGCCCTGGGCGGCGTACCTGAGTTTCCGCGACGCTCATCCGCCGGTTTCCGCAGGGGCCTACTACGGCCTGGACATCGCCGCGGAGGTCGGCGTCTGCGCCCTGGCCACGCTGCCGGCCAGCTGGATCGTGCTGGCGCTGATGCGGCTTCGGTACGCCTTCACCGTCGCGTGCGCGGGCTGGGCGCTGTCGATGATGTTCTCGGTGCTGCTGGGCATGCTGGTCCCGGGCGGGGCCCTGCCGGCCTGGGTCTACGGCCTCTGCTCCGGGCTGTGCTACGGGACCGCGGCGCTGCTGTCCATTTCCCCGGCGCCAACCGTATCCGGGCGCTTATCGCAGGCGGCGGTACATGCCGCCTGGATCAATAGCCGTGTCCACGATGCGGATGCAGCCGGTCCGGAACCGGTCGCGCCCGAGCCCGAACCCGAGCCCAGCGAAGCAGGCTCCTGACGGCCGTCTGCCGCCGGACACCGGTCGGCGCCGTTCGCCGGTCCGTCGGTCAGTCCCGCGGCGGCCGGCACGAATCGCGCAGCACCAGCCGGGTCGGCACCACGCGGCCGGGGCGCCGGACCGCGACGTCCTGCTCCGCCGCCGCGTCCTGTGCCGGCGAGCCCACCGCCGCCGCGGCCGCGCGCTGCTCGACCAGGCGCAGCAGCACGTCCACCGCCGAGCCGCCCATCGCCTGCCAGTCCTGGGCGATCGTGGTCAGCGCCGGGCGGACCAGCGCGGCGAGCTCCACGTCGTCGAAGCCGATCACCGAGATGTCCTCCGGCACGCTCAGCCCCGCGTCGGTGAAGGCGTGCATCGCGCCGATCGCCATCTCGTCGCCGGCCGCGAACACCGCGGTCGGCGGCTCCGGCAGCGCGGCCAGGCGCTGTCCGCAGGCGTATCCGCTGTCGATGAAGAAGTCACCGGTCTCGACATAGCCGGGCAGCACCTTGAGACCCAGGTCCGCGGCCGCCGAGTGGAAGCCGGCCAGCCGGCCCGCCGACGGCAGCAGCGACTGCGGCCCGGTGATCGTGGCCACCCGGTGGTGCCCCAGGCTGTGCAGGTGGCCGACGGCGGCGACCGCGCCGGCGAAGTTGTCCGAGGTGACGTACGAGGAGTAGGGGCCGCCGAGGGCCAGGTCGAAGGCCACGCAGGGGAATCCGGAGGCGTGCAGCGCCTTGAACCGGGGCTCGTTCTCGTCGACGCCCATCAGGATCATGCCGTCGAGCTGGTGCTGGTGCGCCGCCTCGATGTACGCGCGCTCGTGCGGGCCGTGCTCGTCCACGTTGAGCAGCAGCAGGTGCCGCCCGGCGGAGCTGAGCGCCCGCTTCACGCCGACCAGCAGCGCCAGCAGGAACGGGTGCCGGCGGCCGTCGCCCTCGTAGCCGGTGTCCCACAGCAGGCCGATCGTGTCGGAGCGGCCGCGCACCAGCGCCCGCGCGGACTGGCTCGGCCGGTAGCCGTTGCGCTCGGCCGCCTCCCGCACGAGCCGCCGGGTCGCGTCGCTGACCTCCGGATGGCCGTTGAGCGCGCGCGAGACCGTCGCCACGGAGACTCCGCACTCCCGGGCGAGTTCCTTGATCCCGGCCATAGGCCACTCCTCGTACCACCCCGCCGGCGCCCCCGTGGACGCCGGCCCGTCAGACAACCGCATTCCGGGACCATCAGATCACAGGCGGTGCGTCCCGCGACACGGATCCGGGCCGCGGCACGGCTGCCGCGGCGACAGGTTTGGACCACAGCATGCGCTCCACCGGCCCCGGGCGCCACCATATCGCCCGATCCGGCCGGACGATCGCAGGACGGATCGGGCGCAAAGCCGCGGATCCGACAGCCCGTCAGCTCGCCGGACCGGCTGGGCCAGATCGGCCAAGCCCGCTCGACCAAGCCCGATCGATTCAGGACAGCTGCGCCTCGGTCGCGCGCACGGTCCACACGGCGAAGCTCTCGCCCGCGGCCCGGTCGGCCTGGTAGGCCCGCAGCACCCGCTCGACGTAGTTCGGCAGCTCGGCCGCGGTCACCTTCAGCCCGCGCACCTTGCGGCCGAACGAGCCGTCGTCGTCCAGGTCGGAGCCGTAGTGGCCGCCGAGGTGCACCTGGAAGCCCTCGACCTGCCGGCCGCTGGCCGGGTCCAGCACCAGCTGGCCCTTCAGCCCGATGTCCGCGGTCTGGATCCGGACGCAGGAGTTGGGGCAGCCGTTGACGTTGACGGTCACCGGGGTGTCGAAGTCCGGCAGCCGCTTCTCCAGCTCGTCGACGAGGGCGGAGCCCAGCGCCTTGGTCTCCACGATGGCCAGCTTGCAGAACTCGATCCCGGTGCAGGCCATGGTGTGCCGGCGGAAGACCGAGGGGCGCACCTGCAGGTCCAGCTCCTTCAGGCCGCCGGCCAGCTCCTCGACCCGCTCCTCGGGCACGTCCAGGATCAGCATCTTCTGGTCGGTGGTGGTGCGGATCCGGTCCGAGCCGGCCTCCTCGGCCAGGTCGGCGACCCGGGCCAGCGCGGCGCCGTCGATCCGGCCGACCCGCGGGGCGAAGCCGACGTAGAACCGGCCGTCCTTCTGCTCGTGCACGCCGACGTGGTCGCGCTGGGCCGGCGGAACGAACGGCGGGGCGGGCCCGTCGGCCAGCGGCCGCTCGAGGTACTCGGTCTCCAGAACCTCCCGGAACTTCGCCGCGCCCCAGTCCGCGACCAGGAACTTCATCCGGGCACGGTTGCGCAGCCGGCGGTAGCCGTAGTCGCGGAAGATCCCGCAGACCCCGGCCCACACCTCGGCCACGTCCCCGATCGGGACGAAGGCGCCGAGCCGCTTGGCGAACTGCGGATTGGTGGACAGCCCGCCGCCGACCCACAGGTCGAAGCCGGGGCCGAGCTCCGGGTGCACCACGCCGACGAAGGAGACGTCGTTCGTCTCGTGCACGACGTCCTGCATGCCGGACACCGCCGTCTTGAACTTGCGCGGCAGGTTGGAGAAGTCCTTGGAGCCGATGAAGCGCCGGTTGAGCTCCTCGACCGCGGGGGTCGCGTCCAGGACCTCGTCCTTGGCCACGCCGGCCACCGGCGAGCCGAGGATGACCCGCGGGGTGTCGCCGCAGGCCTCGGTGGTCTGCAGGCCCACGCCCTCGAGGATCCGCCAGATCGCCGGCACGTCCTCGATCCGGATCCAGTGCAGCTGGATGTTCTGCCGGTCGGTCACGTCGGCGGTGCCGCGCGCGTAGGTGACGGAGACCTCTGCGATGGCGCGCAGCTGCGCGACGGTCAGCCGGCCGCCGTCGATCCGGACCCGCAGCATGAAGTACTCGTCGTCGAGCTCCTCGGGCTCCAGGATGGCGGTCTTGCCGCCGTCGATCCCGGGCCGGCGCTGGGTGTAGAGGCCCCACCAGCGCATCCGGCCGCGCAGGTCGGCGCCGTCGATGGAGTGGAAGCCGCGCACCGAGTAGATGTTCTCGATCCGGGCCCGCACGTTGAGCCCGTCGTCGTCCTTCTTGGTCTGCTCGTTCCCGTTCAGCGGGGTGAGGTGGCCGCGGGCCCACTGGCCCTCGCCGCGGTGCCGCCGGACCTGGTGGCTGCGGACGACGCCCGGCTTGGGCGCAGTGGAGTCCGCCGCGGCTCCGGCGCTGCCCGCGGCTGCGGGGGCGGCGGACTGGGGCGTGCTCGACTCGGTCATCCGGAGTCCTTCGCTCAGTGCCCCCACAATTCGGACATTCGTGGGGCGGTCCTTACAGGAGCGTGCCATCCGCACCGCCGGTCAGTCCAACTTGGATCAGCATGTGGACCATACTTTGAGACGTTTCGCGCAGGCCGGTCAGCCCGCGGCGAAGATCCCGGCGGCGGCCCTCAGCCGGCGCAGGGCGCGGTGCGTGGGCGTTCCGGCCGCAGCCGTGTGCAGGACGAGGCGCAGGTCACAGCTGGGAACGCCGAGCACGTCGAGATCGAGGTCCAGCTCGCCGACGAGCGAGCGCATGTCGGGATCGTCCGGATACCGGCCGCCCGGCGCGCACCTTCGCCGACTGGGCGGCCGATCATGCCTCGGACTTCACCGGATAGCGGCGTTCGGCCGACCAGGCGTCGCGGTGCGCGTGCGCGAAGTCGCGCAACGACCGCGGCGGCCGGCCGCAGACCTCTTCGACGGTGCTCGTGGTGAAGTCCTGCCCGCCTTCCCTGATCGCGAGATCCGCGTCGGCGGCGAGGCGGGCGAGCGGCTCCGGCAGTCCGGCCGCGACCCAGCGCTTCGCCAGCTCGTCAGGGCTCAGATCCAGGTGGCGGACCGGCCGGCCGCAGGCCTCGCTGATGATCGCGGCGACCTGCGGATAGCTCAGCGCATCGGGCCCGGTCAGCGTGAAGCGGGCATTCGGCGGACCCGCGGCGAGCAGGAGTTCGGTCGCGGTGGCGGCGATGTCGTCGGCGTCGATGAAGCCGACCCGGCCCGCTCCGGTCGCGGTGGCGATCTCGCCGTCACGACGTATGGCGCGGGCCGTGGGGTGGTCACCCGTGAGGTTCTGCATGAACCACGATGGGCAGATGACGGCCCATTCCGGCATGGAGCGCTCCACCAAGTCCGCGATCTCCGGCATGCTGGCCGGCCCCGTGGCCGTCGAATGCAGCAGCACGACGCGGCGCACGCCGGCGTGATCAGCCTCGGCCAGGAAACGCTCAACCTTCCCGAGCGCATCGCTGCCGACGCCAGGCGGTCGCAGAAGGTAGACACGCTCTGCCCCCGCCACGGCAGCCGGATAGCTCTCGGGTTCGTTCCAGTCGAACACCACCGCCGTGCCGACGGCGTCCGGCGGCACGCTCCCCGGATGCCGCGTTGCGATGCGCATCTGCACACCACGACGATGAAGTTGCGCGGCCACGCGGCGCCCGGTCGTCCCGGTGCCGCCGATCACCAGGACCGGCCCGGCTTCCGCCGCGGGCCCGGTCGGTGCAGCGCCCTGTCTCTCCTGGACAGAGCCAACAGATCGGGCAGAGCCGGTCCGCGCCCGCCGCCCCGGGCGTCCGCGCCCGCCGACGCCAGCAGACCGAGCAGCGCATTCTCGGCGCCGCGCGGAAGCTGTTCGCCGAGGCCGGCTACGAGCGCACCACGATCCGCGCCGTCGCCGCCGCCGCGCGCGCCGACCCCGGCCTGGTCATGCGCTACTACGGCTCCAAGCAGCAGTTGTTCGACAAAGTCGCCGCGATGCCCGCGGACGACCTCGGACCCGGCGACCCCGATGAGGTCGCCGGGCGCATCCTCGCCTCGCTGTCCGAGAAGCTCAGCACCGAGCCCGTCTCGACCCTGGCCATGCTGCGCTCGATCACCCATCCCGACGCCGCGGCCCGCGTACGCGCCTCGGCCAACCGCCAGGGGGCCGAACTGGCCGCGGCGATCCCCGCGGACGACGCAGAGGTCCGCGCCGGGTTGATCGGCGCGATCACACTCGGCACCGTGATCGCCCGCCATCTGTTGCAGCTCGACGGCTTGCGTGCCGCGACACCGGATCAGATCACTGACCTGCTGAGCCCTTACATCCATTCCCTCATGAAGTCCGGCGCGGTGCCGACCGACTAGCGCGCCGGCCGGGTCGCCGCAGGTTCGGCTCGGACAGCCTCGGCGACCTGCTCAGGCGCATCGCAGGAGCACGCGGTCTGATCGCAGGTTGCTGCGCCGCCGGTCTGCCCCTCGAGGTCGGCGCCGACGTCGGCCAGCACGGTGTAGACCTCCCAGCGCTCGCGGCCGGGCCCGGTCACCCACACCTTGTCCTGCACCGCATAACAGCAGGCGGTGTTCTCCTCGGCTTCGGTGGCCAGCCCCTGCCCGGACAGCCGGCCGGCTGCGGCGGTCACCTTCGCCGTGTCCTCGACCTCGACGCCGAGGTGGTCGATCCGGGTCGGCTCGTCCGCCGTCCCTTCGATCAGGACGAGCTTGAGCGGCGGCTCGGCGACGGCGAAGTTGGCGTAACCGGGGCGGCGCTTGGCCGGACCGGTGCCGAACAGCTTGCTGTAGAAGGCGATCGAGCCCTCCAGGTCGGCCACGCGAAGGGCGAGTTGGACACGGGACATGCTGCACAGCTCCTTTGATTAGACGTTCGTCTATCCAAGGTGAGCTTGCCCGCTGCATCGGCGACTGTCAATATAGATGCATGTCGAAGAACGAGCTGCCGGTCCTCCAGCCGGCCGCCTGCTGCGCCCCGATGACGCGCGAGCCACTGTCCGAGGCCGACGCGAAGTCGCTGGCCGCCGGGTTCAAGGCGCTCGCGGACCCGGTGCGCCTGCGCCTGCTCTCGCTGATCGCCTCCCTCGCCGGCGGCGAGGCCTGCGTGTGCGACCTGACCGGCCCGTTCGACGTCTCCCAGCCCACGATCAGCCACCATCTGCGGGTCCTGCGCGAGGCCGGCCTGATCGACTGCGAGCGGCGCGGCACCTGGGTCTACTACTGGGTGCTGCCGGACGCGCTGCGCCGGCTCGGCGCCCTGCTCGACCCCGGCCCCGACGCCGCGGTCACAGCAACAGCACCGACCCGTATCGGAGCGACCGCATGACCACGCCCGCCGCCGCAGATCTCACCCTCGCGCCGATGCGGCCGGCGCACGCCGCCGACGTGCTGGCGATCTACCAGGCCGGCATCGACGAGGGCAACGCCACCTTCGAGACCGCGGCGCCCGCCTGGGAGCGGTTCAACGCCGCGAAGCTGGCCGACCACCGCCACGTCACGCTCGACGCCGAGGGCCGCGTGCTCGGGTGGATCGCCGCCACGTCCATCTCGGACCGCTGCGTCTACGCCGGGGTCATCGAGCACTCCGTCTACGTCCACCCGGACGCCCGGGGCCGGGGAATCGCCACCGCGCTCCTGCGCGCCCTGATCGGCTCGACCGAGGCGGCCGGGATCTGGACCATCCAGTCCGGCATCTTCCCGGAGAACGCCGCCAGCCTGGCCCTGCACGAGCGCTGCGGCTTCCGCGTCGTCGGCACGCGCGAGCGCATCGGGCAGCACCACGGCGTCTGGCGCAACGTCGTGCTGATCGAGCGTCGCAGCACGTTCATCGACTGACCGCGATACGCGCCGGGTCCGCGCAGCCGGCCAGGCTGCCGCTCGGGCTCAGTCCACCCGGCGGACCGCGGAGATCGGCAGCTCGTTCCAGTCCGCGTAGCCGATGTCCGAGCCGGTCTCCGGCGCCTGGATGATTATGCCGTTGCCGACGTAGATCGCGACGTGCGCGTTGTCGAGGTAGAAGACCAGGTCCCCCGGCTGGAGGTCGGCCTCGATCGCCGGCACCGCGTAGCCGGAGTCGACCTGGTCGTAGGTGACCCGCGGCAGGTCGACGCCGCCCGCCGCCCACGCGGCCTGGGTCAGCCCGGAGCAGTCGTAGCTCGGGTCGCCGGTGCCGCCCCACTGGTACGGCTTGCCGATCTGCGCGGCGGCGAAGGCGATGGCCGCGCCGGCCCGGCCGCCGACCTGCGGCAGCGCGTCGATCTGGGCCTGCGTCACCGGGCTGTAGTCGAAGGACTGCTGCTGCTGGTAGCTCAGCTGCGCCAGCAGGGTCTGGGCCTGCTCGAACTGGCTGACGATCTGCTGCTTGTAGGCGGTCGCCTGGCTCTCCACGGACTGCACCTCGGAGTAGCGGCTGTTCGCCTCCGCCTGCATCGTCTTGAGCTCGGCCTGCTGCTGCTTGAGCGAGGTCAGCGCCAGGTTCTCGGCCTGCGCCGCCTCGTTGGCCGCCGAGGCCTGGGACAGGAACGTGTCCGGGTGCGAGGAGAGCATCAGCTCCAGCGTCGGGGACATCGAG
>DASYAE010000046.1:0-66637 GCA_036501535.1 Actinocrinis sp. | reverse complement strand
ACCGGCATCCCACCACGCCCACTGACGGATCAACCTACTGTTATTTTCGGATCAGTGTGGCGGCTATGGGGATGCGGGCTGAAAGCGCGGACGGCGATTTCGCGCAGCGGACGGACCCGTTCCGGCGGGAGCTGCTGGCGTACTGCTACCGCATGCTCGGCTCCGTCCACGACGCGGAGGACCTGCTCCAGGAGACACTGCTGCGCGCCTGGCGGGCCTACGACCGCTACGATCCGGCCCGCGCCTCGCTGCGCACCTGGCTCTACCGGATCGCGACCAACACCTGCCTGACCGCGCTGGAGCAGCGCAGCCGCCGGCCGCTGCCGGTCGGGCTCGGCGGCCCGCCCGGCACCGACCCGGGCGAACCGCTCGTGCACGGCGGGGAGGTGCCCTGGCTCGAGCCCGCGCCCGACACCCGGTTCGCCGGGCCGGGCGGTTTCGGCGCCGACGGCGACCCGGGCGCCCGCGACGGCCTGCGGCTCGCCTTCGTCGCGGCGGTGCAGCTGCTGCCGGCCCGGCAGCGCGCGGTGCTGATCCTGCGCGAGGTGCTGGACTGGCCGGCGGCCGAGGTCGCGGCGGCGCTGGAGATGAAGCCCGCCGCAGTGAACAGCCTGCTGCAGCGGGCCCGCGCGCGACTCGGCCGGGACCGCCCGCGCGAGGAGGAGATCCGCGAGCCGGACCGCCGCGGCGACCGCGAGCTGATCGACCGCTACATGGCGGCTTTCGAGCGCGCCGACCTGGCCGGCCTGGCGAAGCTGCTGGCCGACGGCGCCGTGCTGGAGATGCCGCCGTTCGTCAACTGGTACGCCGGGCGCGAGGACTACGTCGGATTCCTCAGGCGGGTGTTCACGCAGCGCGGGACCACCTGGCGCACGCTGCCGGTCGGCGCGAACGGCCAGCCCGCCTTCGCAGCCTACGTCGGTGGACCGGACGGTTCGTACACGCTGCACACGGTGCAGGTGTTCACCGTGGTGGACGGGGCGATCAGCCGCAACACGGTCTTCGGGGACGAGAGCGTCTTCGCACTCTTCGACGTGCCTGCGACGATCCGCGCAGGGGACTGATCTCAGGGCTCGGACCGGGCCGGAGCCGGGACGGCGGCGCCGGTGAACCGGTCCGTGCCCTGGCGCACGAGCTCCTGGAAATCGGCGTGGAGCCGCTCGGCCGAACACGGCGCCGAGCTGTCGACCCACCAGACGACCAGGTGCATCAGCGCGCCGAGGGTGAATTCCGTCGCGAGTGCGAGCCGTCGCTCGGCGTCTCCGTTCCCGCCCGTCGGCCGGTCTGCGGGCAGCCGTGAGCGCAGGTCTTCGTCCACGACGGCCGTCATGATCTCGCGCAGCTTGGTGTGCAGCAGGCGTGATCCGTGGCCGCCGTGCACCATCGCCCGGAACAGCTGCCGGTTCTCGTCGATGTGCCGCAGGAAGGCCAGGATCCGATCGACGCTCGCGGCGCCGGTCCCGTCCCCGGCGATGGCCGCGACCGCGTCCGGCCAGCCGTTGAGCAGCAGGTCGTCCTTGCCCTGGAAGTGCGCGTAGAAGGTCGAGCGGCCGACGTCCGCGCGATCCAGGATGTCCTGCACGGTGATGCGGTCGTAGCCCTTCTCGAGGATCAGCTCGCGCAGCGCCCGGTGCAGCAGATTGCGCGTGCGCCGTACACGCCGGTCGCCGTCCCGCGGGGCGTTCGGCGGCGGAAGCCGGACGATTCCGGCTCGGCTGTGCGGTACTGCACGATCCGCGGACATTGCCTCTTGTCCTTCTGTGATGCCGGCGGCGAGTCTGGGACCACTGTTCATTTTAGAACACTGCGTCATTTATGAACACGATGTTCGATACTAGCGGGCTCGTTCGGAAAGGGAGTGGACCGCGATGGCGATGGACGCGGTGGTGGCAGCGGGGGTAGTGATACTCCTCGTCCTGGTGGTGATGGTTCTTCTTCACGTGCCCGGTGCGAGGCGCGCCGCCTTCCGTTTCGTCAACCGGGTGTTCGTGTGGCTGCTGCGCGCAGGCGTGCCGTTCGGCTCGTGGGTCCCGGCCGGCAGGATGATGCTGCTGACGGTCGCCGGCCGTAAAACGGGAGTCGCGCGCACCACGCCCGTGGAGCTGCTCGAGATGGACGGCCGGCGGTGGGTGATCCAGACGCACGGCTCGCGAGAGGGCGCGTCCAGCTGGGTGCTCAATCTGCGTGCTGCAGGCGAGGCGACCGTGGCGCGCGGGCGGCGGTCCGAGCGGTTCGGCGCGGTCGAGCTGTCCGAGCAGGAGGCGGCGGCCGTGCTGGAGATGCTGCTGGCCCCGGCCGCCTCGTCCAGGATTCGCAGGGCACTGCTACGTCATGCCCTGCCGTCCGGGCCGGCCGGGGAGGCGGAGCACTTCGCCGCGATGGGCCGGTTGCACCGGGTCTTCGAACTGACGCCGCTGCCGGTCGCCGCAGAGGCCGGCGACGCGCGCAGAAGCGCCGCCTGAGCCCTGCCGCGCTTTCGCTGCTGCACATCGTTCGCAGGTGAGAGAAGTCTGCACCCTTACATAGGTGCTTATACTGGTGCGGGGCGCTGAGGCGCCAGGTTCGATCCGCTTTCGGAAGGCTCCGCCCACGATGAGCACCAGCCACGACCACGAGCATCACGCACACGACCACGACCACGATCACAGCCACAATCACAGCCACGAGCCGAACCGCTGGTCGCGCATCAGGCACCGCGCCGCGCATATCGTGACCCCGCATTCGCACGACACCGGCGACAAGGTCGATTCGGCGATGCAGGCGTCGCGCGAAGGCATGCGCACGCTGTGGATCTCGTTCGCCGCTCTCGGTGCCACGGCTGCGCTTCAGGCAGTGGTCGTGACCTTGTCCGGCTCGGTCGCGCTGCTCGGCGACGCGATCCACAACGCCGCTGATGCGCTTACCGCGCTACCGCTCGGTGTGGCCTTCCTGCTCGCGCGCCGTCCGCCGAATCGCCGCTACACCTACGGATACGGCCGCGCCGAAGACCTGGCCGGAATCGCCATCGTGCTCACGATCACCGCTTCGAGCGCATTCGCCGCCGCGACCGCGATCGATCGCCTGCTGCATCCCCGCAGCGTCCAGAGCCTGCTCGTCGTCGCGCTCGCCGCGGCCGTCGGCTTCGCCGGGAACGAGGCCGTGGCCCGTTATCGCATCCGCACCGGCCGCCGCATCGGCTCTGCGGCCCTGGTCGCCGACGGCCTCCACGCGCGCACCGACGGATTCACCTCGCTGGCCGTCCTGCTCGGCGCGGCCGGCTCCGCTCTGGGCTGGCGCTGGGCCGATCCGGTGATCGGCCTGGCCATCACCGTGGCGATCCTCGCCGTGGTCCGCGACGCGGTTCGCCAGATATACCGCCGCCTGATGGACGCGGTCGACCCCGCAGCCGTCGACCTCGCCCGCTCGGCCCTGGCCGGTGTTTCCGGCGTCCGCGCGGTCGGCGACGTACGTGTGCGCTGGATCGGCCATGCTCTGCGCGCCGAAGCAGCCATCGTCGTCGACGCCGACCTGACCGTCGTCGACGCGCACGAACTCGCAGTCGAAGCCGAGCATGCTCTCATCCACGCCGTCCCCCGCCTGACCGCCGCGACAGTCCATACCGATCACACGCTCGCGCCCGACGCAACCGCCACCCCGGGCTCCGACCCGCACGCACTGCTCGCGCACCACGCGGATCGCTGATCAGGGCTGATCAGGAAAGCCCGGGATCTCGCGGGCCGAGCCACTGTCGGTGCCGTGACTTATCGTGGACCCGACCGAAGATCCGCGACGGAAAGCCGGAAACCGCCATGACCACCCTGCCTGACCGACCGAACACCGCGCTGCTGGTAATCGATGTCCAGAACGGGGTCGTCGCCGGTGCCCTCAACCGCGACGGCGTGATCGCGAACATCGGCACGCTGGTCGACAAGGCCCGCGCCGAGAGTGTGCCGGTGGTCTGGGTGCAGCACTCCGACGAGGACCTGCCGGTGGGCAGCGAGAACTGGCAGTACGTGGCGGAGCTGGTCCGGCTCGAGAGCGAGCCGCTGGTGCAGAAGTCGTACGGCGACTCGTTCGAGGAGACGGATCTGGAGGCGCGGCTCGCCGAACTCGGGGTGGGCCGGCTCGTGGTCGCCGGGGCCCAAACCGACCAGTGCATACGCTCGACGCTGCACGGCGCGATTGTGCGGGGCTATGACGCGACGCTGGTCGGCGACGCGCACACGACCGAGGACCTGAGCGAGTACGGCGCACCCACTCCGGCCCTGGTGATCGCGCACACCAACCTCTACTGGAAGTACCACGCGGCGCCCGGGCGCCGCGCCGGGACCGTCGAGACCGCGAAGGTCGACTTCGCGGCGGACGACGCGGGCTGAGGACCAAGGGCTCGGCCCGTCTGATCCGGCTAATCGGTCACGACCGCTTCCGACACCGCCTCGGCCCGCTGCGCGGGTTCGGGCAGGGCGGCGGCGCGCACCAGTCCGGCGCCGGGCGTGATCGCCGCGGCCAGCACGGTGATCAGCAGGAACGCCACCGGCAGCGAGGCGGCCTGAGCGATCCCGCCGACCACGCCCGGCGCGATCAGGTCCGCGCTGTACGCGATCATCGACGTGCCGGCGATGGCCTGCCCGGGATTCGGCCCGGTCCGCCCGGCCGCGGCGAACAGCAACGGGATGACCAGAGCCACCCCGACCGCGAGCAGCGCGATCCCGGCGAACGCCAGCGCGGGGATGCGCGCGACCACGATCAGCACTCCGCCGGCCGCCGAGACCACGCCGCCGACCCGCAGGACGCGTACCGGCCCGGCTCTGCGCACGATGCCGCCGCCGAACAAGCGCATCGCGCTCATCACACACGCGAAGACCGCGTATCCGGCCGCCGCCACCGCAGGGCTCCCGTGCGTGACCTTGCTGACGTAGACGGCCGACCAGTTGGTCGCCGAGCCCTCGGCGAAGGTCGAGCAGAACCCGATCAGGCCGAGCAGCAGGACGGTGCCGGTCGGCAGCGAGAAGCGCGGGGGAGAGGCCGCCGTCTCTGCGCCGCTCGTATCCCCGGGTACATCCGCGGTCTGACCTGGCACCTTCTCAGCTGACGGAGCCTCAGGCGCCGCCACTGCAGGGGTGATCACCGCTCCGATCAACGGTGCGGCCACGGCGAGCACGATCCCTGTGACGGTCAGGTGCACCCGATAGCTGACATCCAGCGCCGTGACGGCCGCGCCGACGCCCGAGGCGACGAAGCCGCCGAGGCTCCAGAGCCCGTGCAGGCTCGGCATGATCGGCTTTCCGGCGGCGGTCTCGACTGCGACGCCCTGGGTGTTCATCGAGACGTCGCTGAGGCCCGCCGTCGCGCCGTAGACCAGCAGCCCCGCGCAGAGCGTCCACAGGTTCGGCGCCCACGCCGGCAGGATGAGCGAGGCTCCCCACGCGCCCACCAGCAGCTGGATCGCCCGCCGGTTGCCGAGGCGGTGCACGAGGCGCCCAGCGAACGGCATCGTGAGCAGGATCCCCATGCCCGGCATGAACAGCGCGAGGCCCAGCTGTCCGGATGAGAGGCCCAGGTGCGCGGAAAGCGCGGGGATCCGCGCCGCGAAGGTGCCCATGACGGCGCCGTGGACGGCGAAGATCCCCGAGACCGCCGCGCGCTGCTTATCGATCCGCACGCCGGCTCCCTGTCCGCGCCGCCCGCACTGGTCTCACCGGTCTCACTGGTTCGAGAACGCGGCGTCGAAGGACGCGTCCGGCCGCTTCCACAGCAGGGAGCGGACGAACTCCAGCGCCTGCGGGGCGCCGTGCAGCCGGTCCATGCCCGCGTCCTCCCACTCGATCGAGATCGGGCCGGTGTAGCCGATCGCGTCGAGCGCGCGGAAGGAGTCCTCCCACGGGACGTCGCCGTGGCCGGTGGACACGAAGTCCCAGCCGCGCCGCGGGTCGCCCCACGGCAGGTGCGAGCCGAGCACCCCGGACCGCCCGGTGGCCGGCCGCGTCCGGGTGTCCTTGCAGTCGACGTGGTAGATCCGGTCCTTGAAGTCCCAGATGAAGCCGACCGGGTCGATCTGCTGCCACATCATGTGCGACGGGTCCCAGTTGAACCCGAACGCCGCCCGGTGCCCGACCGCCTCCAGCGAGCGCACGCTGGACCAGTAGTCGTAGGCGATCTCCGAGGGGTGCACCTCGTGCGCGAACCGGACGCCCTCGCCGTCGAAGACGTCGAGGATCGGGTTCCACCGGTTCGCGAAGTCCTCGTATCCGGCCTCGATCACCGCGGCCGGCACCGGCGGGAACTGCGCGACGTACGGCCAGATCTTCGACCCGGTGAAGCCGACCACCACGTCCACCCCGAGCTTGCGGGCGACCCGGGCGGCGCGCTTCATGTCCTCCGCGGCGCGCTGCCGCACGCCCTCCGGATCGCCGTCGCCCCAGGTCGAGGGGCGCACGATGGCCTGGTGCCGGAAGTCGATCGGGTCGTCGCACACCGCCTGGCCGGTCAGGTGGTTCGAGATGGCGAACACGCGCAGGTTGTGCCGCTTGAGCAGGTCCAGCCGCGAGGCGAGGTAGGCGTCGTCCGCGTCGGCTCGCTCCAGGTCCAGATGGTCGCCCGAACAGGCGATCTCCAGGCCGTCGTAGCCCCACCGCGCGGCGTGCTCGGCCACGGTCTCGAGCGGCAGGTCCGCCCACTGCCCGGTGAACAGGGTCACCGGGTGCGTCGCCGCTTCGTTCACTGCTCCGGTCATCGCCGCACCTCTTCCGGTTGCCGGCTCGGCTCGGGCGCCGCAGCCGGGACTTCGATCCACGCGCCGCGCTCGGCCGCGTCCATCACCGCGTCCGTCACGCGGACCGCGCGCAGGCCGTCCTCGAACCGCGGCAGCCCGTCCGGGGCCGCGCCCCCGATCGCAGCATACGTATCCCCGACGAAACGGTTGAACGCGTCCTGATACCCCTGCGGATGGCCGGCCGGCACCGTGACGAGGCGCGCCGCGTCCGGATGTAGCTGCGCCGCGTCGCGCGGCACGATCAGCGATCCGGCCCGCCGCCCGATCCACAGCGTCTCCGGCGACTCCTGGTCGAACGCCACCGACTCGCGCGAGCCGGCGATCTCGATGTACAGCCGGTTCTTGCGGCCCGGCGCCGCCTGCGAGACCAGCAGCGTGCCGATCGCGCCGCCGCGCGTCTCGACCGTCACCGCGACCGCGTCCTCCGTGGTCACCGCGCGATGCTGGGCGCGGTCGGCGAAGAACGTCCGCTTCGCGGCGGCCAGCCGGGTCACCCGGTCCCCGGAGACGAACTCGAGCAGATCGACCAGGTGCGAGCCGATGTCCGCGAAGGCCCGCGAGCGCCCGCCGGCCCGCTCGTCGACCCGCCAGTTGTCGTCGTCCGCGGTCAGCAGCCAGTCCTGCAGGTAAGAACCCTGCAGTGTCAGCACACTGCCCAGGTCGCTCGCGCGCACCCGGGCGCGCGCCTCGCGCACGACCGGGTGGTAGCGGTAGACGAAGGGCACTGACGCGACCAGGCCGCCGACCGCGCCGGCCATCGCCTCGGCGTCCGCGGCGCCGGTCGCCAGCGGCTTCTCGCAGACCACGTGCTTGCCCGCGGCCAGCGCCGCCAGCACCTGCCCGGCGTGTAGCGCGTTCGGCGTCGTGACGTGCACGACCTGCACCTCATCGTCGGCGAGAAGCTCGTCGAGCGACGAGTACGGGCGCTCGAAGCCGAGCTCGGCCGCGGCCACCGCGGAGCGCTCCGCAGTGGACGACACGATGCCGACGAGCCGGGCCCGCGCCGCGACCGCCGCGCGCGAGTGGACGGTCGCCATGAAGCCGCCGCCGACCACGGCGACGCCGATGTTCCGATCGCGTGGAGGCATGGTCACAACGTAGCCGCTGCCGGATCCCAGTCCTCGGGAAGCGGCTGCACGTCCAGGTCGGCCGCCGGCAGCTGCTGGAAGGCGCCGTCCCGGGCCGAGTCCAGCACCCGCTCCATGACCGCCACCACGTGCTGGGCCAGCTCGCCCGAGGCGCGCGGCGGGGTGCCGGACCGCAGGCCGCGGGCCAGGTCGAGCAGGCCGATGCCGCGCCCGGCGCCGGTGCCGGTGACCGGCAGCTCGGCCCACTCCTTGTCGCCCGGCCGGCGTACCCGCAGCGGGCCGCCGAAGCTGTTCGGGTCCGGCAGCGCGAGCGAGCCCTCGGTCCCGATCACCTCCAGCCGGTAGCCGAAGCCGCTGGCGTCGAAGCTGAACGCGGCCGAGGCCGAGGCGCCCTCCGCGAATTCAAGCAGGGCATTGACATGGGTCGGCGCGTTGACCGCGAAGGCGGTCCCGGCCCTCGGCCCGGAGCCGATGACCCGCTCGGCCCGCCCGGTGCGCGCCGTCGCGGCCACCCGCCGCACCGGCCCGAGCAGCGCGATCAGCGCGGTCAGGTAGTACGGGCCCATGTCGAACAGCGGCCCGGCGCCCGGCTGGAACAGGAACTCGGGGCTCGGATGCCAGATCTCCGGCCCCGAGGCCTCGAAGGTCGCCACCGCCGCCACCGGCTCGCCGATCGCGCCGGAGCGCAGCGCCCGCAGCGCCGACTGGATGCCCGCGCCGAGGAACGTGTCCGGCGCGCAGCCGACCGTCAGGCCCGCCGCGGCCGCCGCGGCCTGCACCTTCGCAGTCCCCTGCTGGTCGAGCGCGAGCGGCTTCTCGCTGTAGACGTGCTTGCCCGCGCCGAGCGCCGCGAGGTCGACCTCGACGTGCGCCGCCGGGATGGTCAGGTTCAGCACGACCTCGACTTCGGGCAGCGCCAGCGCGGAGGCCACGTCGCCGCTGTGCGGGATGTCGTAGGTCTGCGCGGCCTCGGCGGCCCGGGCGGTGTCGATGTCGGCGATCGCGTACACGGCGACGTCCGGGAAGGTCGTCAGGTTCGTGAGGTACTGCTTGCTGATCACGCCGGCGCCGACCACCGCGACGCCGACCGGCCCGCCCGCGCTCATGCCGTGCCGCCGGCGAGGTAGCGGTGGCTCGCCTCGATCGCGTCGAGCACGTCGGTGGCGCAGGAGTCGAACTCGATGATCCGCAGCGCCTGCGGGGCCGCGGCCAGCACCGCCGGCACGTCCATCGCGCCCGACCCGACCGCGACGTTCGGCTCGCCCTTGACCACCGGGCCGTCCTTGACGTGCAGCGCCTGGACCCGGCCGCCGAGCCGGCCGAGTAGTTCGGGCACCTTCGCCCCGCCAACCGCGGCCCAGTAGGTGTCGACCTCCAGGAAGATCTCCGGGGCCGCCGCGGCCAGCGCCTCGAGGGCGAAGCCGCCGTCGATCCGCGACTCCAGCTCCCACCAGTGGTTGTGGTAGCCCAGCGTCAGATCGAAGCCGGCGGCCTGCTCGGCCAGCCGGTGCAGAAGGTCGGCGGCGCGCTTGATCCCGTCCGCGTCGGCGAACTCCTCCTCGCCGATGGAGGAGACGATCAGCCGGTCCGCGCCGAGCACCTTCGTGGCCTGCATCACCTTGGCCGGATCGTCGCCGGTCAGCCCCCAGCCGTGCGCGGTCGGCGCGGCCAGGCCCAGGTCGTCGAGCCGGCGGCGCAGGCCCGCGGGGTCGTCCGCCGGGTTGAACGGCTCGACCGCGGTCAGGCCGATGGCGGCCAGCCGCTGCAGCGTCCCTCCGAGGTCGGCCTCCAGCCGGTCCCGCACCGAATAAAGCTGCACGCTGATTTCAGACATCGTTCGAGCTTCCTTGCGTCGTCGAGGCCGCACCCGGACGGATGCACCGCACTGGATCCACTCATTGCTTACCCGTGTGTTACTTACTCGTGTAAGTTACACGTGTAAGCTATCTCTGTCAGGCAGTATGCTCAAGCGCGAAAGACCGTGTCAAGGCCGCGTCTCGGGCGCTGTGAAAGTTTCACGAGGGAAGTGAGGAGGCGCCCGTGTCGGACGCGGAGGCCCCCGGGCCCGGCCGCAGGCGGGCGACCAGCGCGGACGTCGCGCGGGAGAGCGGGGTGTCCCGGGCCACGGTGAGCTACGTGCTCAACCGCAAGGCCGGCCAGAGCATCCCGCAGGAGACCCGCGAGCGGGTGCTGGAGGCGGCGCGCCGGCTCAACTACGTCCCGTCGGTCTCGGCGCGGGCGCTGCGCAGCGGGCGCACCGACATCGTGGTGCTGGCCATGCCGAACCTGCCGCAGGGGCCGGTGCTCTCCGCATTCGTGCACGAACTCGCCGCGGGCCTGGCCGCCGGCGGCCTCACCCTGGTGACCCATTTGGACGACCGCGAACAGCCCAAGCTGCTGGATGTCGTCCAGGCCCTGGCACCCGTCGCGGTGATCAGCTATCCCCAGCTGCCCGACGAGCCCAACCGGCAGATCGTGAAGGCCGGCGTGGAGTGGGTCACCGGCGTCAACCTGTCGATGACGGGCTCGGAGGTGGACGACCGGGAGTGGGCCCGGCTGCCCGGGCGGCTGCAGGCCGGCCACCTGCTCGCCCGCGGGCACACCCGGATCGGCTTCGCCTGGCCGCAGGATCCGACCCTGGCACCGATCGCCCAGGACCGGCTCGACGGGGTGACCTCCCGGTGCGCGGCCGCGGGCCTGGCGCCGCCCCGGGTGCTCACCGTGCCGATCGAGGTGAGTCAGGCGGCTGAGGCGGTCGTCGGGTGGCGCGCCGGTCAGGTCACGGCAGTGTGCTGCTACAACGACGACGTCGCGCTGGCCGTGCTGGCCGGCGCGCACCGGGTGGGCCTGGCGGTCCCGCGGGACCTGGCGGTGGTGGGGGTCGACGACATCCCGCTGGCCGCGCTGGCGACCCCGCCGCTGACCACCGTCTACGCGCCGTCGGACCAGCAGGGCGCGACCGTGGCCGCGCGCCTGCTGGCCCTGGTCGCCGGCGAGGCGCCGCCGGTCCCGGAGCACCCGATGACGATGTCGGTCGTGCTGCGCGGATCGGCGTGATCCGCGGCGGGTGAGGAGGGGGCCGGTTCCGGGCGCGCAGCGGGTTCGAGTGCTGCTTCAGCGGCCCGGCCCGGCGTCGCCGCGCACCGCGCCGGCAGGAAGCCGCGAGACCCGCTTTCGTTAAACCTGCTGCTGTAATGCGGAGAATGTGGAAGACTACTTAGTCGTACCGGTTTTTTGCCGGTACGTCCGGACAGCGCAGATCTTCGGGGCGGATCGTCGGGCCGTGGCGGCCGCGCTGCCGCGTCAGTGCGGCGGTTCGTCGGGGGGGCCGTCCATGTGTGTTTCCTTGTTTCCGGGGCGACCGGCGCGGTGCCGGTCACGCGGGTGGGGTGGTGTCGGCCTCGGCGGGATCCGCGGCCGCGGGGGGCCGGCAGGGGGTCCGCGCGGCGTCGTGCGCCGCCGCGGCCGGGCCAGCTGATTCAGTCCCCGTATTCAAGAGTTCGGATTCACATTCGCAGAGCGTCGCCCCGGAGGGGACTGTGCGCGTGGTGCCGCAGTGGTGCGGCACCGCACCGGCACCACGCGCGCCAGGGGCGGGAAGGGCCGGGGAGGATTGGGGGGATGTATGCCGACACGTCTATGTTCGGCACGCGGCTCAGGGAGCTGCGCGAGCGCGCCGGGCTGAGCCAGCGCCGGCTGGCCCGGCTGGTGCACGTGGACCATTCGGTGATCTCACGGATCGAGAGCGGCCTGCGCCGGCCGGTCGCCGGGCTCGCCCGGGCACTGGACGCGGTGCTGGCCGACGCGGGGAGAGCGACCGGTGACAACGATGGCGACGGCGAGCTGGAGCGTCTTGCCCGCGCGGCCGGAGCCGACTCCGGCGCGGCCGGCGCTCAGGCCGTCGGCGCATCTTCCGGTGCGTCGGCGAGTGCTGATCGTGCCGACTTGGCGGAAGCAGCTGAATACGTGCTCGTACCACCCCCGGACACGGTTCACTTCGTCGGCCGTGACGCCGAACTCGCCGCGCTGCGCGACTTCTTCGACGACTCCGACGCTTTAGACGCCGACGAGCGCGCCGGGGCCGCGCGGGTCTGCGTCGTCAGCGGCATGCCGGGGCTCGGCAAGACCGCGCTGGCCATCCGGTGCGCCAACCTGCTCGCCGGGCGCTTCCCGGACGGCTGCCTCTTCCTGGACCTGCAGGGCTTCACGCCGGGCCGGGAGCCGCTCAGCGCCCACGACGCGCTCGGCCTGCTGCTGGCCGACCTCGGGGTGCCGCAGGAGGCCGTCCCGACCGCCGAGCACGGGCGGGCGGTCCGCTACCGCGGCGTGACCCTGGATCGCAGGCTCCTCATCATCCTGGACAACGCCGCGGCCGGCGCGCAGATCCAGCCGCTGCTGCCGTCCGGCGGCGGCTGCGGGGTCGTGGTCACCAGCCGCAACAGCCTCGCCGCTCTGGACGACGCGCTGCACGTCGCGCTGCCGGTGCTCGGCGAGGCCGACAGCACGGGGCTCTTCCGCGCGGCGGCCGAGGTCGAAATCGCCTCCGCGGCGGCCGTCCGGCGCATCGTCGAGCTCTGCGGCGGGGTGCCGCTGGCGATCCGGATCATCGCGGCCCGCTGCCGGCTCGACCGCGCGCTGACTCCCGAGGGCCTGGCCGACGAGCTGGCCGCGCAGCTCTCCGGCGCCGCCGCCTTCCCGCCGCCGGCCGCGACCGGCCGGCCGGCCCGGCTCGACCTCGGCGGCGGCGAGCGCAGCCTCGGCGAGGCGTTCGACGCCTCGTTCGGCCTGCTGTCCGGCCCGCAGCGGGACCTCATCGCGCATCTCGGCCTCTTCCCGCCGGCCGCGGCCGACGCCCGCGCCGCCGCAGCGCTCGTCGACGCCCCGGCCGCGGCCACCGCCCGGACGCTGGAGCAGCTGGCCGCGGCGGGCCTGCTCGAACCCCAGGGCCCTGAGCGCTACCGCCTGCACGACCTAGTCGCCGCCTATGCCCGCACGGTGGCCGACCGCGAGCTTCCGCCCGACCGGCGGCGTGCCGCCTTGGGCCGGGCCCTCCGGCTCTTCGACACCCTCGGCGCGCACTCCGAGGCCGAGCAGATCAGGGCACTGCTGCAGGCGGAAGAGCGCCCGGACTAAAGACCCGGATACGCGGGGCCGCCCTCCACGCCGAGCCGGTCCCGCACCGTGTTCAGCACGCCCGGGTGCAGCGACTTGGCCGGCGGCGCCGGCGCGTAGCGCGAGGTGCGGCCGAGCCAGCCGACGACCTGCCAGGCCAGCCGCACCTGGTCGTCCACCAGCCGCTCGGGCAGCTCGGGCCGGTACGGGTCGAACCCTTCGTCCTTCTGCTCCGGCTCCGGCTGGGCGAGCACCAGGTCCTCCCGCCCCGCGCCGCCGCCGGCCGCGCGCTCGGCCAGCGTGCGCTCGATCCGCGCGAAGGCGAGCCGCAGCTGCTCGCGGTGCGCCGCCGCCGCGTCCGCGTACTCGCCGTCCGGGGAGAGGCCGACCTGCCGGGCCGTCCACCAGTCCAGCACCGCCTCGCTGGGCCGCACGTAGACCACCCGGGCCGGGCAGCGCCGCAGCTGTTCCAGGGCGCTGAGATCGGCGCCGCCGTCCGGCGCGATGAACGAGTGCGGCCGCACGGCGAGCACCGCGTACCAGGGGTCGTTCGTCGCGGTGCGCTCCCTGATGTGCTCGGACGCCTCGCTCCAGGCCTCCGCCGGGCCGTGCAGCCAGTCCCGCCGGGTCGCCGCCACGGTCCCGGCCCGGCCTATCGATGCGCCCGAATGTACGAGCACATACTGCCAGCCGAGCCCCTCCGCGGTCAGCGCCGCCGCGATGCCGGCGCTGTAGCGGCCGCCGATGAAGATCAGGGGTCTGGTGTCCCGGGCCGACCACGGGTCCGGCGCGGCGTCCCGCGACACCGCGCTGATCACGTCCTGGACCAGGATGTGCGCCGGCCAGTGCGAGGCGAAGCGCCGCCAGGTGCGCGAGCCCGGCTCGCCCTGCCAGGAGTACTGGCCGGACCAGCGCGTCGGCGCGGCCAGGAAGGCGGACAGCTCGAGCCGCACCGCGCAGAAGCCCGGCTCCCGGGCCGTGAGCGCCTCGCCCGGCCCGCCGACCACCCGGGCGAGCCGGGCCTTCAGCTGCGCGTCCTCGAGCCCCGGCTCGGCCGCCCCGGGCCGCAGCCGGATCTGCGCCACCACGTCCGTGGTCAGCGGATAGACGCCGCGCGACTCGACCGTCGAGAGCTCCACCGTGTAGCGCCGCCGCATCGTCTCGTCCCGCAGCATCGCGCGGGCCGCCGCCTCCGGCGCCGAGGGCGAGGCCGCCCCCACGGCCAGGTCGGAGAAGTCGCCGGCGGCCGCCCAGGCGCCGCGCCGGCCGGTGCTGTGCAGCGCGAGGTCCGCCTCGTCGAGCCAGCCGAGGTCGAGGAACGCCTCGACCGGGCTGACCGTGGCCAGCCGCGCGAGGTCGCGCACCACCTCCGGCGCCGGCCGGCGCCGCCCGGTCAGCCACGAGCGCACCGTCTCCTGGCTGGCCGAGAAGTGCTTGGCGATGGCCGCGCGGGTCAGCTCGCCGCCGGTGGCCAGCAGGTGGCCGTCCAGCAGCCGGCGCACCATCAGCTCGGTCTGCCGGCGCCGCTGCGGCGTCTCGTCCGGCGCAATGGCCGTGGCCCTCGGCCCCATCGGCGCCTCCCGGTACGGATGCGTGGGAACAGGTACGCAGTGACGGCCGTGAATCGATGCGAGGGCCGTGCTGGTTGAGAAGGATTCATTTGTGCCCGGCGGACCACGCCGGGAGGGGGGTGTGCGATCCCAGGGCGGCGCCGGCTCAGACGGCACGATAGCCGCCTTCGGCCGGCGTTGCGTGGCAAGCCCCGGCAGGTACGGCGTCCGCCCTGGGATCCACGGGCCGGACCCGACCGGGTGCGGCCGGTGCGGTCCGTCCCCGCCTGCGTTCCCGCGGGCTCGGGCCCTGACGCAGCGGCAGGTCAGAAGCCTTCCAGCCGATGCATCAGGCACCGAACTCAGTCTTGTGGCCCGGAGGGAGGGTTTTTCGGGCGCGAGGAGTTCACATGCGGGCGCGTTTGCAGGCGCGCGGCGGCCTCGGCTCGGTGGCGGTGGGGACCATCGACGCCGCGGCTGCCGCGCGCAGCGGCTCGCTCAGAAGCCGGGGAACACCGCGCGAAGCCCCGGCAGCAGGTCGGCGCCGCCGATGCCGTCGGGGGTGTGGGCCTCGTCGAGCCGGCCGTAGACCAGGCGGACGAGGGCTTCGGCGGGCAGGCTCAGCCGCGCGTCGGCCTCGACGTCGGATCCTGATTCCGGCGCCGGTGCCAGCGTCACGGCCGGACCGGTCGTCAGGACGAAGGTGCGGGCCGGCTCGCTGGTCTCGACGACGATCGTGCGCGGCTGCGCCTCGGGCTTCCCGGCGCGCGCCGCGACCCCGGCGAGCATGTCGTCGATCAGCAGCGCGACCGCGTCCGGGGCGACCTGCGCCGCCGGATCCAGGGCGACCGCGATGTCCCAGCTGTGCAGGGCGTGCTCGCCGAGCCGCATGGTCGTCAGCCGGGCCAGGTCCGTCGGGCCGGCGAAGGTCTGCACGAGGAAACCGTCCCGGCCGGCCCGGGGCACCCCGTCGACGCGCGCGAGGAACGCCGCGTTCGCCGCGACGCTCTCGGCGACCTGCTCGGCCGGCTCGCGCGCGTCCCAGACGGCCCAGATCGCCTGGAAGCGCGCGCCCTCCGGCGGCGCGCTCTCGCTCAGGCCCGCCTCGAGCAGCAGGCCGAAGATCTCCGCCCCGCTGCCGAGGTGCGAGGCGACCTGGGCGATCGACCACTCGTCGGCGTAGGAGGGGCCCTGTACCGCTTTTTCATCGAGGCCTGCGACGATGCCGGCGAGCCGGTCGTGCGAGGCGTGCAGACTGGCGATCAGGGCGTCGGTGTCGGGCATGTTCGTCTCTTTCGTGCCGGGATGGGTCGCTCGGTCTTAGGCGGCTGTGCGCAGGAACCGCGCGGTCACGGCGATCCGGGTGCGCATCGGGGCCATCTTCATCGGGCTCCAGGTCATACCGAACCGCGAGCGGTCCACCTCGAATTCCGCGTGGATCGTCACCGCGTCCGCGCCCGCCTCCGTGACCGTCGCCGGGAAGGCCAGCGCCTCGCCGTGCCCGCGCGCCGTGAGCGTGCCGCGCACCTCGACCCGGTCGCCCTCCTGCGGCGCGATGCCCTCGATCACCACGGTGATCGCAGGGTGCTGCTCGACGTGGAAGAAGTCCGCCGAGCGCAGGTGGTCGTCGCGCTTCTTGATCTTGCTGTCCACCGAGGCGGCGTCGATCTCGATCCGGCCGGTGACCGTCCCGTCCGCGGCCACGGCGCCCGCACCGCTTACGGTGCCGAACCGGCCGTGCACCTTCGCCATCCCCCACATGCTCGTGGTGTGGAACTCGACCAGCGAGCCGGTCGGGTCCAGCGTCCAGTCCCCGGCGGCCGCGCCCCCGGTCGCGAACGCGGCGGCCGACACCGCCGCGGGGGAGGACGTGGTGGCTTCGCCCGCCGGCGGGGCGGTGCTGTCGTCCGGAGTGGTCATGGCTTGCCTTCCAGGCTCGTGACGGCTGAGGCGCGGCTCAGTTTAGCCCCGGCCCGGCCCGGCGCCGGCCGGAACTCTCCCGAGTGCGCCGTGCCCGTGATCGGCCTGGTCACGGCAGCCTGTCAGGTCGTCAGGTCGCGCCGCCGGAACGAGGTCAGGGCGCCGCCGATCAGCGCCGCCGCGATCACCGCCAGCCAGACCAGCGGGGCCCAGGCCACCTCGGTGCCCGGCAGCTTCGGGACGTGCGTGAACGGCGAGACGTCCAGCACCGGCTGGGCCAGCCGCAGCACCGGCCCGAACTCGCTCAGCAGCAGGCTGACGAGCAGCACGGCCCAGGCCAGCGGGGCGTACCGCGGCGCCGCGCCGACGGCGAGCACGGTCAGCCCCGCGATCAGGGCGACCGCGGGCCACTGCGCCAGCGCCGCGCCGATCATCGTCGCCAGCGCGCTCGACACGTCGTGCCCGCGGATCCCGTCCGCCAGGCCGACGCCCACGCCGTAGACCGTCAGCAGCACCGCCGCGCCGGCCAGCGCCATGACCAGATGCGTGGCCATCCAGCGGATCCGGCCGACCGGCCCGGCCAGCAGCGCCTCGGCGTGCCCCGCGCTCTCCTCGCCCCGTGCGCGCAGCGCGGCCTGGATCGCGTAGGCGCCCGCGAGCACGCCCATGATCCCGTTCATCGCCGACAGGTACGCGTTCTCGATCCCCGGCTGGCCGCCCATCCGCTCGATGACCTGCTCCGCCTGGGCGCTGCTGCTGTTCACCAGGGTCCCGACGTCCTTCGCGAGCGCCCCGAGCGCGGCCCCGGCGATGACGAACCCCGCGGACCAGCCGATCAGCGCCCCGCGCTGGAGCCGCCACGCCAGCCCGCCGACCCCGCGCAGGTCCCGGCCCGCACGCGGCGCCCCGGGCCGGGAGGGCAGCAGGCCGGCGCCGAGGTCGCGACCGCCGGCCAGCCGCAGCGCGCCCGCCGCCAGCGCGAGCGTCGCCGCGAGGTAGAGCACGAGGACCCACCAGCGGTCCCCGGCGTAGGGCCGGGCCTTCTCCAGCCAGCCGATCGGCGTGCACCAGGCCAGCCACCCCGGGCCGCCGCTGTCCGCGGCGGCCCGCACGAGGTAGAGCGCGCCGAGCGCCGAGGCCGCGATGCCGTTGGCGGTGCGGGAGCTCTCCGAGAGCTGCGCGGTGACCGCGGCCAGCGCGCCGAAGACCAGGCCGACGCCGCCGATCGCCAGGCCGAGCACGAGCGAGCCGGCGAACGAGCCGGTGAAGTAGGCCAGCGCCAGGGCCGAGACGACGGCGAAGGCGAGGTTTGCGACGGCGACCAGTCCGAGCGCGGCGGTCGCCGGGGCGCACCGGCCGAGCGGCGCCGCGCCGAGCAGTTCCTGCCGGCCGGTCTGCTCCTCGGCCCGGGTGTGCCGCACCACCAGCAGGATCGACATCACCGCGGCGAGCACGGCCTCGACCAGCGCGATCTTCCAGCTGATGATGCCGCCGACGGTCGGGGACTGGATCGGCCCGTAGAGCGCGACGACGCCGAAGACCGCGTTCGTGGACGAGGTCAGCGCGTCGCGCGAGGCCTGGTCCGGATACACGCCCTTGATGCTGTAGGCGCTCGAGGCGGCCGTGCCGACGAGCACGTAGATCCAGATCGGCAGCATGATCCGGTCGCGCTTGCCGGCGAGCTGGATCAGGCCCCGTGTTCCCGTGAAAGCCTGGGTACTGATACCGGTGCTCATCGTGCCGCAGCCTTCTGATCGGCCGGGCCGGCGCCTGAGCGGGCGCCTGAGCCGGCGGCGGTCGCGGGTTCGTCGTCGGCTCCGGTGTAGTAGCGCAGGAAGAGCTCTTCCAGGGTCGGCGGCCGGCTGGAGAGCGAGCGCACCCCGGCCTCGGCCAGGATGCGCAGCAGCGGCTCGAGCGCGTCCGGGTCGACCTGGCAGCGCAGCGTGCCGCCGTCGAGTTCGAGCTCGTGCACGCCGGCCAGCCGGTCCAGCCCCTGCGGGGTCCCGGTCAGCTCCGCGGCGACCGCGGTGCGCGAGAGGTGGCGCAGGTCGGCCAGGCTCCCGCTGTCCACGGTGCGCCCGGCCCGCACGATCGAGACCTGGTCGCACAGCTGCTCGACCTCGCTGAGGATGTGGCTGGAGAGCAGCACCGTCGCGCCGCGCCCGCGCGCCTCGGCGACGCAGTCCCGGAACACCACGTCCATCAGCGGGTCGAGGCCCGAGGTCGGCTCGTCCAGGATCAGCAGCTCGGGCTCGGCGGCGAACGCGGCGATCAGCGCGACCTTCTGCCGGTTGCCCTTCGAGTAGGCCCGCGCCTTCTTCTTCGGGTCCAGCTCGAACCGCTCGACCAGCGCGTCCCGCCGCTGCGTCGCGGCGCCCCCGCGCAGGCCGGTGAGCAGGTCGATCGCCTCGCCCCCGGTCAGGTTGGGCCACAGCGTCACGTCGCCGGGCACGTAGGCCAGCCGCCGGTGCAGCCCGACCGCGTCGCGCCAGGGGTCGCCGCCGAGCAGCCGCACCGTGCCGGAGTCCGCCCGCAGCAGCCCCAGCAGGACCCTGATCGTGGTGGACTTGCCGGCGCCGTTCGGGCCGAGCAGCCCGTGCACCTGGCCGGTGGCGACGCGCAGGTCGAGGCCGTCGAGCGCGCGGGCGCGGCCGAAGGCCTTGTACAGGCCGGCGATCTCGATCGCCGGCGGTCGGTGGGGCTCGGCGGGCTCGCCCGCCGCGGGATCGGTCTGCATGGCCCCGATGCTACAGAGTTTTCACAATTTCGTGAAACAAAAAAATCGCATAAAATGGTGAGCGAGGATCTACCGTGGAGCGTGACCTTGGACTCGTCAGCCGTCCCCGAACCGCAGTCCCTGCCGCGCGACGACCCGCGGGTGCGCAGCTTCGTGGAGAACCTCGCGCTGCTGTTCGCCGACTGGGGGTTCCCGCGGATGCCCGGCCGGGTGCTGTTCGCGCTGATGACCGCGGAGGAGCCGGGCCTGACCGCGACCGGGCTGGCCGAGCGGCTCGAGGTCAGCCCGGCGGCGATCTCGGGCGCGGTGCGGTACCTGAACCAGATCGGCCTGACCACCCGCGAGGCCGTGCCGGGCTCGCGCCGCGACGTGTACAAGCTGCGCGACAACGCCTGGTACCAGGCCGCGTTCGCGAAGGTGTCGTTCTACAACGTGATCGAGACGGCCGCGGACGACGCGATCGGGGCGCTCGGCGGCGAGCTGACCGCGTCCGGCGCCCGGGTGGCCGAGATGCGCGAGTTCTTCGCCTTCATGCGCGAAGAGGCCGACGACATGATGAAGCGCTGGCACGAGCGCCGGCAGGAGCTGTGGGGCCCGGCCGGCGACCCAGAGTCCTGATGATCCGGGAGCGCGATCCGACCGTGCGGGCCGCGCGCTCGCTAGGATTCCCCCTATGCAGCTGGGGATGTTCGGGCTGAACTGCGGGCAGGCGTTCACGGCGGGCGCGACGAGCGTCGCCCGGTACGCGCAGGACCAGCTCGCCTTCGACTCGGTCTGGGCGCCCGAGCACGTCGTGCTGCCGAGCCCGCGGGTCGCCCCCTCGCCGATGGAGCCGGACGAGCCGATCCTCGACCCGCTGGTCCACCTCGCGCACCTGGCCGGCGCCGTCGGCAGCATGCTGCTGGCCACCGGTGTCATCGTGCTGCCGCAGCGCAATCCGCTGGTGCTGGCCAAGCAGGCGGCCAGCCTCGACCGGCTGTGCGCGGGCCGGCTGATCCTCGGCGTCGGCGCTGGGTATCTGGAGCCCGAGCTGGCCGCGCTCGGGGTGCCGGTCACGCGGCGCGGGGCGATGACGGACGACTACATCGCCGCCATGCGCGCGGTGTGGTCCGGCTCGGGGCCGGTCGAGTACCACGGCAAGTTCGCCGACTTCGGCGGCGTCGAGGCCAATCCGCGGCCGGTGCAGCCCGGCGGCCCGCGGATCGTCGTCGGCGGCCGCTCGCCCGCCGCCTTCCGCCGGGCCGTGGCGCAGGGCCACGGCTGGTACGGCTACAGCCTGACGCCGGAGCGGACCGCGCGGTGCGTACAGGGGCTGCGGGAGGCCGCGGACGCGGTCGGGCGGCCCGCGGAGCTCGGCGAACTGGAGTTGACCGTGACGCCCGCCGACCGCCTCGAGCTGCCGGCGGTCGCTGCGTACGCGGAGCTCGGAATCCGGCGCCTCGTCGTCAGCGTCGCAAGTCTCGACATGTCGACGGCTATGCACACGATGGAGGCGGCGAGGCTCGTCGTCGACGACGTGGCTGCGTGAGTGGGGTGTTGTTGCCGTTGCTGTTGCGGGGAATGCGAACCGCCCCCTCCGTATGCGGCCGGAGGGGGCGGTTCGCGGTCACCTGATCACCGTGCACCGTGCTGAGTGGAAACCGGTGCTTCGTTCGTCGGCTTTGTCAGCTCAGTGCGAATCCACCGAAGTCGCCCTCGCTCGGGCCGGTCGCCGAGCCGGACGCGTGGAACACGCCGGCGTCCTGCGGGCCGGCCGCGGCGGAGGACGCCACGGTGACGGTGCCGACCGGGAGCCACGTGGTGCCTCCGCCGGTCGAGTAGTAGCCGCTGTAACTGGCCCCGGAGCGAGTCAGTTCCAGCGCCACCGGATAGGTGACGGTCACGGAGGGCACGGTCACCGACGTGTCGACCACGGCGCCGCCCGTGGCGTTGTAGTCGAGGGTGATCGCGCCGCGGGCGGAGACGAACAGCGCCACGCCTTCCGGCGAGCCGCCGGCCGCCGTCATGTCGTCGCGCATGATGAGCCCTGATTCGCCGGCGGTGCCGGAGGTCGCGTTCGCCGTGACGGTGACCTCGGCGGTGGCGGACGTGCCCGCGCCGCCGGGCCGGTAGATCGCGGCGTACGAGTCGGAGGCCGCACGGGTGCCGCGCGAGGTGGTGGTCTGCGGCGAGATCCCGGTGCCGGCGGACTGGATCGCGAAGGACGAGCCGGACTGCCCGAAGACGGCCGCCGCACCGGTCGTGTTCGCCGTCGAGTACGGGGACTGGACCGGGGAGACGAGGGCCAGGTCGAGCGTGGACTGTGCGGTCTTCGTGCCGCCCACGGCGAGATAGGAGGCACTCGCGGTGAGCGCCGCGCTGGAGATCGGCGCGGCGGACGACGGCGCGGAGACGGTGAACGCGGCCTTGGCCGACTGGTTCGTCAACAGGACGTACGGTAGCGGCGGGCCCTGCTCGCGGACCGTCCAGCCGCTGGGCGCCTGGAGCCGGAGCGCCGAGCCGAGCACCGGCGAGACGCCGTTGTCGGTCACGGTGACGGTGACCGTGGTGGAGCCGCCGGTGCCGATCTGGGCCGAGGGCGCCGAGACCGCGAGCGTGGTGTTCGGGGCCTGAGCCGCGGCCTGGAGCGCCTGGCCGGCGGTCTTCGCCGCGGTGACGCGGTACATCACAGTGCCGTGCGCGGGGACGAAGGCCGAGATCTTGCCGGCTGTCTCAGTCGTCGTGTTCGCCCACAGGTCCTTCTCGGTGTAGGCGATGGCCTTTGGCAGGCCTGCGGCTGCGGCCGTGGTGCTTATGGTCGCCGCGCTGCCCGTGGAGTTGAAGAGCGCTACGGACACGTCGCCGTTCGACAGCGGCTTGGCGAAGACGTAGAGGCCGTTGGCGCTGGTGAGCAGCACGCCCTGCTTGCCGAGGCTGTCCTGGTCCACCGCGATCACGTTGCGGTCGGTGTATATCGCCAGGTCCGCGGCGCTGACCGTGCGCAGGTCGGTGCCCGCGATCAGCGGCGCGGCCATCTCGGCCCACAGCGAGAATTCGGACTCGTACTCGGTGGTGCTCATCCCGCCGTTGCCGATCTCCAGCATGTCCGGGTCGTTCCACGCGCCCGGCCCGGCGTACTGGGCCAGCGTCGCGTTGAGGTTCACGTTCGCCACCATGCTGGCGAAGTTGTCCTGGATGTCGGTGGTGGTGCGCCAGAGGTTGGAGACCGGTGCGCCCCACAGCCAGGGCAGCGCGGCGGCGTCGGTGCCGTTGCACATGCTGAACACCATCGGGCGGCCGGTCGCCTTCAGCGCGTTCGACATGGTGGTGTAGAGCTGCTCGTCGATCTGCTCGTGCGTCTCGTTCGGCCAGTTGGTGAAGGGGATGTTGCACTGGTCGTACTTGAGGTAGTCCGCGCCCCAGCTGGCGAACAGGGCGGCGTCCTGCTGCTCGTGGCCGAGGCTGCCCGGGTATCCGCCGCAGGTGGTCGTCCCGGCGTCCTCGTAGATGCCGAGCTTGAGGCCTTTGGAGTGGACGTACGCGGCCAGCGCCGCGATCCCGTCCGGGAACTTGGCCGGGTCCGCGACCAGGTCGCCGTTCGCGTCCCGGGTCTTCTCCTGCCAGCAGTCGTCGATGTTGACGTAGTCGTAGCCGGCCGCCTTCATGCCGTTGGCCACCATGGCGTCGGCGGTCTGCTCGATCAGGGCCTCGCTGGTGTTGCAGCCGAAGGCGTTCCAGTCGTTGAACCCCATCGGCGGGGTCAGCGCCAGGCCGTTGTCCTCGGCTGCGGCCGGTCCCGCGGAGACGGCGACGCCGCCCGCGGCCGAGGCGACGACCGCGAAGGCGGCGGCCGCCGCGGCAAAGGGTCTGCGCATGCGCACTCCTTGAGGGTTAGGAACCGCCGCGACCGTCGCAGCGGGCGTCATGCATGTCATTGCAATGTGTTGCCATCCCGTACGTGCTGCACCGCGCGGACGCGGCCCGTGCCCGACCCCGATTCGGCGCACGCCGCACGCGTCGCACCGGACCGCACCAGACCGATGGGTCCGTCGGAAAGTTCCGCCGAACCGACTCGCTCAAAATCGGACACATCAGGACGCACATTCGCGCGTCTTCAAACATATTCGCGCATAGTAAACGTCGCGGTGACGGTACCGTCAAGACGTCGTTATCCAAGCGCAACGTCTGCGCCATGTGAGGCCAGTGGGATACATGGGAAACCGCATAGGCAAACGCCGGTACCGCGGTGCCGGGCCGTCTGCCGTCAGTGGCGTGGCAATCGCTACCGGTGCGCGGGTTCCGGGGCCGGGTGGTGGATGTCGCCGGTCAGCCGGCTCAGCGAGTGCCCCGAGCCGCCCCATCGGGTGCCGATGATCTCTGCGGCGATGGAGACCGCGGTCTCCTCCGGCGTGCGGGCGCCCAGGTCGAGGCCGATCGGGGAGGCCAGCCGGGAGAGTTCGGCCTCGTCGATGCCTTCGTCGCGCAGTTCCAGGGCGCGGCGCTCGTGCGTGCGACGGCTCCCCATCACGCCGATGTAGGCCGCCGGTGAGCGTAGGGCCGCGGCCAGCAGGGGGATGTCGAACTTCGAGTCGTGTGTCAGGACGCAGAGGACGGTGCGCCGGTCGATCTGCGTGGCCGCCAGGTAGTCGTGCGGCCAGGCGCGTACCACCTCGATGCCGGCCGGGAAGCGTTCGCGGGTCGCGAAGACCGGCCGCGCGTCGCAGACCGTGACGCGGTAGCCGAGGAATGCGCCCATCCGGGCCGTCGCCGCCGCGTAGGCCGTCGCGCCGAAGATCAGCATGCGCGGCGGTGGGGCGAAGGTCTGGATGAAGACCTCGACGTCGGCGTCGGTCGCGCAGTCGGCGGCGATCCTGCCGCCGTGGCGGTCGTAGTGGCAGACGGCCGTTGTGCCTTGGGCCAGGAAGCCGCGTGCGTCGTCGGTGATGGCTGCGTCAAGCGCCGGGTCGCCGAGGGAGCCGAGCACGTCGGGTGCGCGGACGACGAGGCGGGCGCCGGTGCCGGCCCTGGTGCCGCCGCCGGTGATGGCGGTTCCGCGCACCACGGTGGCCGCGGCGACCGGTTCCTGGCGCGTCATCGCGTCGAGGACGTCGCGCAGGCCGCCCCAGTGCGTCGTCTCGCTGAACGCTTGGATCAGTACCCGCATTGTGCCGCCGCAGGTCAGACTGGGCTCGAAGGCGTCCGTATCGCCGGCTCCGTAGATGTGCAGCTGCGGGCGTCCGTTCTCCAGCACTTCGCACGCTGCCTCGTAGACTGCGCTCTCGACGCAGCCTCCGGAGATGCTGCCGATTACCCGTCCGTCTCGGGCTACCGCCATCAGCGCGCCCGGCTGTCGCGGCGCGCTGCCGTGAGTGTCTATCACTGTTGCGATGGTGAAAGGTGCGCCTTTATCGATCCATTCGCGCAACTGCGGCAGGTTCTCACGCATAGCGCGTATCCTGCGGCGAAAAAGCGTACGCGACGCGTTCGGTCACCGTGCCGTCGGCGGTTCGCGGCGGCTGCGGCGTTTCTGTTCCGTCATCCATGGCACGGTTCCCCATCAGCGGCAACATCGGCATCAACATCAACATCGGCGGCGAAAACGGTGAGGCGGTAGGCGATGACTGCGGTCGGCGGGGGCGGCGGCCCGGCGTTCCACGGGGACGCGGCTGCGGGCGGGCCGGCGCTCGGCACGGCGCGCGTGGACGACTCGGCCTCGCCGGCCCCCGCCCCGGCCGCGCCGGAGCTGTCGGCCGGCGAGCGCGAGATCCTGCGGGTCGCCTGCCGCTCGCAGCAGTTCGACAGCGTCGGCGCGCGCATCCTCGTCTCGGTCGGCGCGGAGATCATCGACGGCCGGCTCAAGCCCGGCGACGACCTGAACTCGGTCGATCTCGCCCGGCGCTTCAACAGCAGCCGCACGCCGGTGCGCGAGGCGCTGCAGACGCTGGAGCGCGAGGGGCTGGTCGAGATCGCCGCCCGCAAGCGGCCGCGGGTGCGCCACCTCGGAATAGCCGAGGTGCGCGAGATATACGAGCTGCGCGAACTGCTGTACGGGCTGGTCAGCCGGCGCATCGTGGCGCACCGCACGGACGCGGGCCTGGCCGAGCTGGCCCGGCTCCAGAAGTCGCTCGACGCGGCGGCCGCGGCGCAGGACCTGGAGCGGTACTTCTGGCTGGTGGTCGAGTTCCGCAACGCCGAGGCCCGGCTGGCCGGCAACGAGACCGTGCGCGAGGTGCTCGACTCAGTCGGCATCCGCACCCTGCGGCTGCGGCACCTGAGCCTGTCCCAGCCCGGCCGGCTGGAGACGTCGGCGGACGACCACCGCCGCCTGCTGCGCGCATACGCCGATGCGGAGGCTGACATGGCCGCCGCGATCACGCAGTCCATCGTCCGCCGGGGCCTGGCCGCCGTGGAGCGCTCCGGGTGGACCGGGACGGATCCGGCGGACTGACCGGCCGGCCGGGATCGCCGGGCCCTCCGGTTCCGCCCGGTCCGTCGTCCGGCGGATCGTCCGCGCCGGCCGGCACCGCGCTGCTGAACAGCTCCCCGCCGTGCAGCGCGCTATGCCGCCGGACCGGATCCAGGCCCGCCGCGCTAAGCGCGTCCACCGGCCGGTCCAGCCGCATCGGGAACGGATAGTCGCTGCCGAGCACGAGACGGCCGGGCGCCGCGAACCGGTCCAGGTGCTTCAGTTCCTGCGCGTCGTGCAGCACCGAGTCGAAGAACAGGCGGCCGGCCAGCTCGCGCGGCGTGCGGGTGCCCCGGGAGCGGGACGCGGGCGGCGCCGCGGTGAATCCACGATCGATCCGGCCGAGCTGGTAGGGCACGAATCCGCCGCCGTGCACCAGCAGGACCCGCAGCCGCGGCCGGCGCTCCAGGATCCCGCCGAGCAGCAGCGCCGCCGCGGCGAAGGTGGTGTCCGCCGGGTTGCCGACCAGGATGTGCAGGAACAGCCGCCGGTTGCGCTCGGGCACGTCGAGCTCGGCCGGGTGCACGATCACCGGCACGTTCAGCTGCTCGGCCGCGTCCCAGAACCCGGCGAACCGCGGGTCGTCCAACCCGAGCTCGCCGACCCGCGCCCCGATCTGCACGGCCACGTGGCCCAGCTCGCCGACGGCCCGGCGCAGCTCGCCGACCGCGAGATCAGGATCCTGCAGCGGGACCGCGGCGGCGGCCCGGAACCGGTCCGGGCGCGACCCGGCGAGCGCGGCCGCCGCGTCGTTCTGCACCCGGGCGAGCCAGAGCCCCGACGGTCCGGCCAGGTCGTGGCCGGCCAGGTCCATCCACGGCGAGACGACCTGCACGTCGACCCGCGCGGCGTCCATCCACGCCAGCCGCGCCTCGACGTCGACCAGCGCCGGAAGCAGCGGCAGGCCGCTGAGCCGCCCGGCGACCTCGACCCGCACGGTGCGCCGGTCCGCCGCGGTCACCAGCCGCACGCCGTGCGGCCCGCCCTCCTCGCGGATCCGCTCGACCGCCTGCGCGCCGAGATAGTGCGCGTGCACGTCGACGACCGGGCCGTCCGCCGAACCGTCCACCGCACCGCCTCGCGCAGCTCCTTTCGCAGTGTCGTTCAATAGGAGGCCCCCGCCACCGGGATCCGCTTGATCAGCTCGGACAGCGCGTAGGCGATGGCGCCGGGGTTCTCCAGCGGGGTCAGGTGCCGCGCGCCGGGCACGACCAGCGCGGGCCCGCAGCCGACCCGCTCGGCCAGGTCCTGCGCCATCGCAGGCGGGGCCGCCTCGTCGTGCTCGCCGACCAGGACCGCGGCCGGCTGGCGGATCGAGCGGGCGCCGGCCCGCAGGTCCGCCGTGCCGAGCATCGCGCACGAGGCCTGGTACGCATCGAGGTCGTTGGCGGCGAACACGTCGGACAGCCGCTTCATCAGCCGCGGCTCGGCCTCCTGGAAGGCCGGGCTGAACCAGCGGGACAGCTGGTACGGGACCAGCGCCTCGAAGCCCTTCTCCCGCGCCGCGCCCGCGCGCTCGGCCCAGTCGATCGGTGCGTTCGGCCCGTACCAGGCGGTGGTGTCGACGAACAGCGCCGCCCGGGTTCGGCCCGGGTAGCGGGCGGCGAAGTTCTGCGCGACGCAGCCGCCCATCGAGCAGCCGGCCACCACCGCGTCGGTCCAGCCGACGTGATCGAGCAGCTCGGCCAGGTCGTCGGCGAACTGGCCGACCGTGTAAGGGCCCGGTGTGCGGCCGGACCGGCCGTGGCCGCGGCAGTCGTAGGTGATCATCTCGGCCCGGCCGTCGAGGGTCGCGGCGACCCGCGACCACAGCGTCTGCGAGAGGGCGAGGCTGTGCACGAACACGATCCGCGGCGCCCCCATCGGCGCGGTGTGCCGGGTGTACAGAAGCCTGATGCGGTCGCGCATCGTCGCTTCGCCGTCCATGATTGTGGCGCTCATCCTGGGCCGTCTCCTTCGGCGGGCTCTGCGCGGCGGATCGCTCCGGCCAGCGCGCGGCGGGTGAATTCGGCGATCATCAACGTCTTGTAGGCGGCGGAGCCGCGCACGTCGTCGTAGGGGCGGGTGGCCGCGGCGGCGCGTCGGGCGGCCGTATCGGATAGTCCCTGGTCGGCCGGGATGCCGATCAGGTCACTGAGGTCGATCGACACCGGCCCGCCCTGCACGGAGCCGACGGCCAGCGAGAGCCGTTCGGTCGCGCCGGAGCCGTTCAGGCCCACGACGGCCGCGACGTGTACGCACGCGTACTCCCACACGCCGCGCACCAGGAACTTCTCGAACGCCGAGCCGCAGAGTCCCTGCGGGCGCGGCAGCCGGAAGTCCTGGACCAGCTCGTCCGGACTCAGCTCAGAGAGCTGATCCAGGCGCAGAGTGCGGGTCGCGCCGGCGCTGCGCACGGTCAGCTCCGCGCCGAGGGCGGCCAGCGCGACCGGCGGGTCGTGGCTGTCGTCGCGCGCGCAGACGTTCCCGCCGAGGGTGACCATGCGGCGGATCCGGCCGGTCGCCACCGAGCCGGCCGCCGCGGTGAGGGCCGGCCAGGCCGCGGCCAGCCGCGGGTCCGCCTCGATCTCGCTGAGCCGCACGCCCGCGCCGATCCGGATCTCCCGGTCCGACCAGGTGATCGCGCGCAGCTCCGGCAGGCCGCGCACCGACACGTACGCTGACACGTCGCACCGGTCGCTCTCGCGCCGGCGCAGGAGGTGCCCGACCCCGCCGCCGAGCGCCACGGCGCCGTCCGCGGCGAGCAGCTGTAAGGCCTCGTCGATGTCCTGCGGGAACAGGATGGGCGCCGGCGGGCGCATCGCCGAGACATCGTCGAGGGCGGATGCGGATTCCGGGTCGAGGGCGGTGGTCATCAGCGCTCTCCCTCGTCGTCCCGGCGGCCCGCGGCCGCACGGATGCCCCAGAAGACCTTCTCCGCGGTGATCGGCAGCTCGTGGATGCGCACGCCCACCGCGTCGGCCACCGCGCTGGCGATGATCGCCGGGACCGGGTCCAGCGCGATCTCGCCGACGCCCTTGGCGCCGAACGGGCCGGTCGGCTCGTAGGAGTCGGCGAACTCGACCCGCAGCGGCGGCATGGAGCCGGCCGTCGGCAGCTTGTAGTCGTCGAAGTTCGGCCGGGTCGGCGCGCCGCCGGCCCAGGCGAAGCGCTCGGTCAGCGCCATGCCGAGCCCCTGCGCGACCGCGCCCTCGACCTGGCCCTCGGCCAGCGGCGGGTTGAGCACCGTGCCGCAGTCGACCGCCGCGGCCAGCTCCAGCACGGTGACCGCGCCGGTGGCCGGGTCCACCTCGACCTCGGCCGCCTCCGCGACGAAGTTGTAGGCCCCCGACTCGTTGCCGAAGCGGGACTGGTCCGGGAACTCCGAGGGGTTGTCGAAGGAGCCCAGCCCCACGATCGGCTCGCCGCCCTGCCGGTAGAGCTCGGCGCGCACCACGGTGCCGACCGGCACCTTGACCGCGACGTCGTCCTCGTCGGAGGCCGGCGCGCGCACGTGCCCGTCCTCGACCCAGAGCTCTGCGGCGGGCCGGTTGAGCTGGCGCGCCGCCGCGTCGAGCAGCTGTTGGCAAGCCGCCTCGGCCGCGCGCTGCACCGCGTTGCCGGCGACATAGGTCACCCGGCTGGCCAGAGTGCCGAGCGCGTGCGTCGTCAGGTCCGTGTCCGGCCGAGTGACCGAGACGTCTGCGACCGGGATTCCCAGCTGCGCGGCCGCGATCTGCGCGAACGTCGTGCGCGAGCCGGTGCCGACCTCGCCCTCGCCGATGATGACCGCGGCCCGGCCGTCCTCGGTCAGCCGCACGATCGCCGAGCTGCCGTCGTAGTCCCCGAAGCTGCGTCGGCCCGAGACGTGCACGCTCACGCCCATCGCCAGGCCCCGGTTCGGCTTCGGGTCGGCGCGCTTCTCGTACCAGCCGATCGCCCGCGTGGCCCGCTGTATGCACTGCTTGAGCTCGCAGCTGCCGATCCGGTGGTTGTGCGGCGAGACGTCGCCGGACTCCACCGCGTTGCGCAGCAGCAGCTCCGGCATCTGGATGCCGAGGCGCTGCGCGGCCAGGTCCCAGGCCTGCCCGACCGCCCAGTCCGCGGACGGGTTGCCGAAGCCGCGGAACGCGCCGGTCGGCTCGAGGTTCGTGTAGACCAGCCGGGAGCGCGCCCGCACCGCGCGGTACTTGAACAGCGCGTCGTGCCGCACGGTCGCCGCGCCGAGCACCGCCTGCGCCTTGCCGGTGTACGCGCCGTTGTCCGCGACCATGTCGATGTCCTTCGCGGTGACCAGGCCGTCCGCGGTGAAGCCGAGCCGCACCCGGTAGCGCATGGGGATGCGCGGCCGGCTGGCCAGGAACTCCTCCTCCCGGGTGTCCAGCAGCTGCACCGGCCGGCCGGCCCGGCGGGCCAGGATCGCGCAGATCACCGAGGTGTTGTCATCCCCGGACTTGCCGCCGAAGCCGCCGCCGAGCTCGGTCAGCACGACGCGCACGCTGCGCAGCGGCAGGCCGAGCGCGGTCGCGTAGCGCTGCCGGGCCAGGAACGGGGTCTGCGAGTTGACCCACAGGGTGACCCGGTCCTGCGTCCACTCAGCCGTGCAGCCGATCGTCTCGAGCGCGCCGTGCCACTGCCTGATGGTCTGCCAGGTGCCTTCCACGATCACGTCGCTGCGCTCGAACCACGCGTCCGCGCCGCCGCGGTCGTAGCCGAATTCGTGCGCGATGTTGCCGGGCGCGTCCTCGTGCACCAAGGGCGCGCCCTCGGCCAGCGCCTCGTCGAGGCTGAGCACCGCGGGCAGCGGCTCGTATTCGACCTCGATGAGGGCTGCAGCGCGCCGGGCGGTCTCGATGTCGACGGCTGCGACGGCCGCCACCTCGTCGCCGACGTAGCGGACGTAGTCGATCGCCATCGGGTAGAGGTCCGGGCGGAACGCGCCCCACTTGACCTTGGCCGTGTCGGCGCCGGTCACCACCGCACGCACGCCCGGGACGCGCGCCGCGCGCGAGGTGTCGACGTGCAGGACGCGCGCGCAGGCATGCGGCGAGCGGACCACGGCGCCGTGCAGCATGCGCGGCAGCCGGACGTCCCCGGAGTAGACCGCCCTGCCGGTCACCTTCTCCTCGGCGTCGATCCGGGTGACCGCGGTGCCGATCCCGGGCGGCATCGCGGCGCGGGCCGGTTCTGCGACCCCGGTCGCGGGGGAGAGGTCGGTGATCGCCATCAGTCGGCCCCCTGGGCCTTCTGGGCTTCCTGCGCTTCGGCCGCCCCGGCGTTGAGCAGGGCGACCGCCTCGCGGGCCGCGTCGAGGATCTTCACGTAGCCGGTGCAGCGGCAGTAGTTGCCGTCGACCACCGCGCGGATGCGCTCCTCGCCCGGATCCGGGTCCTGATCCAGCAGCGCCCGCAGCGCCATGATGTGGCCGGGCGTGCAGAATCCGCACTGCAGGCCGGCCTTGGCCACGAAGGCGCGCTGGACCGGGTCGAGCCCGTCCGGCCCGGCCAGGTCCTCGATCGTGCGCACGGTGCGGCCCTCGAGCAGCCCGACCATCTGCAGGCAGGCCGGGACCGCCTCGCCGTCCACCAGGACCGTGCAGGCGCCGCAGTAGCCGATGGCGCAGCCGGACTTGGTGCCGGTCAGTCCGAGGTCGTGGCGCAGCACGTCGAGCAGCGGCGCCGCCGGGTCCCGGACGTGGACCTGCATGTCCTCGCCGTTGAGGGTGAAGCCGACGGGAGTGGAGCGCTGTGCGGCGGCCATGGTCCTCCTGCGGGTTCCCGGCGGGACAAGGGAAATGCGCTGTGCACGCGCCCTGGAGAGACCCGGGGGGGACGCACAGGGGAGTGCACAGCGCAGGCGTCGAGCCCTGCGTTTCCGCAAGTGTCGACACTCGGATTCAAGCAGGCCGGGCCCCGCGGTGTCCAGGGGTGGCGTGGTAAAGAGTCGTTCTGCCGAGTCGAAGCGGATCACCAAGGGCAGAGGTCCGTTCATTATTGGGTGTCTGCGATGAAGGTTATCTGAAGGCTGCTTCAAAGTGTCGACACTCTGTGTCGGCGATCAGTGTGCCGATGCGCGGTCAGGCGGAGGCGATCGCGTCGACCAGCTCCGCCAGCGCGGCGGGGCTGTGGCCGCTCACGAACGCGCCACAGTGCGGCAGCGCGGCGGCCATGCCGCCGGCCAGCGGCGCATATCCGGGTGCTGCTTTGCGCGGATTGACCCACACCACCCGCCGGGCCAGTCGCGACAGTCGCGCCGTCTCGCGCCCGACCAGCGCCGGGTCGCGGCCCTCCCAGCCGTCGGAGAAGACCACCACCACGGCGCCGCGGGCCATCCCGCGCCGGCCGTAGCGGCGGTTGAAATCGGCCAGCGCGGCGCCGATCAGCGTGCCGCCGGACCAGTCCGGCGCGGCGGCCCCGGCCCGCCGCAGCGCCGCGTCCGGCCCGGCATGGCGCAGGACCGCGGTCAGCCGGGTCAGCCGGGTGGCGAAGACGAAGGCCTCGGCCGGCCGCCCGACGCCGGAGCGGGCACAGAGCCCTGAAAAGAACCGCAGATAAGCGCGCGTGTACGGTTCCATGGAGCCGGAGATGTCGCAGAGCAGCACCAGCGGCCGGCGGCGCGGGCGGTTGCGCGTCCGGGCGAGGCGGAACGGCTCGCCGCCGGTGCGCATGCTCCGGCGCAGGCTGCGCCGCAGATCGGCGCGGCGCCCGCGCGGGTCCGGCGCGCGGCGCCGGCCGCGGCGCAGCGGGAGGCTGACCGCCAGCAGCTCCAGCAGCCGGTCCAGGTCGGCGAACTCGCCCGGCTCGAAAGCGGCGAAGTCCTTGTGCGCCAACGCCTCCTGATCGCTCGTCAGGGCCCGCAGTCCGGCGCGCCGGTCGCGCTCCGCACGTGATTGACCATTGAGCCGGTCGGCTCGGGCGTGCGGGCCGGGCAGCGGTGCGCCGCCAGCGGACTGCTGGCGCGACGTCACGTCGGGAGGCGGCGCGGCACCGGGCTCGGTGTGCGGCGTGGGTTCCTCGGCGGCGCTGCGCGCGTCGGGCGATTGCGTTGCCGCGCCGAAGATCGCGGCGAAGACCGCGTCGAACGGCCCGATCTGCTCCCGCGCGGTGACGAAGGCGAGCCGGGCCGCCCAATACAGCGCCGTGCGATCGACCGGAGGCGTGAGCCGGAGCGCCGAGAGGAAGCAGGCCGCCCGGTCCGGTGCGGCCGGGACGCCCGCGCCGCGTAGGGCTTCGGCGAGGCGCCCGGCGAACGACGGAGCGTCGAAGTCCGGCAGCGGCAGCGGCTGCGAATTCGGCAGCGACTTCGGCTGGGCCTGTGGCGGCTCAGCCATCCGGCGTGCCGACCAGCCGGTCCAAGCCGTGCGCGGCGACGAGTTCGTGGTCCTCGTGATGCTTGAGCAGCACGCCGAGCGTCTGCTGCGCGGCCTGCGGCTCCAGCCGGCGCACGCCGAGCAGGGCCAGCGCGCCGACCCAGTCGATGCTCTCCGCGATCCCCGGCGGCTTCTGCAGGTCCAGCTCGCGCAGCCGCCGCACGGCCGCCGCGACCTGAGCCGCGAGCTGACCGGCCTCCGGCACCCGGCGGCGCACGATCTCCACGAGGCGCGCGGTGTCCGGGTAGTCGATCCAGTGATAAAGGCAGCGGCGGCGCAGCGCGTCGTGCAGGTCGCGGGTCCGGTTGGAGGTCAGCACCACGACCGGCTCGACCGCCGCGCGCACCGTGCCGATCTCGGGGATGGTGACGCTCGCCTCGGCCAGCACCTCCAGCAGGAAGGCCTCGAAGTCGTCGTCGGCGCGGTCGATCTCGTCGATCAGCAGCACCGCGGGCGCCGGGCCCGGATGCGCGAGCGCGGCCAGCACCGGACGGCGCAGCAGGAACGCGTCGGTGAACAGGTCCGCCTCGGCGAGCGCCGCGCCGCGCGCCTCGGCCAGGCGGATGCTGAGCAGCTGGCGCGGATAGTTCCACTCGTACAGCGCCTCGGCGGCGTCGAGCCCGTCATAGCACTGAAGCCGGATCAGAGGACTGCCGAGCACCGCCGCGATCGCGCGCGCCGCCTCGGTCTTGCCCACGCCAGGCTCGCCCTCCAGCAGCAGCGGCTGCGGAAGGCGCAGCGCGAGGTAGAGCGCCGTGGCCAGCCCCGTGTCGGCCAGATAGCCCTGCGCGTCGAGCGCCGCGCGCAGCGTCTCCGGGTCCGGGACCGCCCGGGCCACCGTCTCGCGGCCCGGAGCCGCCGTCACCGCGCCTCCGCGGTCTGCGCCGGCGTGGTTTGTATGGGAACTGCTTGAATCGGCGCTGCATATCGCTCCGGCTCGGCCTCGAACGCGTCGCGGCAGGCCTCCCGGCAGAACCAGCGCCGCTCGCCGCCGGCGTCCGAACAGGGCGCGTCGGCCACCACGGCGACGGTCATGCCGCAGACCGGATCGACCGCCGTCGCCGGCCCGGCCGCGGCGACGGGTTCGTGCTCTGTCGCGCTCTCGCCGTCGCTCTTGACCGAGACGCCGCGCAGCTGCGCGATGAACTCGGCCAGGATCGAGAGCGCCACCTCGCCCGGCGTGCGCGCGCCGATCCACAGCCCGGCCGGCGTGCGGATGCGCTCGCGCTGCTCCGGCGTGAGATCGAGCCCTGCCACGACGGCCCGGCCGCGGCGCGGGCTGGAGACCAGCGCCACGTACGGCACGTCGCAGCACGCTGCGCGGGCGAGCACCGCCTCCTCGTCCCGGCCGTGCGAGGCCGCGACCACGGCCGCAGCCCCGGCCAGCGCCTCCGGCGTGAAGCCGGCCGCGCTCAGGGCTCGCACATCGTAGTCGAGCACCGCGCCGAGGCCGACCAGCGCCCGGCCGATCGGGGTCTCGCCGAGCACGAACACCAGCGGCGCGGGCCGCCACGGCTCCAGGAAGATCTCCAGCTCGCCGCCGGACAGGCACGGGTTGCCGACGTTGAGCGCGCCGTCCTCCGGCTCGGCCTGCGCCTCGTCCGGATCCGCGGGTGTGTCCGGCGAGATGCGCAGCAGCAGCGGCTCCCCGGTGCCGAGCGCTCGCAGGGCGTGCAGCCGCACCGTCGCCTCCGCGCAGACCCCGCCGACGAACCCTTCGATCCGGCCGTCCTCCAGCACCAGCGCCCGGTCGCCGGGCCGCGCGCTGGTGGGCCTCCGCGCGCGCACCACGGTCGCGCGCACGAAGGCGGTGCGCGCCGCGGCCAGGTCGGCCATCCGCCGGTCCAGCGCGCTCGGCGTCGTCGCGTCGGTCATTACTGCGGGGCTTCCACGCCGCCGTGCATGGCGTGCCAGACCCGGCTCGGCGTCAGCGGCATGTCCGCGTGGCGCACGCCGATCGCGTCGAGCACTGCGTTGACCACGGCCGGCGGCGAGCCGACCGTCGCGGACTCGCCGATGCCCTTCGCGCCGATCGGGTGGTGCGGCGAGGGCGTGACCGTGTGGCCCAGCTCCCAGGCCGGCACCTCGAGCGCGGTCGGCAGCAGGTAGTCCATGAACGAGCCGGACAGGCAGTTGCCGTCCTCGTCGAAGCCGATCAGCTCCATCAGGGCCATGCCGACGCCGTCGGCCAGCCCGCCGTGCACCTGCCCCTCGATGATCATCGGGTTGATGCGGGTGCCGCAGTCGTCGACCGCGATGAAGCGGCGCACCTTCACCGCACCGGTGCCCGGGTCGACGTCGACCACGCAGATGTAGGCGCCGAACGGATAGGTCAGGTTCGGCGGGTTGTAGACCGTCGTCGCCTCGAGGTGGCCCTCGACGCCCTCCGGCAGCTCCAGCGCCCCGTGCGCGGCCAGCGCGATCTCCTGGATCGTCTTGCCCACCGACGGATCGCCGCGCACGAACCAGCGTCCTTTCTCCCACTCCAGGTCGTCCGGCGCGACCTCGAGCATCGCCCCGGCGATGATCCGGGCCTTGTCCCGCACCTTGCGCGCGACCACCGCCGCGGCGGCGCCGGAGACCGGCGTGGAGCGGCTGCCGTAGGTGCCCAGGCCGAACGGCGTCTGGTCGGTGTCGCCGTGCACGACGTCGATGTCCTCCGGAGGGATGCCCAGCTCCTCGGCCACGATCTGCGCGAACGTCGTCTCGTGGCCTTGGCCCTGGGTCTGCACGCTGATACGCACCACGGCCTTGCCGGTCGGGTGCACCCGCAGCTCGCAGCCGTCCGCCATGCCGAGCCCGAGGATGTCCATGTGCTTGCGCGGCCCGGCGCCGACCGTCTCGGTGAAGAAGGACACGCCGATGCCCATCAGCTCGCCGCGGGCTCGCTTCTCGGCCTGCTCCTTGCGCAGCTCGTCGTAGCCTGCGATGTCCATCGCCTTGCGCAGGCAGGTCGGATAGTCGCCGGAGTCGTACACCCAGCCGGTCTTGTTCTCGTACGGGAACTGCTCCGGCCGCAGCAGGTTCCGCATCCGCAGCTCGGCCGGGTCCATGCCCAGCTCGTCGGCCAGGCAGTCCACGATCCGCTCGATCAGGTAGACCGCCTCGGTGACCCGGAACGAGCAGGCGTAGGCGACGCCGCCGGGCGCCTTGTTCGTGTAGACGCCGGTGACCGCGCAGTGCGCTGCTTCGAGGTCGTAGGAGCCGGTGAAGATGTGGAAGAAGCCGGCAGGGTACTTCGTCGGCTGCGCGGTCGAGTTGAACGCGCCGTGGTCTGCCAGCACCTTGACCCGCACGGCCTGGATCTTCCCGTCCCGGGTCGCCGCGATCTCGCCGGTCATGTGGTAGTCGCGGGCGAATGAGGTGCTCATCAGGTTTTCCGAGCGGTCCTCGACCCACTTGACCGGCTTGCCGGTCAGGATCGAGCCGACCACCGCGCACACGTACCCGGGGTAGATGCCGACCTTGTTGCCGAAGCCGCCGCCGATGTCCCCGGCGACGATCCGGATCTTGTGCTCGGGCAGGCCGGCCACCATCGCGTAGAGCGTCCGGTGCGCATGCGGGGCCTGTGTCGTCTCCCAGAGTGTGAGCTTGCCCTCGACCGGCTCCATCCACGCGACGCAGCCGCAGGTTTCGAGCGGCGCCGGGTGCACGCGCGGGTAGAGCATCTGCTGCTTGACCACCACGTCGGCGTGTTCGAACACGGCGTCGGTGGCGGCCCGATCGCCGGACTCCCAGTCGAAGATGTGGTTGTTCGTGCGGCCCTCGTGGTCGTTGCGGATCACCGGCGCGTCGGCGTCCAGGGAGCGGCGCGCGTCGATGACCGGGTCCAAGGGCTCGTAGTCGACCTCGATCAGCTCGACCGCGTCGCGCGCCGAATAGTGGTCCTCTGCGACGACGAACGCCACCTCCTGCCCTTGGAAGCGCACCTTGTCCGTGGCGAGCACGGCCTGGGTGTCCATGGACAGCGTCGGCATCCAGGCCAGGCCGAGGCCTTCCAGCGCCGCGCCGGTGATCACGGCCTTGACCTTCGGATGCGCCTCGGCGGCGGTCGTGTCGATCGACACGATGCGCGCGTGCGCCAGGGGGCTGCGAAGCACGGCCCCGTGCAGCATGCCGGGCAGCTGGATGTCGTCCACGTAGTGGCCCTTGCCGCGCACGAAGCGCGGGTCCTCCTTGCGCTTGAGCCGGCCGAAGCCGATCGGGCGCTCCTCGGCGGGTGCCGGCTCGGCGGGCGGCGCGGCGCCGTTCTCGTCCACGGCCGTCATCGTGCGCTCCCCTGTGTGCTCCCGACCGGCTCGGCCGGCGCCGTCTCTTCGGCCTCTGACTCAGCGGGCGCGGCCGGCGCCGCCGGGTGCTCCGCGGCCCAGCGCACCGCCCGCACGATATTGAGATACCCGGTGCAGCGGCACAGCTGCCCGGAGATCGCCTCGCGGATCTCCTGCTCCGAGGGGTCCGGGCTGCGGTCCAGCAGCGCCCGCGCGGTCAGCATCATGCCCGGCGTGCAGAACCCGCACTGCAGCCCGTGCTCCTCGATGAAGCCCTGCTGCACCGGGTCGAGCCCGGCCGCGGTCTCCAGCCCCTCCACCGTGCGCACCGCGTGCCCGGAGGCCATCGCCGCCAGCACCGTGCAGCTCTTGACCGGCTCGCCGTCGAACAGCACCACGCAGGTGCCGCAGTTGCTGGTGTCGCAGCCCCAGTGCGTGCCGGTCAGGCCCAGGTCGTCGCGCAGGAACCGGACCAGCAGGTGCCGCGGCTCGACCTCCCCGGTCCGCTCCTCGCCGTTGACCTCGATGGTGACCCGCATCGTCACGCGTCCTTCCCGGCCGCCGCCGCGGCCGCCGCAGTTGCCCTCGCCGCAGCCCGGCGCAGCGCGCGCACGGTCAGCTCGCCGGCGAGGTGCCGCTTGTACTCGGCCGTGCCCCGGCCGTCCGTCGCCGGGTCGCAGCCCTCTGCGGCGATCCGGCCCGCCTCGGCGAACACCCGCTCCGAGGGCTCCGCGCCGATCAGCGCCGCGGCGACCCCGCCGTTGAGCACCTCGGAGCCGACCGCGGCCAGGCCCACGCCCGCGTCCGCGATCCGGCCGCCGGCCAGCGTCACCGAGGCCCCCGCCGCCGCCACCGCCCAGTCCCCCGATTTGCGCTCCACCTTCTCGTAAGCGCTGCCGGAGCCCGGCGCGACCGGGATGCCCACCTCGATCAGCATCTCGCCGACGCCCACCGCGGTCTCGTAGGGCCCGCGGTAGAACTCCGGCATCGGCACGACCCGGTCCCCGCCGCGGCCGCGGATCACCACGCGCGCCTTCACCGCGGAGCAGACCGCTGACAGGTCCTCGGCCGGATCGGCCTGGCACAGCGCCCCGCCGATCGTCCCGCGGTTGCGCACCGGCGGGTCGGCGATCACCCGCTCCGCGTCGTGGAAGATCGGGAACAGCCGGCCGACCAGCTCCGACTCCAGCAGCGTGCGATGCCGTGTCAGGGCACCGATACGCAGCAGATCGCCCTCCAGCCGCAGGTAGTCCAGCTCGGCCGCCAGATCGTTGATGTCGACCAGCAGCTCGGGCCGGGCCAGCCGCAGCTTCATCATGGGCAGCAGGCTGTGCCCGCCGGCCACCACCCGGGCGTCCTCCCCGTAACGCTCCAGCAGCATCAACGCGTCGTCGATGCTCTCCGCCCGCTGGTACTCGAACGGCGCGGGTACCTGCACGGCGCCTCCTCACGCTCCCGGCCGGCCCGGTCCGGCCGACCCCCCGAACCTTCATCCCGCGCGGCTCGTGGGTCAACAGCGAGTGAAGCGAATGCTTAAGTATGTGTTGCCGAATCTGACGCGCAGTGAGGCCGGGGAAAGCCGGCCGCTGCAAAAAGGAAGCCGGGAGGTGGCTATGACGCTCACACAGCTCAAGGCCTTCATCGCCGTGGCCCGGCTCGGATCGGTCAAGGCCGCGGCCGAGTCGCTGGAGGTCACCGAGCCGGCCGTGTCCGGCGCGGTGGCGGCGCTGCGCCGGGAGTTGGGCGACCCGCTGTTCGTGCGCGGCGCGGGCGGCATAGCACTCACCCCGGGCGGGCGGCGCCTGGCCGCGGGCGCGGCGGAGATCGTGGGCTTGGCGGAGGAGACCCGCCAGCGGGTGCGCGAGGCGGGGGAGGGGCCCTCCTACCTGCGCGTGGCCTCCACCGAGAGCGGCGCCGAGCTCATCGTCCCGGCGCTGCTGGAAGCCTTCACCCGGCGCCAGCCCGACATCGACACGGCCACCATCGCGGTGCCGCCGGCTGCCTTCTCCGAGATCCTGATCGACCGCCGGGCCGACGTCGCGATCGGGCCCGCCGCGGCCGGCGAGTCGCCGACCGACCCGGTCGAGAGCATCGCGTTCCTGCGCTACCAGCTCGTCGTGGTCGCCGCGCCGCAGCACCCGCTCGGCGCCCGCGCCACCGTCCCGACCGCCCGGCTGCCGCGCGAGCACTGGCTGCTCGGGCCGGACGGCCTCGACTCGGGCACGCCGTCCGGCGCGTTCCTGACCCGCCACGGCGTGGAGGACGCCCGCGTGTCGATCTTCCCGAGCGCGACCGGCGCGCTGGACGCGGTCGCCGCGGGTGAGGGGCTGTCAGTCGCCTTCCTGCACCTGGTGCGCGACGAGCTGCGGCGCGGGATGCTCGCGGTCGTCGACGTCCCCGGGATGCCGGTGAACGGGATGTTCTACGCGAACGCGCTGCGCGGGGAGCGGCGCTCGCAGACCGCGTCGGCGCTCTGCCGGTTCGTCACCACGCCCGCGGCGACCCAGGTGCTGCTGGCCCGCTCGTCCGGCGTGCCGGTCAACCACTTCCGGCCCACGGTGCACGTCACCTTGTGGAGCTGAGCGCGGCCGTGGCCCGGCCAGTTAAGCGATGACTGAAGAACGCGTTGACGTGGCCCGGCGGCGCCCGCATCGTTACCCGTCGAGGCCGGTCGGCGCCCCCGGGAGCCCTGGCGGCGGATCGGCGAGGAGGCGCGCAGGCATGGAGTTCAGCAACGAGTTCCGGGTCGGCCTGCCCCTGGACCCGGCGTGGGACCTGCTCGGCGACGTCGAGCGGATCGCGCCGTGCATGCCCGGCGCGCAGCTGACCGGCGCCGAGGGCGACGAGTATCAGGGCACCGTGAAGGTCCGGGTCGGCCCGGTCGCGGTGCAGTACAAGGGCACCGCGACGATCGAGCAGCGCGACCGGGAGAACCGCACCCTCGTGCTGCGCGCCGCCGGCCGGGACAGCAAGGGTCAGGGCACCGCGAACGCGCATGTCACGGCGCTGCTGGCGCCGGACGGCGACGGCACCCGGGTGACGGTCACCACGAAGCTGAGCGTGACCGGGAAGGTGGCCCAGTTCGGCAAGGGCGTCATGGAGGACATCAGCCGCAAGCTGCTGGCGCAGTTCACCGCGAGCCTCGAGCAGATGCTGGCCGCCGAGCGCCAGCAGGCGCCGCAGGCTCAGGCCGCGGATACGCGGGAGGCGCCAGTGGAAGCCGGGCCGGAGCCGGCCGCACCGCCGTCGCAGCCCCCGCCGACGACGCTCGCGGTGCCCGCCGCACCCGCCGCCCCTGAGGGCACCGCCCTCGACGGGGCCGCGCAGGGAGCGGCTTCGGGCGCTGTCTCCACCGCGACCGTCACGGCCGCTGCGCCGGCGCCGGCTCCGGCCCCACAGGTCGAGCCGATCGACCTGCTCGGCATGGCCGGCGGCCCGGTGCTCAAGCGGCTGGTTCCCGCGGTGGTCGTGCTCCTCGTCATCGTCGGCGCCGTGCTATGGCTCGTGCTCCGCTAGACGAGGCGCGGCCCGGGGACACCGCGCGCGGCCTGCTCCAGGAGGTCTATCCCTGGTACACCGCCGGCGAGACCTTCGCGCTGGCCACCGTGGTCGGCACCTTCCGCAGCGCGCCGCGGCGGCCCGGCGCGGCGATGGCCGTCTCGGCGGCCGGCGACGTGGTCGGCAGCGTTTCAGGAGGCTGCGTCGAAGGGGCGGTCTACGAGGCCGCCGTGGAGGCCCGCGACACCGGCCGCGCCGCGCTGCACACCTACGGCGTCAGCGACGACGACGCCTTCGCCGTCGGCCTGACCTGCGGCGGCATCCTCGACGTCTTCGTCGAGCCGGTCTCTCGGGCGGCCTACCCCCAGCTGGCCGGCGTGATGGCGGCGCTCGCCGCGCGCGAGCCGGTCGCCGTCGCCACCGTCGTCGCAGGGCCCGAAGACGGTCCGGGCGCGCTCGGCCGCCGCCTCGCCGTCTGGAGCGACCGGCTCGAGGGGACGCTCGGCTCCGGCGCGCTCGACGCGATCGTCGCCGAGGACGTCAGGGGCCTGCTCGGTACGGGCACGACCGGCCTGCGCCACTACGCCGCGGCAGGTCTGCGCGAAGGCGGCGACCTGGCCGTGTTCACCCAGTCGTTCCTGCCGCCGCCGCGGATGCTGGTGTTCGGCGCCATCGACTTCGCCGCAGCCGTCGCGCGCATCGGCACCTTCCTCGGCTACCGGGTGACCGTCTGCGACGCACGCCCGCTGTTCGCCACGCCGGCGCGCTTCCCGGAGGCCGAGGAGGTAGTCGTGCGCTGGCCGCACGACTACCTGGCCGCGGAAGCCGCCGCCGGGCGCGTCGACGAGCGCACCGTCGTCGCGGTGCTGACACACGATCCGAAGTTCGACGTGCCGCTGCTGCAGACCGCGCTGCGCATGCCGAAGCTCGCCTACGTCGGCGCGCTCGGCTCGCGTCGCACCCACGACGACCGCCTCGCCCGGCTGCGCGAGGCCGGCCTCGGCGCCGGCGAGCTGGCCCGGCTGCGCTCCCCGGTCGGGCTCGACCTCGGCGGCCACACGCCGGAGGAGACCGCGGTCTCGATCGCCGCCGAGATCATCGCCTCCGCGCACGGCGGCAGCGGCCTTCCGCTGCACGGCACCGACGGCCCGGTGCACGCGGCGGTGATCCGGGGCTGACTTCGGGACCGGTCCGCAAGCCCCTGCGGCAGATTGGCATGGCAGTCGCTTGCGAATTGGAAACAGAGAGAGGGTGCTGTAGCGCTAACTTGCGGAGCGTTCGGTCGCGGTCATGGGCGCACGGCGTCCAACCACCGCTCGGAGTGCGCCGCCGCTGGCGACACACTCTCGAACTTGCTTGTACGATAAGCGACGTATTCGAACATGAACGCCTTCACGAGCGGGAACGGGAATCGGCTCATGGAAACGACCGTATGGCTCACGCCCGGCGAGGCCGCCGAGGGCGTCGTCAAGACCATCACCCTGCCGAGCGGCCCCGTCAGCGTACGAATACCGCCGGTCGGGGACAACGCCGTGATCAACGTCCCGACCGCCGAGGGAGAGGTCTCGGTCCGGATCCGCGTCAGCGACGTGCCTCCGGGCGCCGCGGCCCCGACCGCCCAGGTACCGATCGGCCAGGTGCCGGACAGTCAGGCACCGTTCGGCCAGGCACCCGTCGGCCAGGCACCGGGCGCCGTGCCGACCGGCGAGGAGCCGACCAGCCAGATGCCGCCGCCCGCGGGCGAGCCGGGTTTCGTGCCCCCGTTCGGCGCCGCGGCCTCCTCGCCCTTCGGTCCCAGCACGGCGCCCCCGTTCGGCGCCTCCGCCTCCTCGCCCTTCGACGCGGGTGCGACCTCTGCGTTCGGCGCGGCGCCCCCGCCGTACGGGATGCCGCCCTACGGTATGCCGCCCGCGGCGAAGCCGTGGTACCAGAAGCCCGGCCCGTGGGTCGCGATCGGCATCGTGGCCCTGGTCGGAACGCTGATCGGCTTCGCCGTCGCCGGCTCGCCGAGCCCGTCGCCGATCGTCGTGGCGAACGGCTCCGGGACGCCGACCCCGACGTCCGGGCCGACCTCGACGTCCTCCGGATACACCCTGCCGACGGACACCTCGACCGGAGAGCCGACGCCGACGCAGCCCGAGGACCCCACGCCGACCAACAGCCCGCTGACGGCCGGCCAGTGCCTCAGCGGCACCCTGCCGACCTCGTCCACCCCGGTCAGCGTAACCGGTGTCAACGTCGTCGACTGCTCCTCCCCGGACGCCTCCTACAAGATCATCCAGACCTTCCCCGAGTCCGACGACCTCAACGACTGCAACAACGTCGACTCCACGCAGGACGTCTACGCGTTCTCCGACGAGGAGACGTGGAACGGCGTCCAGCTGTGGTCGGCGGTCTACTGCGCGGTCCAGCTGTAGCGCGGCCGCGGCCGCACCACGGTCGTCGAAACCGTATACAGGCGTCGTCGAGTTCGAGTATCGGGCAACTTATGCGACGGAGCGGCGAGTGGAGTACACGGTCTGGCTGACGCCCGAGCAGGCCGCGGGCGGGCCGTCACGACGATCGTCCTGCCGGGCGGCCCGGTCAGCGTCCGTGTCCCGCCGGTCGGGGACGGTGCCGTGATCGACGTCCCCACCGGCCACGGCGTGGTCCCGGTCCGGGTCCGGATCCAGATCGGCGACGCGCCGCCGGGCGTGCCGCATCCCGGCGTGCCGTACCACGGCCCGGGCATTCCAGCGGCTCAGCTGCCGCCGACCGCTCCGCGGCCGTGGTATCAGACACCTGGCGCCTGGGTCGGGGCGGGCGCGGCGGCGGTGGTCTTGGTCGCCGGCATCGCTTTCGCGGTCAGCAGGTCCTCGCCCGGCATCCCGCCGGTCTGCGGCTGCGCCGTCTATTCGCCGTCGGTGATCTCGGCTCCGCCGCCCGCCGGCCGGCCACGGTCGCCGCCGCCAGCTCGCGCTCCGCTGCGCGCGACGGCGTGAGCCAGTGGCCCGTCGACCGCTCGGCCAGCCGCGCCATCCACAGCAGGTGCCGCTGGACGTGCCCGAGCGCGTCCCAGGCCCGCAGATCCTCGCCGCGGGCCGCGAGATGGTACGCGAGAACCAGCCAGTTGACGAACGGATCGCAGTACTCCGCGACGACCCCGGGATCGTCCGGATCCGGCGCGTACCGCTGCGGCAGCGCCTCCAGCACCGGCCCGAGCAGCCCGCCGCGGTCCACCACCAGCATCCGCTCGGCCGGCGCGCCGCGCCCCGGCCAGTCGCCGACCGAGGCGATGTCGTCGACCGTCGCGAAGTGGAACTCCCCGCGCACGAGCCCGGCGAAGAAGACCACGTAGGCGCCGAACTCGTTGCGCAGGCCGTAGCCGACCGGCGCGATCTGCTCGCACCAGGCCCGCGGATCGAGCGCGGCGATCCGCCGCGGCGTGAAGAAGAGCCAGAACTCGATGTCGCTGTGCCCGTCCGCCTCTCCCGCGGCGAAGGAGCCGTACATCAGCGCCGCGTCGAGCCCCTCGTCGGCCGCGCACACCTCGCGGACCCGCGCGATCAGCTCCTCCTGGTACAGCACCCGCCCACCCAACGCGGTTCTCGTGCTCGTCGCAACATTCCAGGTTATGGGAATGTGCGATGGACGAGGCCTGCGGTGCGACCCGGTGGTGGTCCTGCGTACCCGACGATCGCGGCGCAAGCACCGATGCCAGGCCGCCACGTGTCAGCCGCGGTTCACCGCGGCGATGACGATGATCGACCAGCGGCCGAAAGGGGCGGAAGACCGCTCAGCTCCCGGACCCTGGGAAGGCGATCTGATCGTCGGGCGGGCCACGGCTCGGCGATCTGCGCCGCCCACTGACCTGTAACCAGGGCGTGGAGATGGCGCGCATACCTGGACCGTGTCGCCGTCTCACTCAACGCAGGCCCACGCAAGACCCGGGCTGGCAATCTCCCGCCGACCTGCTCCACCGGCAGCTCGTGCCCGCCGGGACCTTACACAGCATCACGCCTGGGAGCCCACTTGCCATGGAGACCTGCCAGTAAGTAAGTACTCTTTGATCAGTCTGGTTGGTTTGTGCTGCGCGGCGCCCCTCCTACAGCCGGGGGAGGTGTGCCGGTACACGCACCGGTCAGGTCGGCAAGTCGGGTGCGTACGCGCTGGGCGTCGGGGGCCATGCCCAGGCGTTGGTAGATCTCCAGGGCCTGGCGCAGCTCGGCGAGCGCGGGGTCGGTGTCGCGTTCGGACAGGTGGCATTCGCCGAGGCCTTCGAGGGCGACGGCCTCGTCGTCGGGTTTGTTCAGTTCGCGGTTCATGACGAGAGCCTGTCGGTAGAACGTGAGGGCGCGCGACACGTCGCCTTGGGCGGCGAGGGTGGCGGCGTAGTGGTTCGGTGCCCAAGCTTCGCCGAGGCAGTTGCCGATCTCGCGGTAGATCTCCAGCGCCCGCACCTGGGCCTGCGCGGCCTGCGCGAAGTCGCCGGCTAGTTGTCGCACCTGGCCCACGGTGGTCAGCGTGTTGGCTTCGCCGAGGCGGTTGCCGATCTCGTGGAAGATCTCCAGTGCCTGTACCTGGGCATCGGCAGCGCCCGCGAAGTCGCCGGTCAACTGTCGCACCCGCCCCAGGCCGGTCAGGGCGTTGGCCTCACCTAGGCGGTTGCCGATCTCGCGGCAGATCTCCAACGCCCGCACCTGTGCCTGCGCAGCGCCCGCGAAGTCGCCGGTCAGCTGTCGCACCTGGCCCAGGCTGGTCAGGGCGTTGGCTTCACCGAGGCGGTTACCGATCTCGTGGAAAATCTCCAACGCCCGCACCTGTGCCTGCGCAGCCCCAGACAAGTCCCCGGTCAGATCCCGCACTTGGCCCAGGCTGGTCAGGGCGTTGGCCTCGCCGAGCCGGTTGCCGATCTCGCGGTAGATCTCCAGCGCCCGCTTGTGGGTCTGCACCGCTCCCGTGAAGTCGCCGGTCAGCTGTCGCACCCGTCCCAGGCTGGTCAGGGCATTGGCCCCGCCGAGGCGGTTGCCGATCTCGCGGCAGATCTCCAGCGCCTGCGCCTGGGCCTGCGCAGCCCCAGGCAGGTCCCCGATCAGATACCGCACCTGCCCCAGATCGGTTAGGGCGGTGGCGTGGGCGGCGGATTGCTGTCGGCGTCCGGCCGCCTCGGCGGCGGCCCGGTGGATCTCGAGCGCCCGGCTCCAGGGACCGTCGGAGAGCAGGATTTCGGCCAGTCCCTCGGCCAAGGCGACAGCGTGTGCGTCCAGGTCGAACGTGCGGGCGTGGTTGCTTGCGGCCTCGAGGTTGTCGCGTTCGGCGCGCAGCCAGGCCCGAGCTGCTTGCGGATCGGGCAGGGCGGGGCTGTGAGCCGGGGCCGGGCCGCCCGGTGCGGGCCGCGGGTGGCGCGCGATCGCCAGGGACGAGCTCTGGGCGGTGTGCGCGTAGTAATGCAGCAGCCGGTCCAGGGCGATGGCGCGCACAGGCTGCGGGTCGGTGCCCGCGAGAGCGGCGGCGTGCGCGCGGATCAGGTCGTGCAGCCGGTAGCGGTCGGGGGCGTGCGCGATCAGCAGGTTGTGGTCGACCAAGTCCTCCAACAGCGGTGTCACCGTGTCCGGGTCGGCGTCCAACAGGGCTGCGACGGCGTAGGCGTCGGTGTCCGGGCCGGGCAGCAGTCCCAGGCGGCGAAACAGCAGCCGGTGCTGCTTGTCCAGGTCGGTGTAGGACAGGTCGAACACTGAGCCCAGGTCGCGCTCGCCATCGGAGAGGGCTTTGAGACCTCGGCGTTGGTCGCGTAGCAGTCCGGCTATGTGCTCGAGATCCCAGGCGGGGCGGTGGCGCAGCAGCGCCCCGGCGATCCGCAGCGCGAGCGGCAGGTGACCGCACAGCCGCGCGACCTCGCCAGACAGCCGGTCATCGGCCGGGATGCGGTCCGCTCCGGCCACCGCGCGCAGCAGCGCAACTGCGTCCGCCTGCGGCAGCACATCCAACGACATGCTGCGCGCGTCGTCCAGGCCTTTGAGCCTCCTGCGGCTGGTGACCAGCACCAGGCAGCCCGGGTCCGCGGGCAGCAGCGGGCGCACCTGCGCCTCATCCAGCGCGTTGTCCAACAGGACCAACGTGCTGGTTTCGGCCAGGCGCTGGCGGTAGAGCGCGGCGCGCGCCTCTATGCCCTCGGGGATCTGCCCCGCGGGCACGCCCAGGGCCCTGAGGAACGCCTCCAGCGCGTCGCCCGGTTCGCACGGCGGGCAGCCCTTGGTGTAGCCGTGCAGGTCGACGAACAGCTGCCCGCCGGGGAACCGCCCGGCGATTCGGTGCCCGGCGCGCACCGCAAGCGCGGTCTTACCGATCCCGGCCATCCCGTCGATCGCCGAGATCACCACCGTGCCCCCGGCCGAGACGGTCACGTCAGCCGGGCGTGCCAGAGCGGCGAGCAGATCCAACTCGGTGTGTCGGCCGGTGAAGTGCCCGGGGGCCGCGGGCAGCTGACGCGGCACCGCACCGACCACTGTGTTCGCAGGCGCCTGCTGCGTCGATGGCTCCACACTCGGCCATACCTCTTCGCCGGCAAGGATCCGTCCGTGCAGTTCCCGCAGCTGCGGCCCCGGCTCGACGCCCAGTTCTTCGACCAGTATCCGGCGGGCGTCCCGGTAGGCTTCTAGCGCCTCGGCGCGCCGGCAGGCGCCGGCCAGTGCGGTCATCAGCTGGGCGTGGAAGCGCTCGCGCAGCGGGTAGTCCGCCGTGAGCTGCAGTAGCTGCGAGATGAGCCGCTCATGCCGCCCCAGATGCAGTTCGGCCTCGGCACGGTCTTCAAGCGCCTGCAGGCGCAGCTGCTCGAGCCGGGGCGCGAACTTATCGCGCAGGACCTGCGAGGGCACATCCAGCAGTGGCTCACCGCGCCACAATGCCAGCGCCCGATCTGCCGTCTGCGAGGCCTGCGTCCATGCTCCCTGCCGCAGCGCCAAGCCCGCCTTAAGACACCGGTCCTCGAACTCCAGTACGTCCAGCTCGCTCGGCTGTACACGCATCAGGAAACCCGGTTCCCGCGCGACCACCCGACCCGCCTCAGTCCCCAGCGCCCGGCGCAGGCGCGTGATGTGGCTGCGCAGCGTGCGCGCGGCCGCAGGCGGCGGAGCACCGTCCCACACCACCTCCGCCAGCGCCTCCCACGCGACCGGGGTATCGGCCTGCAACAGCAGCGCGGCCAGCAGCACCCGCAGCCGCGCACCGGCCAGTACCACCGGCCCGCCCTCCCCGTCCGCTATCTCCAGTGGACCCAGCAACGCGAATCGCACCCCGCACCCCCCGGTACAGAAGTCACACGAGAATCACAGAACTCGACTATTCGTGCACGGTTTCGATGCTACGCGCGTTGCTTCCGGATTGCTCCCGGCTTGACCACCCGGACACGAGAGTCGACCCGAACACACCCGTACCGCACCGAGGCCGGTCGTCACCGTGCCGTTCGCCCGGTGACGACCGGCATACCCGCACCCCCTTCAGGAGGGAGCACTGCAATGATCATCTCATTCCGCATCCGCCACGCCGCCGCGCTGACCGCCGCGGCCCTCGCCCTGAGCTTCGGCGCGTTCGCCGCCCCAGCCCAAGCGCACAGCACCACCCCTCTCGCCCCGGCCGCCGGAGCCGCAAGCGCTCTCCGGCCATCCACGGCCGAGCTCACGCTCGACGCGACGCCCGCAGGCCTCGCCCCGAACGACACGAGCCCCGACTGGAGGACGGTGTGCGCCTCCGCCCGCTACACCGCGACGGTCCTGGACACCGGCATCCACATCAGGAGCGAGCCGAATGGCACGATCCTCTACGGCATCGACAAGGGCTTCGCCTTCACCAGCAGCCCGTACTGCGTCACCAGCGTCCCCGTCGCCGGCCAGTACTGGGTGTACGGCAACTCCGTCGATCGTCCCTCGCACGTCGGCTGGGTCGGCTGCACGTACCTGTACGGAGACTGCCCGGGCACCTAGACGGTCACTCGTTGACAACGTGGCTCAGGCAACAGCCCGACTGAGTGGAGCGGAGGACTAAGGGTCCTCCGCTCCTTCGTCCTGAGCCAAGGCAACCTGTCGGCGCCAGCATGCTTGCCGGCGTCCACTGCGTATGACCAGATAGGACGAGGTTCGCCGCGGTCCACCCCCGCGGGCGGAGCTCCTGCTTGCCGATACCCACATGCTCTACTGCAGCGCGGCGCCCGGCGGGCAACCGGAAATCGGGCCGGCGGGGCCTACGCCGACGACACGCCGGTCCGGGGCTCGTCGAAACGCCCCGCCTCGCCTAAACTCGGATGCGGGCAGTCACCACTCCGGCCTCACTGCAGGTCGGAGGCGTGCAGACCGGCTCGGCGCGGCGAACCCGGCCGGTCCGCGCGGCGGTCCGCCCGCGCATTTCCCACCCACCCTCATCCTTCGCACTGCGACGACGGCGACGCGCAGATCCATGACACGGCCCGGCACCCACCCGCGGCCGCGCAGAACAGGAGACCGACGTTGTCGCTGCGCTCCCTCATCCCGCCACGCCCGCTCCCGGTCGCCGCCATGCTGCTGGCCGCGGGCGCCATCCTGCTGCCCGCCGCGCCGGCCGCGGCGGCGCCCGCGCCGAAGGCCGCGACCGCCCCGCAGACCGCCTCCATCACGGCCCTGATGCAGTACTTCAACACCGGCACCGGCCGCTGGGACAGCTCGCTCGGCTGGCAGGACGCCCAGGCCCTCACGACCCTGATCGACTACATGCAGCTCTCCGGCGACTCGACGTACTCCTACGCGATCGCAGACGTCTACAACGACAACGGCGCGAACCGCTTCACCGACCAGTACATCGACGACACCGGCTGGTGGGGCATGGCCTGGCTGCGCGCCTACCAGTACACGGGCAACACCGCCTACCTGCAGACCGCCGAATACGACGACAACTACATGAGCGGCTACTGGGACAGCGGCTGCGGCGGCCTGTGGTGGTCCACCGCCGAGACCAACGACAACGCCATCGAGAACGAGCTCTACCTCGAGCTGAGCGCGTCCCTGCACAACGCGATGTCCGGTGACACGACCTACCTGAGCCGCGCCGAGCAGGAGTGGACCTGGTTCTCCGGCAGCGGCCTGATCAACTCCAAGGACCTGGTCAACGACGGTCTGAACGTCTCGACCTGCCAGAACAACGGCAACCCGACGTATACCTACAACCAGGGTGTCGTCCTGGCCGGCCTGGCCCAGCTGAGCCTCGCCACCGGCAACAGCGCCCTGATCACCACTGCCGACGGCATCGCCACCGCCGCGACCACCACGCTGACCAGCAACGGCATCCTGGTCGACCCCTGCGAGCCGAACGGCTGCGCCAACGACGGGTACTCCTTCAAGGGCATCTTCGTGCGCGACCTCGCCGAGTTCGCCCGCGCCACCGGGAACTCCGCCTACAACGGCTTCCTGGACGATCAGGAGGCTTCGATCCTCGGCCGCGACACCAACAGCAGCGGCCAGTCCGGGGTGTACTGGTCCGGCCCGATCAGTGCGCTGACCATGCCGAACCAGCAGTCTGCGGCCGACGCGTTCAACGCGACGATCGGGCTGACCGCCGGCAAGTCCAGCGCCGCCGTGGACACCGGGATCAACGCCTCCGGCAAGGCGACGCTGAGCGACTTCTCACTCGGCGCGAACGGGCACGTATATCAGTCCTACCTCAACGCCGGCGGTTCCTGGCACGAGTGGGACATGACCGCCGGGGGCGCCGCGCCCTCCGCGGCCGGCGTCGGCCCGGCCATCGTCGACAGCGGCATCACCGCGGCCGGCGCCTCGACGCTGAGCCTGTTCACCCTCGGCGACAACGACCACGTCTACCAGACGCACCTGACGCCGGGCGGCGGATGGATCGAGACGGACCTGACCGCGTCCGGCGCCGCTCCTACGGCGAGCAGCGTCGGCCCCGCGATCATCGATAGCGGGATCAACACCGCGGGCGTGACCACGCTGAGCCTGTTCACCGTCGGAACCAACGATCACGTCTACCAGTCCCACATCAGCGCCGGCGGCTCCTGGCAGCTGTGGGACATGACCGTCGGCGGCGTCGCGCCGACGGCGACCAGCGTCGGCGCGGCGACCGCGGACACCGGCGTCAACGCGTCCGGCGCGACGCTCAGCGTCTTCAGCGTCGGCGCGAACCGGGACGTCTACCAGTCCTACCTCAACGCCGGCGGGTCCTGGCACGAGTGGGACATGACCGCATCCGGCGCCGCGCCGTCCGCGAGCAGCGTCGGCGGCGCGGCTGTGGACACCGGCGTCAACGTCGCCGGCAAGTCCTCGCTCAGCGTCTTCACCCTCGGCACCAACGGCCACGTCTACCAGGCGTTGCTGACTGCGGGCGGCGGCTGGAGCACCGTGGACCTGACCGCCGCGGGGGTCGCCCCGACCGCGACCGACGTCGCAGGCGTCATCATCGACACCGGGGTCGACGCGCCCGGCACGACCTTGAGCGTCTTCGCGGTCGGCACCAACGGGCACGTCTACCAGGCGCACCGGGCCGGCGGCGGCTCGTGGGCCGGGTGGGACATGACCGGCGGGAACGTCGCGCCGACCGCGACGAGCATCGGCTCGACCACCCTCGACACCGGCGTCAACCAGCCCGGCCAGACCCTCAGCGTGTTCACCGTCGCCGCCGGCGCGGACGTCTATCAGTCGCATCTGACCGAAGGCGGCTCCTGGGGCGACTGGGACATGACCGCGGGCGGCATCGCACCCGCCGTGTGATGTGACGCCGTATGGCCCAATTCGCCCGGTGGTCCGGAAGCGTTCCGGACCGCCGGGCGATCTGCCGTGCCCGGCCGCAGTCCGCCGCGTTCGCGCGATTGACAGAAAGACTTGCTTAGAGCAAGGCTTGTCATTGCGAAGAGATGTGCGGCGGCACGCACCACCACGGCGCGGCGGGAAGGAGGAGCGGGCAGCCAACGAGCGCCCTGCCCGCGACGACGATGGCCCTGGAGATCAAACCCGAGCAAGGCCGGGATCGCTACAGCGCCTACCTCAACGGCCGGCTGGTCGGCGAGGCGCAGTGGATCCTGGTACGTGACACCGTCCTACTGCCCTATGTCCAGGTCGACCCGGGGGACCACGACAAAGGCATAGGTTCCATGCTGCTGCGCCGCATCTTCGACGACGCGCGGGCCGAGCACCACACCGTGCTGGCCCTGTGCCCGTTCGCCCGGCGCTGGACGCAGCTGCACCCGGACTACCGCGGCGTGGCCCGCAGCCCGCTGCCCGGCGAGATTGATGCTGTCAAGGCGATGCTCCAAGCCGCGCGCACCAGCCGGCTGCTCGAGGCCACGAGCCGGGCATGGGCGCATCAGAGCACTTGAAGTCACACCGGAAGAACCGGAAGAAGATGAGACGGCATGGTTGACACTCCTGCCGAGAACGAGCGCGAGCAGATCCGCCCGCGCGCCACGGAAACCTCCGCACTGCCCGCGCCGAGGCGCGCGGAGTGGCCGGTCCCGGACGTGATGGGCCGGCCGGGAGGCGGTGCGGCCGCCGACGTCATGGGCAGCCGCGAGCCGATCCCGGAGGCGGTGTTCGGCGAGCGGTCGCCGGACGACCGCGCGGCGCACCCCAGCTGATCCACGACTTCTACGACGGTTGACACGTGGCGGTGACCGACGACGCCGTCACGTGGTTGACGTCGTCGCGGTCCGCGCTGATGTCGGTGAGCGTCAGGGTCAGATTCCCGTCCGGTGCGGAGACGGAGGCCTGCGGCGCGGGCGTGTTCTTGCCGCGGTCGGCCGCCTGGTTCAGCTGGAAGGACTCCGTGCCCGCACTGGTCGTGATCTTGTAGACGGCCAGCCCGGACGAGGGGTCCGTGTCGGCCACGAAGACCGACAGGGTGCACGTGACGGAGCGCCCGAGGGCGAAGCTCCACACCGCGCCCGCGCCGTCTCCGGCCGCCGTCCCGGACTTGCGGAACGCGTCGGCGTGCCCGCCGCAGGCCGGGTCGCCGCCGCCGACGTCCGTCTCGAGCGAGTTCGGGGCGGTGACGGTGTACGTCGCGTACGGCGAGGCCGGGCAGCCGGGACCGGTCAGGACCGCGCCGCCGCCGAAGGTCGCCGCCGGCGAGGCGGACGCGTCGGCGGTTCCGTCCGCCCGAGCCGAGATGCTCGCCTGCGCGGAGTGCGTGGCGCCGCCGCCCCCGGCGTGGTGCGTGCCGTGCCCGATCCCCTGGACCGCGAACCAGCCGCCCAGCCCGATGATCACGCACGCGGCGACGCTCAGTGCGACGGCGCGGCGGCGCCACAGCGGGATCTGACCCCGCGTCGGCTCCGTCGGTTCCGACAGCTGCTCCGGCGGCTCGTCCAGGCCCGATCCGGCCGCCGCGGGCTCGCGCACCGGCTCGATTCCGGCGTTGGCCGTTTCCACGAACTTCGCGAGCCGCTGCAACACCTGCTCGGTCGGCATATTCGCGTCCGGCGCCGCGTCGGGCTCGTCGGGCTGCTCGGGCCGCTGCTTGCGGACCCGCTCCAGGTGCTCCGTCGGGTCCGGATCGTTCTCGGAGCCGTCCCGCTCGCGGGCCGCCTCGGCGATGTCGTCCAGCGCGTCCGCGTTGGCGGTCTCCATCAAGTCGTCCGGGCGCACGGTCTCCGCGAGGTCATCGGCGGCGCCCGCCGCTTCCGGCTCGTCCGACGCGGCCAGGGACTTCATCGCCTGCGTGTCGGGAGCGGCAGCCCGCTCCCGCTCCACGCGCGCCGCGGCCTCCCGCCCGATGATTTCGAGGCCGGTCGCCTCGGCCTGCTCCACGGTCGGCCGGTCCGCCGCCTCCCGCGCCATGCAGTCCGCGACGAACGGCCGGATCGCCTCTGGCACCCGGGACAGGTCCGGCGAGCCGTTGACCAGCCGGTACAGTATCGCTTCCGGCTTGTCGCCGGCGTAAGGCTGCTTGCCGGTCGTGGCGAAGACGAGCACCGCGCCGAGCGCGAACACGTCGGCCTGCGGCCCGACCGGATCGTCGCCGGAGACCTGCTCCGGCGCCATGTACCCGGGCGTGCCCATCGACCAGCCGGCCATCGTCAGCGGCGTGCCGTCCGAGGTCCGGGCGATCCCGAAGTCCACCACCCGCGGCCCGTCCGGCGCCAGGATGATGTTCGAGGGCTTGAGGTCCCGGTGCACGACGCCGGCCGCGTGGATCGCGGCGAGGGCCTTGGCCACGCCGACCGCCAGGCCCGCCGCCGCCTCCGCCTTCAGCGGCCCGAGTTCGGCCACCAGCCGGTCCAGCGTCGGCCCGGAGATGTACTCGGTGGCCAGCCACGGCGGGTCGGCCGACGGATCGCCGTCCAGGACCCGCGCGGTGCCCTCGGAGCGCACCAGCTGGGCCGCGTCCAGCTCCCGCCGGAACCGCGCCACCGCGGTCGCGTCCCCGTTCCAGGTCAGCACTTTGATCGCGACCGGGTCCGCCGTCTCGTCCCGCGTGTCGCGTGCCAGGTACACCCGCCCCATGCCGCCGAAGCCGAGCACCGCCTCGATCCGGTACGGCCCCACCCGGGCTGGATCCTCGGGCCGCGGCCTGCGCCGGAGGGAGCCGGTGTACCGGCCGCTTGCAGCGGCCAAAGCGGTTTGCCACCCGGCGGCGGCGTGCGACTCCACACTCCCCACGCCCTCCAGTCAAGCAGCGATGGAAGTCTGCACGCCAGTGCCGGGTGGGGAAGGCGCCGATTGTCCGAATACGAATTCACGCGTCGCGGTGCTCCACCACGACGGCGGCAGCGGCAATTGCGGCGGCCGCGTAGCACGAGAACACCGCGAAGCCGAGCCACGCGCTGAGCGCGCCGGGCGTGTGCGAGACGGTCATGATCTGGCTTCCGGCGTTGACCGGCATGTAGTTGATCACGTGGTTGCGCCAGGTCGTCGGCAGGATGTCGGTGAGCGCGGTGGTCGCGTAAAGCAGTCCGAAGAACGCCGACAGGGCCCCGGCGGTGTGCCGGATCAGCGCGCCGAGCCCGAAGCCGAGCAGGGCGGTGGCGCTGAGGTAGAGCCCGGCGCCGAAGACCGCGCGCAGCACGCCCGGGTCGCCGAGGGACATGCCGACGTGCCTGGTCGACAGGATCGCCTGGCCGACGCTGAAGGCCGCGAAGCTCGCGGTCTCACCGAGCGCGACCGTGGCGGCCGCCAGCACGATCCCCTTGGCGGCCAGCACGAGCCGTCGCTGCGGCACCGCGACGAAGGTGGCCCTGATCATGCCGGTGCCGTACTCCCCGGACACCGCGAGGACGCCGAGCGCGCCGAGCGCGACCTGCGCGAGGTAGACGCCGGTGAGGCTGAAGTTGGTCAGGTCGCTCTGCCGGTCGTCGGGGTTCATGGTGGCGTAGTCCTGCGCGTAGCGGCCGCAGACCGCAATCGCCAAGGCGATGGTGCCCAATGCGGCGATCAGGGCCGTGGTGTACGTAGAGCGCACCGTGCGCAGCTTGGTCCACTCCGAGACCAGCAGATTGCCGAAGCCCACGCTCGGCGCGCTCGCGGGCGTTGGGTACGCGGCGGTCATGAGAGAGCTCCCGTCTCGGCGGCGGCGCGGTGGCGGTGCACGGTGCTGTCGCGGGTCAGTTCGAGGTAGGCGGCTTCGAGCGATGCGCCGTGCTGTGCCAGGCCGTGGATCGTCAGCCGGCGCTCGGTGGCAATGTCGCCGATCTGCGCGCACGCCAAGCCGATCACGGTCATCGTGCCGGGCTCGTCCTGCGCGGCGACGTGCGCCCCGGCGGCGCGCAGCGCCGCCGCGAACTCCTCCGGCTGCGGCGTGCGCACTTCCACATGACCGCCCGGACCGGCCGCGATCACGTCCGCGATGCTCGCGTCGGCCACCAGCCGGCCCCGCCCGATGACGATCAGGTGGTCCGCGGTCAGCGCCATCTCGCTCATCAGATGGCTGGAGACCAGGACGGTCCGGCCCTGCGCGGCCAGCGAGCGCAGCAGCCCGCGGATCCACGAGATTCCCTCCGGGTCGAGCCCGTTGACCGGCTCGTCGCAGACGATTACCGGCGGATCGCCGAGCAGCGCGGCGGCGATGCCCAGCCGCTGGCCCATGCCGAGCGAGAACCCGCCGGCCCGCCGCCGCGCCACGCCGGCCAGGCCGACGAGGTCGAGCACTTCGCCGACGCGGCGCCGGCCGATGCCGTTGCTCTGGGCCAGGCAGAGCAGATGGTTGTACGCGCTGCGCCCGCTGTGCCAGGCGCGCGCCTCCAGCAGTGCGCCGACGTGGTGCAGCGGACGGCGCAGCTCGCGGTACGCGTGGCCGCCGACGGTGATCGCGCCGGACGTCGGCAGGTCGAGCCCGACGATCATGCGCATGGTGGTCGACTTGCCTGCGCCGTTGGGCCCCAGGAAGCCGGTGACGCGGCCGGGGCGGACGGAGAAGGAGAGGTCGTCGACGGCGACCGTGGTGCCGTAGCGCTTCGTCAGCGCCTGCGCCTCGATCATCGCAGCCCCCTGCTGCTGCGTGAGCGGAACGGCGCGGCGCCGCCCGGATCCGGCCGGGCGGGTGCGCGGTGGTTTCTCATGGCCCTGACGGTAGGGCGGACCGGCCGACCGGCGCCTCCCCCGCGAGTAGCCGGTTCCGGGCCCGGTTCCGGTACTTCAGCGGGAGCCGGACCCCTCCGCCGGATCCGGTTGCCGCGCGCTCTCGCCCGGGGTGACCAGGCCCGACTCGTAGGCGAGGACCACCGCCTGCACCCGGTCGCGCAGGCCGAGCTTCGCCAGCACCGCGCTGACGTGGCTCTTCACCGTCTGTTCGGCCAGGTGCAGCCGCCCGGCGATCTCCGCGTTGGCCAGGCCGCGCGCCACCAGCAGCAGGATCTCGTGCTCGCGCGGGGTCAGCCGGCCGATCTGCGGCGGCGGCCGCAGCCGGGCCCGCCCGGCGAACTGCGCGATCAGCCGCCGGGTCGGCGCCGGCGCGAGCAGCGCGTCCCCGGCGCCGACCACCCGCACCGCCTCGAGGATCTGCTCGGGCGTGGCGTCCTTGAGCAGGAAGCCGCCGGCCCCGGCGCGCAGCGCCTCGTAGACGTAGTCGTCGAGGTCGAACGTGGTCAGGATCAGGACCCTGGTATCCGGGTGCGCGGCGCGGATCTCCCGGGTCGCCTCGATCCCGTTCATCACCGGCATCCGGATGTCCATCAGCACCACGTCCGGCCGCAGCTCCCCGGCCAGCCGCACGGCCTCGCGCCCGTCGCCGGCGCTGCCGACCGCGCGCAGGTCGGGCTGCGAGCCGACCAGCGCGGCGAAGCCGAGCCGCACCACGGCCTGGTCGTCGGCGATCAGGACGCTCAGACGGTCGTCGGCGGGCGGCGTCCCGCTCACGCCGGATCGTCCGGCACTGACACCGACACTGATACCGGCACCGGAAGGCGGGCGGTGACGAGGAATCCGCCGTCGGGATGCGGGCCGGCCTCCAGGCTGCCCTCGAGCACTGCGACGCGCTCCCGCATGCCGGCCAGGCCGAAACCGTGCTGCGGCTCGAGCGGCCGGCCGGTCCGCACCGGCGCCGGTGCCGCCCGGCCGCCGCCGTCGTCCCGCACCCGGATCAGCAGCCCGTCGGGCAGGTACTCGACATCGACCCGGGCACGGCTTCCGGGAGCGTGGCGCTTGATGTTGGTCAGCGACTCCTGCACGAGCCGGTAGCCGCAGAGCTCGACGGAACCGGGCAACTCCCGCGCCGGCCCGGCGACATTCAGCGCGACCGCGGTCCCGCTGTCCGAGATGCGCTGCACCAGCGCGGGAATGTCGCTGAGGCCCGGCAGCGGGCTGTGATCGGCCTGCGTCCCGTCCGCGCGCAGCACGCCGAGCACGGTCCGCAGCTCGGCCAGCGCGGCGCGGGCCTGTCCGGCGATCTCGTCCAGGACGGCCCGGGCCGGCTCGGGCAGATCCGGCCGGTCGTACGGCGCGGTGGCCGCGCGTACCGCGATGATCGAGACATGGTGCGCGACGACGTCGTGCAGCTCCCGGGCCATCGCCGCGCGCTCGCGGGCGACCGCGTCGCGCTCCTGCAGCTGTTGGACGAACTCGGCGGCGGCCTTCTGCTCGGCGGCCGACTGCCGATGGACCCGGAGACTCTCGCCCAGCCCCCAGGTGGCCAGTACGGCCAGGGCCTCCGCCGCGGTCGCGTCCCACGGCGTGTTGTTGCGCGCACTCGAGGCCAGCGCGGCGCAGACGACGACCGCCTCGCTGTAGCAGAAGGCTGTGAAGGCGGTGCGCCGGGGCAGCAGCAGCGGGCACAGCACGAGCGCGGCCAGCCAGCCCGCCACCGCGGGCAGCGGCCAGGACAGCCGGCCGAAGACGATGAATCCGGCGCTGGCCGTGAGCACCGTCGCCAGGGCGAGCCCGGGGTACCGCCGCGAGGCCGCGAGCGGGACCGTGGCCATCAGGTTCAGCGGGACGATGACCGACATCGCCAGCCCGTGCCGGTGGCCGAGGAGCGCGAACGAGGCGAGGGTGAGCAGGACGGCGTCGCCGACCGCGCCGCGTCGCGCTCGATAAAGCTTCACGGACACCGTGCCGAGGCGATTCACCAGTGTTCCCGGCCATGCCGTCCGCATCGGCCGGGGCGCGTCGAGCCCGGCCCCGAGAACCGTCGAAGCACTCATTCCCCCAGCATGCCCGCTCGCCGCCGTACGCGGCATGCCACCGCGGGACGAGCCGACCCCCTACTCGGGTATGAGCCTGATCCGGCTCGCCGTCAGCATATGTTGACGCCGCGCGGATCGTCAGCTTATGCTGACGAGTATGACCGCGACACTCACTCTGACCGACAGCGCCGCGAGCAACGATCCCGACATCGGGCTACGCGCGGTCGCGGCGCTGCGCACACTGACCGAGGAACTCGAGACCCTGCAGGTCGCCAACGCCCGCCGGCTCGGCTGGTCCTGGCAGCAGATCGCCGAGCGGCTCGGCGTCACCAAGCAGACCGTGCACCGCAAGCACGGCCGTCGGACCGGGAGGGCCTGATGGGCGACCAGCCGGTCAGCGAGGACGTCCGAAACGTCTTCGTCCGCGCGAACGAGCAGGCGCACGATCTCGGCCACCGCTGGGTCGGCGGCGAGCACGTCCTCTACGGCCTGGCCTCGGCGCCGGGCGCCGTCGGCGAGATCCTGCGCGACCGCGGGGTCACCGCGCTGCGGGTCCAGGCGGAACTGGTGCGGCTGACCTCGCCGACCTGGTCCGCGACCGCGCAGCGCGCCAGCTTGTTCGACCGGATCGACGGCGACGCGCTGAGCACCATCGGCATCGACCTCGACCAGGTGCGCGCCCGCATAGAAGCCGCGTTCGGCGCCGAAGCGCTGACGCTGCCTCAGATGCGGCCGCAGTCCCGGGCCTTCGCCCGGTTCCGGCCCCGCGAGCGCTCAGCCGAACCGCTGCAGAAGCGCGGGCTCATCGTCCGGCTCACCCGGCCCGGCAACCGCGGACACCATCTGCCGATGACCCGCCGCACCCGCGTCTGCCTGGTGCGCGCAGAACGCGAAATGCAACGGCTGAAGAGCGAGCGGATCGGCGTCGAGCACCTCGCCCTGGCGCTGCTCTCCGACGACGGCGGCGTGCCGCCGATCATCCTGCGCAAGCTCGGCGTGTCGCCGGCGCGGCTGCGCGCGCAGATACTCTCGTCCGTCCAGCCGGCCACCTGAACCGGCGGCATCCGCGGGCGCCCGGGGCAACCCGCCTCGGGCTGCCCACCGGTTGACGGCGCGTCAGTCGGCCCGAGCTGATAGACCGGGTCCATGACAGCGATCGCGACGCGGCTGGCGGGCCTGCCCGCACCGGTCAAGACCGCCGGTCCCGGCCGCGGGCGAACCGACGTGAACTCGCTTCGCGCCCTGCGCAGAGCCCGCGACCGGATCGACCGGGACTTCGCCGACCAGCTGAGCGTCGCCGCACTGGCCTTGACGGCCGGCTACTCCACCGGGCAGTTCATCCGGGCCTTCGAGGCCGCCTACGGCGAGACGCCCGGCCGCTACCGCACCCAGCGCCGCGTCGAGCGGGCCTGTGAGCTGCTGCGCTCGGTCAACCTGACGGTCACCGAGGTGTGCCTGCTGGTCGGCTTCACCAGCCTCGGCACCTTCAGCCGCCGCTTCTCCGAGCTGGTCGGCTGCTCGCCGTCGGCCTACCAGAAGGAGGCGGCGCGGCGCGGCGGCCCAGCTCCGATCCCGGGCTGCTTCGCCCTGATGTGGCGCGCCGGCCTGCCCGCCGCGCCGCCTGAAGAGCGTGATTTCGGATAAGCCCGGCGGACCTGCGACGGCTTACTTTTGTCTCGTCGATCACGAGTCAGGAGGCGGAAGATGATCACCGGAATCTCGATCGTGTCCATCTGGGTGCTGGATCAGGACGCGGCCAAGGAGTTCTACACCAGGCAGCTCGGCTGCGAGGTGACCACCGACGTCACGCTGGACAACGGCATGCGCTGGCTCACCGTGCGGCCGCAGGGCGCGACGAGCCAGGACTGGCTGCTGATGGACCCGGCCCACTCGATGCTCGACGCGGAGACCGCCGAACAGGTCCGGGCCCTGCTCGCGAAGGGCGCGCTGAGCCCCGGCGTGATCTCGACCACCGACTGCCGGGCCGACCACGCCGCGCTCAGCGACCGCGGCGTCGAATTCACCCAGCCGCCGGCCGAACGCCCCTACGGCGTCGAGGCGATCATGCGCGACGACTCAGGCAACTGGTTCAGCTTCACGCAGCGCAAGCAGTGACGCGGGCGCGCGGCTTGCCGATATAAGCTGCGCGCATGATCGACGGACTGGGCAGGGTCGGCATCTGGCGTTCGGAGGCGGGGCTGTCGGGCGCTCTGGCCGCGCAGTTGGAGCGCCTGGGCTATCGGACGGTCTGGATCGGCGCCTCGCCCGGCGGCGACCTGGCGATCGTCGAGGAACTGCTGGACGCGACCTCGGAACTCAAGGTGGCGACCGGCATCGTCAACATCTGGAAGGACGCGGCGCCGGGAATCGCGGCCGCCTACCACCGGATCGAGGCGCGGCATCCGGGCCGCTTCATCCTCGGCGTCGGAGTCGGCCATAGCGAGAACACCGCCGCCTACGCCAGGCCGTTCGAAGCGCTGGTGGATTACCTCGACGTGCTCGACGCGGAGGGCGTGCCGGCCGAGCGGCGGCTGCTCGCCGCGCTGGGGCCGAAGGTGCTCAAGCTCGCCGCCGAGCGCACGGCCGGCGCGCATCCCTACCTGACCACGCCGGAGCACACCCGCCGGGCGAGGGAGATCGTCGGCGCCGGCGTCCTGCTCGCGCCGGAGCAGAAAGTGGTCGTCGACGCGGATCCGGACCGGGCCCGGGCGGTCGGCCGTCGGCTGCTGGTGGACCGGTACCTCCCGCTGGCGAACTACCGGAGGATGCTGACGGGCCTCGGCTTCGGCGAGCCCGACTTCGCCGGCGAGGGCAGCGACCGGCTGGTCGACGCGGTGATCGCGCACGGCGACGCGGCGACGGCCGTCGCGCAAGTCACGCAGCACCTTGATGCCGGGGCCGATCACGTCGCCGTGCAGGTGCTCACCGACGGATCGGACCCGATGCCCGGATTCACCGCGCTGGCCGAGGTTCTGTTCGGCTGACCGGAGCGCATCGCATCGCGGTCTCGGTTCTGCCGGCGCACGAGCGATTCGCGTCCTCGGCGCGCGTGAAGGCAGCGGAATCGGCTGCGAAATGCGCTCGATTTCCGGGATCCCGCGGACCGGCTTCGCGACATGTGCGACACTTCCACCATCGTGAGATGCGCTCTTGTCGCCAGAGGCCTGCCGAACCGGCGAGCCAGGGCACAGAGCGGCAGTGAGGACAGCCATGCCAGCGATCCGGCGGACTGCCACTGCGGCGGGCTCACGCCTGCCGGTCGAAGCAGTGACCTGCGCTGGGGGCGGGACGGCGCTGATATGCGCCGTGGCGCAGGGGCGGTGGTGCGTCTCGTGACCTCCTCCGCCGACCACGGCGCACCCGACGAAGATCTGCCGGCGAGGCTGCGCGGACTGCGTGCGCGGCTCGGGCTGAGCCAGGAGCGGCTGGCCCGCCGGCTCGGCGTCTCGTTCGCCACCGTCAACCGCTGGGAGACCGGCCGCAGCCGCATGTCCGAGCGCGCGATCGAGGCACTGGCCCAGCTCGAGCAGGAGGCGCGTCAGCCGCCTGCCTCGGCGCCCCCGTCCGGCACCGCACCGAGCGCGTCGGTCCCGATGGCACGCAGTGCGCCCGCGAGCAGCATCCGGCCCGGAGCTGGTACCGCGCCGGCGGCGCCCGAATCCGAGACGTCGACTGCTGCCAGTGCCGGCGCCGGTGAGCCTGCCGCACCCACCGCGTCCACCGCACCGCCCGACTACGGCTTCACCTCCGCCTTCGTCGGCCGCGAAGCAGAGCTCGCCGAGCTGTCCGACGCGGTCGCCTCGCACCGGCTGCTCAGCCTCGTCGGACCCGGCGGCACCGGCAAGACCCGGCTGGCCGCCGAACTCGCCCGCCGCCTCGCGCCCGGCCTGCCGACCGCATTCGTCCCGCTCGAGTCGGTGCGCGAGCCGCGCCAGCTCACCACCGCCATCGCCGCGGCCGTCGGCGCCCGCGACCGCGCCGACGCGCCGGCCGCCGAATCGCTCGTCTCGGCCCTCGGCGACGAGCCGCGGCTGCTGCTGCTCGACGCCGCCGAGAACGTCCGCGACGAGGTCGCCGTCGTCGCCTCCATGCTGCTCGACGGCGTCTCGGAGCTGCGGATCGTCGTCACCAGCCGGCGCGCGCTCGGCGCTCTCGAAGAGGTCTCCTGGGCCGTCCCGCCGCTCGGCTGCCCGGCGCCCGCCGCCGGGCCGGGGGAGGTCGCCGCCTCCGACGCCGTGCGGCTCTTCGTCGCGCGGGCGCGCGAGCGCGTGCCCCGGTTCGACCTCGCCGGCGCCGGGCCGGCCGTCGGCGAGCTGTGCCGCCGGCTCGGCGGCCTGCCGCTCGCCATCGAGCTGATCGCCGGCTGGACCGGCACGCTGTCCGTGGACGAGATCCTCGGCCACCGCGCCTCGCTGCTCGGCGGCCGGTCCGGCGCCGCCGAGGCCGGCACCCTGCGCGGCGTCATCGAGGCCTCTTACGACCTGCTCGACGCCCCCGAGCAGGCGCTGCTGCGCCTGCTGAGCGTCTTCGCCGGGTCCTTCACCGTCGAGGACGCCGCCGCGATCACCGCGATCCCGTTCACCGAGCTCGTCCACTCCGTCAGGGCCCTGGTCGACGCCTCGTGGCTGCACGTGCGCGGCGACGGCCTGCAGAACCGCTTCATCCTGCTCGAGACCGTCCGCGAGTTCGCCGCCGAGCGCCTGGCCGGCACCGACCTCGGCCGGACGCTTCCCGAAGCGCACGCCCGGCACTTCACCACGGTCGCGACCGACAGCGAGCAGGCCCTCACCACCGCCGACGCGCCGCGGTGGCGCTCGCGCATGAGCGCCGCGTGGCCGGACATCGAGCAGGCCCTGCTCTGGGCCGCCGAGCACGGGCAGACCGAGCTCGGCCTCAACACGAGCGCCGCGCTCTGGCGCTGGTGGCTCACCAGCGGGCGGCTGGCCGAGGGCCGCTCGTGGCTGGCCCGGTTCCTCGCCGAGCCGCACGACCGGCGCAGCGTGCCGAGCGGGAAGGCGCTGGCGTCCTCGGCCGTTCTGGCGAACGAGAACGGCGACTACTCCGGCGCGGCCGACCAGGGCGCTGCGGCCCTGCGCATCCTCGAGAGCCACGGCGAACGGGAGCAGGCCGCGTTGGCTGCGACCGCCGTCGGCTCCGCGTACCGCTATACGGGCGACCAGCCGGCCGCCCGCCGCTACTTCGAGCGGGCGATGGATCTGCGCCGCGCCCTCGGCGACCGGCGCGCCATCTCGGTGAGCCTCAACAACCTGGCCCTGCTCACCCTCGACGAGGGCGACCTGGACCGGGCGCGCGAGCTGCTCGAGGAGTCGCTGCTGATCAAGCGTCAGATCGGCGAGCCCCGCGCGGTCGCGCTCGGCCTGCTCAACCTGGCCGACGTGCTCATCCGCGGCCGCTACATGGGCCGCGCCGAGCGTGCGATCGAAGAGGCCGTACAGCTCTACGCCAGCCTCGGCGACCGGCAGCTCACCGGCGTGCTGCGCTGCAACCAGGGCCAGCTCGACGAGGACCGCGGCGACTGGGACGCCGCCGCCGCGCACTACGCCGAGGCCGTCGAGGCCCACCGCGCCGCGGGGAACCAGCACGACGTCGTGGTCGCGCTGACCGGCCTCGGCCGGTCGCTGCACCGGCTCGGCCGCCGCGGCGAGGCGGTCAAGCACCTGCGCGACGCCGAAGCCCTCGCCGTGGACATCGCGAACGCCTCCCGCCTGGCCGCCGTCCGGGCCGCGCTGGTCGAGGTGGGCGAGCTGGGCCGCACCCCGCCGCCGGCCGGCATCACCGCGCGCGAGGCCGAGGTCCTCGGCCTGCTCGGCCGCGGGCTGCCGAACCGGGAGATCGCGGCGCAGCTCCACCTGAGCGTCTCCACCGTCGAGCGGCACCTCGCCACCATCTACCGCAAGCTCGGCCTGCGCAGCCGGGTCGAGGCCGCGCGGTTCGCGGTGGCCAACGGCCTGACCCCGGTGCCCCGCTGACGCCGCGTCCCGCACACCATGCGGTGCCGAATGGGCGCTTGTGTGAGTTCCGCAGCAATGGCTTAGGCTGCCTGACGACTAATGACCCCGGGATGCGCTCTGGCCGCGGGCGCCGACGAGGCTAGGGAGCGGTTATGGCGAAATCCGATGACGCGGAGCGGCTGGTCAAGCTGCTCTCGGTCAAGGGGGAAGATCTCGCCGCGCAGTGGGTTGCCGCGGTCTCCGACACGTTGAAGGGCCGGGTGAGCAGCGCCGAGGTCGACACCGAGCTACGCGAGCTTTACCGCGCGCTGAGCGCCGCGCTGCGCACCGGCAGCCTGAACATGCACGACGAGGCTTACGCCGAGGTGCGGGCGCTGCTGGCCGAGCTGTCTCGGACCAGGGCCCGCCAGGGCTTCACCCCGACCGAGACCGCGATCGGCGTCTTCGCGCTCAAGCGGGTCCTGGAGCCGATGCTCAGCGCGCGCGGCGACGCTGCGGACGTGGCTGCGTACCTCAAGTTCTCCCTCCTGCTCGACGACCTCGGCCTCTTCACGGTCGAGATGTATGCCCGCACGCGCGAGGAACTGATCAGCGCACAGGCCGAGGAGCTGCTCGAGCTTTCCACGCCGGTGGTCAAGCTCTGGGACGGCGTCATCGCGGTCCCGCTGGTCGGCACGCTCGACTCGAGCCGCACCATGGTGGTCATGGAGAACCTGCTGCAGGCGCTGGTCGACACCGGCTCCGAGCAGGCCATCATCGACATCACCGGAGTGCCCGCGGTCGACACCCAGGTCGCCCAGCACCTGCTCAAGACCGTCGTCGCGGCGCGGCTGATGGGCGCCGAGTGCACCATCTCCGGCATCCGGCTGCAGATCGCGCAGACGATCGTCGCGCTGGGCATCGAGTTCGGCGACATCGTCACCAAGGGCACCCTCGCCGACGCGCTCCGGCACGCCCTCAGCCGCTCCGGGGTGGACGTCAACAGGCGGCCCGGGCGGGCACGGTGACCGACCGCGTCCCGATCCAGCGGCTCGGCGAGGTGCTGCTGGTCTCCATCCAGACCGACCTCGACGACCAGGCCGTGCTCAACCTCCAGGACGACCTCGCCGAGCGGGTCTCCCGCACCGGCGCGCACCACGTGGTGATCGACATCAGCGCGGTCGAGATCGTCGACTCCTTCGTCGGCCGCATGCTCGCCACGATCGCCGCGATAGCGCGGGTGCTCGACGCGCAGACCGTCGTGGTCGGCATGCGCCCGGCCGTCGCGATCACCCTGGTCGAGCTCGGTCTCTCGCTCGGCAGCGTGCGCACCGCGCTCAGCTTGGACAGCGTGCTGCGCGACATGGGCCGGGCGGGCGACGGCGCTGACGACGAGGACGACGCGGGACCGGCGGATCAGGCCGGGTGGTCCGGTCCGCGCGGCCCGGGCTCCGCCTTCTGGGATCCGAACCGCGTATGACCCTCCGGGCCGAGTCGACTCTGCTTCCCATCGCGTCGAACGACGACGTGGTGCGCGCGCGCCAGTTCGTGCGCACGCTCGCGCAGGAGTGCGGCCTCTCGCTGGTGGAGCAGACCAAGCTGGTCACGGCGACCAGCGAGCTGGCCCGCAACACCCTGACCTACGGCGGCGGCGGGACGATCCGGGTCTCCCTGGTGCAGGACGGTACGCGGCGCGGCGTGCAGGCGATCTTCGAGGACTCCGGGCCCGGCATCGCCGACCTGGACCAGGCGCTGACCGACGGATGGAGCTCCGGAACCGGCCTCGGCCTGGGCCTGAGCGGGTCGCGACGGCTGGTCGACGAGTTCGACATCGACTCCGCGCCGGACCGCGGAACCACCGTGACCGTCACCAAGTGGGGCCGGTGAGCCGTGCCGATCACCCTGCTCGAGTCCGACGACATCGCCTGGTACCGCGACGCCTTCGGCGCCGCCCGCGGCGTGGCCAGCGCGCTCGCCCTGCGGATCGGCCTCGGTGAGCAGCGGTCCGCGGACGTGGCCCTGGCGGTCTCCGAGGTGGCCAGCAATCTGCACAAGCACGCGGTCGAGGGCGCGTTGCTGCTGCGGGTGGTGCGCACCGAGGCGCATGCAGGCATCGAGGTGCTCGCCGTGGACCGCGGGCCCGGGATCGCCGACGTCGCCGAGGCGATGCGTGACGGCATCTCGCCGGTCGGCTCCCTGGGCATCGGCCTCGGCGCTGTCGCCCGGGCGGCGGACGTGTTCGACCTCGACTCGTCGTCGGACCGCGGCACGATCCTGGCCGCCCGGTTCTGGGCGGCGGACGGCGCGCCGGACCGCTCCGAGCCCGCGGCCGCCGGGGTGACCCGGCCGATCAGCGGCGAGCAGGTCTGCGGGGACGCCTGGAGCGCGCGCCTGGACGAG
>DASYAE010000045.1:0-4488 GCA_036501535.1 Actinocrinis sp. | reverse complement strand
GGTCGCCTGGGTGGACGACGGCGGCCTGCTCAAGGTCGGGCCGCGCAGTGCCGGCGCGCGGCCGGGACCCGCGTCCTACGGGCACGGCGGCATCGAGCCGACCGTGACCGACGCGAACGTGGTGCTCGGCTACCTGCATCCGGACGCCCCGCTGGCCGGGACGCTCCGGGTTGACGTCGAGGCGGCGCGCGGCGCGATCGCCGCCAGGATCGGCGACCCCCTCGGCATGAGCACCGAGCAGGCCGCCGACGGCATCCTCCGGGTGCTCCAGGCCAGCCTGGTGCGCGCCGTGCGCGCGATCTCCGTTGAACGGGGCACCGACCCGCGCGACTTCACGCTGATGTCGTTCGGCGGCGCGGGCGGGCTGCACGCCGCGCGGCTGGCCCGCGAACTCGGCATCCGGCGCGTCCTGGTGCCGCCGGCACCGGGCATCCTGTGCGCCTTCGGGGCGCTGGCCGCCGACCTGCGCGCCGACTTCAGCGCCACCTGCCTCACCAACGCCGACGCCGCCGGCCTGCCCGCGCTGCGGGACGCTCTCGCCGGCCTGTCCGGCCGCGCGGCCGGCTGGCTCGACGGGGAGGGCGTCGGGCCGGACGAGGCGCGCTACGAAGCGACCATCGAACTGCGCTACGCCGGCCAGAACTACCAGCTCGCTGTGGGGATCGACCGGGACCCGGACGACGGCGCGCTCGCCGTGGCGGTCGCCGCCTTCCACCGCAGGCACGAGGAACGGTACGGCTACGCGGCACCCGCGGAACGCGTGCAGGCGGTCACCATCCGGCTCACCGTGACGGCACCCGCCGCGGAGATCGGCACGGTGACGCTGCTGCCCGCCGCCGGGCCGGCCGAGCCTGCCGCCGTCCGGAAGGTCTACTTCGCGGAGGCCGGATCAGCGGTCGATTGCCCGGTGTACGAACGCGCCTCGTTCGGCGCGGGCACGAGCCTGCTGGGTCCCGCCATCGTCCAGCAGCTCGATTCCACCACTGTCGTCCTGCCCGGCCAACGGGCGCGGGTCGACACGGCCGGCAACCTGCTCATTGAGGAGTCCGAATGAGTGACGTCATTCCCGCGGACGCGCGACTGGATCCCGTGACGACTGAGGTCATCGGCAGCGCGCTGCTCTCGGTCACCGACGAGATGAGCACCGCGCTGATCCAGACCGCCTACTCGCCCAACATCAAGGAGCGGGCCGACTGCTCGACCGCGCTGTTCGACTCCGGCGGGCGGGTGCTCGCGCAGTCCCAGCGGCTCCCCCTGCACATGGGGTCGATGCTCGGCTCGGTCCGGCGGGTGCTCGAGCGGTTCCCGGCCGGGTCCTTGGCCCCGGGCGACATGTTCCTCGCCAACGACCCGTATCACGGCGGCGGATCGCACCTGCCCGACTTCAACCTGGTCGCCCCGCTCTTCCATGATGGCGAGCTGGTCGGGTTCGCCGCCAACTGCGCGCACCACTCCGACGTCGGCGGCATGGTGCCGGGCTCGGAGTCCGCGGACTGCCGCGACATCTACCAGGAAGGGCTGCGCATCCCGCCGGTCCGGCTGCTCGCCGCCGGGGAACTGCGCGAGGACATCCTGGCGATCGTCCGCCTCAACTCCCGGGTCCCGGAAGACCGGTCCGGGGACCTGCGCGCGCAGATCGCGGCCAACCGGGTCGCGCAGCGGCGTGTAGCGGAACTGTGCCAGCGCTACGGCAGCGCCCTGCTGCGCGCGCACACCGACGCGCTGCTCGAGGCGACGAAACGGCGCATCACGGCGCGGTTCGCCGAGCTAGGGGCGGGAGAGTTCCGGCACACCGAGTACCTCGATCCGCTCGATCCCGATCACGGGGAGCCGCTGGCGTTCCGGGTCACGCTGACCGTCACCCCGCAGACGCTGACCTTCGACTTCACCGGAACCAGCGAGCAGGTCGCCTCTGGGCGCAACGTGCCCCGGGACGCGCTGGCCGCCACCGCGTTCTGCGTCGTAAAGACGCTGCTGGACCCGGCCATCGCAGCCAACGACGGGCTCTACCGCTCGATCCGGCTGATCGCGCCGGAGGGCTGCCTGGTCAACCCGGTCGCGCCCGCTCCCGTCGGCGCCCGGGCGCTGACCTGCGGGGTGCTCGCCGACGCGTTCGTCGGGGCGCTGTCGCTGGCGGCGCCGCACCGGGCGGTAGCGGGCTCGGCCCCACACCAGCTAGCGATCTTCGCCGGCACCGACCCGCGCAGCGGGCGATATTTCGTCGACTACGAGACTCTCGCCGGGGCGATGGGTGCGCGGGCGGGCAGCGACGGCTGGGACGCCGTGCGGATCTACGCCTCGGGCGCCGCGAACCTCCCCGTCGAGCCTCTAGAGCAGGCCTTCCCGCTGCGAGTCGAACGCTACGAGCTGCTGCCCGGTTCGTCCGGCGCCGGCCGCAGGCGCGGTGGGCTGGGAATCCGCCGCGACTACCGCGTCCTTGCCGAGGAGGCGGAGATTTCGCTGACCGGAGAGCGCCACCACTGCCCCGCGGTCGGCCGTGACGGCGGGGAGGACGGCGGGCTCGGCGGCTTCGTCCTGAACCCCGGCCGCGACGACGAACGGCGGCTTCCCAGCGTCGTGCGCGGCCTGGTGCTGAAGCGGGGCGACGTGCTGCGCGTCGACACTCCCGGGGGCGCCGGGTACGGCCCTGCGAGCCTGCGGGAGGACGAACTGGCCCGCACGGACCGCGCGCAGGGCAAGACGGATCCCGGCGAGACAGAAGCAACCGGCGAGACGGAGGTAACGACACCATGATGCCGGCAACCGCGCGCGCCGCGATGACCCCGGCTCAGCTCCGGGAGGAATTCCAGGTCTTCCGCAACCTGACTTACCTAGACATCGCAGGCCGGGCGCCTATGGCTGACCGGGTCCGGCGGGAGATGGATGCCTACCTGAACGTCTGCCAGGCCCAGGGGGCCGAGAAGGACCGCTGGCTCGCCCGCGCGGAGGAGATCCGCGCGCGCACCGCGGCGCTGCTGTCGGCCGACCCCGCCGAGATCGCGTTCATGAAGAATACGTCCGACGGACTCAACACCATCGCCACGGGCCTCGGCCTGGAGCCCGGCGACAACGTGGTGGTCTGTCCCGAGTTCGAGCACGCCAACAACATCTACCCGTGGCAGCACCGGCAGCAGGCCGGCCTGGAGGTGCGGTTCGTGCCGCTGCGCGGGGGCGTGATCTCGCCGGAGGAATTCGGCGCGGCGATCGACGAGCGCACCCGGGTGGTGACCGTCTCGGCTGTCTCGTCCATGACGGGCGGGCGGCCCGACATCGCGGCGCTGGCCGCGATCTGCCGTCCCAGGGACATCTTCCTGCTCGTGGACGCGGCCCAGTCGCTCGGCATCGTGCACACTGATGTCCGCGAGCTGGGCGCCGACGGCCTGGCGGCCGCCACGCAAAAAGGACTGCTCAGCATGTACGGCCAGGGCGTGCTGTACTGCCGCGCAGAGTGGCAGGACCGGCTCCGCCCGCCGTTTCTCTCCGTGCCGGCCGTCGAACGGGGCGGCAGCCACGAGTCCGACCTCGGCGACATCATCGGCTACCGGCTGCACCACAGCGCGGCCCGGTTCGAGACCGGGAACCACAACTATGCCGGGCTTTTCGCCCTGGACGCCGCCCTCAGCCTGCTCTCGGAGGTCGGTACCCAGGTCGTGGAACAGCATGTGACAGCGCTCGCCGACTTCCTTGTCGAGGAGCTCATCCGGCGCAACTACCACGTGATCACTCCGGTTGACAGCGCCCGCCGCGCCGGCATTGTCGTCTTCGACGCCCCCGATTTCGAAGCGATCGCGGGGCGGCTCGAGGAGAACCACATCCGGATCTCTGTGCGCCGAGGCCACCTTCGGGTCAGCCTGCACGCCTACAACAACAAGGCGGACCTGGAACGCCTGCTGACTCATCTCCCCTATCAGACGAGTGTCGCCTGACGCCCACTTCCGATCCGGAGGACGGACAATCGTGACTAGCGCACAGGTCTCCGGCTTGGCCGCGACGCGCAAGCACCGGACAGCCCGCATCGCTGCAGCCAGCACCATCGGCACGATCATCGAGTGGTACGACTACAACCTTTTCGCGACAGCATCGGCGCTGGTGTTCCCCCATCTGTTCTTCCCGCACTTCTCGGCGCTCGCCGGGGCGCTCGCGTCGTTCGCGACGTTCTTTGTCGCGTTCGTGGCCCGCCCGATCGGCGCGGCGATCTTCGGCCACTACGGTGACCGGGCCGGCCGGAAGACGACGCTGCTCGTCACCCTGCTGATGATGGCCATCTCGACCATCGTGATCGGCATCCTGCCGCCGTTCAGCACGTTCGGCCTCGTGGCGCCGATCCTGCTCGTGGCGTCCCGCGTTGTGCAGGGCATCGCGCTCGGCGGCGAATGGGGCGGCGCCGTCCTGCTCGCGATGGAACACGGCCCGCACAGCCGGCGGGGCCTTAACGGCAGCCTGCCGCAGGTCGGCAGCCCGGCCGGGACACTGGCTGCGTCCGGCGCG
>DASYAE010000044.1:0-1516 GCA_036501535.1 Actinocrinis sp. | reverse complement strand
GACCGCAGCATGTCTCGCAGTTCGGTCACGTATGCCTTCGCGACCTCCGGTGCCATGGACCCCGTGCCCGGCACTGGCTTGGTCACGATCTCGACGAGGGGGATGCCGGCCCGGTTGTAGTCCACGAGCGAGTACTCGGCGCCCTGGATACGGCCGGTCGCGCCGCCGACGTGCAGCGACTTGCCGGTGTCCTCCTCCAGGTGCACCCGCTCGATCCCAACCCGCACCGTCGAACCGCCCACTGCCACGTCCAGGTACCCGTCCGTGCACAGCGGCTCGTCGTACTGCGAGATCTGAAAGTCCTTTGGCATGTCCGGGTAGAAGTAGTTCTTCCGGGCGAACCGGCACCACGACGCGATCGAGCAGTTCAGCGCCAGGCCGATCTTGATCGCGTACTCGATGGCCGCCGCGTTCACCACGGGCAGCGAGCCCGGGAGGCCGAGGCAGACCGGGCAGGTGTGGCTGTTCGGGTCGGCGCCGAACGTCGTGATGCAGCCGCAGAACATCTTGGTCGCGGTGCCGAGCTCGACGTGCGTCTCAAGCCCGAAGACCGGCTCGTACTTCTGCAGCGCCTCTTCATATGAAACAGTCACGACAGCCCCCTCGCCTCGACGAGCAGCGGGTGCCCCCACCGTTCGGTAAACGCCGTCTCGACCGCGGCGGCCACCCGGTACAGCCGGTCGTCGGCCAGCGGCGGCGCCATCACTTGCAGGCCAACCGGCAGGCCGTCCTCCGGCGCGAGCCCGATCGGCACGGAGATCGCCGCGTTGCCGGCCAGGTCGGACGGGATCGTGCACAGGTCCGCCAGGTACATCGCCATCGGGTCGTCGACGCGCTCGCCGATGTCGAACGCGGTGGTCGGCGTCGGCGGCGAGATGAGGACGTCCACCTGGCTGAACGCGTTGTCGAAGTCCCTGATGATCAGCGTCCGCACCTGCTGGGCCTTGCCGTAGTAGGCGTCGTAGTAGCCGCTGGACAGGGCGTAGGTGCCGAGCATGATCCGCCGCTTCACCTCCGCGCCGAAGCCTTCCGCCCGGGATGCCGCCATGACCTCCTCGGCCGAGCCGCTGCCGGACCGCAGGCCGTAACGCATGCCGTCGAACCTGGCCAGGTTGGACGAGACCTCGCTCGGCGCGATCAGGTAGTAAGCGGGCAGCGCGTACCTGAAGTGCGGGCAGCTGATCTCGGTGACCTTCGCGCCGAGCGACTCAAGCAGTTCAACCGCCTCGGCGAACCGCGTCATCACGCCGGACTGGTACCCGTCGCCGGAGAACTCGCTGACGATGCCGATCTGCAGCCCGGCCACGTCCCCGTGCCGCGCTGCCTCGGCCACGGGCGGCACCGGGGCGTCGATGGACGTGGAGTCCATCGGGTCGTGGCCCGACATGGCCTCGTGCAACAGGGCGGCGTCGAGGACGGTCCGGCTGAGCGGTCCCGGCGTGTCCAGGGACGACGCGAACGCGACCACCCCGTACCGCGAGTTGCCGCCGTAGGTCGGCTTGGTCCCGACGATCCC
>DASYAE010000043.1:0-101384 GCA_036501535.1 Actinocrinis sp. | reverse complement strand
TTCCGCATCACTCTGCGAGCCGGGGTTTCCGGCGGTGGTCAGCATGGGTTGGTGGCACATGATCAGTTTCCCCGTTCGATGAGCACTGATCCCAGTATACCATTACCAGGCCTGATAAATACACCTTTTCATCGAAATCTTCTACCAGCACAACCCACCCCGCACGCCACCCGACCACCAGCCGCCGACCCCCAACGCACCGCACGATGCCCACCCGACTCAGCCCTCCAACTCGAGTACCGCGGTCACCTTGCGCTGTGCCCGAGTGGCCAAGCAGGCCCCGCGGTCGCCTCAAGTTCCAGCGAACTCACCGCCGTGGCCAAGTCCCAGCGTCGCGGAGAGTGCGCGGCTGAGTTTTGTTAGAAGGCTGCGTTCCAGCAGTGTCGACCCCGAGCCGACCCTGAGGCGACCCCTGAGATCGGCCCGGAGTCAGTCAGGGGTCATTCCGGATGGTCCGGTGCGGCACAGGACAGAAGACTGGTCCTTGTCGAGCACCAACCTGAGGGAGGTCTCTGTCATGGTGGCGAAGCGGCGTGTGCTGCTGCTCTATCTCGTCCTCGGCGCGGGGACGGCTCTGATGCTCGCCGTCTGCGCCTTCCTGACGACGTCTTCTGCGGGCTTCCAATCGTCGGTGCTCTGACGTGTCAGGCTGCGGCGAAGGCCCGGTCCCGCTCGCGGGGCTGGACCGCCAGCGAGTCGGCGAACCTTGCCACGGCCCTCGCCAGCGATTCGCCCGTGGCCGGCGAGAACGTCACCTGCCCCGCTTCCGTGCGCGCGATGTCCTGGTCGAGCAGGAAGTAGCCCTGCACGATCTGCGAGGAGCCCAGGGCGCTGAGTACCGGCCGCAGCGCGTAGTCGAGCACGAGCACGTGGGCCGGCGAGCCGCCCGTGGCCAGCGGAAGCACGACCTTGCCGGCCAGGCCGGACTGCGGCAGCAGGTCCAGCAGGGTCTTGAGCAGACCTGAATACGAGGCCTTGTACACCGGGGTGATCACGACCACGCCGTCCGCGCGGTCGAACAGCTCGACTGCGGCGGCGATCGCCGGGTCCGCTGTGTCGGCGGCCAGCAGCGCGGCCGGGGGGAGGTCGCGCACATTGAGCGGGTGCACGGTGTGGCCGAGGCCGGCCAGCTGCTCGTCCACCCGGCGGCGGGTGCCCGCGGACTTCGAGACGGCGGACGGGCTCGCGGAAACGGTCAGGATGGTCGCCATGGTCGTTACAACCTTCGTTGCTCGGCGCGGGAGAGCGCGTGCGGGGGCGGACGGGCCGACCGGCCGGCGCGCGGCCGCGTTGAGCAGCGGCGCGCGGGGCGGGTGGCGCGGCCAGGCGTCCGGTGCCGCGGACGCCGAGCAAATGACACCGACGTGAGTCTATTTTGGTAAGGTGCCCCGCGCAACACCGAATCACGATCACCATCGCGATCACGGCACGGCCGTGCGCGCATGACGCGCCCGTGCAACGCTTCCCGCCCCCGGCCCGCAGTGTGGCGGCCGGGGCGTACACCACCGGCGGCAAGGAGACCCGAATCCATGCGCATCTCGGCTCGGACCGACTACGCGGTCCGCGTGCTCGTCTCCCTCGCGGCCGACGGCTCGCGCCCGCTGACCTGTGAGAGCATCGCGGCGCACCAGCAGATCCCGTACCGCTTCCTCAAATCCGTGGTGCGCGACCTGCGGGTGGCCGGCCTCGTGCGCAGCCAGCGCGGCTGCGAGGGCGGCTACTGGCTCGGCCGGGCCGCCGAGCAGATCTCGCTGGCCGACGTGGTCGCCGCGGTGGACGGCGAGTTGCTGACCGTCAACGGCGAGGTGCCCGAGCCGTCCGGCTACCCGGCCCCGGCCGACCGCGTCGAAGTGCTCTGGCAGGGCCTGCGCGCCCGACTGGCCGGGATCTTCGCCGCGGTCTCGATCGCCGACCTGATCGGCGACGCGCCCAGTGCCGAGGCCGCCGCCCTGTTCGCCGGGGCCCGGCTCGCCCCGGCCGTCTGAACCCGCCGGGCCACGCACCCACACACGGATGACACGCACGACACGGATGGACCTCAAATGACCGACAGAGCTGAGACCGAATCGGACCGCTGGCACGCCGCGCTGCGCCACGTGCGCGGCGCACAGCTGAGCGGGGACACCAGCCAGACCACCGGCATGAAGCGGCTCGAGGCCGTGTCCGGCAAGACCGTCGGCTCGTCGAAGGTGTGGATGGGCCAGACCCACGTCGCACCGGCCACCAGCTCCGGCGACCACCACCACGGCGAGGCCGAGACCGCGATCTACGTCGTCTCCGGCCATCCGGTCTTCGTCTTCGCCGAAGGGCCCGATGAGGTGCGGATCGAGACCGAGCCGGGGGACTACATCTTCGTGCCGCCCTACGTCCCGCACCGCGAGGAGAACCCCGGCGCCGAGGAGGCCGTCGTGGTGATCGCCCGCAGCAGCCAGGAGGGGATCGTGGTGAATTTGCCGAGCCTGTGGGCGGATGTGGGGGAGGGCAAGGCGGCGGACGGTGAGTGCTCGTGACGGCGGCGAGGGAGGATCGCGCTGCGGAAGCGGTGCTGACGGTGATCGAGTACACCGATCCGGCATGCCCGTGGGCCTGGGGCTCCGAGCCGAAGTTCCAGTGGCTGCGCGGCGTGCTCGACTGCCCGTCGTCGGCTTCGGCCGGCGCGGTGCTCTGGCGGCGGGTGTTCGGGATCCTGTTCGACGAGGGCGAGGCCCCGGCGCCCGATCCGGCGGCCGAGGCCGCCTGGTACCTCGAGGAGCTGGCCGAGATCTCCGGCCACACCGGCGCGCCGTATCCGGACCGGCTGGGCTGGGTGACCGCGACGAGCTGGCCCGCCTCGCTGGCCGCGAAGGCCGCCGAGCGGCAGGGCCCGCAGAGCGCGGACGCCGTGCTGCGACGGCTGCGTGAGACCACGTTCCTCGCCGGCGAGCCCGCCGACACGCCGCAACGGGTTCTTGCGGCAGTACATGGATTACCCGGCCTCGATATTGAGATGTTGGCCACAGATGCGGCAGGGCCCGAGGTGCGCGAAGCGGTGCGGCGCGACTGGGCCGAGACCCGCGCGCCGTGCCCCGAGGTCTTCGCGATCGACGAGGCGGGGCGGCACACCGGCCGGGCCAAGCCGCTCGGCGAGGACCCGTCCGACGGCTATCGCTACGCCTTGCCGACACTGCTGTTCATCGGCGCCGGAGGGCGTTTCGCGGTCGCTGGATGGCGCCCGGAGGATCAGTATCTTGACGCGGTGCGGCGAGCCGCGCCGGCGTTGTCCGGCCTCTGCGACACGGCCGCCGCGCAGCCGCGCTCTGCCGGATGACGGCGCCTCGGCGGGCGTCTCGCCGAATAAGACACCGCGATGTATCAATTGACAGCGGGCCGCCGACCCGCCACGATAGCCGCATGACCTGGACACACCCCGGCGTGGTTTGCCGCTACGTCGACTTCCGGCGCACCTCCAGCGCCCTGTGTTGCTCCTGTCCGTCTCGCTGAGACCTCGCGAATCCGGGGCTCCGCTCCGCCGGGCCGCGACGCGCGGATGACCGCGCCGGCCCGGTAGGACGCCCGACACCGGCCCCGTTCCCCTCATCACCCCGCCGACTGCCCGCAGGCCGGCGGCGGACCGTCGCGTGCCGGCCCGGTCCGCCACCCCCGCAGCGCGTCCGGCGGCCACCGCCCGAGCCGTGCCGAGCGCATCGTCGCGCCGCGGTTCGACAGCGGCGTATTCAAAACTTGTTGACAGCACCCTGACCCCCAGTGGACCACCTCCGTCCTGCGCTGGGCACACGGCTGGGCCGAACGCGGGTCAGGCGCGCACCACAATCATCCGAAAGGCGTAGTTCGTCACCATGCGTACCCCAGACAGCGGAACTGCCACGCGCCCCGACCCGGTGCGCCGGGCCCGATCCGCGAGCACGGCGACGCCGATCACCGCCGGCGCGCCGAACACGCCGAACGCGCTGCCGACGAGCCTGACCCGGCGCGGCGTGCTCGGCGTGGCCGCCGGGCTCGGCGCCGGCGGCGCACTGGTGCTGGCCGGATGCGGCGGGAACTCCACCCCGGCAACCGTCGCCGGCGCGGCCGGATCGACCTCGGCGCCCAGCGGCACCCTCAAGTGGGGCTGGGACCTGCCCACCTCCTGGGACCCCATCACCTCCTCGGCCGGCTGGGACGTGCACGCGCTCTCCCTGGTCTACGCCGGGCTGACGCAGGAGGACGGGAAGGGCAACGCGGTCCCCGCCCTCGCCACCGGCTGGACCTACAACACCGCCGGCACCCAGGTGACCTTCACCCTGCGGCCGGGCCTGAAGTTCAGCGACGGCACCGCGCTCGACGCGGCGGCCGTCGCCAAGAGCCTGAACCGCAGCCGCACCGCGCAGAACTCCCTCGTGGCCGCGCAGCTGAGCACGGTCTCGAACGTCACCGCGACCGACGCGGTCACCGTCGTGGTCGACTTGAGCACGCCCGACTTCCAGATCCCGACACTGTTCGCGGGCAAGACCGGGATGATCGTCAGCCCGGCCGCCTTCGCCGGCGGCGGCGCGGGCCTGGCCCTCAAGCCGGTCGGCGCCGGACCGTTCACGCTGACTCAGTACACGCAGAACGCCTCCGCGACGCTTGAGCGCAACCCCGGTTTCTGGAACGCCGCGCAGATCCACATCGCGAACGTCGAGCTCTACCCGCTGCCCGACGCCTCGACCGTGGTCGCGGGCCTGCAGTCCGGCCAGTACAACGTCGCGCAGATCCCCGGCAGCGAGGTCGCGGCGGCGAAGACGGCCGGGCTTCAGGTGCAGGTGATCCCGTCGCTCGTAGTCGCAGTGCTCGACATCGACGACGCGCAGGCGCCGTTCGACGACGACAACGTCGTCCTGGCCCTCAAATACGCCGTCGATCGCAAGGCCCTGCTGCAGACGGCGCAGTTCGGCTACGGCGACGTCGCATATCAGCCCTTTCCCGAGGGATACGTCGGCTACAACGCCTCGCTCGGCGCGCTCTACGCCTACAACCCGGCCAAGGCCAAGTCGCTGCTCGCCGCGTCGAAGTACGGTCCGAAGCCGAAGATCTCCATCACGACCGCAGCCGCGGCCGGCGTGCCGGAACAGCTCCAGGCCCAGCTGCAGGCGGTCGGCTTCGACGCGAGCATCAACGTGATCGCCGAGGCGCAGTTCACCCAGCTGGTCTACATCGACCACCAGGAGCAGCTGAGCGTGGACGCGTTCGCCGGCCGCGACTCGGCCGTGCAGGCGTTCCAGGTTCTCTTCGGCGCGCAGGGCCTGCTCAACCCCGGCCGCAAGGACAACGCCCAGCTCGAGGGGATTTTGAAGCAGGTCAACCAGACCCCGCTGGACAGCTCGAAGTACCCCGGGCTGCTGCAGCAGGCCACCGAGACCGCGGTGAAGCAGTACCCGAACGTCTTCCTCTACACCACGCCGCGGATCCTGGCCCGCGCCGCGTCGGTCTCCGCGATCCCGCAGGACATCGTGGTGCAGCGGTTCGAGGGGGTGACGGTCGGGTGAGCGGGCAAGCAGCAGAGACGCAGGCGCAAAGGGAGTCCGCCGGAACGCAGGGTCTTGAGCGGACCCTGGCCTACGCCCGGGCCGCGGTGCGGATCGTCTCGGTGCCGGTGACCGTGTTCCTCATCGCCACCTTCGCCACCTACGCCCTCGGCGCGCTCGGCGGCGCGAACCCGGCCGCCGAGGTGCTCGGCCAGGACGCCACGCCCGCCGCGATCGCCCGTCTTGACCACCAGTTCGGCCTGGACCGGCCGTTCCTGGTGCAGTACTTCACCTGGCTCGGCCACGCGCTGACCGGCAACCTCGGCAAGTCCTACTTCACCTCGATCCCGGTCTCCACCTCGGTCGGCCAGGCGCTGCCCGTGGACGCCTCGATCGCGGTGCTCGCGCTCTGCTTCGCGGTGCTGATCGGCGGCGGCGCCGGGATCGCGGCCGCGCTGCGCCAGGGCTCGCGGCTCGACCGGGCGGTCACCCTGATCTGCTCCGGCGTGGCGACCGTCCCGCCGTTCATCGTCGGTATCGCACTGATCGTGGTCTTCGCCGTCTTCCTCAAGGTCCTGCCGTCCGGCGGCTACGTCGGCCTGACCGCGGATCCGGGCCAGTGGCTGCGCTTCGCCCTGCTGCCGGGACTCGCGCTGAGCGCCGAGGGGGCCGCGGCGATCGCCCGCCAGCTGCGCACCTCGCTGGTCGGCGCGCTGCGGGAGAACTACGTGCTCGGCGCGGCGGCGCGCGGGCTGCCGGCCCGGCGGGTCCTGTTCCGGCACGTGCTGCGCAACGCCGCCGGGCCCGCGCTCACCGTGCTGGGCCTGGAGATCCCGAACCTGATCGGCGGCGCGGTGGTCGCGGAGAAGATCTTCGCGCTGCCCGGCGTCGCGCAGCTGGCCCTGCAGGCCGGCACCGAGCACGACATCCCGGTGATTCAGGGCACGCTCCTGGTCACCATCGGCGTGGTGCTGATCAGCAACATCGCGGTGAACCTGGCGCTGGTCGCGGTCAACCCGCAGGGCCGGCGCGGCACCCGGACCGTGCGCCCACAGGCCGCCGCACGTGGTGCCGCGGCGCAGCCGACCGCCGGAGCCGTCGCATGAGCACCCTGACATCGACGCCCGAGACGCGTTCCCCGGGCAGCCCCGGCAGCGGCCCGGGCCGGTCGGGCCGCGCCACGCCCGCGCGCCGGGCCGGCATCCTGCGGCGCGCACTGCGGCTTCGCAGTACCCAGATCGCGCTCGGCATCCTCGGCGTGATCGCGATCCTGGCGCTGTTCGGCGGCGCGCTGGCCCCGGACAATCCGCTGGCCCAGAACACCGGCGCCGTGCTGCAGGGCCCGGGCGGCGCGCACTGGCTCGGCACCGACTACCTCGGTCGCGACGTCCTCAGCAGGCTGATGGCGGGCACCGGACGGTCGGTCGTCGGCGCGCTCGAAGCCGTCGCGGTCGGGCTCGTCGCCGGCGTGGCGCCGGGGCTCGCCTCGCTCTGGCTCGGCCGCACCTTCGAGTGGATCGCGCTGCGCATCGTCGATGCCTTCATGACCCTGCCGTACGTCGTCTTCGCGGTCGCCGTCACCGGGATCTTCGGCAACAGCCTGAACACCGCGATGCTCGCGGTCGGCGCGCTGATCGCCCCGCGCTACTTCCGGATCGCGCGGGCCGCCGCGCTCGGGCTGACCCGCGCGCAGTACGTCGAGGCCGCGGAGCTGTTCGGCGCCTCGCGCCGGCGGATCCTGCGCACCCACGTGTGGGGCAAGATCCTGCCGACCATCGCGGTCACCACCGCACAGGCGCTGGCCACCGCACTGCTGATCGTCTCCTCGCTGGCCTTCCTCGGGCTCGGCGTCGAGCCGCCGCTGCCGACCTGGGGCGAGCTGCTCAGCTCAGACCTCGACTACCTGGCGCAGCAGCCCTGGGCGCCGCTCGTGCCCGGCCTGCTCATCATGATCACCGCCGGGGCGCTCAACGCGCTGGCCGACGCGATCCGCGACAGCGGCGCCGTGCTCCAGTTCGACGACACAGCACTCGACACAGCGCCTGACGCAGCGCCCGACGACCCCGAGCCCCTCGCCGCCGACCGGTCCGCCTATGGAGTGCTCTGATGCCGATCTCCCCGATTGCTGAGAACCGGTCACGCGACACGGCTGGGCGCCCGGCGCTGCGGGTCGACGACCTGCGGGTCACCGTCGACGCCGGCCGCACCGAGGCCGTGCACGGCGTCTCCTTCACCGTCGGGCGCGGCGAAATCGTCGGCCTGGTCGGCGAATCCGGCAGCGGCAAGACCCTGACCTGCCGCGCGATCGCCGGCCTGCTCGCGCCGGGCTGCGCCCGCTCGGCCGGCGAGGTCGAGCTGGCCGGCGCCGACGGCACCCGGGTGGACCTGACCGCGCTCGACCGGCGCGGCTGGGATTCCGTGCGCGGCACCAGGATCGGCGTCGTCTTCCAGGACCCCGCCTCGTATCTGAACCCGTCGATCACCGTCGGGAAGCAGCTGGCTGAGACGCTGCGGGTGCACCTTAAGCTCGGCCGGGCCGAGGCCCGGCGCCGGGCCGTCGAGCTGTTCGCGTCGGTCGGCCTGCGCGACCCCGGGACCGTCTACCGGCAGTACCCACACGAGCTGTCCGGCGGCATGGCGCAGCGCGTGCTGATCGCCGTCGCCATCAGCGGCGACCCCGACCTGCTGGTGGCCGACGAGGCGACCAGCTCGCTCGACGTGCTGGTGCAGGCCGAGGTGCTCGACCTGCTGCGCGGCCTCGTGCGCGAGCGCGGCCTGGCGCTGCTGCTGGTGACCCACGACCTGGCCGTCGTCGCCGAGCTCTGCGACCGGGTGCTGGTCTGCCGGCGCGGCGAGCTGGTCGAGCAGGGCCCGGCCGCGCAGGTCATCGCCGATCCGCAGCATCCGCACACGCGCGAGCTGCTGGACGCCGCGCTGGTCTGGCGGCCGGACACCGATGCGGCGCTCGCGCAGGGCCTGAGCGACCTCGAGTTCGCGGAGGCGAGCTGATGAACGCCCTCGATAGCGCCGTATTGCCCGGCCCTGCACCCGAGCCCGACGACGGCCGCGCCCTGCTCGACGTCGCCGACCTGACCGTCGCCTACGGCGGGCGCCACGCCCCCGCCGCGCTCGACGGCGTGGACCTCGGCGTGCGGCGCGGCGAGATCCTCGGCGTGATCGGCGAGACCGGGTCGGGCAAGACCACCCTGGCCCGCGCGATCGTCGGCCTCGTCCCGCCGCGGTCCGGCCGGATCTCCTTCGCCGGAACCGAGATCGGCGCGCTGCGCGGCCGCGCGCTGCGCGACTTCCGGCGCCGCGGCGAGATCCAGTTCGTCTTCCAGGACCCGCTGCGCGCCCTCGATCCGGAGGTCGCGGTCGCCGAGAGCGTCGCCGAACCGCTCGCCGTATCAGGGGCCGTGGACTGCGCCGAGCGCACCGAGCGCACGGCCGAGGCCCTGCGCGCGGTCGGCCTCAGCCCGGCGCTCGCCGAGCGGCTGCCCGGGCGCCTCTCCGGCGGCCAGCGCCAACGTGCCCTGATGGCCCGCGCCCTGATCACCCGCCCCCGCCTGTTGATCGCGGACGAGCCGGTCAGCGCGCTCGACGCGGCGAACCGCAACCAGGTGCTGCGGCTGCTGCTCGAGCTGCGCGACCGCTCCGGCGTCGCCATCCTCGTCATCTCGCACGACCTGCACTCGCTGGCCGGCGTCGCCGACCGGGTCGCCGTCCTGCACGGCGGCCGCGTCGCCGAGCAGGGCCCGGTCCGCGACGTGCTCGACCATCCCCAGCACCCTTACACGAGCCGGCTGGTCGCGGCCGCGCCCCGGCTGCGCGCCGCCCGAGTCGCGCGGCCCGCCCCCGCCACTGTGGCCACCACGTCGACCGCCACTTCGAACGCTGCTGTGACCGCCCGCTAGGAGCAACCACATGACCATCGAGTTCATCGGCATCGCGCACACCCGCCCCGGAAGCGAGAGCGAGGCCGCCGACCCGGACGCGCCACTCATCCAGCCCGAATATCTGAAGGCGATCGCCCGCGCGCACGAGGAATCAGGCTTCGACCGCGTCCTGGTCGCGCACTCCTCGGCCTCGCCGGACGGCTTCACCATCGCCGACCAGATCCTGACCCACACCGAGCGGATCGGCGTGCTGCTCGCGCACCGGCCCGGCTTCGTCTCCCCAACCTACGCCGCGCGCAAGTACGCCACGCTCGACGCGTTCCACCCCGGCCGTCTCGCCCTGCACACCATCAGCGGCGGCGACGACCGCGAGCAGGCCCGCGACGGCGACCTGACCGACAAGCCGACCCGGTACCGGCGTAGCGACGAGTTCCTCGCCATCGTCCGCAAGGAGTGGGAGTCGGCAGACCCCTTCGACTTCGAGGGCGAGTTCTACACCGTCAAGGGCGGCTGGTCCGCGGTGCGCCCGCCGCTCGGCCGCATCCCGGTCTACTTCGGCGGCGCCTCCGACGACGCGGTGCGCGTCGGCGGCAAGCACGCCGACGTGTACGCGTTCTGGGGCGAGCCGCTGGCCGGCATCGCCGAGCGGATCGCCCAGGTCCGCGCGGCCGCCGCGCCCTATCACCGCGACCCGCGCTTCAGCGTCAGCCTGCGACCCATCCCGGCCGCGACCGAATCCGAGGCCTGGGACCGCGCCGCGCACATCCTGGAGCTGACAAAGGAGCGGGTCGGCCAGGCGCAGAAGGCGTGGGGCTGGGGCGGGCAGAAGCGCGACCACGCGGCGGCGCGCGGCTCGCAGCGCCTGCTCGAATACGCCGCGCAGGGCGACGTGCACGACAAGCGGCTGTGGACCGCCGTGGCCCAGCAGACCGGCGCGGCCGGCAACTCCACCGCCCTGGTCGGCAGCTACGAACAGGTCGCCGAGGCGCTGCTCGAGTACGTGAAGCTCGGCGTCAGCACCCTGCTGATCCGCGGCTTCGCACCGCTGGACGACGCCCGCGACTACGGCACGCTGGTGCGCCTGGTGCGCGACTCCGACGAAGCCTCCCGCCTCGTCTCGGCCTGAGCCGAGCAGCCAACCGGGTATGCAGACCACGACGGACCGGAGAGGAGAGGCGATGGCAGAGCACGACGAGCGGACGATCCCGACGACATCCCACTGGGGCGCCTACCGCGTGCGCCGCGACGCGGGCGGCGACATCACGGTCCTGCCGCACCCCGCCGATCCGGCGCCGTCGCCGCTGCTGGGCAACGTCGCCGGCGCGCTGCGCCACGAGACCCGGGTCCGCCGGCCAGCCGTGCGCCGCGGCTGGCTCGAGGGCGGCCCCGGGCCTAGCCGTCGGCGCGGCGCCGAGCCGTTCGTCGAGGTCTCTTGGGACGAGGCGCTGGACCTGCTGGCCGCCGAACTCGCGCGGGTGCGCACACAGCACGGCGGCGAAGCAGTGTTCGGCGGCTCCTACGGCTGGGCCAGCGCCGGGCGGTTCAACCACGCGCAGAGCCAGCTGCACCGGTTCCTCAATCTGCACGGCGGCTACACCTCGTCGCGCAACTCGTACAGCCTGGCCACCTCGGATGTCGTACTGCCGCACATCGTCGGCGAGTCCGACTCGGTGCTGCGCGCAGCCTCGTCCTGGCCGACGATCATCGAGAACACCGAGCTGATCGTCGCCTTCGGCGGGATGCCCGCCAAGAACGTCTTCGTCACCCCCGGCGGCGTCACCAGGCACGTCACTCCGGGCGCCCTGAACCGGCTGGCCGAGCGCGGTGTGCAGGTCGCGCTCGTCAGCCCACTGCGGACCGATCTGCCGACCGGCGACGGAGAGGGAGAGCGCCGCCTGGACGCCGACTGGTTCGCGATCCGCCCGGCCACCGACACGGCCCTGATGCTCGGCCTCGCGCACACGCTGCTGGCCGAGAAGCTGCACGACCGCGCGTTCCTGGACCGGTACACCGCCGGCTTCGACGTATTCGAGCGCTACCTCGACGGCCGCGCCGACGGGACCGCGAAGAGCGCCGCGTGGGCCGCGGCGATCTGCGGGATCGACGCCGAGCGGATCAGGACCCTGGCCCGGCGGATGGCCGCGCGGCGCACCCTGGTCGCGGTCACCTGGTCGCTCCAGCGCATCCAGCACGGCGAGCAGCCGGTCTGGGCCGGCATCGCGCTGGCCGCGATGCTCGGCCAGATCGGCCTGCCCGGCGGCGGATTCGGGCACGGATACGGCTCGATGGGCGACGTCGGCGACCACGGCCCGCGGATCGCGCTGCCGTACCTGCCGCAGGGCCCGAACCCGGTGCGCACCTTCATCCCGGTCGCCCGGATCGCCGACATGCTGCTGAACCCCGGCGCCGAATACGACTACGACGGCAACCGCTACACGTACCCTGACATCCGGCTGGTCTACTGGGCCGGCGGCAACCCCTTCCACCACCACCAGGACCTCGGCCGGCTGCGCCGCGCGTTCGCCCGGCCGGACACCGTCGTCGTGCACGAACCGTACTGGACCGCGACCGCCCGGCACGCCGACATCGTCCTGCCGGTCACCACCACGCTCGAGCGCGAGGACATCGGCTCGGGCCGCCGCGACACCCACCTGATCGCCATGCACCAAGCCGTCGAACCGGTCGGCGAGGCGCGGGACGACCACGCGGTCTTCAGCGCGCTGGCCGACCGGCTCGGCTTCGCCAAGGCTTTCACTGAGGGCCGCACGGTGCGCGAATGGCTCACGCACCTCTACGAGGAGTGGCGTGCCCGGCTCGCCTCGCAGGGCACCGGGGTCCCGCCCTTCGCCGGGTTCTGGGATGCTGGGCAGGTCGAACTGCCGCCGGGGCCTGAGCGGTTCACCCTGTTCGAGCGGTTTCGCGCCGACCCGGACGGCGTGCCGCTGGCCACGCCGAGCGGCCGGATCGAGCTGTACTCGTCGACCGTCGCCGGGTTCGGATACGCGGACTGCCCGGGCCACCCGGCCTGGCTCGAGCCGGACGCGTGGCAGGGCGCGCCGGCCGCCGAGCGCTTCCCGCTGCTGCTGATCGCGAACCAGCCCTCGACCCGGCTGCACAGCCAGCTGGACGTCGGCGGCGTGAGCCGCGCGGCCAAGGTCGCCGGCCGCGAGGCGCTGCGCCTCAATACGCGCGACGCGGCCGCGCGTGGCATCGCAGAGGGCGATGTCGTGCGCGCCTTCAACGACCGCGGCGCGTGCCTGGCCGGAGCGGTGCTCACCGAGGACGTCCGGCCGGGCGTCGTGCAGCTGCCGACCGGCGCGTGGTTCGATCCGGTGCCCGGAGTCGAGCCCGTGCTGTGCGCGCACGGTAATCCGAACGTGCTCACCGCGGACATCCCCTCCTCGCACCTGTCTCAGGGCTGCGCCGGCCAACACGCCCTCGTCGAGGTCGAGCGGTTCGCCGGCGAGCCGCCCGCGCTCACCGTGACCGCCCCGCCGCCCCTGCTCCGGAAGGAAGACCTTTGACCCGCGCCCCCGCTCCCGACCTCGGCGCCGCCCCCGGCGCGGCGCTGCCGCCGCTCGACCTCGACCGGCTCCCGCAGGTCGCCGCCGGGCTCGCCGAGCGCGCCGAGGAGCACGACCGGGACGGATCCTTCCCGTTCGAGGGGATCGAGGCGGCGCACCGGGCCGGCCTGCTGACCGCGACAGTGTCCGAAGACCTCGGCGGTCCGGGCGGCGGCCTGGCGGTGACCGTGCGGATCCTGCGGGAGCTCGGCGCGGCAGACCCCTCGGTCGCTCTTGTCACCGCGATGACGTTGTTCGCGCATGCCGCGCAGGCCGCCTCGGTGCGCAGCGGCGCGGCGAACTGGCCGGAGCGGCACTACCGGCTACTGCTGGAGGACTCGGCCGCGGGACCCGCGCTGGTCAACTCGCTGCGAGTCGAGCCGGAACTCGGCACCCCGGCCCGCGGCGGCCTGCCCGCCACGACCGCGCGCGCCGACCCGGAATCAGGCCACTGGCTCCTGAGCGGGCACAAGGTCTTCTCCACCGGCGCGGTCGGCCTGCGCTGGATGGCCGTGTGGGCGCGCACCGACGAGGAGCAGCCGCGGGTCGGCTCGTTCCTCGTGCGCACCCGGCTGCCGGAGCCCACGCCCGGCATCCGGATCGAGCCGACCTGGGACCACCTGGGCCTGCGCGCCAGCCGGAGCGACGACGTGTTCTTCGACGGGGTCCGCATCCCGGCCGACGCCGCGGCCGCGCTGATCGACCCGCTGGCCACCGATCCGCGCCGCGATCCCGGCCTGGCCGTCTGGAACAACCTCGGCCTGACCGCGCTCTACCTCGGCGTCGCACTGGCCGCGCGGGACTGGCTGCTGGTGTTCCTCAACGAGCGCACGCCGTCCTCGCTCGGCCGGCCGCTCGCCTCGCTGCCCCGGTTCCAGGCCGAGGTGGGACAGATCGAGGCGCAGCTCGTCGCGGCCACCGACCTCGTCGACGCTCTCGCAGCACGCTTCGACGCCGGCGACCCGCAGGCCGCGGCGCACAGCCCGGCCGCGAAGCTCGTCGGCACCCGCGCCGCCATCGACGCCGTCGAGCGCGCCGTCGCCCTCATTGGAAACAATGCCCTGACACGCCGGAACCCGCTGCAGCGCCACCTGCGCGACGTGCTGTGCGCCCGCGTGCACACGCCGCAGGACGACTCCATCGTGGCGGCGCTGGGCCAGGCGGCGCTGAGCCGAGCCATGCAGCAGTGAACCACCCCTGAGAACGAAGGAAGATCCGCAATGCCCGTCGAATTCATCGGCATGATCGGCACCAAGCTCGGCTCGGAGGTGATCCGCACCGAGGGCCCCGTCATCGACCCCGGATACACCAGGCGGTTCGCCCGCGCCCACGAGGACGCCGGCTTCGACCGCATCCTGATCGGCTACGGCTCCGGCTTCCCGGAGGGCTCGCAGGTCGCGGCGCACGCGGCGGCGCACACCGAGCGGCTCGGCGTGCTCATCGCGCACCGCCCCGGCTTCATGGCGCCGACCCTGGCCGCCCGCCAGTTCGCCACCCTCGACCAGTTCACCGGCGGCCGCGTCGCAATACACACCATCACCGGCGGCCACAATGCCGAGCAGCGCCGCGACGGCGACTACCTCGAGCACGACGAGCGGTACGAGCGCACCGACGAATACCTCGGAATCCTGCGCCGCACCTGGGAATCCGAGGAGCCGTTCAGCCACGAGGGCCGGTTCTACAAGTTCGAGGACCACTTCGCGGACGTGAAGCCCGCGCACCGCATTCCGCTCTACTTCGGCGGCTCGTCAGAGGCCGCATACCGAGTCGGCGGTCGGCACGCCGACACCTACGCGCTGTGGGGCGAGCCGCTGAAGGAGACCGCCGAGCAGATCGCCTCGGTGCGAGCCGCCGCGCAGGCGGCCGGACGCGCCGACGTGCCCGGCATCTCAGTCTCCTTTCGCCCGATCCTCGGCGCGACCGAGGAACTGGCCTGGGAGCGCGCCGAGCACATCCTGTCCACCATCAAGAACGGCGCGGGCACCGCGTTCTGGAGCACCAAGCGCCGGCCCTGGCGCACGCCGGGCGCGCAGCCGGAGAACGTCGGCTCCCAGCGCCTTCTGGCCGCGGCCGAGAAGGGCGACCGGCACGACCGGGCGCTGTGGACCGCCACCGCCAAGGCCAGCGGCGCCGGGGGCAACTCGACTGCGCTGGTCGGCACCCCCGAGACGGTCGCGCTCGCGCTGCTCGACTATGTCGACATCGGCGTGACCACGTTGCTGATTCGCGGGTACGACCCGCTGAACGACGCGGTCGACTACGGCCGCGAGCTGATCCCCCTGGTGCGCGAGGAGATCGCACGCAGGGACGCCGACGCGGCGAAGAACACTGCGACCGACGGCGCGACCGGTGCCGAGACAGACGGCACCCTGGTCGGAGCCACCCGGTGAGTCTCACCTGGCAACCGCCGCAACCCGGCCCGGCCGTTCGCGGAACGGTGATCGTGCTGCCCGGCCGCGGTGAGCACGCGGGCGTCTACGAGCGCTTCGGCCGACGCCTCGCTTTCGACGCCTATGCCGTACACGCACTCGACGTCACTGCGCAGGACGACCTGACCGGGCTGCGCGACCGAGTCGCCGCCATCACAGCACAGGCAGTCGCACCGGTCGTCCTCGTCGGTTCCGACACCGGCGCGCTGCACGCGCTCGCTCTGGTCACCGAGGGCAAAGCAGACGTCGAAGGCCTCGTTCTCGCCGCGACGCCGGGCCCGCGCCACGCCGCCGTCCCGGCGGCCGGAATCCTGACCGCGAGCCACGCCGCCGCTGACGACTGGGAGCGCGAGCTGGCAGCGCGAACCACGTGCCCCACGCACCGCGGCAGGCTCACCGAGGACGCCGCCTTCCGCCGCGGCAGCCTGTTCGAACCCGTACCCGATCGGCTGGCCTCGCTCCTGGCGCTCGACGAATCCGAATACGCCGAAATCGGCGCCGCCACGCTGGTTCTGCACGGCGGCGCGGACCCGATCGCGCCAGCGGAACAAGCACGCTCGCTCGCGGCGAGACTGCCACACGCCGAATTCGCCACCGTCCCGACCGCGCCGCACGACGTGCTCAACGATTCGACGCACCGCAGCGTCGCCGCGCTGATCGTGCAGTGGCTCGAACGACTCCGCGGCGGCCCCGCACGCACCCGGATCGTCGAGCTCGAAGATCTCGGCACTGCATCCCGATGAGCGGCGACGTGACCACGAGTGCGCACGAGGGTGGGCAGAATCCGGTGCGCGTGCACTGGTTCCTGCCCACCTCGGGCGACGGCCGCGAGGTCATCGGATGGGTGCACTCGAAGCAGGCGACCGGTGATCCGCGCGCGGCCGGCCGGCCGCCGGACTTCGACTACCTCGCCGACGTCGCGCGCGCCGCCGACCGCCTCGGCTTCGAGTCCGTACTCACCCCGACCGGCACCTGGTGCGAGGACGCGTGGATCACCACGGCCGCCCTCGCCCCGCTGACCTCGCGGCTCAAGTTCATCGTCGCGTTCCGCCCGGACTCCGTCTCGCCGACCCTCGCCGCCCAGATGGCCGCGACCTATCAACGCGTCTCCGGAGGCCGTCTGTACCTCAATGTGGTGAACGGCGGCGATGACGAGGAGCAACGGCGTTTCGGCGACTGGCTCGACCATGACCGCCGATACGCCCGCACGGAGGAATTCCTCAACGTCCTTCGCGGCGCCTGGTCCGGCACTCCTTACGACCATGAGGGGGAGTACTACCGGGTCGCCGGGGCCACGGTGGGCCGGGTCCCGCAGCCGGAGCCGCGGATCTTCCTCGGCGGCGCATCGGACGCGGCCGCGCAGGTCTCCGCGCGCCACGCCGACGTCCACCTGGTCTGGGGCGAGCCGCCGGTCGCGGTGGCCGAACAGCTCGACAAGGTGCGAGTCCGCGCGCAAAAGGTAGGCCGGACGGTCGAATTCGGCGTCCGTCTCCACATCATCACGCGGGACACCGCCGAGGAGGCGTGGGCCGAGGCCGACCGGCTGCTGGCCGCCATGGACCCGCACGCGATCGCCGTCGCGCAGGAGCGATTCCGCAAGTCCGTGTCCGTCGGCCAGCGCCGCATGGCCGCGTTGCACGGCGGCCGCACCGACGGCCTGGAGATCTCGCCGAACCTGTGGGCCGGCTTCGGCCTGCTGCGCCGCCACGCCGGCACCGCGCTGGTCGGCAGCCACGAGCAGGTCGCCGAGCGGATCGAGGAGTACCGCGGGCTCGGCATCCGCGACTTCATCCTCTCCGGCCAGCCGCATCTCGAGGAGGCGTATCGGGTCGCGGAAGGCGTGTTCCCGCTGCTCAGCTGACCATGGACACACGGGTCACGGCCGGAAAACGATCACAGGACGTTGCTCCGGCCACCGAGCACCAAGCGGCGGACTACGGTGAAGGTACCGGCAGGCGGCGGCGACAGCACAGTCGGCAGTGGCGAACGAGGGCGAAGGGCGGCATGATCCAGTGCGCTACATCATCATCGGCGCGGGCGCGATCGGCGGAGCGATCGGCGCAAGGCTGTTCCAAAGCGGCCACGACGTCGTCCTCGTCGCCCGTTCGGCGCACTACGAAGCCCTCCGCTCGCACGGCCTAACCCTGGCCGATCCGGAGGAGACACAGGTCCTGCGGATCCCGGCCGCCGACACCCCCGAAGCCGTCGACCTGCGCGCCGACGACGTGCTCATCCTCGCGGTCAAAGGCCAGGACACCGCAGCCGCCCTCGACGCGTGGGCCGACCGCCCGGTCGCCGGCGCAGCAGAAGGAGCCCGAGCCGCCGACATGCTGCCCGTCGTGTGCGCGCAGAACGGCGTGGAGAACGAGCGCGTGGCGCTGCGCCGCTTCGAACACGTATACGGCATGTGCGTCTGGCTTCCGGCGGTGCACCTCGAGCCCGGCGTCGTCGAAGCGCAGGGCAAGCCCTACACCGGCGTCCTGCACATCGGCCGGTATCCGACCGGGACCGGCGGTACCGACGAGACCGCCGCCCGGATCGCCGACGACCTGGAGAAGTCGACCTTCCTGGCCCCGGTCCACCGCGACGTCATGCGCTGGAAGTACGCCAAGCTCCTGTCGAACCTGGGCAACTCCCTCGAAGCGCTCTGCGGCGGAAGATCCGGCTCGCCGGCCGTCGAGGAGGTGGCCCGCCGGGTCCGCGCCGAAGGCGAGGCCGCCCTCACCGCCGCCGGCATCGAATGGACGAACGCTGAGGAGGAGCGCGCCAGCCGGGCCAGCTTCCAGCTGCGCCCGGTCGGCGGAACGGCCCGCCGCGGCGGCTCCTCCTGGCAGAGCCTAAATCGAGGTACGGGCACTATTGAGTCCGACTTCCTCAACGGCGAGGTCGCCATGCTCGGCCGCCTGCACGGCGTCCCGACCCCGGTCAACGCCCGCCTCCAACTGCTGGCCAAGCGCTTCGCCCGGGAGCGCCGCCCGGCCGGCAGCCTCGACCCCGCCGAGATCCTGCGCGGCCTCTGAATAGCGCGGGGCGCCGTGTAATCCGCACGGCAGCCGCAGGCGCTTGCCCGATTCGTCCGGCGCGGCTTCACTGAAAGGGGAAGGGATCGCATTTCGCGGGCTGCCGCGCCTGGTGTGGAGGCACCAGATGATGTCCATGCCTCGCGACTGCGAAAAAGCATTCGAAGTGCTTTTGGGGTTGGGGTGGACTCTTCGGCACGATCGTCGCGCAATTCGGTGCAGGCCGAGGTACGCGGACCGGTGATCCAGGCTGGGACCGTGGAGGGCGGCATCAACGTCTACGCGGCCCCCGCACCGGCGTCAGCGCCCGCGCTGCTGCCGCGGCAACTGCCGCCGGTATCCGGGCTGTTCACCGGCCGCGCGGAGGATCTGGCGCGAATCGACGAACACTGGGCGTCCGCGCGCTCCGCGTCAGTCGGCCTGCTGCTCGTCGCGCATGGCACGGCCGGAGTCGGGAAGACGTCGCTCGCAGTGGCCTGGCTGAGCCGGCGCGACGCCGAGTTTCCGGACGGACATCTGTACGCGGACCTCGGCGGCTACAGCACGTTCGGCCTGACGCAGCCTGCGGACGTGCTCGGCGGCTTCCTGCGGGCGCTCGGCATCGATCCGGACCGGATACCGCAGGACATCGCGGAACGCGCGGCGATGCTGCGCTCCGCCACGGCCGGCCGCTGCATCGGGGTCCTGCTGGACAACGCGCGCACGGCCGCCCAAGTCCGTGCCGTCGCAGTCGCGGCGCCCGGCTGTGCGACCCTGGTGACCAGCCGGGAAGCCCTCACCGGCCTGGCGATCGACGCGGCCCGCTTCCACCGGGTCGAGCCCTGGCGGCCGGACACCGGGGTCGCCCTGATGAAGCGCGTGCTCGGCGACCGGCGGGTCGACGCCGAGGAGGCGGCTGCACTGCGCGTCGCAACACTCTGCGGCGGCCTGCCGCTCGCCGTGGGCGTCGCCGCGGCCCGACTGGCGGCCCGCCCGGACTGGCCGATCGCGCGCCTGGCCGAAACCCTCGCGCTCGACGCGGAACGCCTAGACGCCCTGTCCGCTGGCGAGGACAGCGCCGTCGCCGCGGCGCTCGACGGCTCGTACGCGATCCTCGGCTCGCACCTGGCGCGGCTCTACCGGGCGTTGGGCGCACTGCCGCTGGTGTGGGCCGATCCGGAGACCGTCGGCACGGTGCTGGACTGGCCGCAGCGCGACGCAGAGGCCAGACTTGAAGCCCTCGTCGACGCGAATCTCCTGCTGGAGCAAGGTTATCGGCGGTACCGGCTGCACGACCTGGTCAGGCTGCACGCCGCGCGCTGCTCGGATGGCGAGGCGGCGCGCACGTCTGCGCAGCGCGACGAGGAGTTCGGCCGGCTGTGCGACGCGATGTTGGGCGCCGCCACAGCGGCCAAGGAGATCGTAGTGCCGACGCATCGCCGCCTTCCCCGCGATTTCGTCTACCTGGCACCGGGCCCAGAGCGCTTCGCCGACGCCGGACAGGCCCTTGACTGGCTCCAGTCTCAGCGCCCGAACCTGATGGCGCAGATACGCCACTGTGCGGCCAACGGAATGCCCCGGCGGGTCTGGCAGCTCGCCGACGCGATGTGGCCGCTGTTCCAGCGGCTGCGGTACACGGAAGACGGGATCGAGGCGCACCGGCTCGGCCTCGATGCGGCCCGGGCGGACGGCGCGTCGGCCGCAGAGGGGAATCTCCTCACGTCGCTGGCCATCATGCTGGCGCGGCTCGGGGAGTTCGAGGAAGCCCGGACGTACAACGAACAGGCCGTCGCCTTTTACGAGCGGACCGGCGACCTGCGCGGCATTGGGCAGGCGTGCACCGGGCTCGCGAAGTACGAACTGGAGCATGGCGATGTCGTCCGGGCGCGCGAGCTGTTCGCGCGGGTCCTGACGTTGTGGCGCCGGGCCGGATATCCTCGCGGCGTCTATCTCACGCATCAGAGCCTTGCCAGGACGGCGTTTGCCGAGGGCAAGCTGAGTCAGACGGCATGGGACGCACGGCGTTCCTATCGTGGACTGGTCCGTATCGGCGACAGCTACGATGCCGCATGGTCGCTCGCCTGGTGGGCCTGCGCGAACGCGGCTCGAGGCCGCAATATCAGGGCCCAGCGCCAATGGGAGCGCGCCGGCACGATGATGACCGAGGCCAAGTCCCGCTTCGGCGAAGCCGGCGTATCGGAGATGCGCGGCAACGCATACTGGGCGGCCGGCGACGTGGCGCAGGCCGAAGCCATGTACCGCCGGGCCGCCGACGGCTTCTCCGAGCTGAGCCATTCGGCCGCGCAACGTGTGCGCGACCGATTGGCTCAGCTCTCCGCCGAACTGCCACCGGCCGGAGACTCACCCGCGAAGCCAGAACCCTGACCCGAATCGGACGACGCTCCCGTCGGCGGCGGCTATGGCGCGCAGCGCGTGCGGATCGAGCCCCGATGCCATCCAGGCATGCATCGCAGACGCGGCCGTCGCGCACCACTCGGCACCGGTGCGGCCTTCTACGAGGCCGTAGACGATGGCCGAGCGATCACAGACGCGCACTGCGAGCACGATCACGCTCGCTGTATGGCAGTAGGCATACACCGCGCATCCCGGGTGCGTCGCGAGCAGGGCACCGGCCTGGCCGGCGGTGCCGACCCCGGCACCGGCACTGAACAGAACGTCCGCAGCGTCCCACCACGGCTCGTCGCGGCGCCGGTTCAGGCAGGCGCGCACATGCGTGTCGAGGACGAGGCCGCCGCGGTCCGGCTGGCCGGGCGGACGCTCGGCGAGGCTGAGCCTGGCACGTCCGCGATCGGTGTGCACGGTGACGAACCTGTTCGTGTCCTGGCACACCGGGCCGGCAACCACGCAAGTGCGAGGCACCAGCCCGACGGTCACCCATGTGGTCATATCGTGGACCTGCTCTGCCGCGCGACCTTCTCCGCGGCCCACAGCTGTGCCGGGGGCTGCGAAGGAGCGAGGCGCGCCGGAACGGCCGGCTGGCTCAGGCCCATGATGTTGTAGAGCAGCCGCCGAGCCGTTCGAGCGAAGGCACCCGGCTCCGAGGAGATCGTCGCCGCCACGCGTGCCATCGCGGGCGCGTCGAACTCGGCCGCCGCGTGCGCGAGCTGGTCGCCGAGCGGCACGTTGGCAACGACCCGCGGCGCTACCAGGCCGAGCGCCGCCGCCCCGGAATCAGGGTGAATATATCGCTCGTCGAACGCGCCGAGCATGACCGGCACGCCGGCCACGGAGCTGTAGAGGGTGACCGACCCGTGGTCGCCGATGACCCAGTCCGCGGCGGTCAGGATCGGCTGCCAATCGGCCTCCGGCCGCACGACCACCAGACCCGCCTCGATCAGCGGCTTGAACCACGACTGCACCTGGTAGCCCCCGTGCCCGGCCCAAATGTTCGGATGGCTCAGCAGCGCGACCCGATACTGCGGGCCGGGCAACTCGCGCACCGCGCGCTCGAGCAGGTGCGAGGCACTGCCGATCAGCGAGTTGGACTGCCAGCTCGAGGCGACGACCACGAGCTTCTGCCCGGCCGTGACACCGAGCGCGCGGCGGAAGGCGGCGCGCCGCCCGGCCTGCGCGGTAATGCGGTCGTAGCAGGGGTCGCCGATCACCGACGCGATCGGCAGCGCCTCCGGGCAGTCCTCGGCCAGCATGCCAAGCTCTCGCTCGTGCCCGAAGGTCACCGCAGTCGGCGCCAGCACCCCCGCATAGACCAACTCGGTCCGACCCAGCCCGCTCACCGGCCCGATCACCGGCATCGACCCGCGCCCGCGCGGCCGCGCCAGGCTGTTGCGGCTCGCCCCGTGCGAGAACATCACTACCGGCGCGGCGACCTCGTGCAGACCGGAGAGGTTCGCGGTCAGCGCCAGGTCGAAGGACTCGGTCTTGGCTTTCTCCCACGGCAGCAGCGGCGCCCCGACCGCGCCGAGAAGCTCTGCGGTGCCCCGGTTGGACTGGCTCGGCGGGACAGTGAAGTAAAGCTGCACCCGCAGGTCGCCGTGGAACAGGTCGGTGACGTCGAGCAGCCGGCTCGCGCTGGCCATGGTGGCCGGCATCACCAGGACCCTGCGCTGCGCCGGCACGGTGAGCCACCACGCCCCGCTGTCGTAGAACCCTGCCCCGGCTCTGTGTCCGGCAGCTCCGGAATACGTCATGGAAAACATCCTCCCCAGGTAACACAGGAAGACGGATCAATCGCAGCGGCGCACTCGAATTGAGCACCGTGTCATTTCCGGATCATCGCCGGCCGCCGCGAGGCCGCGTCCCCAGTCTTATTCCACGACGGCTTGCGCGCGGCAGGTCGGCGCGCTTGCAGTGTGCTTGCACTGGGCTTGCACACACCGCGGGAATTGCACATGCGGAATTGCGTGGGCGCTGGCGTGCTGGTCGCGCCGCACCTACATTGCCGATAGGTGCGAATACGCTGCGTGATCCCTTGGGAGGGGAGGGAGTTGGAATTTCGCCTGCTCGGAGCAGTCGAGGTGCACTCGGGGGAAGGACGGATCGACGCCGGGCCGCCGAAGAGCCGACTGTTGCTCGCCATTCTGCTGCTCGCCCGGCAGGACGCGGTCGCCCCCGAATCACTCGCGCGCCACCTGTGGGACGATGATGCGCCCCCGAGGTATCTAGCGAGTTTACAGGCGTATGCCTCCCGCCTGCGCCGGAGTTTTTCGGAGTTCGGCGAAGATCTCGTGAGCCTCCCGTTCATCTCCGGAGTCGGATATCGACTTCGGGTTCCGAGCGAGAACGTCGATGCACTGAGATTCTCGGCACTGACACAGCGGGGCAGAAAGGCCGCCGCCGACGGCGATCGGCATGGTGCGCTGGAGCTGCTGAACGAGGCACGAAGCCTGGTCCGCGGCGAACCGCTCGCCGACCTGGCCGGCTCCTGGGCCCAGAGCGCCCGCGCCGAACTGCAGGAGAAGTTGCTCGAGTCGGCGCTGATCCGCATCCGGCTCCAGCTCGACCAAGGCGACCCCGAATCAGTGATCGGAGAACTCCGGCAGCTCGCAGTTCGCTATCAGTACGACGAGTCGATCGCGGGCCTGCTTATGCGCGCACTGCATGAAGCCGGCCGCAGCGCCGACGCACTGGCCCACTATCGCCTCATTGACCGAAGGCTGCGCAAAGACCTCGGCATCGAACCGCATGCGCGGCTCGTGGCAGTGAACCAGATGATCCTGACCGGGCGTTTGGACATAGGTCCCTCGGTGCCCGCGGGTCCGGCAGGGCTCGCTGCCTCCGTGCCGCGTAACGCATTGTCACGCAAGTGGGACGAGGCTCCGACTCCGAACAGTCGCATCGAGGGCGACGACAATGCGGACGGCGCCGTGGCTGCGATGGCGATGACCGCGGTCGCGCCCGCGCCGAACACGCTGGAGCGCGACCTCCCTGGTTTCACCGGACGGGCCTTTGAGCTGAACACGCTGAGCAGCCAGATCGCCCAGCGGCTGGCAGACGGCCAGCCAGCCGTCTGCGTTATCAGCGGAATGCCCGGCGTCGGCAAGTCGAGCCTCGCACTGCGCCTCGCCTATCTGCTGCGCCCCATGTGTCCTGACGGAGCGCTGCAACTCCACTTGCGCGGCCACGACGCGAACCGACCGCCGAACCGGCCCGAGACGGCCCTCGTCACCCTGCTGAGCACGTTCGGCCTCGATCCGCAGCGGCTACAGCAGGCCGGCGGTCTCGACCATCTCGTCTCGCTGTGGCGCGGGCACGGCGACGGACGCAGGATCCTGGTCCTGCTCGACGACGCCGCAGACGCGGAGCAACTGCGTCCGTTGATTCCGAACAGCCCCGGCAGCATCGTCCTGATCACCTCGCGCTCACTGCTGCTCGACCTGCCGGACGCGATCAACCACCCGCTTGAGCCGATGGCTGAGGAAGACGCCAGCGCTCTGTTCATCCGTAGCGCGCAGCTTCCGGCCGACACCGATCCGGCCGAGGTCGCGGCGGCTGTTGCGACCTGCGGCGGCGTCCCGCTGGCGCTCTCGATGGCTGGCGGTTTGTTGCGCGGGCGACCTAAGTGGACTGCGACGGACCTTGCGGAGCACTTACGCAACACGGAACGTTCAGCCGTCGGGAACGCTTTGACGCAGTGCCTTGCTGCAACGTTCGATACCTCGTATCGACTTCTGCCGGTCGAAGCGCGAGTCGTGCTGCGCCATCTGGCGTTGTATCCGGGACGCCACATCGACGCGGGGTTCGCGGCCGCGCTCGCCGGATTGAGCGCCGAGGAGACATATCAGGCGTTGTGCACGCTATATGAGCACAATCTGCTGACCGAGCCACAGCGGAAGAGCTATGGGTTGCATGATCTGCTACGCGGGTTCGCGGCGAGGATCATGGCGACCGAGGCATCGGTCGCAGACTTCGAACGTGCCCGGGACCGCCTGCTCCGATACAGCCTGGTGGCGTCCGACCGGGCAAGCGCACTCTTCGACCCTCATCGCCATACGCCTTTGCCTGCTCTGAGACGGGATGCGGCGTGGCATCGTCCTCTTCCCGCGCCGGCCTTCGCAGATGCGCACGCCGCGGCCGAGTGGCTCGACACGCACCAGGAGACGCTGCGCATCGTGATGGACGAGTCGATCAGGCGGCGGAAGCCTGAAGCCGCCCTGATGGCGCATCAACTGGCTGCCTACTCCGACAGGCGAGGGCTATGGGCTGAGGCAGCAGTCCTGCATGAATGCGCTCTGGCTACGTGGGCTGATTTAGGTGACAAGGCGGGCCAGGCACGGGCCCGGAACGACCTGGCCACCGCACACTGGCGGCTCGGCCGACTCGACCGGGCCCGGCGAGAAGCCGAGTCCGCACTGGACCTGTGGCGGGCACTCGGGGACGAGGACGGCCAGGCGGAGGCGAATCTGAACCTGGGCCGGATCCTCCATGTCGGGCACTGGGCCGACGAGGCGGCGCAGCGATTCCGGCAGGCGGCCTTCGCGTGGGCGCGACTGGGTGATCGCAGAGGCGAGGCGGAAGGTCTTTACCGTCTCGGTCTCGCGCTCTTCCAGGCCGGCCGGCACGGCGAGGCGATCATCCAGTGCGAGCGGGCGCTCGACGTGGCCAAGTCCGTCCATGATGAAGCGATCGAATGCAACTGTGTGAACAATCTCGGTACATTTCACCAGCGCAGAGGCGAGTTCGAACTGGCATTGAAGTACTATCGCCGCGCTTACGAGTTGTCTTTGCCGCTCGGAGATCCGAACAGCCATGCGATTATTCTACTGAACCTCGGCGAGGCATATAACCTGACGGGAAGTCCGGCCGAGGCCGGACCGATGCTCGATTCCGCGGCCGCAATCTTCCAGCGCCTGGGAAACGGCATCGGAGTGGCGAACGTGCTGTTCGAGGGAATCCGGTCAGGCATACTCTTGGGCCGCCTGGATGACGCCGAGCGCTTCTACCGGCAGGCTGTCGACGAGTGCGGGAAGATCCCGGATCCGGTGTTCGCGGTGCGGTTGCGGCTGATGGAGGCTGCACTGGCTGAGCAGCATGGAGATCGGGAGGCTGCGTTGGCGGCCTACGAAGCGGCGTTGAGTTCGGCTGATGGCATATCTGCTTCCACCGAGCGGGCCGAGGCGCACCGAGGTATCGGGGATCTGCTGGATTCCGATGGTCGGACCGACCTGGCGCGTCGGCACTGGAGACAAGCGCTTGAGATGGTCGAGCCGTACCAGGCGCGAGCAGCCGCTGAACTGCGCCTTCGGCTCGAACGCGGCGCGGCCGCCGGGGCTGTGGATCGCCCGGCGGCCGAAGGCTGAATGTGTTCTCGGTTCGGGATGGTGGCTGTATCCACCAACCCGCCGCGTCTCGCGGTCATGTACGCGGCGGGGTGCACCGGGTGTTTATCGAGCCCTGAGTCGAGAGCGATCAGCACTAGCTCATCAGAGTATTTCCATACAGAGCCTACGGATGAGTGCCTCAAGCTCCTGCGTTTCATCCATGGCTGTGGCTCCTGCCCTCGGATCCGCGGGCCCGGTGTGGCCGCGTGTGCCTCGTGGTCCCGCGTGTGGACGCTGTTGCGGCTAGATCATACATGCGACTTCGCCGTCACTCCGCCGCCCGAAACGGCGCCAGCAAGATCGTCTTGCCGGGGCTGATCGGCGGAATCTGCAGCTGAAGCGCATGTGAGGCGAGGTGCAAGAGTCAACTTATGAGGTCAGAGGAAAAGATCAAAATCCCGGTCAAGCTTTTCACGAGGCATGTTAAGTACGCCCATACACCGCCCTCGCCTGGTGGCCGCGTCGGCGATCAGCACGCGTAATCCCGCGCGGGCGAGCGGCTGGTCGTCGGCCGGGACGGTCCGGATGACGCCGACGGTCATTCGGTCTGTGTCTCTGGGGTCTGTGCTCATCGAAATTTGGCGGGGACGGGCAGCCTGGCTGTCACGCGGAAGCCGTCGGCGGGGGGCGGCCCTTCCACCTCGCCGCGCCAGCCGTTGTCGCCGTATATGACAACTCCGTGAGCGCGGTCGACCCGGGCCCTTATCCGGGCGCCCAACCGACGACGAACGCCATCGCCGCGGCCATCACTGCGACTGCGACCCTGCTGGCGCTGCTCCTGGCCGTCGTCGCAGCGCTCGGGGTGTTCAACTCAGTCGTGCTGACGGCCCGCGTACGCCGCCGCGACGCGGGCATCCTTGAGGCCCTCGGCATCACCTCGAATCACGTGGTCGCGATGATGGTGACCTCGACGGCGCTGCCTGCACTCGTCGGCGCGCTGGTCGGCATTCCGCTAGGTATGGCGTTACGCCGGCTTGTCGTCCCCGCCATGGCTCACGCGGCCGGCATCGGCTTCCCGCCCTCGATGCTCGATGTCTGGCATGCCACGACACTCGTCCTCTTGGCCCTGGCCGGCGTCGCCATCGCCGCGCTCGGCGCGTTCGTCCCCGCACGCGCGGCGGCGCGGCTGACTGCGGCGACAGCCCTCCAACCGGAGTAAGCACGAAGCCAGAGGCTAAACCGGCGACTGCCATGGGCAGCGCGACGTTTGAGCTCGTGTTGGACGGGGACTCGACGGCGAGCTTGTGTCGCTGTCGGTCGAGGGTGCAGAGGGAATCGAAGTTGGCCAGATCACGCAGCAGGTATCGCAGATCACGACGGTCCAGCCGGGGCGGGTTCTCGCGCGGTGGGCTCGGGCGGATTGAGGCCTTCGTCGTGGTCGCGCTTGTGGTCGGAGTGGGCTATGCGCTGGTCCGCGGGCATGTCTCGTTCTCGAGCCCGGGTGCGGGGGCGAGTGCGAGTGCGTCGGCTGCGCCGGCAAGTGGGGCGCCGGCGGCTGCGGGGAACGGGTCGGCGTTTGTGTTTGCGACGAGTACCTCGGCGGAGCCGACGATTTACAACTTCATCCAGTCGGCTGGCTCGAGCATCGATATGACCATGTATGAGCTGTCGGACAGCACCGTGGTCAACGACCTGATTGCCAAGCAGAAGGCCGGGGTGACTGTGCGGGTCATTCTGGACCTGAAGGAGAAATCGACGAACCAGAGCGACTTCTCGGCGCTGCAGAGCGGCGGGGTCGGGGTGGTCTGGTCGTCGACGGCGTTTTCGTACACGCATCAGAAGACGGTGACGATCGACAACCGGGAGTCGGCGATTCTGACCGGGAATCTGACGTCGTCGGACTATACGACCACGCGGGACTACGGGTTCTTTGACGATGATGCGAACGACGTGGCGGCGATTGTCGCGGTGTTCAATGCTGACTATGCGCATTCGTCCATTACTGCTTCGGACGGGGACGACCTGCTGTGGTCGCCGAACACTGCGCAGTCGCGGCTGCTCTCGGTGATCAACGGCGCGACGAAGGCGCTGGATGTCGAGGGCGAGGAGTTCAGTGACAGCACGATTGTTGACGCCATCGCCGCGAAGGCCAAGGCCGGGGTTGCGGTGCGGGTGGTTATCGAGTCGCCGTCGCAGTACTCGTCCGAAGTGAACAAGGTGGTGTCGGCGGGTGGGAAGGTCGTGGGATATTCCGGCAGCACCGGCCTCTATATCCACGCCAAGGCCGTCGTTGCGGATGCGGGGCAGTCAGATCAGACTGTCGAGCTCGGCTCGATGAACCTCACCGCGGCTTCGCTGGATCAGAACCGTGAGCTCGGCATCATTCTGCACGACGGCGCCGATGTCTCGGTGATCGAGAATCAGTTCAGTGCGGACTTCGGCGGCGGGGCCGCTCAGACGTGAGCCTGGACTTCGACGATCACCGCGTCGAGTGTGCGGGGGCCGTGGACGCCCTCGACTCGGGAGAACTCGATGTCGCTGGTGGCTGAGGGCCCTGAGATCCAGGTGAGTGGGCGGCGCGGGTCGAGGCGTGGCAGGGCTCTGGCGACGGAGGCGACGATCCGGTCGGTGCGGATGATGCAGACATGGTGGTCGGGGACCAGTGTCAGGGCGCGTCGGCCCTGGTCCGGGGAGCCGTCCAGGACGATGGTGCCGGTCTCGGCGATGGCGAGTGCGCAGCCGGTGATCACGGAGTCGATGTGGTCGAGGGCTCGGGCGTCCAGGAGTTCTGCATCGGTGTCGGCCTTGTGGGCCAGGTGCGTGCACTGAGAAAGCCAGGTGTCGGGCAGGCCCGGCGGGGTGACGACGGATTCGGTGCCGTGCTCGGCCAGCAGGCGGGCGATCAGGGGCGGGAGTTCTGTCTCTGCGTCCGTGCAGTGGTGGACCGTGGCTCGGTAGTCGGCGAGGTTGCGGGCCAGCAGGTCGGTCATCGCTTGCGGGCTCTCGTCGATGTGGGTGATGAGGTAGTCGCGGGGGATTGATGACGTGTCGGCTACGTTGCGGGCTTGCGCGGGGACGTCGTGTAGGGCGTTGCGGACCCGGGCCAGGATCTCGTCGCGGGCGGTCGTGGTCATCGGTGGGTCTCCTTCCACCAGGCGCGGAAGGACTGCTTTGGCAGGTCCGGCAGGTCGCGCGAATCGGTCCAGGCCTTTGCGGGCTGTGGGGCTGGGCCTCGGAAGCGCTTTGGGTGGAGGGAGCGCGTGATGAGGATGGCGTTCTCGGCGGCGCGGTAGGCGGCCGGGTGGGTCATGGCCCAGGTTGCGGCCTTCATTGCGGCGCGTTCGGCGCGGTGGGAGGAGGATTTGGGGAATTTGGGAGATTTGGAGGCTTCAGGAGAGTTGGCGATGGAGGATTCAGTCTGTTGGGTGTGGGGGGCGTGTTCTGCTACCTGGGCGCGGAGGTGGACCAAGACTTCTGGGATGTCGATGGCGACGGGGCAAACCTCGTAGCAGGCCCCGCACAGGGTCGACGCGAAGGGCAGGGACGCGTCCAGCTCGGAGGCGGTGCCGCGCAGCTGTGGGGTCAGGATCGCGCCGATCGGGCCCGGATATGCCGAGCCGTATGCGTGGCCGCCGGCGCGTTCGTAGACCGGGCAGACGTTGAGGCAGGCCGAGCAGCGGATGCAGCGCAGGGCCTGGCGGCCGACTTGATCTGCCAGGGCGCGGGTGCGGCCGTTGTCGAGGAGGACCAGGTGGAAGGCCTTCGGGCCGTCTTTGGTGGTCGTGCCGGTCCACATCGACGTGTACGGGTTCATCCGCTCCGCGGTCGAGGAGCGCGGGAGCAGTTGGAGGAAGACTTCGAGGTCGCGCCAGGTCGGCACGATCTTCTCGATGCCGACTACCGAGATCAGGGTCTCCGGCAGGGTCAGGCACATGCGGCCGTTGCCCTCGGACTCGACTACGAGCAGGGTTCCGGTCTCCGCGACGATGAAGTTGGCGCCGGAGATGCCGACTTTTGCGCGGAGGAACTTCTCGCGCAGGTGCAGCCGCGCTGCTTCGGCTAGTTCTGCCGGGCGGTCGGTCAGCTCCTTCGGGGCGGGGCGGCCCCAGCGGCTCATCTGCGTGCTGAAGATCTCGCGGATCTCGGTACGGTTCTTGTGGATCGCCGGGACCAGGATGTGCGAGGGGCGGTCGTCGCCGAGCTGGACGATCAGCTCGGCCAGGTCGGTTTCGTAGGCTGAGATGCCTTCGGCGGCCAGGGCCTCGTTGAGGCCGATCTCCTGGGTGGCCATGGACTTGACCTTGAGCGCCTCGTCTTGCCCGGTGGCCTTGACCAGGTCGGCGACGATCCGGTTGGCCTCGGCGGCGTCGCGGGCCCAGTGCACGGTGCCGCCTGCCTCGGTGACCGCCTGCTCGACCTGGAGGAGGTAGGCGTCCAGGTTGCGCAGGGTGTGGTCCTTGATCGCCCGGCCGGCCTGGCGCAGCTGTTCCCAGTCTTCGAGCTCGGCGACGGCTCGGGCGCGCTTGTCGCGGATCGTGTGCGTCGCGCGGGTCAGATTCGCCCGCAGCTGCGCGTTCTTCGTCGACTGCTTTGCTGCCTGCGGGAAGGAAGGCATGCCGATGTAGGTCGCGGATCCGCTCAACGGATGGCCCCCTTGTTCTCCTTCGTTTCCTTCGTCTGCTTTATGGCGGCCAGGATCTCGGCCAGGTGGATGGTTCGGAGGGGGGAGCGGCCGCGCCGGGCTATCCCGCCTAGGTGCATCAGGCAGGAATTGTCTGCGGCGGCCAGGTAATCCGCGCTGCTGTCTTGTGCATGGGCGATCTTGTCGCGGCCCATGGCGGCGGAGACGTCCGGGTTCTTCACGCTGAACGTGCCGCCGAAGCCGCAACACTCCTCGGCCGCGGGCAGATCTACGAGTTCGAGACCTTCGACGGCGCGCAGCAGGCGGAGCGGCCGGTCGCCGAGGCCTAGCAGCCGGCTGGAGTGGCAGGTCGGGTGGTACGTGACGCGGTGCGGGAAGTAGGCGCCGACGTCCTCGGCCTTCAGGGCGTCGGTGAGGAATTCGGTGAGTTCGTAGACTGGCGGCAACTCGGTGGGGGACTGCGCGAGTTTGGGGTGTACGTGCCGGACGAATGCGCCGCAGGAGCCTGAGGGAATGACGACCGCGTCGTAACCGGCCATGTCCCGGGCGAACTTCTTTGCGAGTGGGGCTGCCTGGGCGGGATATCCGGTGTTGTACTGCATCTGGCCGCAACATGTCTGTGCTTCGGGGAAGCCGACTTCGACGCCGAGTCGTTCGAGCAGTGTCACGGTCGCCCGGCCGGTCTGCGGGAAGGCCAGATCGTTGACGCAGGTGACGAACAGGGCTACCCGCATGAGGGCTCGAATCGGCGCAGCGGCTGGGTTCGGGCGACCAGGGACCGCAGTTCGGGCAGGCCGCCGCTGATCGCCCCGGCGGCACGGGCCTGCACCAGGAGGTTGCCGATTGCGGCGGCCTCTTCGGGGCCTGCGATGACCGGCAGGCCGGTGGCGTCCGCGGTCAGCTGGCACAGCAGTTCGTTGCGGGCTCCGCCGCCGACGATGTGCACGGTGTCGACGCGTTGGCCGGAGAGCCGCGCGGCCTCGTCGATTGCGCGCCGGTACGCCTCCGCCAGGGAATCGAGGATGCAGCGCACGGTCTCGGGCTCGTCGCGGGGCGCGGGCTGGTCGGCCTCGAGGCAGGCCTTTGCGATGCGTGCGGGCATGTCGCCGGGGGCGAGGAAGACCGGGTCTGCCGCGTCGACGACCGATCTGCGCGGCGTCGCGCTCGCGGCGGCCTCCAGCAGCTCAGCCAGCTGCGATTCCTTGTTCCAGGTGCGCAGGCACTCCTGTAGCAGCCACAGGCCCATGACATTGCGCAGGTACCGGACCGTGCCGTCCACTCCGAGCTCGTTGGTGAAGTTGGCCGCGCGCGAGGCCTTGGTCAGCACCGGCGCGGTCAGCTCGACGCCGACCAGCGACCAGGTGCCGGACGATATGTAGGCGAAGTTCCGGTCGAGCGCCGGGACCGCCGCGACCGCCGAGGCCGTGTCGTGCGAGCCGACCACGTAGAGCGGTGCGCCGCTGTCCGCGTCGATGCCGGCCGGTTCGCCGGGCTCGCGCAGCGGCGGGAACATGCCCGTGTCGATGCCGACCGCCGCGGCGATCTCGGCCGACCAGCTGCGCGCCGCCGGGTCGAGCATCCCGGTGGTCGAGGCGTTGGTGACTTCGGTGCCTGCGAGGCCGGAGAGCCGGTAGGCCAACAGGTCCGGGATCATCAGGATCCGTTGCGCCGCGGCGAACTCGGCGGTGTCGCGCGCCGCGGCGAGCTGGTGAATCGTGTTGAACGGCTGGTTCTGGATACCGGTGATCTCGTACAGGCGCCGTGCGGGGATGCGGGTGAAAACCTGCTCCGGCACGCCTTCCGTGCGCCGGTCGCGGTAGTGGACCGGGTTCGCGATCAGCTCGCCCGCCGCGTCTAGCAGGCCGAAGTCGACGGCCCAGGAATCGATGCCGATGCCTTCGATGGGGCCGGCCAGCCGCAGGCCCTCGCGCGCGCCGTGCTCGAGTGCTGCGAAGTCCCAGCGCAGCGTGCCGACCACGTCTCTGCCGGCCGGGTCCTTACCGCTCAGCGGCGTGTTGGGGAACCGGTGCACCTCGGCCGTCTCCAGCCGGTCCGCTGAGATCAGTCCCCTGATCACCCGGCCGCTGGACGCGCCGAGGTCCACGGCCGCGAACGCGTGGGCCCCGGCCGTGTTCGTCGTCGTACTCACCTCGGCGGCCCGGGCTAGCGCAGGAACGCGGCCGCGACGCCCGCGTCCACCGGGATGTGCAGCCCGGTGGTGTGAGTCAGGTCACCGCCGGTGAGTGCGAAGACCGCGTTGGCCACGTTTTCGGGCAGCACCTCGCGGCCGAGCAGGGTGCGCTTGGCGTAGAACTCGCCGAGCTTCTCCTCGGGCACTCCGTAGACCGCGGCGCGCTGCGCGCCCCAGCCGCCGGCGAAGATGCCCGAGCCGCGCACCACGCCGTCCGGGTTGACGCCGTTGACCCGGATGCCGTGCGCGCCTAGCTCGGCGGCCAGCAGCCGCACCTGGTGCGCCTGGTCCGCCTTCGTGGCCGAATACGCGATGTTGTTGGGCCCTGCGAAGACCGCGTTCTTCGAGACGATGTAGACGATGTCGCCGCCGAGGCCTTGGTCGGTCATGACCCGTGCCGCCTCGCGGGAGACCAGGAAGGACCCCCGGGCCATGATGTCGTGCTGCTTGTCCCAGTCCTCGGTGGTGGTCTCCAGCAGCGGCTTGGAGATCGAGATGCCGGCGTTGTTGACCACCAGGTCCACGCCGCCGAACGCCAGCGCGGCGGCTTTGAAGGCCTCGATGATCCGGGCCTCTTCGGTCACGTTGACGGTCACCGCGACCGCCCTGTCCGCATTGCCGATCTGCGCCGCGGTCTCGGCTGCGCCCTTCTCGTCGAGGTCTGCGACCACAATGCAGGCGCCCTCCGCGGCGAGGCGGCGCGCGGTGGCCCGGCCGATGCCGCTGCCGCCGCCGGTGACCAGGGCGATCCGGCCGGCCAGCGGCTTGGGCGCGGGCATCCGGCGCAGCTTGGCCTCCTCCAGCGCCCAGTACTCGATGCGGAACTTCTCCGCCTCGTCGATCGGCTGGTAGCGGGAGACCGACTCCGCGCCGCGCATCACGTTGATCGCGTTGACGAAGAACTCGCCGGCGACGCGCGCGGTCTGCTTGTCCCGGCCGAAGGAGAACATGCCGACGCCGGGGACCAGCACGATCGCCGGGTCCGCGCCGCGCATCGCGGGGGAGTCCGCGGTCGCGTGGCGCTGATAGTAGGCCTCGTACTCGGCGCGGTACTCGGCGTGCAGCTCCTTGAGGCGCGCCACGGCGTCCTCCAGCGGAGCGTCGGCGGGCAGGTCCAGCAGCAGCGGGCGGACCTTGGTGCGCAGGAAGTGGTCCGGGCACGAGGTGCCCAGCGCGGCCAGCCGCGGGTGCTCGGCGCGGGCGAGGAAGTCGAGCACGGCCTCGCTGTCGGTGTAGTGGCCGAGCAGGCCCGATCCGGGCCGGGCGGCGGCCGCGTCGGTCGAGGCCAGGCCCCTGATGATCGGCGCGAGGGCGGCCGCGCGCTCGTGCCGATCGCGCTCGGGCAGCGCCTCGTATCCGGTCAGCATCGGGCCGAAGGGCTCTGTGTTGCCGCGCTCGGCGAGGAACTTCTCGGCGGTCCGGATGATGTGCAGCGAGCGCTCTTCGCACTCTGCGCTGGTCTCGCCCCACGCGGTGATCCCGTGCCCGCCGAGGACGCACCCGATGGCCTGCGGGTTCGCCTGCTTGATCGCCGCGATGTCCAGGCCGAGCTGGAAACCCGGGCGCCGCCACGGGACCCAGGCCACCGTGTCGCCGAAGCACTCGTGCGTGAGCTTCTCGCCGTCGGCCGCGGCGGCCAGCGCGATGCCGGAGTCAGGGTGCAGATGATCGACGTGCGCGGCGTCCACGAGCCCGTGCATCGCGGTGTCGATCGAGGGCGCCGCCCCGCCGCGGCCGTGCAGGCAGTAGTCGAACGCCCCGACCATCTCGTCCTCGCGCTCGGCGCCCGGATACACATCGACCAGCGCGCGCAGCCGGTCCAGCCGCAGTGCGGTCAGACCCGGCGCGGTCAGCGTGCCCAGGTCGCCGCCGGAGCCCTTGACCCACATCAGCTCGGCGTCCGCACCGGTCACCGGGTCGGCCGCGCGGCCCTTCGCCGAGGTGTTGCCGCCGGCGTAGTTCGTGTTCCGCGGGTCCGCGCCCAGCCGGTTCGACCGTTCCAGCAGGGTCCTGATCGTCTCTTCGGCCCCGCCCCGCCCTGCTTCGCCCATGGCTCTCGCTCCGCCCTCGTCGCCGCGCGCCGGTCGCCGTGGCCGCCGCGCGCGGTATGGTGACTCGCCCTGAGTCTCCAGTCGCCAATCATGAATCGTTTCATCGCCGTAACCTAGGCGCCGCACCGGACCCTGTCAAGGCCAAGGTCACCGGTGCGCCGGGCCCGGGAACTGAAGCCTTTCAACGCGAGGGCTTACTATGTGTGCCGGTACGGTCCGCGGCGAGGCGCGGACCCCTGGCTTTCGGCGTGGAGGAGCGGCCTTGGCGCGCATGGTGGGCATCAAGGATGTGGCGCGGCAGGCGGGGGTGTCGGTCGGCACGGTGTCCAATGTGATCAACCGGCCGGACCTGGTCTCCGAGCCGACCCGGGCGCGGGTGCAGGCCGCCATCGACCTGCTCGGGTTCGTGCGCAGCGAGTCGGCCCGGCAGCTGCGGGCCGGGCGCAGCCGGATCGTGGCGATGCTCGTGCTGGACATGGGCAACCCCTTCTTCGTGCAGGTCGCCAAGGGCGCCGAGCGGGCCGCCCGGGACGCCGGGCTCGGCGTCATGCTGTGCAACAGCGCCGAGGACCCGGGCGAGGAGGCCGACTACCTCGCGCTGTTCGCCGAGCAGCGGGTGCGCGGCGTGCTGGTCACCCCGGCCGACCCTACCGGCGCGAACCTCGCCGCCTTCCGCCGCCGCGCGATCCCGTTCGTGCTGGTGGACCGGGACGCCCCGGTCGGCGAGCTGTGTTCGGTCTCGGTCGACGACGTGGCCGGCGGGCGGCTGGCCGCGGACCACCTGCTGGACGCCGGCCACCGCTCGATCACGTACATCAGCGGTCCGATGCACCTGGCGCAGTGCCGGGACCGGCGCACCGGCGTGCTCGCCGCGCTGGCCGGGCACGGGCTGGCCGAGGACTCGCTGACCCACATCGAGGCGCCGCGGCTCGACGTCGCCGCGGGGCGGGAGGCCGGCACCCGGCTGCTGGGCCTCTCCCGCCGGCCCACCGCGGTGTTCTGCGCCAACGACCTGCTCGCGCTCGGCGTGCTGCAGGCGGTCTACGCGGCCGGCATCGCCATCCCGCAGGACCTGGCGCTGGTCGGCTACGACGACATCGAGTTCGCCTCGGCCGCCGCGGTGCCGCTGACCTCGGTGCGCCAGCCGGCCGAGCGGATGGGCCGCACCGCCGCCGAACTGCTGCTCGAGGAGACCGGCGAGGCCGCGGAGGGGCACGTGCACCAGCGCGTCGTGCTGGAGCCGGAGCTGATCACCCGTCAGTCCTCCGGCCGCAGTCCCGCCGCCGCGCCGCGGTCGTGACGCGGGTCGACGCGGTTGCAGCGCACCGTCCGGCTGCTCTGACCGGCCGCCGGACGGATCTGAGACGGTGTCGGCCGCGGCACGCATCGGGTGGCTGACGCTCACCGGTGGCCTTAATTAAATCGTATCAATACGCGCCTCAGCTCGGCCTGCCGGGCCGCAGCGCGCCGCCGCGCGGTCGCCCGGCCCCGGCTCGCGCTCCCGATCTTGGCCCGGCGAACCGGCGGAAAGTTCCTCGTCACGAGAAAGAAACGAACCCTTGACACGATTCAGGCGCCTCGTTACGTTGGCCGCCGGATGAAAGGTTTCATTGCGCAGCGGCGGTAGCCGCGGCGGCGAACGGAGGTGACGGCCGGCGATGCCCGAGACCGACAATCCCGCACCCGGCGCCGGGCCCGCCCCGCACGCCGGAGCAGGGGCCGAGCCGGAACCGCGGCTCGTGCTGGAGGGGGCCGCCAAGCGGTTCGGCGCCGTGCACGCGCTCGACGACGGGTCGATCACCCTCTACCCGGGCGAGGCGCACGCGCTGCTCGGCGAGAACGGCGCGGGCAAGTCCACCCTGGTCAAGATCCTCGGCGGAGTCTACCTGGCGGACGAGGGGACGCTGACGATCGACGGCCGCGAGGTGCTGTTCGGCGGCCCGGCCGAGGCCCGCGACGCCGGCGTGTCGATCATCTACCAGGAGCCGTCGCTGTTCCCGGACCTGACCGTCGCGGAGAACATCTTCATGAGCCGCCAGCCGCTGCGCGGCGGCCGCCGGATCGACCGCGGCGCCATGAACGACGAGACCGCCGCGATCTTCGCCCGGCTCGGCGTCGAGCTCGACCCGCGCCGCCCGGCCCGCGGCCTGTCCGTCGCCGACCAGCAGATCGTGGAGATCGCCAAGGCGCTGAGCCTCGGCGCCGGCGTACTGGTCATGGACGAGCCGACCGCAGCGCTGACCAGCGTCGAGGCCGCCCGGCTGTTCACGGTGATCCGCACGCTGCGCTCCCAGGGCGCCGCGGTGCTGTTCATCTCGCACCGCCTCGAGGAGGTCTTCGCGAACTGCCAGCGGGTCACCGTCATGCGCGACGGCCGCTTCGTGCGCACCGCGCTGATCGGCGAGGTGACCGTGGACGACGTGATCCGCTCGATGGTCGGCCGCGAGCTGTCCGCGCTGTTCCCCAAGTCCCCGACCGAGCCCGGCGAGACCGTGCTCGAAGTCGAGTCGCTCACCAGCCGGGGGGTCTTCAACGACGTCTCGTTCACGGTGCGCGCCGGGGAGATCGTCGCGCTGGCCGGGCTCGTCGGCGCCGGCCGCACCGAGGTGGCCCGCGCGGTCTTCGGCGTGGACCGGCGCACCGCCGGCACCGTGCGGATCGGCGGCGAGGAGCTGCCCAACGGCGACCCGATCGCCGCGATGGCCGCGGGCATGGCCCTGGTCCCGGAGGACCGGCGCCAGCAGGGCCTGGTGATGGACCTGAGCATCGAGCAGAACGTCGCGCTCGCCTCGCTGGCCCGGCTGCGCCGCGGCGGCCTGATCCGCCGCTCGGCCGAGAGCGCGCTGGCCGGCGACTGGACGGCCCGCCTGCAGGTGAAGTACGGCCGGCTGCGCGACGCGGCCGCCACCCTGTCCGGCGGCAACCAGCAGAAGGTCGTGCTCGGCAAGTGGCTGGCCCGCTCGCCGCGCCTGCTGATCATCGACGAGCCCACCCGCGGCATCGACGTGGGCACCAAGGCGGAGGTCCACCGCATCCTGGACGGCCTCGTGGCCGAGGGCATGGCGGTGCTGATGATCTCCTCGGAGCTGCCGGAGGTGCTGGCCATGGCCGACCGCGTGATCGTGCTGCGGGAGGGCCGGGTCACCGCCGAGCTCGGCCGCGACGAGGCCGATGAGGACTCGGTGATGTACGCCGCCACCGGCCAGCTCTCCGGGGCCGCCGCATGACTGCCCAGACGGAGCTCGGCGGCCGCGGGCTGCTCGGCGGCTCGGCGGCCGGGCGGCTCAGCACCCTGCTGCGGGCCCGCGAGGCCGGCATCGCCCTGCTGATCGTCGTCGTGGTCGCGGTCACCGCGGTCAACAACCACGACTTCCTGAGCGCGTCGAGCGTGCAGCAGCTGCTCACCGGCGCCGCGCTGATCGCGCTGCTGGGCGTCGGCGAGACGCTGGTGCTGGTCACCCGCAACGTCGACCTCTCGGTCGGCTCGGTGCTGGGCCTGTCCGCGTACGTGGTCGGCGACCTGTTCAAGAACGACCACATCCCGGTCCTCCTCGGCTTCGTGATCGCGATCCTGATCGGCACCGCGGCCGGCGCGCTCAACGGCTTCATCGTCACCGTGCTGCGGGTGCCGAGCCTGGTGATCACGCTGGCCATGCTCTACGTCATCCGCGGCGTCGACAGCCTCCTGGTCAACGGCAAGACCGTCGACCCCTCGGCGATCCCGTCCGCCTTCACCGAGGTCGGATACCGCACCGTGCTCGGCGTGCCCTGGCTGGCGATCATCGTCGTCGTGGTCGTCGCGGTGGCCGGCTACGCGATGCGCAGCTTCCGCTCTAGCCGCGAGCTGTACGCCATCGGCTCGAACCCGGACGCGGCCAACCTGGCCGGCGTGCCGATCGGGCGGCGGGTCTTCACCTCCTTCGTGATCAGCGGCAGCCTCGCGGGCCTGGCCGGCGCGCTGTTCCTGGCCCTGCACGCGCAGGTCGACAACAGCGCGGGGCTCGGCTACGAGCTCACCGTGGTCGCCGCGGTGGTGGTCGGCGGGGTGGCGATCTTCGGCGGCAGCGGCACCGTGGTCGGCGCCGCGCTCGGCGCGCTGCTGCTCAACACCATCAACCAGGCCCTGGTCGCCTCGCGGATCTCGGCCTTCTACAACGAGGCGATCGCGGGCGCCCTGCTGCTGGCCGCGATCGGGGTCGACCGCTGGCTCTCGCTGCGGGTGACCCGCAGCCTCACCTCGGCCCAGGGAGCGCACCGTGACGTCTGATCTGGCGACCTCCGCCGCGCGGGTGGACGAGGGCGGCGCCGGCCGGCCCGGCCGCGCCGGCCGCGCGGCCGCCTGGCGCGCCGCGCTGCGCTGGGAGTCCGGCCTGGTGCTGCTGCTGGTCGCGGTGATCCTGTTCGGCGCGGCCGAGTCCTCCACGTTCCTGACCGGCACCACGTTCTTCTACCTGGGCACCGACATCGGCTACATCGCGATCATGGCGCTGCCGATGACGCTGATCGTGATGACCGGCGAGATCGACCTGTCGGTGGCCTCGATGCTCGGCCTGTCCGGCGCGATGGTCGGCTTCCTGTGGCACCACGGCTGGAGCATCTGGCCCGCGCTGATCGTCGCGCTGCTGGTCGGCGCGGTAGGCGGGGCGCTCAACGGGGTGCTGGTGGCCAAGGCCGGGCTGCCGTCCATCGCGGTGACCATCGGGACCCTGACGCTCTTCCGCGGGATGGCCGAGGTGCTGCTCGGCTCGCTGACCGTGCCGGCGGTCGGCGACCCGCAGTTCCCCGGCTCGCTGACCCAGATCGGCGCCGTGCCGGTCGGCGGGACGCAGCTGTCGTACTCGCTGCTGTTCTTCATCGTGCTGGCCGTGGTCTTCGGCGTGGTGCTGCACGCCACGCCGCTGGGCCGGTCGCTGCACGCGATCGGGCTGCAGCCGGAGGCCGCCCGGTTCGTCGGCGTCCGGGTCAACCGGATCAAGATCGTGCTCTACATCGTCTCCGGGGTGCTGTGCGCCTTCGCCGGCATCCTGCTGACCCTCCAGAACGCGTCGGTCAGCTACAACGCCGGCAACGGCCTGGAGCTGACCGTGGTCGCGATCGTGCTGTTCGGCGGCGTGTCGATCTTCGGGGGCCGCGGCACGGTCCCCGGCGTCGTGCTCGCGGTCGCGATCGTCGGCGCGCTGCAGATGGCGCTGACCCAGATGAACGTGGACCCCAACGTGCAGAACATCGTCACCGGGGTCCTGCTGCTGCTCAGCGTCGTCGTGCCGAACGGCGGCGAGATCGTCCGCAGGGCGCGCACCCGGCTGCGACGCCGCTCGGCCGGCGGCTGAGCACCACCGCACCACCCGCTCCGCAACCCCTCCACGCCAACCTTCCCGACCCAGACCAGTCGACCACTCACTCAGACCCCTGCCACACCGCGCAACCGGCTCACCTTCACCGCACGCCGCGCGCGTGCGAAACCACCGACCCTCCAGAAAGGGCGCAGCCATGCCCGAGACCCGAAAAATCCGCAAGGTCCTGACAGCGATCGGGGCCGCCGCGATGGTCGGCACCGTGATCGCCGGGTGCAGCTCGTCCGGCAAGACCAGCGGCGACGCGACCGGCTCGCCCACCTCGACCGCGCTGAAGTCCGGCCTCACGGTCTACTTCATCCCGAAGGACACGCAGAACCCGTACGAGGTGCTCGCCGACCAGGGCGGCCAGCGGGCGCTGCAGGCGCTCGGCGACAAGGAGGTGGTCAGCAGCGGCACGCAGGACACCGCGGCCGCGCAGATCCCGTCCATCCAGGCCGCGATCCAGGCGCACGCCAACGCGATCGTGATCGCCGCCAACGACGCCTCGGCGCTGTGCCCGTCGCTCCAGCAGGCCGCCAAGGCCGGCATCGCGATCCTGTCCTTCGACTCCGACATCTCCTGCGGCACCACCCCGAACCACCTGTTCATCAACCAGGCCAACACCGAGGAGATCGGCACCTCCGAGGTCGACCTGCTGGCCAAGGAGATCAACTCCAGCGGGCAGATCGCCATCCTGTCCGCCGCGGCCAGCGCGACCAACCAGAACGCCTGGATCGGGTACATGAAGCAGGAGCTGAAGAAGTACCCGAACATGCAGCTGGTGTCCACCGTCTACGGCAACGACGACCCGGCCACCTCGCTGACCGTGCTGCAGGGCCTGCTCTCCGCGTACCCGAACCTGCGCGGCATCATCTCGCCGACCACGGTGGGCATCTCGACCGCGGCGCAGTACCTTGACACGCACAAGAGCCTGCTGTCGCACCTGACCCTGACCGGCCTCGGCCTGCCCTCGCAGATGAAGACCTACGTCGAGGACGGAACCGTGGCGCAGTTCGAGCTGTGGAACCCGTCGAACCTCGGCTACCTGGCCGGCTACGCGGCGGCGAACCTGGCCTCCGGCACCGCGAGCCTGAAGACCGGCTCGACCTTCAAGGCCGGCACGCTCGGCAGCTACAAGGTGCTCGCGCCGGCCGCCGGCACCGGGCCGTCCGTGGTGCTCGGGCCGCCGACCGTGTTCGACAAGTCGAACATCGCCAACTTCAACTTCTAGGCCCGGCGGCCGGCGCCCGCGGCACGCCCTGCCGCGGGCGCCGGCCCCGCCGGACCACGCACCACGACCCGATCAGAGCACTGTTCACCATGGGGAGGCCGGACCCGATGCGCCGCTACTGCTTCCTGCTGCAGGTCCGCCCGGAGCTGCTGGACGAGTACCGGGCCCGGCACGCCGCGGTCTGGCCCGAGATGCTGCGCGCCCTCGGCGCCGCCGGCTGGCGCAACTACTCGATCTTCGCCCGGCCGGACGGTCTGCTGGTCGGCTACGTCGAGGCGGACGACCTCGACGCGGCCCTGCGCGCGATGGCCGATACCGAGGTCAACGCCCGCTGGCAGGCCGACATGGCGCGCTACTTCGCCCATCCGGACGGGCGCCCGGCGGACGAGTCCCTGCTGCTGCTCGAGGAGATCTTCCACCTCGAGGACCAGCTCGGCCGGCTGGCCTGACGCCCCCTCACCCGACCAACTCCCGAACGCCGCCAGCGCGAGGAGCGACGACCGTCATGACCCTCACTGAGCAACCCGCTTCCACACCGCCCGACGCCGTCACCGCACTGCCCCGGATCACCGCCCGTCGCACCCGCGTCGGCCTGGTCGCCGGCGGGCTCGGCGCGTACTGGCCGCAGTTCCCCGACCTGCTGCCGCAGCTGCAGCAGTCGGCCCGGCGGGTGGCCGAGCGGATGCGCGCGCTGGACTGCGAGGTCGTCGACGCCGGCTTCATCTCGGACGCCGAGGACGGCGCCCGCGCCGCGGAACAGCTGCGGGTGGCCGGCTGCGACCTGATCGTCGGGTTCCTGACGACGTACATGACCGCCTCGATGCTGGTGCCGGTCGCCCAGCGCTCCGGCAGCCCTGTCCTGCTGATCAACCTGCAGCCCACCGAGTCGATGGACCACGCCAACTTCGACACCGGGCAGTGGCTCGCCTACTGCGGCGCCTGCCAGCTGCCCGAGATGGCCAACACGTTCCTGCGCTGCGGCATCCCGTTCCGCTCGGTCTCCGGCTACCTGGAGGACGAGGGCGCCTGGGCCCGGATCGGCCGCTGGATCAAGGCCGCCGGCGTGCGCGGCGCGCTGCGGCACGGCCGGCACGGCCTGATGGGCCACCTCTACCCGGGCATGCTCGACGTCTCCACCGACCTGACCCTGGTCACCGCGAACCTCGGCGGGCACGTCGAAGTGCTCGAATTCGACGACCTGCGGGTGCGGGTGGCGGCGGTCGCCGACCGGGAGGTCGCGGAGCGGACGGAGCTCGCCCGCTCGGTGTTCGACCTCGACGACACCGTGCAGGACGAGGACTTCCGCTGGGCCGCGCGGGTCTCGGTCGGCATCGACCGGCTGGTCGCCGACTTCGGCCTGGACTCGGTCGCCTACTACCACCGGGGCCTCGAGGGCGAGCAGCACGAGCGGCTCGGCGCCGGGATGATCCTGGGCGCCTCGCTGGCCACCGCGCGCGGCGTGCCGATGTGCGGCGAGTACGAGCTGCGCACCTCGCTGGCGATGCTGGTCGCCGACCGGCTCGGCGCGGGCGGCTCGTTCACCGAGTTCCAGGCGCTGAACTTCGCCGACGGCGTGGTCGAGATGGGCCACGACGGCCCGGCGCACCTGGCCATCAGCGCCCGCCGGCCGCTGCTGCGCGGCCTCGGCGTCTACCACGGCAAGCGCGGCTGGGGCGTCTCGGTCGAGTTCGACGTCAAGCACGGCCCGGTCACCGCCTTCGGCATCGCCCAGGAGCGCGACGGCGCGTTCCGCTTCGTCGCCTCGGCCGGCGAGGTCGTGCCCGGCCCGCTGCTGCAGATCGGCAACACCACCTCGCGGGTCCGCTTCGCGCACGGCCCGGGGGAGTGGACCGACGCCTGGAGCGCCACCGGCATATCGCACCACTGGGTGCTCGGCGTCGGCGACCTGCGTCCCGAGCTGCGCGCCGCGGCCGAGCTGCTCGGCGTCGGGCTGACCGAGGTAGGCCCCTGATCCGCACGGCGCAGCGCAGCGTCCGCAGCGCCGATCCCCGACCCGCACAGAAAGCAGAGCCGTCATGGTCGACCACGAGGCCGTCAGGCACACCCTCCGCAACCAGCGGATCGAACTGCCGTCCTGGGCGTTCGGCAACTCCGGCACCCGGTTCAAGGTCTTCGCCCAGCGGGGCGTGCCCCGCGACCCCTTCGAGAAGATCGCCGACGCCGCGCAGGTGCACAAATTCACCGGCGCCGCGCCGACCGTCGCGCTGCACATCCCGTGGGACCGGGTCGAGGACTACCGGGTGCTGGCGAAGGCCGCCGAGGACCAGGGCGTCCGGCTCGGCACGATCAACGCCAACGTCTTCCAGGACGACGACTACAAGCTCGGCTCGGTGGCCAACCCGGACCCGCGGGTGCGCCGCAAGGCCCTGGACCACCTGCTCGCCTGTGTGGACGTGATGGACCAGACCGGCTCGCAGGACCTGAAGCTGTGGTTCGCCGACGGCACCAACTACCCGGGGCAGGACAGCATCAGGGCCCGCCAGGAGCGGCTGGCCGAGGCCCTGGCCGTGGTCTACCAGCGGCTGACCGGCGGGCAGCGGCTGATCCTGGAGTACAAGCTGTTCGAGCCGGCGTTCTACACCACCGACGTGCCGGACTGGGGCACCTCCTTCGTGCACTGCGTCGCCCTCGGCGAGCAGGCGAAGGTGTGCGTCGACACCGGGCACCACGCGCCGGGCACGAACATCGAGTTCATCGTCGCGATGCTGCTGCGCGCCGGGAAGCTCGGCTCGTTCGACTTCAACTCGCGCTTCTACGCCGACGACGACCTGATCGTGGGCGCCGCGGACCCGTTCCAGCTGTTCCGGATCCTGTTCGAGGTGCGCGAGGGCGGCGGCTTCGACCCGGCCTCGGGCGTCGCGTTCATGCTCGACCAGTGCCACAACATCGAGCCGAAGATCCCCGGGCAGATCAGGTCCGTGATGAACGTGCAGGAGGCGACCGCCAAGGCCCTGCTGGTGGACGCCGAGGCGCTCGCCGCCGCGCAGCAGGCCGGCGACGTGCTCGCCGCGAACGGCGTGCTCATGGACGCCTACAACACCGACGTCCGGCCGCTGCTGGCCGAGCTGCGCGCGGAATCAGGCCTCGACCCCGACCCGATGGCCGCCTACGCCCGCTCCGGCTACTTCGATCGGATCGCCGCCGAGCGGGTCGGCGGGCAGCAGGCCGGGTGGGGCGCCTGACGGCTCCACAGTGTTTTTCAGGGGCCTGATCAGAGGTCGCCGACCAGGGCCGGCCGCGCCGGGTCGTCGCAGCGCACGACGACGTCCGCCGAGCGCACCGGGTCGATCTCGTCCTCGTAGCGGGCGTAGGCGGGCAGCGTCCACCGCTCGTCCGGCGCAGTGCGCCGGGCCAGGGCGGCCGCCGTCATCCAGAAGTGCACCGCCAGCTCGAACGGCAGCGGACGGCTGAGCAGGAACGTGCCCGAGAGCAGCAGCACGCCGCCGGGCGGCAGCTCGACGTAGCCGGCCCGCCCCGCCCGGTCCGCCGCGGCGTCCCAGAGCGCCGGCAGCACCCGCCCGCTGCCGCCCGCCTCGAGCGGCCCGAGCACCTCGCGGATCAGGCCTCCGGCGTCCAGCCACTCGGTGTAGAACACGTCCGGGTCGCTGCGCCCGAACTCGAGGCGCAGCGACGCCGGCCGCAGGAAGTCCCAGGCCGAGACGTGCAGCGCGGCCCGGCCGCGGAGCCGCAGAGCGCCGACGAGCTCGTCGGCCACGCGGCCCGGCTCGGCCGCCCGGGCGCCGTCCAGCGCGACCCGCGTCCAGCCACCGCTGTCCCCGTCGGCGATCCGCTGCGCCAGGTGCTCGACCAGCAGCGGCGGCGAGATCGGCTGTACGTGCATATCCGAGGGCTTCTCCAGTCTCTGCGGCGGCGCGGTTGCGACGGCGTCAGGGATACCATACGCTCATCCGTAAGGATATCCGAACGCGCTGCTGTCAGGACCTGCTGACAGTCGGGAGGTGTGGGATGGGCTGGCTCTACGACGGGGTGCCGGACGAGGAACACGAGGGCTCCCCGATCGGCATGCTGGCCAACGAGGTGATCCCGACATACGGGACCGGCGGCCTGTGGTTCGAGATGGAGTTCCGGGAGGGCTCGTGGTCGTCCGGCAACGGCTCCGGCGTCCCGGACGCGGATCCTGCTTGGCTGCTGCCGGTATGCGTGTGCGGCTGGCGGGGAAAGCGCGCCGCGTACGACGAGCAGGCCGAGGACGCCGCCCGCGCGCAGTGGGTAGCCCACATGGAGGACGTCACCATATACCGCCTGACGGTCGCCAAGGCCGCCGAGGCCTTCGTCGGCATGGTCGGGGCTGCACGCGCGGGAGGCGAATTCGACGGCAGGCCATTGACAGTCATCAAGGCCCTGCGGGTCACGCAGGCGCGCATAGTCTCCGAGATCGCCGTGGCGGTGGGCGCCGCACGCTCGCAGGATCTGAGCTGGGAGGCGATCGGAGAGGCGCTCGGAGTCACCCGCCAGACTGCTCACGAGCGTTACCGCGACATCGAGCCCGTACCCGCGCGGCCACAGTAGGCCGCAGTAGGCCGCAGGAGAGCATTGCGACGAACATGGGCGCGCCCACCACCGATTTCCCGGTGGTGGGCGCGCTTTGGTGCTATGTCAGCTCGTGCGGAAGACCTTGCTCACGGAATGAGCTCGACCTGGCCGACGACGTAGCTGGTGTTGTTGCTGTTGGTCTCCACGCCGGTGAACAGCAGGGTGATCGCCGAGCCGGCGTCGGAGGCGGGGAGGGTGAAGCTGTGCTCGGTGTAGCCGTTCGCCGCGTTCAGGTTGGTGAACGTGCCGACCGTGGTGCCGGCCACCTTGATGGTGAACGAGCCGTTGGTGCCGCTGGTCTGCTCGCTGTCGATGTGCAGCCACACCTCGAGCGTGCCGGTGCAGCCGGCCGGGATCGTCACCGACTGGGACAGGGTGTCGGTGTGCGACTCGCCGTAGCCGTCGAGCCAGGCGTCCCAGTTGCCGGTGAACGGCGGCTCGGACGGAGCCCACTCACCGATGACGCCGGACGAGGCGGTCCAGCTCGTGCCGTTGGTGAAGTCCGGGTTCTTCACGACGTTGGTGGTCGACGTGCAGCCGCCCCCGCCGGTGGAGTTGATCGTCCAGCTGAACGAGGCCGTCCCGGAGGCGCCGGTGGTGTCCTTCGCGGTCACCACGACGCTCGAGGTGGCCGCCGTGGTCGGCGTGCCGGAGATCAGGCCGGAGGTCGAGATCGACAGGCCCGCCGGGAGACCGGAGGCACTGTAGGTCAGGGTCTGGCCGGACGCCGAGTCGCTCGCCGAGATCTGCAGCGAGACCGCGGTGCCGACGGTGCCGGTCTGGCTGCCCGGGTTGTTCACCGTCACGGTGTTGCCGGTGCCGGTGCTACCGGTCTGCAGGCCGGCGATGCCGTCCGGGGTGCCGATGCCGGTCGGGCCGTCGTAGCCGGTCTCCGCGGTGCACAGGTAGGCCGGGCTGCACGAGCCGTCGTTGCCGCTGGTGACGTCGAAGAAGTTGCTCGTGTGGGTGTAGATGTCGTCGGCAGGGGTGTTGCCGGCGTTGCCCGCCAGCGCGTACATGGCCGCCAGCATCGGCGAGGAGGCGCTGGTGCCGCCGACCTCGTTCCACCCGCCGTTGCTGTTCGAGGTGTCGTAGACCGCGACGCCGGTGTTCGGGTCGGCGTCGGCCGCGACGTCGTTGTCGATCCGCTCCGAGCAGCCGGACGGCAGGCTGAGCGAGGCCTGCCAGGACGGCTTCGGCTCGAACGCCGAGCAGCCCGAGCCGGTGCCCTCGACGCCGGTCTGGGTGTTCCAGACCGACTCGGACCAGCCGCGCGAGTTCGAGGCCGAGCTCAGGCTGGTGCCGCCCACGGCGACGACGTTCGGCGACGTGGCCGGGTAGATCACGCCGTAGTCCGAGTCACCCGCGGAGGCCGTGATGACGTCGCCGGGGTGGTTGAAGTACTGGCTGTCGAGGGTGGTGTCCGAGGAGGCCTCGGAACCGCCCCACGAGTTGGAGACGTAACCGGCCAGGCTCGCGGCGGTGTTCTCCGCGACGTACAGGCCGTCGCTGGTGTCGTCGTTCGCTTCGACCAGCACGATGCTGCACAGCGGGCAGATCGAGGACACCATGTCCAGGTCCAGCGACTCCTCCAGGGTCCAGTCGTCGCTCGACGGGGCCTTGGCGGGCAGCGGCGAGGTCGCGCCGTTCTGGTTGACCTTGCTGAAGGTGGCCGTCGGCAGGCCTGCGGCCGACCGGTAGGCGGCCAGGTCGCTGGCCGCGGTCGGGTCGTCGTAGGCGTCCACGAGCGCGACCGTGCGCCCGGCGCCGTCCGATGCCGAGGCCGAGGTCAGGGCATAGGCCGACTGCAGCTGCGAGGGCCCGTAGCCGACGCCGGACGGGATGGCGTCCGGCGAGGACGTCGCGCTCTTCGGGGAGATCCCGCCGCGCTTGAGCGCTTCACAGAACTGGTGGCCGACCACGAGCACGGCCGGGCAGGCCTGCGTGGACTGCGAGTCCGCGGCCGTCAGCGCGGGCTGTGTGGCGTGGGCCGAACCCGCCGCCTCCGCCGCCAGCAGCTGGGCGGCGGGATTGGACGGGGCAGCCGCGGCCGCCGCCACGGTGCCCAGGCTCAGCGCGCTGCCCAACGCCACGGCCGTGGCGAGGCGTGCCGTAGCGCGCAGGCGATCACTGAAATTCACTCGGTCATCCCTCTCGGGTGAGTGGCGGCCGGCCCGGGGTGAGGCCGGTCGCTGGGTTGGCAGGCCGGCGCTCCGAAGGCGCGCGGGATCGCCGCGGCGCGGGAGCTCCGGCCGTGTATCAAAGTTCTGCTAGCCAGGAGGGAGCGGGATGGTGCGCGCAGGGCGAGGGAAGTCGCCGAGCTAGGTGGGTAAGTGTGGGTTAGTCGCGCCCGATCCGACCGTGCCAGCGCTTATCGAAACCCCGCGTCATATGCCCGAGCGGAACCAGGCGCAGTCCGTCGGGAATACAGGCGCGGCGCTTACGTGTCTTCGGATTCCAAACCGAACGTTCGGTTCCGGACGACATGCACGGGAAACGTATCGCCGCGTACGAACGTGGTCAATCAGGGGCGACGAGACGGAGCCTCAAATCCCGTCCAAGACCTGCGCACACCCTGCGCCGCGGCGTGGAAATGCGGGTCCGCCGCGGCATTCGCACCCACCGCCGGAGGCCGGGCGCCCGCGCGGGCGGGAATCTGGCCGGCGCAGTACGGCTTCCGCGCCCCGGATGTCGATCTTCACGCCGGTCTTCGGCCCGGCGCGTCAGCCGAGCGCCGCGACCAGTTCGCCAAGGATCTCGTCCGCGCGGTTGAGGAACACGGACAGATGGCCCTCGCCGGGCTTCAGGCGGGCCGCCGCGCCCGGGACGTGGTCGATCAGCCAGCGGCCGTGCGCGAACGGGACCATCAGGTCCTGGTCTCCCTGCCAGACGAAGACCGGCACGGCGATCGCGTCCAGCGAGAAGCCCCACGGGCGCACGAAGGCCAGGTCGTCGTCGAGCCAGCCGGAGATCCCGGTGCGCAGGCTCTCCTTGAACTGGGCGGCCAGATCCTCGCCGTTCGGGCCGGAGGCGAGGCACGCGCGGTCGGCTTCCGGCAGCAGACCGCCCATCAGCTCCGTCAGATCCTGCGCCTTGGCATCGCGCAGTAGCGGGGCGACGGGCTCGAGCGCGGCCCGCAGCTCCTGCTCGCCGGCCACGGCATGGCCGAACTCCTCGATGTTGTCCTCGCCCATCCCGGCCAGGAAGTCCAGGTCCGCGACGCCGTAGGGGCCCACGCCGGCGATGCTCGCCGCGGCCGCGACCCGGCCGGGCAGCAGGGCGGCGCAGGCCAGGGCGTGCGGGCCGCCACCGGACGCGCCGAGCGTCAGGCAGCGCTGGGCGCCGAGGTGGTCGAGCACGGCCTCCACATCGGCGGCCGCGTCGGCGACACTGCGGCCGGGCTGGCGGGTCGAGCCGCCGTAGCCGGCGCGGTTGAAGGTGGCCAGGCGCAGTCCGCGCCGGTGCGCCGCGTCCTCGACCACGCGGCTGCGCACCAGCGAGCCGGGCGTGCCGTGGTGCATCACCAGCACCGGGCCGTCCGCGGGACCGGTGACGGCGAGTTCCAGCACGCGGCCGTCCGGCAGGTCGAGAGCAGTGATCGGCATGACGCCAGTATGTCAGCGCGCGCTGACCGAAGCGGCGCTGCGCCGGTTCGATGCCCGGGCTGGCTGGGTACGATCGGGCCGATGCGCCTTGCGACGTTCAACGTGCTGCATGGCAGGCCGCTGGGCGCCGACGGCCGTCCGGTGGGGCCGCCGGACGCCGCGCCTGCGCAGCAGCCGTTCGCCGACGCCGTGTCGGACCTTGACGCCGATGTTCTCGCGCTCCAGGAAGTGGACCGCTACCAAGCCAGGTCCGGTGACGTCGATCAGGCCCTGATCGCCGCGACGGCCATGGGTGCGGCCGACTGGCGCTACGCTTCGGCCCTGCACGGCCGAGCCGTCCGCGGCGCCGGCTGGGAACTCGACCGCAGCGCCCCCGCGCTGGGCGTCTACGGCCCGCACGGCGCTTATGGCCCGGACGGCATCCCGGTCCCGTCCGTCGCCCGGTCCCACGGCATCGCCCTGCTCACCCGCAGGCCGGTGCTGGAATGGCGGGCGCGCAGACTGCTCGGCGTCCCGGCCTCGATGCCGCTCGCGGTCGTCGGACGCAAAGCCCTGACCCTGGTCCGCGATCACCCGCGCGTCGCCGTCGCGGCGGTGCTCGAGGGCGCGCGCGGCCCGTTCACCGTCGTCGCCACCCATCTCTCCTTCGTCCCCGGCTGGAACGTCGGCCAGCTCGCCGTCCTGCACACCTGGCTCGCCGACATGCCGCGCCCGCACGTGCTGCTCGGCGACCTGAACCTCATCGGCCCCGTCCCGCGCGCGGTGCTCATGGGACGAGAGCTCGTGGACAGCCTGGTGCGGCGCAGACCGATCGAACACACGTGGCACGACCTGGCCAGGACCGCCACGTACCCCGCGCATCGCCCGCTGGTCCAGTTCGACCACATCCTTGCCGCCGGAGTCCCTCGTTCGGCGGTACGGATCTCGGCCGCGCCCCAGGCTGCCATCTCCGACCACCGGGCCCTCGTCGTCGAGCTCTCCGGCTGACCAGGCGTATCAGCGGGTCGAATCTGGGCGCCGCACGTGTGTCAGCAGGCTGTCGGACGGGGGTGAACACTGGTTTCGCCCTGGGCGCGTGGTTATTGTGGGCAGCGCGGGAAGCACGGGTCGGGTTGGGAGGGACGGGTGTCGGCGCAGTCGGACGACGATGCGCTGCAGGCGGATGTGCCGAGGGCGGGCGCCGCGCGCGCCGCCGTTGCAGTCACGGGCCTGATTCTCGCGTACTGCGCAGCGCTCGGCATGGCGGTCTCTTTGTTCCGGCCCTGGTACGCGTTCGGCTCGCTTCCCCACCCCGAGCAGGAGCCGGGCGGCCGCTGGGTCAAGCTGTGCATCGTCCTGCTGCTCATCGCCCTGGGGCTGTTCGCGCTCGAGTGGCCCAGAGGCTCGTGGGCTGCTCGCGGCCGGATGTATCGGCGTATTGGGACGCTCGCCCTGTCCGGCGGGCTGTTGGTCCTCGTGCTGCTCCAGACGGACGGGCTCGCGCGGCTCTGGCCGGTGCGCCCGTTCGGGTGGCTGGCGGTCTTCAGCGCGGCGGGCCTCGTCGCGGGCTGGCTGCTGCTCGCGCTCGCGCCGCCGTGGCGGACCGCTGGGACGCAGTGGTGGCGGGCCGGGCTCGGAGCCTCGCTGCGGCGTCGGCCCGTCGTCGTCGTGGGCTGCGTTGCGGTGGCGCTGGTGGTCGTGGCCGCGGCGCTGACCGGGGTGCGTGCTGCGGCGGTCATGGTGCAGAACACGACCGCTTCGGCGCTGCCCGCCCTGGCCGCGTCGGCGCCACGGGACCCCGGCCGCGTGCTCTGGCACGTCCAGCTCGGCGAGGACGAGCGGGTCCGCGCGGTCTCCGGCCGGTACGTCCTGGTCGACCAGCTCGACGGGGTCAGGGTCCTGGACTCGGCCACCGGCAGGGTGCTGTGGTACTACGTGAGGCGGTACGACGAGTACGGCCTCGACGACTCGGTGTTCTCCCCGGACGGCCGGACGGTGTACGCGATCTTCCACGCGCGCGGCGGCACCGATTTCGCCGCTCCCACCCAGGAAGCGGCAAGCTACACCGTGGTGGCCCTCGACACCGCCACCGGCGCCGTGCGCTGGCAGTGGACGACGCGCGACACGGTCTCGTCCGACGACTGGGACGACCAGCCCGTGCCGTCCCCGTGGCAGCAGGGCTCTTCCTGGCTGGCGGTCGGGGACGAGCTGGTGCACGTCAGCCAGAGCACCGAATCGGACTTCGCCACCGGATGGGCCGCCGCGGCCGGGTGGGTCGCGCGCACCGGGGCCCCGGCCTGGTCCGTGCTGCTGCCGGGCTCGTCGCTCGGCGGCCCGCAGTGCTCGATCTACCCCTTCGAGGGCAACGCCGCGGCCATCGCCGCCGGCGTGCTCGCGGTCGTCGAGTTCTGCGGTCCCGGCGACCAGACCGTCGCCAGGCTGCTGGGGCTCTCGCTGTCCACAGGACGCCAGATATGGAGCGCCAGCCTCGCAGCGGACTCCAATCCGGTCGTCGGCGCGGTCGCCGGCGTCGGCTTCCTGGTCGGGAACACGATCGGCCAATACACGTATGCGAATACGGCGACCCTGCTGGCGGCCCCGACCGGGCGGGAGCTCGGCTCGTTCACCGAGCCGGACGGGCCGCTCGACGACGGGTACGACGGCCGCGTGCAGGGCGGCGATCCGGCGCTCTCCCTGCTCCCCGGCGCGGGCACGCTGGGGATAACGGCATTCGCGCCGAGTACGTGGGCTAAGACGTGGACGGCCACGGTCGCGGCGCCGACGAAGGACACCCTCGGTCCTTTCCAAGCCGCGACGTGCTCCGGGATGTCCTACGTCTCCGTGTACGACGGAACGCGCGTGCGCCTCGTCGCGCACGCCAACACTGCCAGGACGGGCACGACAGCGTCCTACGACGAACCGGACATCGTCGGCGCGCCGACGATGCTCGCCTGCGCTTCGGGCGCGGTGCTGCTCGAGGCTTCCGACGACGGCGCCGTGTTCCCGGCATCCGGGGCGCTCTACGCGCTGGGATAGTCAGCGCGCTGATCGTCTCCGGCCTCAGGACGCTGCGCTGCGCCGAGCCCGATAGGCGCGCACGTTCGCCGGGTTTCCGCAGCGGGCCAGGTCGTGCCAGACCCGGCTGTTGTTCTTGGAGCGGTCGTAGAAGGCGACGGCGCAGCGCGTGTTGTGGCAGAGCTTGAGCCGGCGCAGCGTCCCGTGCTCGTGCGCGAGCAGCCACTCGACGGCGATGGCCGACGCCAGCCAATCCGCCCCGGAGCCGCGCGGCGAGGCCTGCACGCAATCGCCGCGCAGGGTGACCACGATCGGCGCGGTCAGCGGCGTCAGCGTCGCCCACTGCGCCGGCTGGCCCGTGGCCTCGTCGCCGTTGGAGGCAACCAGGCGGCGGACGTGATCGCGCAGTTCCCGCAGCTGCTGCAAGCCCTCCTCCGGCAGCGCCGCATAAGGCTCCGGCTCCGGCTCGTCTCGGGACCGGCACCAGCGCGCTGCCGCGTCCCGCAGCCAGGCCTCGGCGCCGGCCCGGTCCTGGAGCACGTCCGCGAGCAGCGGCAGCCTCGTGCGCCCGATCGAGTTACACAACTCCTGAGTCAGCATCAGATCGTGCGGATCTGCCGAGACGTATCGCTCGCTCGGCCCAATCCCCGCCTCCGTCCCGGCCTCGGCCACATCCGCGGCGGCGGCGCCGGCCCCCGCCGCGCCCGGTATCCGGCTCATGCCGTGCCCGTCTTGCAGAACTTGGCCCGGTATTCGTGCAGGAACTGCGCGAGCGTGCGCGGGTGCGCGCCGGTCAGCTCCAGCACCGTGTTCGTGATCCGCTCGTTCTCCCGCGCCTCGGTCGCGTGCTCGCGGGCGATGAGCAGGTCGACGTCCGGCGCGCCGAAGCCGCGCTGCGCCAGCGCCTCGCGCATCGTCGCGTCGTCCACCGCCCGGTACTCGACCGGCCGGCCGATCTCCCTGCCCAGCTGCGCCGCGGCGTCCGGCCAGGACAGCAGCTCCGGTCCGGTCAGCTCGTGGTGCCGGCCCCAGCGCGACCGGTCCAGGATCACCGCCGCGGCCGCGTCGGCGGCGTCGCGCGGGTCGATCAGCGGATTGCGGCCCTGCCGCGCGACGCCGCTCCAGCCGCCGGTCTCGCGGATCTGCCGGGCCGAGGCGAGAAGGCTCGTCATGAAGATCGCGGGCCGCACCGTCGTGTAGCCGATGCCGGTGCGCCCGGCCAGGTCGTCGAGCTCGGCGTGGGCGCGCTGGTTGATGCCCAGCGAGTCGTGGCCCGCGTTCAGCACGGACAGCCGGATCAGCTGCGGCAGCCCGGCGTCGGCGGCCGCCTCGATGATCGACCTCTGCAAAGCCCCCTGCTCGCCGACCGAGCCGAGCGCGACGAAGGCCACGTCGGACTTGTTGAAGGCCGCTCGCAGCACGCCGGGGTCGTCCAGGCTTCCCCCGACGATCTCCAGCCAGCCGCCGGTGTCCGCCCCGTAGAACATCTCCTCGGCCTTCTGCGGGTTGCGCACCAGCACCCGCACCATCGCGTCCCGGCGCAGCAGCCGGCGGACCGCCTGCGCGCCGGTCTGGCCGGTCGCGCCGATCACGAGCACCTTCATCGCGCCCTTCACGGCTTCACCGCTCCTTCGCGAGACGCAGCTGAGCGACCCTCAGGTGCAGCGTCGCCAGGTCGAGCAGCGGGGTGTCCGCGCCGAGCTTGCGCGCCCGCGCGACCAGGTCGCCGAAGACGTGCTCGACCTCGACCGGCCGGCCGCCGGCCAGGTCCCGGTAGGCCGACGAGGTCGCGGACGAGCCGGCCTCGGTGACCATGGCGGTCGTCGCGGCGATCTCGCGATCCGGGAGCGGGTGCCCGGCCGCGGCGCACACCGCGGCGGTCTCGGCCAGGATCGCCGGGCCGAGCCAGCCGCCGCCCGCCTCGACGATGTCGCCGACCGGGCCGCGCATCAGGCAGGTCAGCGCGCCGAGAGTGGTGATGAACGACCACTTGTGCCACATCGCCGCGACGATGTCCGTCGAGGTGTCGACCGTGAACCCGGCGACGTCGAGGGTCCGGCGCACCTCCTCGGCGCGCTCCGATGCGTCGCCGTCCAGCTCTCCGAACACGATGCTCGCGGGCGGGGTCAGCGCCAGCTGGACGATGTCGCCCTCGTCGCCGACGGTCGCGAAGACCTTGACCACGCCGCCGAACACCGCGTGCGCGCCGAAGCGGGCGACCAGCTCGTCCATGTGCGCCATGCCGTTGAGGAACGGCAGGATCACCGTCTGCGGGCCGACCGCCGGCGCAAGGTCCTCGATCGCCTGCGCCAGCGCGGCCGCCTTCACCGAGAGCAGCACCAGGTCGTAGGGGCCTGTGATCTCGTCCGCGGTCACCAGCTGCGACGCGACGGTGTCGGTCCGCTCGGGGCTGACGATGCGCAGGCCGCGCTCGCGCAGCTCGGCCGCCCGGCGCGGCCGCACCAGGAAGCTGACGTCCCGGCCCGCCTGCGCCAGGCGCGCCCCGAAGTACCCGCCGGTGGCTCCCGCGCCCACAACAAGAATCCGCACGATCGCGCCTCAGCCTTCCAAGTAGCAGCATCCGTGTTCCTGTCACAAGCATAGGCTTTTTGCCTATTACGTCAACGGAGGCCGCATGCATGCGCCGAGCCAGGGCACCCGGGACCGACCCGAGAGACGCGAGAGACAACGGACGCGAGAGGAGTCGCGATGAGCGGCACCGACAAGCTGAAGAACACGGCGCAGAAGGCGAAGGGCAAGGCCAAGGAGGCCGAGGGCCACGCGACCGGTGACGAGACCCGGGTGGACCAGGGCCGGGCCGAGCAGGCCAAGGGCGATGTGAAGCAGGCCGCGGAGAAGGTCAAGGACGCTGCGAAGGACGCGACCAAGGACTGATCCGTCCGCGCATCGGACGCCTCTCAACGGCGTAACAGCACGGTGCCGGGGCCGGCGGAATCCCGTCGGCCCCGGCACCGTCATCCGTTCTGACTAATTACGTTCCGACCAACCGAGCGTCAGCGCACGCCCATCAGGTGCTCCCACGCGAGCTGGTCCAGCTGCTCGAACGCCATGCCGCGGGCGGCCGCCGCCTCCACGTCGAAGTCCTCGAACGCGCTGCGGTCGGCCAGCAGCCCGTCCAGGCCCTCGCCCGCCTCGACGGTCGGCAGCGCGAGCTGGTCGAGCCGGGAGGCCCGCAGCGCCTCCTGCACCTCGGGGTCGGCCCGGAACGCCGCCGAGCGCTCGCGCAGCACCAGGTAATTGCGCATGCAGCCGGCCGCCGAGGCCCACACCCCGGCGAAATCCTCGGTGCGCGGCGGCTTGAAGTCGAAGTGCCGCATCCCCTCGTACCCGGCCGACTCGAGCAGGTCCACCAGCCAGAACGCCTGGCGCAGGTCGCCGGCGCCGAAGCGCAGGTCCTGGTCGTACTTGATGCCGCACTGGCCGTTGAGGTCGATGTGGAACAGCTTGCCGGCCCACAGCGCCTGCGCGATGCCGTGCGGGAAGTTCAGCCCGGCCATCTGCTCGTGCCCGACCTCCGGGTTCACCCCGAACCGCTCCGGGTGCTCCAGTTGGTTGATGAAAGCCAGCGCGTGGCCGACGGTCGGCAGCAGGATGTCGCCGCGCGGCTCGTTCGGCTTGGGCTCCAGCGCGAAGCGCAGATTGTAGCCCTTGCCGATCACGTAGTCGGCCAGCAGGTCGAAGGCCTCCTTCAGCCGGTCCAGCGCGACGCGCACGTCCTTGGCCGCGCCCGACTCGGCGCCCTCGCGCCCGCCCCACGCCACGTAGACCTCGGCGCCGAGCTCCGCGGCCAGGTCGATGTTCCGGATCGTCTTGCGCAGCGCGTACCGGCGCACGTCGCGGTCGTTGGCGGTGAACGCGCCGTCCTTGAACACCGGGTGGGTGAACAGATTGGTGGTCGCCATCGGCACGGCGAGCCCGGTGTCGTCCAGGGCCTGGCGGAACCGCTTGATGTGCTCCTCCCGGTCGGCCTCGCTCGCGCCGAACGGGATCACGTCGTTGTCGTGGAAGGTGACGCCGTACGCGCCGAGCTCGGCCAGCTTGTGCACGGACTCGGCCGGGTCCAGCAGCCGCCGGGTGGCGTCGCCGAACGGGTCGCGGCCCTGCCAGCCGACGGTCCACAGGCCGAAGGTGAACTTGTCTTGCGGGACGGGGGTGTAGGCCTGGTTCACGGGTCGCTCCAGCGTGGTGTGGGGGAGAAGAGGTGGGCTCGGGCCCTATTCATAAAGGCAAAATACAAATTAGTATGCGGCAGCGGGGATTGGGAAGCCCTCGGCCCCCGACCCGTTCGCCCACGCCCGCCCACACTGTTCGCCCACGCCGCCTGGAGGCCGCGATGCCGGAACCGCGCATAGTCATCGGAGTGGACAGCTCCACCCAGGCCACGAAGGCCCTGGCCGTCGACGCGGACACCGGCGCCGTGCTGGCCGAGGGCCGGGCCGGGCACACGGTCAGCACCGGGGCCGCCCGGGAGAGCGATCCGGAGCAGTGGTGGGAGGCGCTCGGCGCGGCGCTGGCCGGGACCGGCTACGCCGACCGGGCGCTCGCCGTCGCGATCGGCGGCCAGCAGCACGGCCTGGTCACCCTCGACGAAGCCGGGCGCCCGGTCCGGCCCGCCATGCTGTGGAACGACGTGCGCAGCGCCGCCGCGGCCGCGCAGCTCGTCCGCGAGCTCGGCGCCGAGGCGTGGGCCGAGCGCGCCGGCAGCGTCCCGACCGCCGCGTTCACCATCGCCAAATGGGCCTGGCTGCGCGAGCACGAACCGCAGAACGCAGCCCGCGTCGCCGCGGTCCGGCTGCCGCACGACTATCTGACGGAGCGTCTGACCGGCGCGGCGGTCACCGACCGCGGCGACGCATCAGGCACCGGCTGGTGGACGCCGCAGGGTTATGACAAGGGTCTGCTCGACCTGGTAGGCCTCGATCCGCAGCTGCTGCCCGAGGTCGCCGAGCCGGGCGCGTCGGTCGGCACCGCGCGCGCGGGCTCGCCGCTGCGCGAGGGCGCCCTGGTCGGCACCGGCACCGGCGACAACATGGCGGCCGCCCTCGGCCTCGGCCTGGAGCCGGGCGTCCCGGTAGTCAGTCTGGGAACATCAGGCACCGCCTATGCGGTGACCCGCGGGCGGCCCGCCGACCCGACCGGCGTGGTGGCCGGCTTCGCCGACGCGCTCGGTCGCTGGCTGCCGCTGGCCTGCACGCTGAACTGCACCCTGGCCGTCGACCGGGCCGCCGCGCTGCTCGGCCTCGAGCGGGAGGCCGTGGAGCCCGGCGGCGAGGCGGTCTTCCTGCCCTTCCTGGACGGCGAGCGCACCCCGAACCTGCCCTACGCCTCCGGCCTGATCAACGGCCTGCGTCACGAGACGACGCGGGGTCAGATCCTCCAGGCGGCCTATGACGGCGCGGCCTACTCGCTGCTCACGGCCGTCGACGAAGTGCTGCGCTCTGGCGCGGAGGATACGGCGCCTGATACGCCGCTGCTGCTTATCGGCGGCGGGGCGCAGGGCACTGCGTGGGTCGAGACGGTGCGCAGACTCTCCGGCCGGCCGGTCCTGGTTCCCGACGCGCGCGAACTGGTCGCGCTCGGCGCGGCGGCGCAGGCCGCGGCGCTGGTCGTCGGCGAGCCGGCCGACGCGGTGGCACGCGGATGGGGAACGCAGGCGGGGCGCCTGTTCGACCCGGTGTCCAAGGACACCGCGGCCGCCCAACGCATCGCCGATACGCTGGTGCGAGCCGGAGGGCTGCTCGCACCCGGCGAGCGCTGAGCGACGGAGGGATCGATGGCGGTCGAGCCGGTCGCCTCCGCCGAGCCGGGGCCGGCCCGCGGCCCGCACCGCGGATCCGGCCACGCACACGGCCACGGCCAGAGTCAGCACCAGAGCCAGCATCAGAGCACCGGGCCGGCCTCCCAGCGTGGCATGCGGCGGCAGAACCTCGCGCTGGTCATGGGATCCGTCGCGGCACACGGCCCGCTCTCGCGTGCCGAGGTCGCCGAGCGCACCGGCCTGACCCGCGCGGCCGTCGGCAGCCTGGCCGCGGAGCTGGCCGCCGCCCGCCTGATCACCGACCACGGCATCGCGCCGAGCGGACGGGTCGGCCGGCCGGGCGCGATGCTCGCGGTCAGCGGCACCGGCCCGGCCGGCCTCGGCCTCGAGGTCGGCGTCGGCCACCTCGCCGCCTGCCTGGTCGACCTGCGCGGCGAGACGCGTGCGTATCTGCGCTGCCAGACGGACAACCGCGGCCGCGACCCCGGCACCGTGCTCGGCGAGCTGGCCCGGGTCGCCGGGCGGGTGGCGCACGAGGGTGCGGCCGAAGGGCTCCGGGCGGTCGGCGCCGTGCTCGCCGTGCCCGGCCTCGTCGCCGACCAGAGCCGGCGCGTCGACAACATCAGCGGTGCTGCCGGGCCGGGCCTGGTCGAGCGCGCCCCCAACCTGCACTGGCACAAGGCCCCGGCCGCGGCGCTGCTGCAGGACCGGTTTCCCGCGCCGCTGCGCGGAATCCCGCTGCGCGTCGACAACGAGGCGAACCTCGGCGCCCTGGCAGAGCTCTGGGACGGCACTAGCGTCGGCGCCGGGGACTTCGTCCACGTATCCGCGGAGGCGGGCATCGGCGCCGCGATCGTGGTCGGCGGCCGGCTGCTGCGCGGCGTGCACGGCTTCGCCGGCGAGCTCGGCCACGTGCCGGTGCAGCCGGACGGGCCGCGCTGTGCCTGTGGAGCGCGCGGCTGCCTGGAGCAGTACGCGGGGGAGGAGGCCGTGCTGCGCGCGGCCGGCTGGCCGAGCGGTCCGGGCGATCCGGTCGAAGTGCTGGCCGAGCGCGCCGAGATCACCGACGCGCGCGTGTGCGCCGCCTTGGAGCAGGCCGGCGGCGCGCTCGGCACCGCGCTGGCCGGAGCGGTCAACCTGCTCGACCCGACTGCGGTGATCCTCGGCGGCGCCTATGCCGACCTGGGCACATGGCTGCTGCCTGCGATGCGCCGCGAGCTCGCCGCGCGCGTCACCGTCCGCCCCTGGTCCGCCGACGCACTGGTCGTCTCCCGGCTCGGGCGCCGCGGTCCGCTGCTCGGCGCCGCGATGTCCACGGTCCGTCAGATCATCGAGGACCCCTGGCTGTTCGCCCGGAGCGTCGGGTAGCGGTCAGCGCTCGAAGACACCGGTCAGCCGGCCGCGGCCGAGGACGGGCCCGGGGACGGCGGCCAGGAGGCGGCGGGGCCGTGCCCGGTCCGGGGGCGTCGCACCGGGACCGCCGCCGAGGGAGTTCTCGAGCGGGTTCTCGAGGGCGAACAGCTGGAAGGTGTAGCGGTGCGGCCCGTGGCCCGTGATCGGCGCGGGGCCGTGATAGCCGCGTCCGATAGTGGATCGCAGCACCCGCACCCCGGGGCCGGGCTGTCGCGCGGCCAGGGCGCCGGGCTCCAGCTGCGCGACTGCCGGGTCGATCAGGGCGGCGCAGTGCACGGCCGGCTTGGACATCGGGACGTCGATGTCCTCGACGACCAGCAGGAGCTGTGCGGTGCCGGGCGGGGGCGCGGTCCAGGCCAGGTGCGGGGAGATGTCGGCGCCGCCGATGGGCTTGGCGCAGTGCTCCAGCGGCATGGCGTCGCCGTCGCCGAAGTCGCGGCTGGTGAGCGCCAGCAGGTCGGGGCCGTGAAGTTGGGGCAGGTTCCAGGCCGCGTGGGCCTCGCCTGCTCTGCGGTTGTGCAGGAGCCGGCCGAGCAGGGTCATTGCGTCACCTCGTCGATCGAGTCCATGGATAGAGCCGGAACACCTTCGGTGGGCACCACTTGCGGTCCCGGGGGCGCGGCGGCGGCGGGCCTGCTGGTGCCGCGCAACAGGGAGGCGATCGCGGCGAGGAGAGCGAGGACGGCGCCGAACGCGAACACGACGACCAGGCCGGAGTGGAAGGGCCCGGAGATCAGCTGCGGGAAGAACTCATGCCCGGTCAGCGCCTGCTGCTGACCCGACGTCAGGCCGGCCAGGGCGCCGCTGGGCTGGAGCAGGTGCTCGATCGGGTTGACCCCGAGCTGGGCGGCGAACAGGGACGCGACCGGGGGCAGGCTGCCGACCTGGGCCGCGACGTTCGCCGGCACGCCCTGCTGCTGCAGGCCGGCGGTTAGGGTGTGCGGGAGGCTGCTGGCCAGCCCGGCAATCATCAGGGAGAAGAACACGCCGATGGAGACGGCGGTGCCCGAGTTCTGGAAGGTGGCCCGCATGCCGGAGGCGACGCCGCGCAGGCGGGCCGGCACGCTGCCCATGATCGAGGAGGAGTTGGGGGAGGCGAACATGCCGCTGGCGATCCCGTTGAGCGCGATCAGCAGCGCGAAGATCCAGTAGCTGAAGTCGATCGGCAGGAGCATCAGGCCCAGGAAGCTGGCGCCGAACAGCAGCGCGCCGCCGGTGGCCAGGCCCCGCGAGCCGATCCGGTCGGACAGGTACCCCGACACGGGGCCCGCGGCGAGGAAGCCCGCGGTCAGCGGCAACATGAAGATGCCGGCCCACAGCGGCGTGCTGCTGTAGTCGTAGCCGTGCAGCGGCAGCCAGATGCCCTGCAGCCAGATGATCAGGATGAACTGCATGCCGCCGCGGCCGATCGAGATGGCCAGGCCGGCCATGTTGCCGAAGGTGAAGGCCCGCAGCCGGAAGAGGCTCAGCTGGACCATCGGCGCGCGCACCCGGCCCTCGATGACGACGAACGCCGCCAGCAGGGCCAGCCCGCCGACGATCAGGGCGTCGACCAGCGGGTTGGTCCAGCCCATGGTGTGCCCGCCGTAGGGCTGCAGGCCGATGGTGACCGCGATCAGGACGGCGCTGAGCCCCACCGCGAAGGTGACGTTGCCCCACCAGTCGATCCGGCCGCCGCCGCGTCTGCCGGTATCGCGCAGGGTGCGGTAGGCCCACAGCGTGAAGAACACGCCGACGGGCACGTTCACCCAGAACACCGCCCGCCAGTCCCAGGCCGCCAACAGGCCGCCGGCGACCAGGCCGATGAACATCCCGCCGAGCGCGGCGACCTGGTTGATGCCCAGGGCGAAGCCGCGCTGCTCCTTGGGGAAGGCGTCGGTCAGGATCGCGGCCGAGTTCGCGGTGAGCATCGAGCCGCCGACGGCCTGCACCACCCGCCAGCCGATCAGCCACATCGCGCCGTGTCCGCCGTCGAAGGGGTCGAAGGAGAGCAGGATCGAGCCGAAGGTGAAGACCGCGAACCCGGAGTTGTAGATGCGCACCCGGCCGAACATGTCGCCGAGCCGGCCCACGGTGACCACCAGCACGGCCTGCACCAGCCGGTAGCCCATGATCATCCACAGCAGGTAGGCGATGTTGCCGGCGGCCAGCGGGTCCAGGTGCACGCCGCGGAAGATCGCCGGCAGCGCGATCAGCACGATCGAGCCGTCCAGCGAGGACATGAAGACGGCCGCGGTCGTGTTCGTCAGCGCCGTCCACTTGTACCGGTCGCCGCCCGCCCGGCCGGCGGTGGGCGCCTCGGCGGGATCAGTCATCGGCTTGCTTTTCCATGGTGCAGTCCCTGCGTCAGTTCATATGTTCTGGGCGAGCCGCTCCAGCAGCGGCGCCGTCGCGGCGAGCTGCTCCAGCTCGCGCGCTGTGAACGCGCCGCGGGCCAGGGCTTGGGCGATCTGCTCGGTGCGGGCGTTGCGCTTGTTCTTCAGCTCCTGCGAGCCGGCCTCGGTCACCGTCAGCACCATGCGCCGGCCGTCGTCCGGGTCCGGGCGGCGTTCGATCAGGCCCCGGGCCCGCAGCGCGCCGAGCGTCACCCCCATCGCCTGCGCCGTGATCTGCACCTCCCGGGCCAGGGCCGAAGAGGTGGTGGGCCCCGAGCGGTCCAAGCGCGCGAGGGCGGTCCGCTCGGGCATGCTGAGCTCGCCTCCGGTGGGCGCCTGCCGCACCCGCCGCACGAGGACGCTGACGCTGGCCAGCAGGGACGCGGCGAGGCCGCCGAGGCCCGGATCGTCATCCATATGATAAGTCTACCTTATCAATCTGCCTTATGGTTCGGGAGGCGGCTGGAGCCGCACATGAAAAAGCGCGGGGGCGGCGAACCGCCCCCGCGCCGATCTCTCTCGATCTCAGCCCGCGAATTTCACCTCACGCCGCCTCGGAGGCCAGCGCGTCCGCGATGGACCGCCGGGCGCCGAGGCGCGCCGGAACCGCCGTGAGCGCGGCGACGGCCGCCAGGCTTCCGAGCACCGTGAGGACGAGCCAGAGTACTGACGGAGTCCCGCCGTCGCTCACCGCGGCCCGGAAAGCCAGGATGCCGAGCCCGACTCCGGCGAGCGTGCCGGGAAGGGCGGCGACCACCTGCGCGACGACCAGGCCGAGGCTCACCTGACGGGCCCGTGCCCCAAGGGCGCGCAGCACCGCCGAAGCCCGCTGCGCGTCGGCCACCATGGCCCACGTCGTGAAGACGGCGTTGAGCAGCGCGAGGGTGACCAGCATGACGGTGAGCACGCCGAGCATCTGCAGGTCCCGGTTGATCACCGGGTCGGACAGGCCCCCGGCGGTCGGACCCAGGCCCGCCGTCGAGAGTCTTTTGGCAACCGAGGTGTGAAACGCGACAACGACGACGAGCCCGGTGACCGTCACGGCCATGTTCGCCGTGCTGAGCAGCGCGCGGCGCGGGCGGCGTGCGACGAGGCGCAGGCCGAAGAGCATCGGCACGGGCAGCCTTCGGGAGAGCCTGATGAGGACTGCGCCCCGCCGTGGCTGTCGGCCGATCTCGGCGAGCGAGCGCACCGTGCTCGCGCGCGCCGCCCGGATCGCCGGGACGAGCGTCGCGGCAAGCGCCACGACCAGGGCAACGCCGAGGACTTCAGCCGCTTTCAGAGCACTGAGCGACGGCGCGGCGGGAGCCCCGATCAGGGCGGCCCCGGGATCGGTGAGCAGCGGCGCGATCAGCCGCCCGGCCGCCAGCCCGACCACCGCCGCGGAGACTGCCAGCGCGACGTTCTCGACCAGGAACGTCGCGGCGACGAGCGCCGGGGTGCCTCCCACGGCCTTGAGCAGTCCCACGCGCCGTGCGTACTCGGAGAGCCGGCGTCCGACGAGGACTGCGACACTCGCGACGGCGAGCAGGGCCAGGAGCAGCGAGCCGGGGATGAGCACCGACTGCGCGTCCTGGACGAGCAGCGCGTCGGCTGCCGCAATGCCCTCCCACGTGGAGATGACCAGTTCCGGCTGGTCGGCGGGCGAACTGATGATCGGGCCGGGCGCAGGCGTGTGCTCGGCCGCGAACGCCGGCGCGTCCGCGGGATCCTGCAGCTTCAGGTTCAGCGCGAAGTCGTCGAGCGGGACCGTCGCAGAGGCCAGGGCGCGCGCGTCGGCCTCGGTCGTCCAGGCGACGCCGAGCTGCTCCGACCCGAAACCGTCGGTCTGGAGGTTCCCGCACGTATTCGTCGTCAGATAGCAGAGGTTGGGATAAGGCGCCTGCGCCGCGGTGACGGCGATGCCGACCACCGTGAAACGCCTGCCGGATATCGTGACGCCCGCGCCGACGCCCACGTCCAGCGCCTGGGCGAAGGTCCGTTCGAGCACGACGCCGCCGGGGCGGACCCACGAGCCGGCGGTCACGTCGGGCTGGTCGACCGCGGCCGGCGCCTCGCTGCGGCCCTCGGCGAAGAGGCCCCCCGTGCGGCCGTCGGCCTCGATCGTGGCCGAGGCGACCGGGAAGGGGCCGCTGGAGGCCACGACGCCGCGTGCGTGTATGAGTGCTGCCGCCTGTGACGGAGACGTTATATACACGACGAGGTCCGGCCCTCTGGTGGCGTTCCGAGTCTGCTGATACGGCTGGCTCGTGACCCCGTCGAGCGCGAGCGCCATCGTCAGAGTGGCTGTCGCCGCGGCGATCGCGACGACGAGGAGCACGGCCTCGGCGAGATGGTGCCGCACGTCGCGCGCGGCGAGCCGGCAGACGAGGAAGGCGCGGCCCATCACTCGCCCCGCAGCCCGGCGAACTGCGCGAGGCTCCCGCGCGCGCCGCCGGTCAGCCGCCGTTCGCCGACGAGCGCGCCGTCCCGCATCGAGACGAGCCGGTCCGCGGTGCCCGCGATGCGGTCGTCGTGGGTGACGATCACCAGGGTGAGGCCGCCTTGGTGTAAGGCCTCGAACAGCCGGAGCACGTCGAGGGCGGCCGCGCTGTCGAGGTTGCCGGTCGGCTCGTCGGCCAGCAGGATCTGCGGGTCGTTGGCCAGCGCGCGGGCGATCGCGACCCGCTGGCGCTGGCCGCCGGAGAGCCGGCCCGGAAGGTGCCGGGCCCGGTCGGCGACGCCGGCCTGGTCGAGCAGCTCCTCGGCGCGGCGGCGCGCCCGGCGCGGCGAGCGTCCCGCGAGCAGGGCGGGCAGCTCCACGTTCTCCTGCGCCGTGAGCTCGTCCATGAGGTGGAAGGCCTGGAACACGAAGCCGATCCGGTGGCAGCGAAGCTCGGCGAGCGCGCGCTCGGAGAGCTTGTCGACGCGCTGGTCGCCCAGCCACAGCTCGCCCGCGCCGGGCCGGTCGAGGCCGCCGAGCAGGTGGAGCAGGGTCGACTTGCCGCACCCGCTCGGCCCCATCACCGCCAGCGCCTCCCCGGCCGCGACCTCGAGGTCGACGTCGTCGACCGCCCGCACCAGGCTCTCGCCGCGGCCGTAGTCCCGGCGCAGGCCCCGGGCCCGCACAAGTATCTCTGACGGTTGATTCAACGCTTTCTCCTCCGACTCGTCCACGCGCGTTCGCACGCCTCCAACCAGCGCAGATCAGCCTGTAGGCGAAGGAGGATCCCCTCGAGCAGCAGCCCGGCGTCGGAGCCGTCCGGCTCGGCCATGGCCGCGCGCTCGACCTCGCGCAGCCGGTGCAGCAGCTCTCCGCGCTGCGCGTCGACGATCCCGAGCGGATCGGCGAGGCCGGCCTGGGCCGCGGCCACCAGCTTGAGGTGGAACTCGGCGAGGTCCGGCCGCGGCCAGTCGACCTCGGCGAGCCATTCGGCGACGCGCTCCTGGCCGGCCGGGGTCAGGGCGTAGACCTTCCAGTCCGCCCGCGCCGCCGACGAGCCCTCGCGCGCGACCAGCCCCGCCTTCTCCAGCCGGCCGAGCGTGACGTAGATCTGGCCGGCGTTGACGCCCTCGCCGAGCGGGCCGAGCGCCCGGTCGAGCCGGGCGCGCAGCTGATGCCCCTGCGAAGGCTCCTTGGCCAGCATCGCCAGCACGACTTCCTGCTGCATCTTCCCTCAATCTAACGGCTATACTGCGTTCTTTATAACCGTTAGATTGGGTCGGGTCAAGCCGCTACCGGGATATCGGGTTGAGTCGTCCGCGGCGCCGTGGAAGCCTTCTGGGCCGTGGCCGCCGAGAGAATGCACGCCGACGAGATCGACATCGACCCGGACCAGGTGCGCCGGCTGCTGGCCGCGCAGTTCCCGCAGTGGGCCGGCCTGCCGGTTGCGCCGGTCGCCTCGTCCGGCACGGACAACGCGCTGTTCCGGGTCGGTCCCGACCTGGCGGCGCGGCTGCCGCGGGTCGCGCGGTCCACCGGGCAGGTCGAGAAGGACCTGCAGTGGCTGCCGCGGCTCGCCCCGCAGCTCCCGCTCGCGGTCCCCGAACCGCTCGGGCTGGGCGCGCCCGGCGAGGGCTATCCGTGGACCTGGGGTGTCTACCGCTGGCTGGACGGCGAGGAGGTCCGCTTGGACCGGCTCGCCGATCCCTGCGCGGCGGCCGTGCAGCTGGCCGAGTTCGTACGGGCCCTGCAACACGTCGGGACGGCCGGCGATCCGCTGCCCGAGCACCAGCGCTCGTCCCGCGGTCTGCCGGTGGCCCGGCGCGACGGCGACGTCCGGGAGGCGATCAGGGCCCTGCGGGAGCTCGGCGAGATCGACGCCGGCGCGGCGACGGCGGCCTGGGAGCAGTCGCTCGCGGCCGCCGACTGGCCCGGCCCGCCGGTCTGGCTGCACGGCGACCTGCTGCCCGGGAACCTGCTGGCCGCCGCGGGCCGGCTGTTCGCAGTGATCGACTTCTCCTGCCTCACCGTCGGCGATCCCGCCTGTGACGCGATGGCCGCCTGGAGCGTCTTCACCGGGCCGTCGCGCGACGCCTTCCGCAACGCGTCGGCCGCCGACGAAGACACGTGGCTGCGCGGGCGCGGCTGGGCGCTGTCCCTCGGGCTGATCGCGCTCCCCTATTACCGGCGGACGAACCCCGGATTCGCCGCGCTGGCCCGGCGCATCATCGCCGAGGTTTTGGCCGATTTCGCGGTGATATAGGGCGATCGATCGGCCCGGTTTCAGCTATAGCAACGCTCGAACTCAGCGTCGCATCGGGCTGGCGCCGGTCCGGCGATTTCCGAGTCTGACGCGTTGACCTGCCGATTCCGCATGGTGGCCGTGCGCGTCTCGGTACGTGGCCCTCGCGCGGCGCCGCCTTGACCACGGCTGCTCGGCCGTGATTCACTCGCCGCCATGGTCTCCGCTGGCGTCAGGCTCTTCCGCCGCACCCACCTGGACACGGTCCGGTACGCGGGCTGCCTGTGTTGTGCCAACGCCAACTGACGCGTCCGGTGACATTCACGGTCTGATTCCGCGGTAACCGCGGCGGCCGTACCGGCGATCCGTCATCCGCGGCCCGCCCGGCGCCCGCAGTGCTCTCGGCGCCTTCCGCCCGGCCGTGCTGGAACCTCCGGGTGCCCGCCTTGTTACGGGCGCCGCGCTCGAGCCTTTCCGCACCCGGCCGCGGAGAACGGCCGGCCCGCATAAGTCAGAGGTCACATTGTCTGCCTCATCAGCGGCGGGAGCCCGCACCGCCGACCCGGCCGCCGGCACCGAGACCGCCCCGGCGCCCGTCGCGCCCGCCCCCTCGGCCCGCGAGTCCGCCCCGGACGGCGGCCCCACCCTGTCCGAGCTGCTCGACTTCGCCCGCAGCACCGCCGCCGACCCCGCCGTCATCGCGCTGCTGCCGCTGAACCCGGAGGAGCGCACCTGGATCCGGCTGGAGGGGCCCGGCGGCAGCGAGGCCTGGGCGATCGGCTGGCCGCCCGGCGCCGAGACCGGCTGGCACGACCACGGCGGATCGCGCGGAGCGTTCGTGACCGCGGACGGCGCGCTGACCGAGCACTCGCTCGCCGCCGAGCTGCCCACCGAGGGCTGGAGCAGCCTGGAGCTGCTGCCCGGCATGGACCGCGAGCGCAGCCTCCCGGCCGGCCGGGGCCGCGCGTTCGGCCCGCGGCACGTGCACCATGTCGTCAACCAGAGCGACGAGCGGCACGCTATCTCTGTGCACGTCTATTATCCGCCCCTGCCGAAGATGCACCGCTACAGCCGCCGCGGCCGGGTGTTGCGTCTGGAGCTGACCGAAGTGCCGGAGCAGTGGTGAACGCGTGAGTACGCATTCGGATACCGGCGCCGCGCCGCCGGCGCCACACATAGCTAGTGAGCACAGCGCCGATATGCACAGCATCGACGAGGTGCTGCAGACCGTCCGCCGCTCGCTCGACCGCCTGGCGCCGGACCAGGCGTATGAGCGCGCGAAGCAGGGCGCGCTGCTTGTCGACATCCGCTACGCAGCGCTGCGGGACCGCGACGGAACGATCCCCGGCGCCCTGATCGTCGAGCGCAACGAGCTGGAGTGGCGGCTCGACCCGCAGTGCGCCTACAAGCTGCCTCAAGCCACGGACCACGGGATCGAAGTCATCGTTCTGTGCAACGAGGGATACGCGTCCTCGCTGGCCGCGGCCAGCCTGCACAGCCTGGGCCTGCGCCGGGCGACCGACCTGATCGGCGGTTTCCAGGCCTGGTCCGCGGCCGGCCTGCCCGTCACCGAACCGCAAGCTTCCGCGGCGTGTCAAAGGCCACACCGCGGGTAAACAGCGGCACTTGTCGGCTCTGCCCAATACGCTGGGGCTGGCCGACGCCACTGTCTCCGTCCCACGGATCGGTGGAGAGCCGAGCCGGCGGACATGCTCCACGGTGCAAGTTGCCGGGACCTGTGCGGCGCGACGCCGTACCCGACACTGGAAGGTTGAGCCTTGATCCGCTTCGAGGACGTCTCGAAGGAGTACAGCCGTGGCTCCTTCGCGGTCCGGTCCCTCAGCCTGGAGGCGCCGACCGGCGCGATCACCGTCCTGGTCGGCCCCTCGGGCTGCGGCAAGACCACCAGCCTGCGGATGGTGAACCGGCTGGTCGAGCCCACCGGCGGGACGATCCTGATCGACGACGTGGACGTGCGTGCGCAGCCGGTCACCAAACTGCGCCGCGGCATCGGCTACGTGATCCAGCACGCCGGCCTGTTCCCGCACCGCACCATCGAGGACAACATCGCCACCGTGCCGCGGCTCGTCGGCATGGACCGGCGCGCCGCGCGCCAGCGTGCGCGTGAGCTGATGGACCTCGTCGGCCTGGAGCAGTCCATGGCCCGCCGCTACCCGCACCAGCTCTCCGGCGGCCAGCAGCAGCGCGTCGGCGTCGCGCGGGCGCTGGCCGCCGACCCGCCGGTGCTGCTCATGGACGAGCCGTTCTCCGCGGTCGACCCGATCGTGCGCAAGAGCCTGCAGGAGCAGATGCTGCGCATCCAGGGCGAGATCGGCAAGACCATCCTGTTCGTCACGCACGACGTGGACGAGGCGATCAAGCTCGGCGACAAGATCGCGGTGCTGCGCGAGGGCGGCCTGATCGCCCAGTTCGGCACCCCGCAAGAGCTGCTCGGCTCGCCCGCGGACGAGTTCGTCGAGGAGTTCCTGGGCCTGGACCGGGGCTTCCGCCAGCTCACCTTCCACTCCAGCGACTCGCTCGTGCTGCGCACCGGCCCGATCGTCGCGCAGGGCGAGCCGATACCGGCGCCCCGCGACGACCTGCCCTGGGTGCTGGTCGTCGACTCCGACCGCAGACCGGTCGGCTGGGTCAGCCCGGCCGCGCCGCTCGACCCGCTGGTGCCGATCGGCCACACCTTCCGGCAGGGCTCCGACTCGCTGCGCGCCGCGCTCGACGCCGCAGTGCTCTGCGAGGCCGGCTGGGCCGTGGCGGTCGACGAGCACGGCGGGGCGGTCGGCGTGGCCAGCCAGGAGGACGTGGCGGTCGCGATCCGCGCCGCCCGCTCGGCGCGCCGGCCGGTGCTGGCCGAGGAGCCCGTCGCGTGAGCGTCTTCAACCTGCCGAGCTATGTCCAGTCCAGCTTCCTCGGCCTGGTGGGCATCCAGCTCGAGGTGGCGCTCGGCGCCTGCGCGCTCGGCCTGCTGCTGGCCCTGCCGATCGGGCAGCTGTGCACCCGGCTGCCCTGGACCTATCCACCGGTGCTGGGCCTGGTCACCATCATCTACTCGATCCCGTCGATCGCCCTGTTCGTGGTCCTGATCGACTACACCGGGGCGACCTACACCACGGTGTTCATCCCGCTGACCCTCTACAGCCTGGCGATCCTCGTGCCCGGCGTGGCCGACGCGATCCGCGCGGTGCCGCCCGAGGTGATCGACGCGGCCGACGGCATGGGCTACGGCCGCATGCGCCGCTACGTCGCGGTGGAGCTGCCGGTCGCGCTGCCGCCGCTGATCGCCTCCGTGCGCGTCGCGGCCGTCTCCAGCATCAGCCTGATGAGCGTCGGCGCGCTGATCGGCAACTACGGCGGGCTCGGCGACCTGCTGATCCTCGGCCTGCACTTCTTCGACCAGCGGCTGATCTGGCTCGGGCTGATCACCCTGCTGGTCCTCGCGGTCGGCTGCGACCTGCTGCTGCGCCTGCTGCAGCGGCTGGCCACCCCCTGGGCCCGGCAGCGCGGAGGTGCGGCGTGAACCTGTTCAACTACCTGCGCCAGTTCTTCGACGACCCGACCTACCGGCACGGCTACGACGACATCGCCGCCCGGCTCGGCCAGCACTGCGAGTACTCGCTGGTCGCCCTGGTGATCGCGGCCGCGATCGCGTTCCCGCCGGCGGTGGCGACCGGGCACACCGGGCGCGGCCAGGGCCTGGTCTCCGCGGTCGCCGTGCTCGGCCGCTCGCTGCCCAGCCTCGGCCTGCTGATCCTGCTGGCCGTGCACCTCGGCCTGAACTTCGCGGTCGCCATGATCCCGCTCGTGGTCATCGGCATCCCGCCGGTCCTGCTCTACACGCACGAGGGCATCCAAGGCGTCGACCGCGCCGCCGTGGACGCCGCGAAGGGCATGGGGATGAGCACGAGCCAGGTGGTGCTGCGGGTCGAGCTGCCGGCCGCGCTGCCGCTCATCCTGGCCGGGCTGCGCGTGTCCGCGGTGCAGATCGTGGCCACCGCGAGCCTGGCCGCGGTGGTCTCCTTCGGAGGCTTCGGCCGCTACATCGTCGACGGGCTCTACCAGTACGACTACGCCCAGGTCGTGGGCGGCGCGTTCCTGATCGCCGTGCTGTGCCTGTTCACCCTGTTCGTGTTCTGGCTGCTCGGCCGGGTGGCGGTCTCGCCCGGCCTGCGCCGGCGCTGACGGCCGGCCCGACCGAGACCGGCCCGCCCGACCTCACCCCTCCCCGGGAAGGAACACCCATGACCACCCCGCTCCTGCGCCGCCTGGCCGCCCCGGCCGCGGCGCTGCTGGCCGCCGCCGCGCTGGCCGGCTGCAGTAGTTCGAACTCCGGCAACCCGCTCGCGGGCTCGCAGCCGACCGGCAGCATCGTGGTCGGCTCGGACAACTTCGCCGAATCTGTCCTGCTCGCCGACGTGTACGGACAAGCCCTCGCGGCCAAGGGCTACAAGGTGAGCTACAAGCTCGACATCGGCAGCCGCGAGGTGACCTACGGCCTGGTCAAGTCCGGCAGCATCACACTCAAGCCGGAGTACAACGGCGCGCTGCTCTCCTACCTCGACACGCTGCGCAAGAAGAACACGCCGCAGACCTCGGCCAGCGAGGTCGACGCCGCGGTCGCCCAGGAGCTCGACCCGGGCCTGGAGGTCCTGAACCCCTCCACCGCGCAGGACAACGACACGCTGACCCTCTCGAAGAGCGAGGCGTCCGCCCTGCACCTGACCCAGGGCGCCACGATCAGCAGGTTCATCACGGCGCTGAACGGGCAGCCGATCACCATCGGCTCCTCGCCGGAGTTCCAGACCCGCTACCAGGGCCTGCTCGGCCTCGAGCAGGCCTACGGGCTGAAGGACTCCCAGATCACCTACAAGTCGCTGGACGCCGGCGGCCCGCTCACCGAGGCCGCGCTGACCTCGGGCCAGGTCCAGGCCGGCGACCTGTTCACCACCGACCCGACGATCAAGCAGGGCGGCCTGCTGACCCTGGTGGACAACAAGGGCATCTTCGGCGTGCAGGACGTGCTGCCGCTGGTCTCCAAGAAGAACCTCGGCTCGGCCGGCGTCGACGCGCTCAACGCCGTGGACGCCAAGCTGACCAGCGCCGGGCTGCTCGACATGGACACCAAGGTGCAGGTGGACAAGGACGACCCGGCGACGGTCGCCAAGCAGTGGCTCTCCTCGGAGGGGCTCGGCTGACCGGCGGCTTTCGGGCCTAACGCTGTCAGAGTGCGGATGCACCCGTCGAGGGGGAGTGCATCCGCACTCTGTTTTGCCGGGCCTATCCCGGGCCAGTCCGGGCGCGGCGCCGCAGAGCGCCGCGAGCTGAAACACTGTCCGAATGGATCAACGCGGCAGGCCGGAGCCGGCGGACGAGCCCGAGGCGCTGGAACTGCTCGAGGTCTCAGGACTGTGGTATCCGCGGGTCCCGACCGACGAAGCCCCGGACCAGCGCGCCGCGCGGCGCGAGCGGTACGCGGAGGCGGTCGAGGCGACCCGCTTCAACCTGCCACCGGTCGGCGCATCGCCTGTGGACCCGGCAGCGCTCGCCCAGCTGATCCCGCTGCGCCGCGGTGCGATCCAGGGCTCGGCCAGCACGGCGCCCGCGGCCGCGGCTTCCGCCAGCGCCGTGGCCGGGCAGTCCGCGGCGGCTCCGGCCACCGGGCGCGCCGGGTTGTCGCGCGCGGGCCGCATCATGGCGATGGGCACGATCATCTCCCGCGTGACCGGGATGCTGCGCACCTCGATGCTCACTTCGGCGCTCGGCCTCGGCCTGATGGGCAGCGCCTTCACCACCGCCAACAACGTGCCTAACACGGTCTATCTGCTTATCGTCGGCGGCGCGATCAACTCCGTATTCGTCCCGCAGCTGGTGCGCGCGATGAAGGATGATCCCGACGGCGGGCGGCGCTTCACCGACCGGCTGCTGACCATGGCGATCATCGTCCTGGCCGTGCTCACCGTGGCCTGCATCGTGCTGGCCCCGCAGATCGTCTCGCTCTATGCCGGCGGCTACACCGGTGCCACCCGCGCGGTGACCATCGAGATGACCCGGTACTGCGCGCCGCAGATCTTCTGCTACGGCATGTTCGTGATGCTCGGCCAGATCCTCAACGCCCGCGACCGGTTCGGGCCGATGATGTGGACCCCGGCGCTGGCCAACGTGGTCATGATCGCCACCCTCGGCGCGTTCGTGGTCAGCACCGGCGGTGCGGCGATCCACCCGGGACAGCTGACCGGCGGCCAGGTGCGGCTGCTCGCGCTCGGCACGACCCTGGGGGTCGCGCTGCAGGCCGTGGCCCTCGTCCCCTACGCCGTGCAGGCCGGGATGCGCTTCCGGCCGCGCTTCGACTGGCGCGGCACCGGGCTCGGGACATCGGCCCGGCTCGCCCGCTGGACGGTGCTGACGGTGCTGGTCGGCCAGGTCGGCACCTGGCTGGTCACCGCCATCGGCAACACCATGGACGCGCGCTTCCCCGGCGCCGGCGTCGGCCTCATGGCCTTCTCCGACGCCCTGGTCACCTGGATCCTGCCGCAGGCGGTGATCACCGTGTCGATCGCCACCGCGCTGCTGCCGCGGATGACCCGCGCCGCGCAGGCCGGCGACCGCCGCGGCGTGCGCGCCTCGGTCTCGCTGGGCACGCGGGTGAGCGCCTGCGCGGTGGTGCCCTGCGCCTTCGCGCTGCTCGCCTTCAGCCGGCAGATCACCGCGGTGCTGTTCGGCCACGGCAACGCGGATCCGGCGATGGTGCGCAACACCGGCTTCCTGCTGATGGCGCTCGCGCCGGGGCTGATCCCGTACTCGGCTCAGACGATCATGCTGCGCGGCTTCTACGCGTATGAGGACACGAAGACGCCGTTCAAGGCGGCGCTGTGGGCCGGAGCGGTCAACCTCGTGCTCTCGTCGGGCGCCTACCTGCTGCTGGGGCACTCGCCGTGGGCGATGCTCGGCGTCTGCGCCGCGAGTTCGGCCACGTATGTCGTCGCGGCGGCGATCACGGCGCGGCTGCTGCGCCGCCGGCTGCACGGCATCGAGGCGCGCCGCATCGTGCGCACTCACGCCAAGCTCGGCGGCGCCTCCGCGGCCGCGGCCGCCGTCGGCGCTGCCACGGCCTTCGCGATCGAGCTCGCGCTCGGCCAGGGCACGCTCGGCGCGCTCTCGGCGCTGCTGGTCGGGGGAGCGGCATTCGCCGCGTTGTTCCTCGTCGCGTCGCGCGCGCTGCGGATCCGCGAGATCGAGACCATGCTCGGCCTCGTGCGCGCCCGCCTGGCGGGCTGACGCGGCGTCAGTCCGGCGGTTCCGGCGGGTCCGGGGCGACCGCTGCTTGCACGTGCGGCGGGAACAGGTGCTCCACCTCGAGATCGCCCACGGCCAGCTCCGCGGCACGCTGCTCGAACTCCCGGTCGGCGCCGGTGAGCCGGTCGGCGTGCTGGCGCAGATGCTCGCCCCACGAGCGCACGCTGAACACCTCGGTGAAGCCGTCCGCGCTCCCGCCGTCCCGGTAGACGTCCCAGCGCGTCGCCCCGGTGCGGCGCCGCGAGTTGCCGACCCACCGCATCGCCTCGAGGAACGCCGCCTGGCTCTCCGGCGGCACCCGGTAGCGGCGCACCACCAGCACCGGCCCGTCGTCCGGATCGGGTTCGAAGACCAGCGCCGGGTCGGGCCAGTGCGCGCTGACCGTCCGGTCGAGCCGGCCCGTGGTCGGCCGCAATGGCCAGCTCGCGACGCTCGCCCCGGCGAGTCCCAGAAGCGCCGCTGACGCTGCCAGCGCCCACGCGTCCCCGACCGCCCCGGCCAGCAGGCCCCAGGCCAGCGAGCCGAGCGCCTGCCCGCCCATGAAGACCAGCAGATAGGCGCCGAGGCCGCGGGCGCGGACCCAGGCCGGCAGCGTGAGCTGGAGCGCGGCGTTGAGCGTCGAGAGCGAGGCGATCCAGGCGAAACCGCCGAGCACCATGAACACTGCGACCACCGGCGTGCCGGCCGCACCGAGCGGGAGCGCCGGCATCAGCGTCGCCACGCCGAACATGACGGCCGAGCCGGCGAGGACCTGATTGGCCGACAGGCGCGCACGCAGCCGCGACAGGGAGAGCGCGCCGCCGACCGCGCCGAGCCCGAGCGCGCCGAGCAGCGCGCCATAGCCGCCGGCACCCAGGTGCAGCCGGTCGGCGCTGACCACCGGCAGCAGCGCCCACAGCGCGCTGCCCGGCACGACGAACAGCGCCGCGCGCAACAAGATCCGCGTGACGGCGGGTGCGTTGCGGACATACCGGGTGCCCGCCTCGAGCGCGGCGAGCGCGGCTTCGGCCTGCTGCCGCGACGGTGCGGCCGGCTTGCGCCGCCACACCGCCAGCGCGGCGACGACCCCGACGAACGACACGGCGTTGATCGTGAAGACCGCGGCGGGGCCGGTCGCCGCCACGATGAGGCCCGCCGCGGCCGGTCCGACCGCCCGCGCGAGATTCACCGTCAGGCTGCCGAGCGTCGCCGCGGCCGGGATCTGCCGCCGCTCGACCAGCTCGGGCTGGATCGCCTGCCAGGCCGGGCCGGTGACCGCCTGCCCGCAGCCGAGCACGAAGGTCAGCGCCAGCAGCGTCGCCGGCGTGGTCAGCCCGGCCGCGGTCAGCGCGGCGAGCACGCCGGCGGTCGCCGCCATCGCGGCCTGCGAGCCGAGCAGCAGCTGGCGCCGGTCGAGCACGTCCGCGAGCCCCCGGCGGGCAGCGAGAGCAGCATGACCGGCAGCAGGCTCGCCGTCTGCACCAGCGCCACCAGCGTCGCGGCATGCGCCCGCTCGACCAGCAGCCACTGTGCCCCGACGGTCTGCATCCAGGTGCCGACGTTGCTGCCGAGCTGCGCGAACCACAGCGACCGGAAGACCCGGTCGCGCATCGGCGCCCACGGGCCGTCGGGATCGGCTTCAGCCGCGGGCTCGCCGCCGGATCCGGCGCCCTCCGGTTCGGCGCGCGCGCTCGACATGAGCGCAGTGTGCCAGCGGATGCGGGAGTGCACCATCCAGTGGCGCTGTGATCGGCCTAATCGCCGAGGGCGGTCGAGACGAGCGCGCCGACGCCCAACAGCGGCTGCATGAGATCTTCCGGCACCTCGTACCGGCGGCCCGCCTCGGCCATGTCGAGGTAGCTCACCCAGACGCTGCCCTCGTCATCCGCCCAGACCACGGCCCTGAGCGGAAGTTCGAGGGCGATCAGCGGCCGGGCCCGCATGACCGGCGTGCCGCCGCGCGGACTGCCGAACAGCAGCAGCACCGTCTCGTTCATCTCCAGCCCGGCCCGCTGCGCCGCGGCGCGCTGGTCGAGCACGAGGAACAGCTCGATGCCGCGCGCCTTGATCACGCCGCCGAGCCGTTCGACGGTCTCGGTGACCGGGAACGGACTGCGCACGGAGATCGTGCCGGGCGCGGTCGGCAGCGCGCCGGGGTCATGGTGGTGAGTCACGATGCGAACCTCGTTTCCGTTCGGCCGGGTGGTCCATGGTCATTCTTAGCCCGCGCTGCCGAGTCAAACCGCGCAGGACGGTCCGGGAATGCAGTGTGCGGCTTACCGGTTCATGCTTCCTAAGGTGTGCAGCGACCAGTTAGGGAGCGACCTATGACTGTGCGAGCGATGTGGAATGGCAAGGTCCTCGCGGAGAGCGGCAGGACTGTGGTGGTCGAGGGCAACCACTACTTCCCGCCGGAGGCGGTGAACCGCGAGTTCTTCGCCCCGAGCCAGACGCACACCACCTGCCCCTGGAAGGGCGAGGCGAGCTACTACACGGTCAGCGTCGACGGCTCCGAGAACGCGGACGCGGCCTGGTACTACCCGGAGCCCAAGCAGGCGGCCGCGAACATCCGCGACCACGTCGCTTTCTGGCGCGGCGTCACAGTCGAGACCGGCGACTAGAAACCGGGCGTTCATCCGAACGCGGCAATGACCTGATCGACCAGCCTGCCGACGGAGCGCACGAGCTGATCCCGCTCCGGGAAGTGCGCCAGCAGGCTGAGCCCTTCACGCAGATGGAGCAGCGGAGCCCGCTCGCGCCAGCCCGGTGCGAGCGGGCTCCGCTCTGCGTAGGCGTCGAAGTAGCGGTCGGGGATGGTGTCTCCGCGCGTGCAATAGACCATGCTCACGTCCACCTCGGGCCATCCATAGGACACGGCCGGATCGATTAACGCGGCGTGGCCGTCAGGCGTGTCGAGCATGTTGCCCGACACCAGGTCGCCATGGGTGAGCACCGGCGGCATCGGCGGGATCAGGTCGGCCAGCCGGGCGCTGATCCGCTCGAGCGCGGCGAGCTGCTTCTCGCCGAGCACCGCGCGCACGCCCGGTTCGGGCAGGTAGCGCAGCAGTCGGTGCTGCGCGTAGAACTCGTATCCGTCGGCGGACCACGCGTTGTGCTGGGGCAGCGTGCCGAGCCAGCCGTCGCGGTGCCAGCCGAACCGCTCGCCGCGCACGCGGTGCATGCCTGCCAGCGCCCGCCCGGCCCGCTCCCAGAACTCCGGCGGCTCCGGATCGGCGTAGTGGCGCGGGGCGAGCGCCTCCATCACCAGGTGCGTGGGGCTGACCGTCAGCACGCGCGGCGCGGCCATCGCGCCGCTCGCTCCGATCGCCTCCAGCCCTTCGGCCTCGACGGCGAACATGTCCGGCGGCACGTCGCGCGTCGTCTTGACCACGACCCGCGTTCCATCCTGACGGGTGATCAGCCAGGTGGCGTGGATGTCTCCGCCGGTCAGCGCGCGCGCCTCGCGTACGTCGCCGACGCCGGGCAGGCCCTCGGGGAACTCCGGAAGCTGCGGCACAAGGATCATTCTGCCGGATCGGCCGGCGCGGCGGTCAGCCGAAGACCTCGAGCTCGGACATCTGCCCGGCCGGCCAGGTGGTGTTGGTGCTGAAGTCGAGCAGCAGGTAGCGGGCGGACGCGCCGGCCGGCAGGTCGATGGTCACCGTGTTCCCGGTGGCCGGGTTGAAGGTGTAGCCGGTCGACGGCTCGATCGTGCTGTAGACGACGCCGTTCGCGCTGCCCTGGATCTGGATCGTCTGGGTGCGCGTGGGCCAGGTGCTCAACGGCGGCAGGTCGATCACCAGCGCGCCGATCGCGGTCACCGAGCCCAGGTCGATCCGGAACCACTGCGGGAACGCGTTGTCGGTGCTCTCCCAATAGCTGCTGGTGTTGCCGTCCACGGCGTTGGCCGGAGCATACGTCTGCGTATAGCCGGACGCGGTGACGGTCCGGTTCAGCGCCAGGTTCGAGGCGCCGGGCTGGGCGCCGACCAGTGGCGAGGCGCCGCCGCTCGAACCCGCTTCCGGCGCCGCGCTGGTGCCTTGGGCGGAAGGACTCGCGCTCGACGGCGTCGCGGATCCGGTGGCTGCGCTCGCATCCGGCGTCGCCGTGCACGATGACGACTGGCCCGCGGCGCAGGAAGCACCCGCCGCATCGGACCGGGAAGCGGTCGGCCCCTGGCTCGGGACCGACGCTGAAGGTATCGCGAGCGGGCTCGGACCCTTGGGCGAACCGCTCATCTCGGTGGCGGCGAGTACGAGGGCGATGAGGGCGATGGCCAGTACGCATATCGCCGCAGTGAGCGGTAGGCGTGCGCGGAGCCTGCGTCCGGTACGTATTTCAGGCGGCGGTGCTGAGGGAGCGGGCTCCTCCACGGGCGGCGCGGCTCGCTGAGCCGGGATCAGCTCGGTGTCGGCCATCACCGAATCAGCTGCCGAATCCCCGGCTGTGCCCGCCTCCGGCGGCGGCATCGTGCGCACGTGCGGCATCCACGCCGGAATGCGGGTCTGCAGATTCGCCGTCGCCGCCGCGGATTCCTGCGGCTCCTCCTCGAACGCCTTGCGGACCTCCCCGTGCTTCGGAGGCACCGTCAGATCGTCCGTATGGGGTGTGTGGTCGCCAGGCGGGGGAGTGGACATCGTTCACTCCTTCGCTGGACGGCCCGGGCAGTAGTCGATCAGCGTAGTAGGTAAGGCGCCTCGTCACTTCGCGATGCGGGCCGGGAATCGCATTGTGGGACGGGCATTCCGCGGTGGTTCCGCGTCGCGGTTCCCTGCAGGACATCGCGGTGTTCAGGGCGCGAGTGTCCGAGGCCGATGCGATGCTGGGTCAGCAGACCAGCCCACGCTCACACCCCCGGAGGTGTCAACCCGTGTTGAGTACCGACTTCGCATTCGGCACGCCGAACTGGATCGACCTGGGCGCGCCCGACCCGGCCGCGGCGGGCGCCTTCTACGGCGCCCTGTTCGGCTGGCAGCTGCAGGACGCCGGCCCCGACGCCGGCGGCTACGGCTTCTTCACCCTCGACGGGGCCACGGTCGCCGCGGTCGGCCCGCTGGCCGAGGAGGGCGCCCGCCCGTCCTGGACGGTCTACTTCCAGACCTCCGACGCCGACGCCACCGCCGAGGCGGTCGGCAAGGCCGGCGGCACGGTGCGCCTCGCGCCGGTCGACGTGTTCGAGGAGGGCCGCACGGCCGCGTTCACCGACCCGACCGGGGCGCAGTTCGGCATCTGGCAGCCGGGCAACACCCGGGGCCTCGAGGCGGTCACCCGCCCCGGCTCGCTGGCCTGGACCGAGTTGCAGACCTCGGACGCGGCCGCGGCCAAGGAGTTCTACACCGACGTGTTCGGCTGGCAGGTGCGCGACGAGCCGATGGCCGGCTTCACCTACACGGTGGCCCGGCCGCGCGGCGCCGGCGACGGCGCCGACCACGCCGGCATCATGCAGATGAGCCAGGAGATGGCCGCGGGCGGCGCGGTCTCGATGTGGCAGCCGTACTTCGAGGTCACCGACTGCGACGCGGTCTGCGCGAAGGCCGCGAAGCTCGGCGCGTCCGTCTACATGGGCGCCGAGACGGTCGAGGGCGTCGGCCGGCTGGCCGCCTTCGCCGACCCGTTCGGCGCTCCTTTCGCGATCATCACCTCGGTCTGACGCCGCGTCCGATCGCGGCGGCAGGCACCGGAAGGACCGGCCCGCGTCCCCGGGCATGCGCAGTGCCGCGGGGGCGCGGGCCGGCGGGTCGGCGGGCACCTCCGGGAGCAGGGGTGCCCGCCTGGCTCAGCCGCCGGCGGCGCCTGGGCCGCCGCCCGCGTCGGCGCCGCCGTTCAGGGCGGCGTTCTCCTCCGTCGTCAGCATCCGCGACCGGATCAGGAAGCGCATTCCCTCCGGCGCCTCCAGCGAGAAGCCCCCGCCGCGGCCCGGCACGGCGTCGACCGTCAGGTGCGTGTGCCGCCACGTCTCGAACTGCGCGACCGACATCCAGAACGTCACCGGCTCCGGGATGCCCTCGACCTCCAGCGCGGCGAGCTGGACGTCGGAGGCGCCGGTGCGGAACTCGCCCTCCATGTAGCACATAGGCGAGCTTCCGTCGCAGCAGCCGCCGGACTGATGGAACATCAGCGGCCCGTTGGCCTCGCGCAGCGTGCGCAGCAGGTCGGCGGCCGTGTCCGTCACGGCCACCCGGGAGATCCCGGCCATGGCCTAGAAGAACCCGAGCTTCTTGGGCGAGTAGCTGACCAGCAGGTTCTTGGTCTGCTGGTAGTGGTCGAGCATCATCTTGTGGTTCTCCCGGCCGATGCCCGAGCCCTTGTACCCGCCGAACGCCGCGTGCGCCGGGTAGGCGTGGTAGCAGTTGGTCCACACCCGGCCGGCCTGGATCGCCCGCCCGGCCCGGTAGGCCCTGTTCGCGTCCCGGGTCCACACGCCGGCGCCGAGGCCGTACAGCGTGTCGTTGGCGATCTTGATCGCGTCGTCGAAGTCGGAGAACGGGGCGACCGAGACCACCGGCCCGAAGATCTCCTCCTGGAAGATCCGCATCGAGTTCGAGCCCTGGAACACCGTGGGCTGCACGTAGTAGCCGCCGGACAGCTCGCCGGGCAGGTGTGCGCGCTCGCCGCCGATCAGGACCTTCGCGCCCTCCTTCTGCCCGATGTCGATGTAGGACAGGATCTTCTCCAGCTGGTCGTTCGAGGCCTGCGCGCCGACCATGGTGGCCAGGTCCAGCGGGTGGCCCTGCACGATCGCGCCGGTGCGGGCCAGCGCCGCCTCCAGGAACTCGTCGTAGTGGCCCTGCTGGATCAGCGCCCGGGACGGGCAGGTGCACACCTCGCCCTGGTTGAGCGCGAACATCGTGAAGCCCTCGAGCGCCTTGTCGTAGAAGTCGTCCTTCGCGGAGCTGACGTCGTCGAAGAAGATGTTCGGGCTCTTGCCGCCGAGCTCCAGGGTCACCGGGCGGATGTTCTCGCTGGCGTACTGCATGATCAGCCGGCCGGTGGTGGTCTCGCCGGTGAACGCGACCTTGGCCACCCGGGCGCTGGAGGCCAGCGGCTTGCCGGCCTCGACGCCGAAGCCGTTGACGATGTTGACCACGCCGGGCGGCAGCAGGTCGGCGATCAGGCTCATGAGGTAGTGGATCGAGACGGGGGTCTGCTCGGCGGGCTTGAGCACCACTGCGTTGCCGGCGGCCAGCGCCGGGGCCAGCTTCCAGGTGGCCATCAGGATCGGGAAGTTCCACGGGATGATCTGCCCGACCACGCCGAGCGGCTCGTGGAAGTGGTAGGCGACCGTGTCGTCGTCGATCTCGGCGATCGAGCCCTCCTGGGCCCGCACCGCGCCGGCGAAGTAGCGGAAGTGGTCGACCGCCAGCGGGATGTCGGCGGCCAGCGACTCGCGGATCGGCTTGCCGTTCTCCCAGGTCTCCGCGAGCGCGAGCGACTCCAGGTTCTGCTCGATGCGGTCCGCGATCCGGTTGAGCACGTTGGCCCGCTCGGTCGCCGAGGTGCGCCCCCAGGCCGGGGCGGCTCCGTGCGCGGCGTCGAGCGCGGCCTCGACGTCCTCCGCCGTGCCGCGGGCGACCTCGCAGAAGGTCTGCCCGGTGATCGGGGTCGGGTTCTCGAAGTAGCGGCCCTGCGCGGGCGGGACGAACTGCCCGCCGATCCAGTGGTCGTAGCGGGACTGGTAGGTCATCTTGGCGCCGTCGGTGCCGGGCGCCGCGAAATCGGTCATGTGGCCACTTCTTCCGTCAGCAGCGACCGCCCCTCGTTGGACGGTCCGGCGATGAAGGCCACGCTAGGTTCGGGGACGTTGCATGGAGGTTGCGTCAGTACTCGTTGGGGCTACGTCTCGGCGCTGCCGAGCCCGTAGTCCGCGCGCAGCCGCCGCATCTGCGCCGCGGCCAGCGTCGCATCCTGCGAACAGGGTGGCGCGATCGCCGAAAGGTGCTCCCACACCTGCAGGTCGTCGATGCCGCCGCGGTACGCCCAGTCGCGCACCGCGGCCGCGTCGGGGCTGGCCAGCACGGCCGAGCGCAGGCGCAGCTCCAGCCATTCCCGCTCGCGTACCACGCCGGGCGCGTCGGAGCTGGGCAGCAGCGGCCCGGCGTAGTCGGCCAGCGCCGCGGCGGTGTCGTTCGCGCGCAGCGCCGAGGCGATGTCGAGGAAGTCCGCGCCGACGCCGCCGCTGAGCCGGTAGGGCCGCGAGGCGACCAGCTCGCCGACGGTGTGGCGCAGCCGGGTCATCTCCACCCGCAGCGTGGTCGGGTTGACCGGCGCTCCGTAGAGCGCGTCGGCCAGGTGATCGCCCGTCAGGCCGTCGCGGTGCAGCGCGAGCATGACCATGATCTCGGAGTGACGGCGGTTCAGCCGGTGTTCGCGCCCGTCGATCGTGCACACGCCCTCGCTGCGGCCGAGCGCGGAAAGGCGCGCCGCGGTACGGGCCCGGGGCAGCCAGAGCCGCGCCGGGCGCCCCGACGTGCCCGGGGGCTGCCGCCGGGCCAGCTCGGACTCGGCGGCCAGCGCGGCGGCGCTTACCAGGCCAAGGCTCAGCGCGTTCGCCACACCGTCGCCGCCGGTGATGTCGATGACGCCGAGGATCCGGCCGGTCGCCGGGTCGTGGATCGGGGCGGCCGAGCAGGTCCAGGCCTGCACCGCGGGCAGGAAGTGCTCGGAGGCGAAGATCTGCACCGCGTGGTCGACCGCCAGGGCGGTGCCGGGTGCGTTGGTGCCGGCGTGCGCCTCGTCCCACCACGCCCCGGCGACGAAGTTCATCTTCTCCGCCCGCGACCGCGCGGTGCGGTGGCCCTCGACCCACAGCAGCCGGCCGGCCGCGTCGGAGACCGCCATGATGTGGTTGCCGTCGTCGGCCGCCGAGCCGACCAGCCCGCGCAGCACGTCGATCACCTGGGCCAGCGGATGCGCGGCGCGATAGGCGTCGAGGTCGTCGTCGGCCAGCGCGATCGGCGGGTTGTGGTCGAACCCGATACAGGCGTCGGAGGAGCGGACCCACGACCGGGCGACCACCTCGCGCAGCTCACGGCCGAGCCCTGACAGGGTGTGCGTGTTGACGAAGGCCGCGTGGGCGTCGGCGATCTCGCGGGCCCGCTCGTGCGGGTCCACGCCGACCTCGGCGAGCCACGCGTTGGTCATCGACTCCCGCCACCGACAGTGCTGTCGTTATAGTGACTCCGCCCTCGGACGCGGTGCAACGCCTGCCGCGTCTCAGGATCAGGTTTCCGAGCGCGCGGCGGATCGCCGCCGTCCGCCTCGGTCACGCGCAATCGGGGTGGCCCCACCCCTGTTGGTTCTTGGCGATCTGCGCGCCGGCCTCGTAGCGGCGGCCGCAGCGGCAGGTGCCGGGGAACTTCGCCGCGATGGTGCGGGCTGCATTCTTATTCGGCGCTGCTTTGGCGGGCGCTGCGTTCTTGGCAGGCGCTGCTTTGGTGGACGCTGCCTTGACGGGCGGCGCGGTGGCCCCGGCCAGGAGCCGGTCGGGCTCGGGGACGGCGCCGCCGGCGGCCTTCTGGCTCACGGCGCTCGCGCTGGCGGCCCGGTCGGCGAAGTCGTTGAGCGGGTCGCCGTCGGCCTGGTGCGCCGGGGTGTACACGAACTTCACCTCGCGGTCGGCCAGCAGCTCGTCGATCCGCACGATCAGCTCCCGGTTGGCCACCGGGCTCCCGGAGGCCGTCTTCCAGCCCTTGCGCTTCCACCCGGGCAGCCACTTGGTCACCGCGTTCATCGCGTACTGCGAATCCATCCGCACCTCGAGCGCGGCCCGCGGGTCCACCGCCGAGAGCAGCCGCTCCAGCGCGGTCAGCTCGGCGATGTTGTTGGTGGCCTCGCCCAGCGGGCCGGCGGCCCAGCGCCCGGCGCCGCCCTCCCGGTCCTCCAGGGCGATCCACGCCCAGGCGGCCGGCCCGGGGTTCTTCTTGCACGCGCCGTCGCAGGCGGCGATGAAGCGATCTGTCACCCGCCCATCATGCCAGGGCCCGGCGCGCCGCCCGGCGGACAAGCCGATGCCGCAATAGACAGTTGAACGATATATACTTCCAACATGACTACTGAAACGGGGGACGGGAGCGGGCCGGCCGCGCACGCGGTCGAGCTGCGCAAGACCTATGGCGCCGGGCCGGCGGCGGTGCACGCGCTGGCCGGGGTCACCGTGGCCTTCGAGCGCGGCCGCTTCACCGCGGTGATGGGGCCCTCGGGCTCGGGCAAGTCGACGCTCATGCACTGCATGGCCGGGCTGGACCGGCCCAGCTCGGGCCGGTCGTTCGTCGGCGGGGTCGACATCGGCCGGCTCGACGACAACGGCCTGACGAAGCTGCGGCGGGACCGGGTCGGCTTCGTCTTCCAGTCCTTCAACCTGGTGCCCACGCTGACCGCCGCGGAGAACATCGCGCTGCCGCCGGCCCTGGCCGGGGCGAAGGTGGACCGGGCCTGGCTCGACCACCTGGCCGAGCAGCTCGGCATCGCCGACCGGCTGGGGCACCGGCCGGCCGAGCTCTCCGGCGGCCAGCAGCAGCGGGTCGCCTGCGCCAGAGCCCTGATCAACCGGCCGGACCTGGTCTTCGCGGACGAGCCGACCGGGAACCTGGACTCGAACGCCTCCGCGCAGATGCTCGACTTCCTGCGCTCCTCGGCCGACGGCCTGGGCCAGTCGATCGTCATGGTCACGCACGATCCGCACGGCGCCGCCTACGCCGACCGGGTGCTGTTCCTGGCCGACGGCCTCGTGGTCGGCGAGCTGCGCGAGCCGAGCGCGGACTCGGTGCTGGAGAAGATGCGGACGCTGGGGGACTGACATGGGGAAGGTGACCATCCGAGGCCTGTTGGCCCACAAGCTGCGCCTGGCGCTGACCGCGACCGCGATCGTGCTCGGCGTCACGTTCATCACCGGCACGTACATCCTGACCGACACTCTGCACGGCACGATCTCCTCGATCTTCGCCAGCCTGTATCAGAACGTCGACTTCCAGGTGCGCGGCGTGGCCCAGTTCCCCGGCTCCGCCGCAAGCGCGGTGCGCAACCCGCTGCCCGCCTCCGTGCTGCCGGAGATCCAGCGCGTGCCCGGCGTCGGGTCGGCCGAGGGCCAGGTCTCGGGCTACGCGCAGTACATCGGGCGGGACGGCGAGCCGATCGTCACCGCCGGCTCCTCGACGGTGGGCCTGTCCTACCAGTCCGACCAGCAGATCTTCCAGATGCGCCTCACCTCCGGCCGGGCCCCGGCGGCCCCGGGCCAGGTGGCCATGGACAGCGCGACGGCGCAGAAGTACGGCTACGTCGTCGGCGATAGGATCCGCATCCTGACACCGAAGGGCGTCCAGACGTTCACCGTCTGCGGCATCGTCAGCGTGGGTGGCAGCGACGGTGTGGGCGGCACGACGGTCGCCGCCTTCGCCACACCGACCGCGCAGTCGCTCTTCGGCGAGACCGGCGAATACGACGACATCGACGTGGTGGCCGCGCCCGGAGCCGACAAGGCCGCCGTGCAGCGCGGCATCGCCGCGGTCCTGCCGCCCGGCATGGAGGTGGTCACCGGGCAGACCGTGATCCAGGAGCAGACCGGCTCGGTCGACCAGTCCGTCGCGTTCTTCTCCACCGCGCTGCTCGTCTTCGCCTACATCGCGCTGTTCGTCGGCGGCTTCACCATCCTGAACACCTTCTCCATCATCGTCGGGCAGCGCACCCGCGAGCTGGCCCTGCTGCGCATCGTCGGCGCCCGCCGCCGGCAGGTCTTCCGCGCGGTGCTCGGCGAGGCGGCGATCGTCGGCCTCGCCTCGTCCCTGGCCGGCATCGGGCTCGGCGTGCTCACCGCGCTCGGCCTCAAGGCCCTGCTGCGCGGCTTCGGCGTCTCGCTGCCGCCGGGCGCGCTGGTCTTCGAGGCCCGCACGGTGATCGTCGCGCTGGCCGTGGGAGTCGGCGTGACCGTGGTCGCCGCGATCAGCCCGGCCCGGCGCGCCGTGCGCATCCCGCCGATCGCCGCGATCAGCAGCAGGCAGCTGGAGGGCGACGTCCCGCTGCGCCGCCGGTTCGTGCTCGGCGCCTCGATCGCCCTGCTCGGCGCCGCCGCGCTCGGGGCGGGCCTGTCCAAGCCGGCCGTCCAGCTGGTCGGCCTCGGCGCGGCGGCGATCTTCATCGGCGTGGCCATGCTGGCGCCCGCGGTGGCGCGGCCGCTGTCCGGCGTGATCGGGCGCCCGTTCGCCCGGCTGTTCGGCGCGGCCGGCCGGCTCGGCCGGGAGAACTCGATGCGCAGCCCGCGGCGCACCGCGCAGACCGCCTCGGCGCTCATGGTCGGCCTCGCCCTGGTCTCGGCCATCGCCGTGTTCGGCGCCTCGCTCTCGAAGTCCACGACCAGCAGCGTGGACGGCGCGGTGAGCGCCGACCTGATCGTCTCGAGCACGAGCAGCAGCGGCTCGGGCAGCTTCAGCGCCGCCGTGCCGGAGGCCGTCTCGGGCCTGCCCGGCGTCACGGCGAGCTCGACCATCTACGGCGGCCAGTTCGAGTTCCGCCAGTCGGTCGAGACCCTGCGGGCCGTCTCGACGCAGAGCCTGTCCTCCACCGTCATCATGCGCATGACGTCCGGCAGTTCCCAGGCGCTGGCCGCCGGCGAGCTGCTGATCGACCAGACGACGGCGGACTCCGACCATCTCTCGGTCGGCGACACGGTGCCGGTCAAGTTCGCCCGCACCGGTGCGACCACGCTGCGGATCGGCGGGATCTACCAGCCGAACGCGGCGCTCACCAGCTACGTGGTCGGCGCCGGCTACTTCGTGGCCCACTTCAGCGACCCGCTGCCTGGCGCCGTCCTGCTCAAGACCGACGGCAGCGCCGCCGTGCAGCAGGAGGTGCAGAAGGCGCTCGCGCCCTACCCGAACGTGCAGGTCCAGACCCGGGACGAGTTCGACCGGGCCCAGCTGACCCTGGTCAATCAACTGCTCGGGCTGGTCTACGCGCTGCTCGGCCTCGCCGTGCTGATCGCGCTGATCGGCATCGTCAACACCCTCATCCTGTCGGTGTTCGAGCGCTCGCACGAGATCGGGCTGCTGCGCGCGGTCGGCATGAAGCGGCGTCAGATCCGCTCCATGATCCGGTCCGAGGCGGTGATCCTGTCCGTGTTCGGCGCCGTGATCGGCGTCGTCATCGGCACCGGCCTCGGGATCGCGCTGGTCTCCGCGCTGCGCTCGCAGGGCATCACCGAGGTCTCCCTGCCGTTCTCCAGGCTGGTGCTGTTCCTGATCCTGGCCGCCCTGCTCGGCCTGGTCGCGGCGGGATGGCCGGCCCGCCGCGCGGCGAGGCTGGACGTGCTGGCGGCGATCGCGGCCGAGTAGGCGTCAGATGCCGGGTGCCGCACCAGACGGCGGCCGGAAAACCGGACCGTCAGTTCGTCGGCATATACTGTCGACATGGCCAAACGACCCATGCAGGAGGCCACGTTCCTGATCCTGACCGCGCTGGCCTCCGGCAGCCAGCACGGATACGGGATCATCGCCGACGTCGCGAAGATCTCCGACGGCCGGGTTCGGCTGCGCGCCGGGACGCTCTACGCCGCGCTGGACCGGCTGCGGCTCGACGGGCTGGTCAGCGTCGACCGCGAGGAGATCGTGGACAACCGGCTGCGCCGCTACTACCGCCTCACCGCGGAGGGCAGCGGGCAGCTGGCGGCCGAGGCGGCCCGGTTCCGCTCCAACGCGGCCGCCGCGTTCGCGCGGCTGGGCCCGGGCGGGGGAGGGGCCGGATGAAGGATCCGGCGGCCGGTGCCGAGTCGGCGCTGGAGCGCCGGTACCGCTTCTGGCTGCGCTGCTATCCGAGCGCGTTCCGGTCCGAGCACGAGGCGGAGATGCTCGGCGTGCTGATGGCCGGCGCGCGGGAGCAGCAGCGGTGGCCGGACCTGACGGAGTGTCTGGACCTGGCCTTCGGCGCGCTGCGCGTCCAGTTGCGCCCGCGGGTGGCCCGGTCGGACCGCCCGCGGCAGGCGGCGGTGCGGATGATGTTGGTGGGCGCGCTGTTCGAGCTCGCCACACTTGTCACCGTCGCCGTCACGGCCGACACCATCCGCACCAGCCTGCTGCGGCGCGATCCCGGCTACACCGCGGCCCAATGGCACCAGGAGGTGACCGTCGGCCTGCACCCGCTGATGGTCGGGGCCGGCTTCTCGGTGTGCTTCTGGCTCGTGATGGCTTGGGTGATCGGCCGGGGCGGGCGCTGGCGCGGTCCGCGGATCGCGTTCGCCTGCTTCTTCATTATGACCACGGTCAGTTTGCTCAACGGGCTCGACCACGGGTCGGCGCTCTACGCCCGGTTCGACCTGGTCGCCGGGAGCGCGCTCTGGCTGGTCGAGTTCGCCACGCTGCTGGTGGTGTTCCGGGAGGATCCGCGCTCGGAGGCCGCCCGCGAACTCGGTATGCCGACATAGGTCGGGTCGGCGCACCTACCAGCCCACACCTACCAGCCCACCGGTCGCCCGGCGATGTGCTCGGCGAACAGGTCCCGCAGCGCCGCGACCGTCTCCTTCGGCAGGTCCCCGTCGGCCGCGGCGAGGTTCGCCTCGACCTGCGCGGCGCTCTTCGCGCCGGGGATCACCGTGGAGACGCCGCTGTTCGCCAGCACGAAGCGCAGCGCGGCCTGAGCCGGCGTCAGGCCCGCTGGGATCAGTTCCCTGAAGCGGTCGGCGAGCCCGGCCCGGCGCCGGACGTCCTCGGCGCTCCAGCGCGCACGCACGTCGGTGAACACGCTGTCCGCGCCATAGCGCCCGGCGAGCCAGCCGGATTCCAGGGCGACCTTGACCGCGCTGCCCGCGCCCGCCGCCCCGGCCCGCTCCACGGCCGCCCATGGCTCCTGGTGGAACACGGACAAGTAGACCTCCATCGCCCGGCTCCGGGTCGTGGCCAGCAGCGTGTCGATCTCCTGCGGCCAGTCCAGCGACCCGCCGTAGGCGCGGATCAGCCCTTTCTGCCGGAGCTCCTCGAACACCTCGTAGTGCGGCGCCCGCGTGCCGTCGTACATCTCGGCCGGCGGGTTGTGCATCAGGACGATGTCGATCACGTCCGTCTGCAGCTGCCGCAGGCTGTCCTCGACCGAGCCGCGCAGCCGGTCGACCGAGAACCCCGACTCGGTGCCGTTGTGGCCGAACTTGGTGCACAGCACCACCTCGTCGCGGTGCCCGCGCAGCGCCTGCCCGAGGATGCGCGCGCTCTCGCCGCCCGCGTAGCCCGGCGCGGTGTCGAAGAACGTGACGCCGCCGTCCAGCGCGGCCTGCACGATCGCCAGCGACTGCGCCTCGTCCGGCCCGTCCGCCCAGTCCGTGCGGTTGCCCAGCTGCCAGGCGCCGAGCCCGATCTCGCTGACCCGCAGGCCGGTGTCCCCGAAGTCCCGGTACCTCACCGTGCGTCCTCCTCCTGAGGCAGAGTTCTGTAATACGCGACCTTGCCCTGGATCACCGCCAGTTGCTCGCGCAGCGCCGCGATCCGCACCTCGACGTCGCGGCCGTGCGTCTCGAGCAGGTCGATCCGCTTCTGGACGGTCGTGTCCCCGTCCCGGCACAGCTCGGCGAACGCGCGCATGGCGGCCACCGGCATGCCGGTCTCGCGCAGGCACGAGACGAAGTGCAGCCAGCCCACGTCCTGGTCCCGGTACCGGCGCGCGCCTCCGGCCGAGCGCGCGATCGGCTCTATCAGGCCGAGGCGCTCGTAGTAACGCAGGGTGTCGATGCTGAAGCCGGTGCGCTGGGAGACCTCGCCGACGGTGTAGGTGATGCCGTTCATGGGACGCAGTCTGGTACCTGGAGCGCGCTCCAGGTCAAGCGGTCGGCCCGGCGCGCCGGGCGTGCAAGAACCGGCGTGAAAAAAGCGGAGTGCTCCGATGTGAGCTTGCCGACAGCGGTCCGGGGGTTGGCCGGAAACACCCCGCTGACCTGCCGGTCCAGGGTGCGCGGGGCGGCCCGGCGCAGCTGACGGATCATTCGTTCGGACCGCTATACCGCCATGTGAGCAGTATGGATGTCACTGTGGAGGGGTGATCGCATGGGACACGCCGACTCCAGTGCGCCTCTGGGCGGATCGCGCCGATCTCGCCGAGCAGGCCGTGCGCGCGCGGCATCTGCGCCGGCTGTGGGGGATCCCGGGCACGCTGCTGGGCGTCAGCGGCTGGCCGGCGACGGTCGGGCAGCGCCTGTTCGGTCCGTGGAACTACTGGTGGCAGGCCCATCTGCTGGACTGCCTGGTCGACGCCTACACGCGCGGCCCGAGCCCGCGGCGGCTCGCGCCGATCCGGCGGCTGGTCTCGGGCATCCGGCTGCGCAACGGGCTCGCCTGGCGCAACGACTACTACGACGACATGGCCTGGCTGGCCCTGGCGCTGCTGCGCGCGCAGCGCGAGGCCGGGGTGGAGCGGCCCGGCGCGGTGCCGGCGCTGGCCGCGGCGCTGCGCTCGGGCTGGACCGACCACGGCGGCGGCGGGATCTGGTGGCGGCGCCGGGACAAGTACCGCGAGGTTTTCAAGAACGCCCCGACGAACGGCCCGGCCGCGATCCTGTTCGCCCGCCTCGCGGACGCGCCGGACGGCGCCGGGGACGACCGGGGCTCGGCGCGGGCGCTGGCCGGATGGATGGAGCGCAACCTGGTCGACCCGCGCAGCGGCCTGGTCCACGACGGCCTGCGCGTCGACGGCGCCGGCGCCGTGGAAGAGGTCGAATACCCGGTCTACACATACTGCCAGGGCGTCTTCATCGGCGCGTGCACCGAGCTCGCCGCGCTGAGTACGGGCTCTGAGGCGACGGGCTGGATCCGGCGGGCGGAGCGCACGATCGCCGCGGTCGCCGACCACCTCGCGGTGCCCGGGCGGATCGGCCCGGTGCTGCGCGGGCAGGGCGGCGGGGATGGCGGCCTGTTCGCCGGCATCCTCGCGCGCTACCTCGCGCTGGCCGCGCCGGTCCTGGCCGGGCTCGGCCCGCGGCACGAGCCGGCCGGCCGGCTGGCCGCCGACCTGGTGTTCGGCTCGGCGGACGAGGCCTGGCGCAACCGGACCGTGGCGCCCGGCGGCCCGGTGTTCGGCGCCGAGTGGGCGGCTCCGGCGGCCGGCCCGCGCCGCGACCGCGCCGCCGACCGCGACCTGTCGGTGCAGGCCGGGGCGTGGATGCTGCTGGAGGCCGCGGCCCGGCTGGAGCGCACCGGGTTCGGCGCCGCCTGGTGATCGTGCGCTGATCAGGCGCCACCGGCTGCCGATCGCACGCTGATGCACGCTCAGCAATTGCGCTACGACAGGAGTTCGTCAGTCGGTCGCTGGGTGGACTTGTTCGATGCGGTCGCGGTGGGTGTACATGTCCCAGTAGATGGCGGCGAGCTCGGCCGGGTCGACGCGCGGGAAGGCGGCGGCGCGGGGGTCGCCGGCCGCGGTGGCGGCCTTCTCGGCCTGGCTTCCGGTGATGAACGCGGCGATCGAGAGGGTGCCGGCGTAGATGCCGGATGCGGCCAGTTCGCCGTGCAGGGAGTAGAGCCAGTTGCGGGCGGCGGCCATCAGCGGGCCGAGGCCGCTTGCGTAGGGCAGGGGGTGTACCGCGGTGGCGCCGGTGGTCATCAGGAAGGCGCCGTCGCCGCGTTGCGTCCACGTCGGCAGGACGGCTTGGCTGATGGCCAGCGGGGTCAGCACGAGCAGCGGCAGGCCCGCGGCGAGGGTGGCGGGTTTCAGCGCGGCGGCCGGGGTGAACCCGAGGCTGGGAATCGGGCCGTACTCGATCACATCGATGTGGCCGAAGCGGTCGCGGATGGCGGTGATCAGTGTGGGGATCTCGTCGGGTGCGGCGAGGTCGGCGGTGAAGCCGGCCGCGTCGATGCCCTCGGCGGCCAGTCGGTCGACGAGGGCATCGAGGCGTTGCTTGTCGCGGGCGATCAGGGCGATGTGGAAGCCGTCGGCCGCGAAGCGGCGGGCGAGGGAGGCGCCGAGGCCGGGGCCGGCGCCGAAGATCGCGATTGTCCTGGGCATGAGGGGTCTCCCATCTGGCGGAAGGATCGGCGGACGGGTTCGGGGGCCGCCGCGAGTACATGGCCCTGAACAGCAATTCCTCCGATTTGTTCGTAACGCCATCGTGCGCCAGTATGGAGCGTGGTACAAAAGGCACACAGGTGTGCGCGACACACAGGAGTGGATGCGATGCACGACAGCGCGGCACAGCCGGCGATGGCGGCTGCGGCAGGCCCGTGTGCGAGCATCCCGGCCGACGACATGGCCTTCATCCGCCAGCTCCTGGACCGGGTCGGTGACAAGTGGAGCACGCTCGTCGTCGCCGTCCTGGACGACGGCCCGCTGCGCTACACCGACCTGCAGCGGCAGATCCCCGGCATCTCCCAGCGCATGCTCACCCACACCCTCCAGCACCTTCAGCAGGACGGCCTGATCACACGTACCGCCTACGCCGAGGTCCCCCCGCGCGTGGAATACGCCCTCGCCCCGCTCGGCCGCGGCCTGCACGAGATCGTCAGACAGCTGATCGACTGGGCCGCCGAGCACCACGACGAGATCCGCGCCCACCGCGCCACCGCCGCCACCTCACGCCGGTCCTGAACCAAGTAGCCACGCGTCACGCGACGCTAGTAGCCCTGTCGTCCGTTCTGCTGCACCTGCAGGATCGCGGCGAGCTGTTCGCCCTGCTTGGCGGCCATCATCGTCGCGACCATGGAGCCGTCGGTGAAGTGCAGTTCGGCGCGCGGCGTGCGGCCGTGCATCATGGCGTCCTTGGTGCCCTCGAGCCGCACGCCCGCGATCGTGGTGCGCGGCACGGCGTAGACCATGCGCATGGCCGCGCCGCCCATGCGCCCGGCGCGGAAGATGATGTACCGGTGGCTCGTGATCACGCCCCAGGCGCCGGGCCCGTAGTCCTCCCGGGTCGCGCGCGCGAAGCGGATGAACCAGCCGGCCTGGCTCTCCCAGCCGCCGAGGAACACCGGTCCGGCGAGCTTCCGGTTCAGCGCCTCGACGCTCTTCTCGGCGATCATCTCCGAGGCGGCGTCCATCGGGTTGAAGGCCCACTTCATGCCGCGGTTGATCTTGTGCTGCGCCCGGTTGATCTCGCCGAGGGTGTGGTGCTGGCCCTCGATCGCGATCATCAGCTCGCGCGGGGTCTCGGCGATCGTGTCGTCGAGCTTGAGCGGGAACCCGTAGTAGACCTGCTCGCCGGACTCGAGGAACGGCGCGGCGCCGCTCACCAGCGCGTCGCGCGGCGGCGTCCAGCTCATCGGCGGAGGGAAGCCGACCGGCGGGCCGGACTGCGCCGGCGGCATCTGCGGGGCCTGCGGCTGCGGCATGTGGGGCATGTGCGGCATGTGCGACGGTGCGGGCATCGGCGCGTTCGACCACGGGGGAGCGGCCTGCTGCATCTGGGGCTGCATCTGCGGCGGCCCGGCCATCGGAGGGTTCTGATACTGCTGCTGCGGCGGCATCGGCGGCCCGGGCATCGGCGGGTTCGGATACTGGTGCGGCTGCTGCGGCGGGAACTGCGGGGCCTGCGGATAGCTCGGCGCCGGGGGGTACGGCTGCGGCGCGCCCTGAGCCGGTGCATACGGCTGCTGATACGGGGCGGGCGGCTGCTGTCGGTAGGGGGCCGGCCCCGGGGGCTGCTGGGGGTACTGTTGCTGGTACTGGTGCGGATAGGGCGCAGGCGCCGGGGGCTGGGGGTACTGCTGCTGCGGGTACGGCGGATTCGCCGGCTGGTTCGGATACTGCTGCGGCACGGCGCCGTTCGGCATCTGCGACGGCGGCTGGCCGTAGTGCGGCGGCGGCACGTGCGGCTGCGGCTGCTGCTGCGGCGAATTCGCAGGCTGCTGAGGGTACTGCTGCGCCATGACGCCCCCGTGCATCTCCAGACAATGGGCTGATTTTCAGCCGCCCGAGTCTAGAGACTCCGCGGCCACTTGTGCAACATGCGCCGCCCGCGCTTGCACCGGGGCCGCCGGCACTGGAGTCTGTGCCCTGCACGCACACCTCGCCGCTCTAAATCCATGTGGAACAGATGATGGTGGGACGGGACGAGCGCGACGCCGACTCGTGGAACCGGCAGCCCTGGCTCTGGCACGCCGGCTTCGCCGCGGTGCTCTCGGGGGTCGTCGCCTTCGCGGTGACCACGGACCCGCCCGCCGACCCGGCGATGTGGGTCGCCGTGGCCGCGCTCGTCGCGATCGGCCTCGTCTATGCGCTGATCGGCCGGCGGGTGCTGGGGGCCGGCGCGGGCCGGCCGGCGCTCGGGTACTTCCTGCTGGTCGCGGTCCTGTTCGCGGTCGCGGTCGGCGCGGACGCCAGCATCGAGCTGCGTTACCTGCCGGACCGGATCGAACTGCTCGTCGCCGACGACGGACGCGGCTTCCGGCAGGCCGCGCACGGCAGTGGTTCCGGCGATGGTTCCGGCAGCGGTTTCGAAACCGGATTCGGCCTGCGCGGCATGCGGCAGCGCATCGAGGCGCAGGGCGGCCGGCTGCACGTGGACAGCGTCCCCGGCGCCGGAACCACGCTGCTGGCGGAACTGCCGGTGCGCGGCGCGACTGAAGTACGGCCGGACGACGGACCGGACGCCGGATCAGCGTCCGCTCCCGCGCCCGGGGTCGCCGCCGGGGCGACCGCGTGATCAGGGTTCTGCTCGTAGACGACCATCCCGTGGTCCGGATGGGGCTGCGCCATCTGCTGGCGCCCCCGATCTGGTGCTGATGGACCTGCGGATGCCCGGGATGGACGGGGTCGCCGCGACCGGCCGGATCCGGGCCGAGCGCCCGGACATCAGGGTGCTGGTCCTGACGACCTATCACACCGACGCCGACATCGTGCGCGCGGTCGAGGCAGGGGCCTGCGGCTATCTGCTCAAGGACGCCCCGATGCGCACCCTGATCGACGCGGTGCGCGCCGCCGCCCGCGGCGAGACGGTGCTGGCCGCGCCGATCGCCGCCCGGCTGGCCGAGCGCCGGCGCGAGCCGCCGGCCGAGCCGCTGACCGCGCGGGAGGCGCAGGTGCTCGGGCTGGTCGCCCGCGGCCTGTCCAACGCCGAGATCGGCCGGGAGTTGTTCATCGGCGCGGCCACGGTGAAGACGCATCTGCTGCGCGTGTTCGACAAGCTGGGAGTCAGTGATCGTACTGCGGCGGTGATGGCCGCGATGGAGAGCGGGCTCCTGTCCCCGCCCGGCGAGCACGCCGAGCGCTGACGGCCGCGGACCGGGCGCCGACGACCAGCAGTGCTATTCGACTCTGTGCTATTCGAACGTCTTGGACGTCGCGTCCTGCGGCATCTCGACCCGCTGAGCCGCCGTGCTTTTCCGCCTGAACGCCACGCCCGGCAGCGACCAGGCCGCGCCGACGACCATCGCGCCGATCAACGCGACACCGGCCACGGCGTGGTGGAAGTAGAGCGCCGAGGCCACGATCGCGATGGCGTAAAGCGTGCTCGCGCTCATGCCGATGAAAGCCCGTGAATTCATCTCTCTCCTTGAGGGTGACAAGGGAGATCGTGGCACGGCGCAGGCCTTCGGCGGGTCCACCGACCGGTGGATCCGCCGGTCCGGCGAATCAGTCCTCGGCGCTGGCGAGCGCTTCGTCGACGTGCTTCTGGAGGCGGCGCATCCCGGCGAGCCAGCGGTCGGGGTCGGCCGCGCGCCCGGCGTACATCTGCGCGACCTCGGGGTGCGGCAGGATCAGGAAGCGGCCGTCCTCGAGCGCCTCGGCCACCGTGTCGGCGACCTGCTGCGGCGAGATCGCCGCCTCGGCCAGGATGGCCTGCCCGGTCGGGCCGGCCGCCTCCAGCATCGCGGTGCGCACGCCGAGTGGGCACAGCGCCTGGACCGTGATCCCACGGTCGCCGTAGCCGGCCGAGAGCCACTCGGCGAAGGCCAGCGCGCCGTGCTTGGTCACCGAGTACGGCGCGGCGCCGAGCATGGTCAGCAGGCCCGCGGCCGAGACCGTGGCCAGGAAGTTGCCGCGGCCGCGGGCCAGCCAGTGCGGCATCACCGCGCGGGCCGCCCGCACGTGCGCCATCACGTTGACCTGCCAGGCCAGCTCCCAGCCGGCCTCGTCGGCGAGGTCCAGCCCGCCGCCGGTGCCGACGCCGGCGTTCGCGCAGAACAGGTCGATCTCGCCGAGGTGCGTGCGCGCGGCCGCGACCAGAGCGTCGGCGCCCTCGGTGGTCGCGGCGTCGCCGGGCGCCGACAGGCCGCCGTCCAGTTCGGCGGCGACCGCGTCGGCTGCCCCGGCGTCGATGTCGTTGACCACCACGCGCGCCCCGGCCGCGGCGAACCTCCGGGCCATCGCCGCCCCGATGCCCGCGCCGCCGCCGGTGACGACGACCCCGGCTCCGTCCAGCTTCATCCGCTTGCCTCCGACGGTTGTGGCGGGCTCAGTGAGATCTTGTCCGGAAGGGCGCTGCGTCAGGGAACGACGACGAGGCGCCCCACGCTGTCGCCGGCGCCGAGCGCGGTCAGCGCCCCGGCCGCCTCGCCGAGCGCGCTGCGGCCGCCGATCAGCGGTCTGATGGTCCCGGCGGCGGCCAGTTCGGCGAGCCGCGCGTGAGCGGCGGCGACGGCGGCCGGGTCGTGCTGCTTGTAGAGGCCCCAGTGCAGGCCGAGGATCGAGTAGTTCTTGATCAGCGCGTGGTTCAGCGGCGGCGCCGGGATCGCCCCGCCGGCGAATCCGACCACGACGATGCGGCCCTCGAACGCGGCGCACCGGGCCGAGCCGGTGTACGCGTCCCCGCCGACCGGATCGAAGACCACGTCGACGCCCCGGCCGTCGGTGGCCTTCTTGACCGCGCCGACGAAGTCCTCGACCCGCCGGTCGACCACGAGGTCCGCGCCGAGCCGCCGCGCGGTCTCGGCCTTCTCGGGCCCGCCGACGACGGCGATCACCTGCGCGCCGGCCGCCTTGCCGAGCTGCACCGCGGCGCTGCCGACGCCCCCCGCGGCGGCGTGGACCAGCAGCGTCTCCCCGGCGCGCAGCTGCGCGCGGCGGTGCAGGGCGAACCAACCGGTCTGATACGCGATGTGCAGCGCGGCGGCCTCGGCGTCGTCGAGCGAGTCCGGCGCGCTGAACGCGTCGGCCGCATTCATCAGCGCGTACTCGGCCAGCGCGCCGTGCGGAAGGGCGGGATTGCCGATGACCCGGGCACCGATCGCGGGCAGGTCGGCCCCGGACACATCGACTCCGGGCACTGCTTCACCGAGCCGCACGACCTCGCCGCACAGCTCGACACCGGGTACGAACGGCAACTCCGGCCGGACCTGGTACTGGCCCCGGCACAGCAGCACGTCCGGGAAGTTGAGCGCCGCCGCGCGCACCCGCACCAGGATCTGCCCCGGCGCCGGCTCGGGAACGGGGACGTCAGCGAGGGAGAGCACGTCGGCGGGCTCGCCGTGCGCGGTGACCTGCCATGCCCTCACGAGACCGCCTCTGCCCCACTCGACCGACTAAGCGCTTGCTTAGCATGGCGGCCGGGCCCGGGCGTGTCAACCGGCCGCGAGCGCTGGCCGGGCGGCTGTCCCGGCTTGATCCTCTTGCCGCGGGGTACCCGCGTGCCTGCTGCGCGATGGCCGCGCAACCGGGTACGAGGAGGCTGCCATGGCAGACGAGGTGCTGGTCGAGGACATGTACCGGTTCGAGGACCTGCTCGCGCCCGAGGAGGCCGAGGTGCTGCTGCGGGTGCGCGGATTCCTGGAGCATGAGGTCGCGCCGCACGCCGACGAGTGGTGGGGTAAGGCCGCCTTCCCGCACCATCTCATCGCGCGCTTCGCCGAGCTGGATATCGCAGGGCTCGCCTACGAGGAGTGCGGCGGCGGCAAAGCTCGCAGCATGCTGACCGGCTTCATCGCCCTCGAGATGGCGCGGGTCGACGCGTCGATGGCCACGTTCTACGGCGTCCACGCGGGACTCGCCATGGGCAGCATCGCCCGCTGCGGCTCGCCCGAGCAGCGCCGCCGCTGGCTGCCCGCGATGGGCCGGATGGAGCAGATCGGCGCCTTCGCGCTGACCGAGCCGCTGAGCGGATCGGACGTGGCCGCCGGGCTGCACACCACCGCCCGGCGGGACGGCGACGCGTGGATCATCAACGGCGCCAAGCGCTGGATCGGCAACGCCACCTTCGCCGACCTGACCGTTGTCTGGGCCCGCGACGAGGCGACCGACAAGGTGCTCGGGTTCGTCGTGCCGGCCGGCGCACCGGGCTTCACCGCCACGAAGATCGAGCACAAGCTGGCCCTGCGCACGATCGAGAACGCGGACATCGTGCTCGAGGACTGCCGGGTGCCCGAGGCCGACCGGCTGCAGGACGCGGAGGGCTTCCAGGACACCGCCGAGGTGCTGCGGCACACCCGCGGCGGCGTCGCCTGGGAGGCCGTCGGGGTGATGCTCGGCGCGTACCGGATCGCGCTGGACTACACGCTGGGCCGCGAGCAGTTCGGCGGCCCGGTCGCGCGCTTCCAGATGGTCCAGGACACCCTCGTGCGGATGCTGGGCAACGCCACCGCCTGCCTCGGCATGGCCGTGCGGCTGGCCCAGCTCGAGGACGCCGGCGCGTTTCGCGACGAGCAGTCCGCGCTGGCCAAGGCCTACTGCACCACCCGGATGCGGGAGACCGTCGCGTGGGGCCGGGAACTGCTCGCCGGCAACGGCATCGTGCTGGACTACGGCATTGGCCGGTTCGTCGCCGACGCCGAGGCGCTGTACTCGTACGAGGGCACCCGAGACATCAATACTCTGATCGCAGGGCGCGCGGTGACCGGGATCGGCGCCTTCGTGTGAGCCGTCCCGGTATCCGTGTCGTTGCGTCCTGATATCGGCGCCGCGCGGCCGCACCACACGAGCCGCGAGCCGGATACCGTCGGAAGGGTCGGGAGCGACCGGCTCCCGGAGGGAGAGTTCGGGCACATGGAAAACGGGAATGGCCGCAGCAGGCGGGTACGCGCCGGCATCGGCTCCTTCGGCACGTGGGTGCCGGCGGCCGGTGTCGCCGCCGCCGCGATGGTCCTGGTCGCGGGATGCAGCGGGTCGGCGAGCCCTTCCGCGGGCGGCACGGGGGCCGCCGGGTCCACGGGCTCGATCGGTGGGTCGCAGAACCCGGTGACGGCGCTCAAGGCCGCGCTGACCGCGTCGACGACGGGCGACGACAAGACCGTCACGGTCACCGGCACCTTCTCCACGCCGAGCGCCAGCGGGCAGCTCAGCGGCCAGGAGGAGTTCGCGCCGGACTTCGGCATGCTGATGAACGTGACCACCGGCGGCACCACCATCTCCGAGATCTGGGTCGACAACACGATCTACCTCAAGGATCCGCAGTACGCCTCGGACCTCGGGAGCGGGAAGACCTGGTTCTCCCTGGACCTCTCGGCCATGGGCCCGCTCGGCGCAGTCTTTAGCGGCGCGGTCGACTCGGTCAAGGACACCGACCCGGCGAAGCTCATCGAGGAGCTGCTGGCCGCCGACGACCTCACCAGCGTCGGGCAGCAGACCGTGGACGGCGTGAAGACCACGCACTACAGCGGCACCGTCGACCCGACCACCGCCTACGACAGCGCGGCGGCCAAGCAGAACCTGACGCCGGCCCAGATCCAGCAGCTCGAGCAGCTGGAGGACGCGATCGGCGGGACCAGCGAGAAGATCGACGTCTGGATCGCCTCGGACGGCCTGCCGGTGCGGGTCGCGATCTCCGAGACCACCTCGTCCGGCGTGATCAGCACCCAGGCCGACTTCACGGCGTGGGGCCAGCCGGTGAACATCGCCGCGCCGCCGGCCAGCCAGGTGGAGAACATTAGCTCCATGTTCAGCGGAGGACTGCCGTCGGACCTCTGACGGCTAGGCGGGCGCGGCGGACCGGCACCGCCGCGCCCGCCGCCCGCCCGCCCGCGGCCGCGCTCAGCCGGTGCTGCGCAGCACCAGCAGCGAGCGCCCCTCGACCGGGATCGTCGCGCCCGCCTTCACCTCGGCCCGTCCCCCGAGGTCGGGCACCGCGGTGTCGAGGGCCGCGCTCCACAGCTCGCCGAAGCTCGCGTCCGGCATGGTGAAGTCCACGCTCTGGTCGTGCGCGTTGAACAGCAGGATGAAGTTGTCGTCGCGCACCGGCTCGCCGCGCTCGTCCGGCTCGGCGATCGCCGAGCCGTTCAGGAAGACGGCCATCGACCTGCTGAAGCCGGCCGTCCAGTCCTGGTCGGTCATCTGCCGGCCGGACGGGACGAACCACTCGATGTCCAGCAGCGCGCTGCCGTCGCCGTGCACCCGGTCGCCGAAGAAGAAGCGGCGGCGCCGGAACACCGGGTGCTCGGCGCGCAGCACGGCCGCCGCCCGGGTGAAGGCGACCAGGCCCGTGTCGAGCTGCTCCGGGTTCCAGTCCACCCAGGTCAGCTCGTTGTCCTGGCAGTAGGCGTTGTTGTTGCCGCGCTGGGTGCGGCCGAGCTCGTCGCCGTGCACGAGCATGGGCACGCCCTGCGAAACGAACATCGTGGCGATGAAGTTGCGCGCCTGCTTGGTCCGCAGGGCGATGACGGCCGGGTCGTCGGTCTCGCCCTCCGCGCCGCAGTTCCAGGACCGGTTGTCGTCGGTGCCGTCCTGGTTGTCCTCGCCGTTGGCCTCGTTGTGCTTGCCGTCGTAGGAGACCAGGTCGCGCAGGGTGAAGCCGTCGTGCGCGGTGACGAAGTTGACCGAGGCCATCGGGCGGCGCCCGTCGTCCTGGTAGAGGTCCGACGACCCGGTCAGCCGGGAGGCCAGCTGCGGCAGCAGGCCCGGCTCGCCGCGCCAGTAGTCGCGCACGGTGTCCCGGTAGCGGCCGTTCCACTCGGCCCACAGCGGCGGGAAGTTGCCCACCTGGTAGCCGCCGTCACCCAGGTCCCAGGGCTCGGCGATCAGCTTGACCCGGGAGATGATCGGGTCCTGCTGCACCAGGTCGAAGAACGCGGAGAGCCGGTCCACCTCGTGGAACTGCCGGGCCAGGGTGGCCGCCAGGTCGAACCGGAAGCCGTCGACGTGCATCTCGGTGACCCAGTACCGCAGCGAGTCCATGATCAGCTGCAGCACGTGCGGGTTGCTCATCAGCAGGCTGTTCCCGGTGCCGGTCGTGTCGTAGTAGAAGCGCAGGTCGTCGTCGGCGAGCCGGTAGTAGGAGGCGTTGTCGATCCCGCGGAACGACAGCGTGGG
>DASYAE010000042.1:0-17951 GCA_036501535.1 Actinocrinis sp. | reverse complement strand
GGGAAGTCCGGATCGTTCACCGGCACCGCCGCCGACACGATCTTCGGCCCGGTCCAGGTGCGCGCCACCGTCGCCGGCGGCAAACTCACCGCCGTCACCGTCCTGCAGGTGCCCGACCGCGGCGGCTACGAGCAGAACATCGTCGCCACCGACGTCCCCCAGCTGACCAGCGAAGCCCTCAGCGCCCAGAGCGCACACATCGAATCGGTCTCCGGCGCCACCTACACCTCCCAGGGCTACATGCAGTCCCTGCAGTCCGCGCTCGACCAGGCCGGCCTGTAGAGCGCCGGGAGCCTGCCGCGCCGTGCGCACCGCCGTCGAACACGTCATGGGCACCGCCGTCAGCGTCGCCGCGCCCGACACGGCCGACCCGCACGCCTTCGACGCCGGATGCGCCGCCGCGTTCGCCGTCCTGCACGCCGCCGACGAACTCTTCTCCCCCTTCAAACCCGACAGCCCGGTCAGCCGCCTGCGCGACGGCCGCCTCGCCTTCGAGGACATCGGCCGGCAGCTGCCCGCCGACCAGGCCGCCCTGCTGCGCGACGTGCTCGCCCTGTGCGCCGAGCTGCGCACCGCCTCCGACGGGGCGTTCGACGCGTTCGCCGTCGGCGACCCGCCCGACTTCGACCCCTCCGGCGCGGTCAAAGGCTGGGCCGCCGAACGCGCCGGCGCCGCCCTGACCGCCGCAGGCATCCCCGCACACCTGGTCAACGCCGGCGGCGACGTACGCGCCCGCGGCAGCCGCGACGGAACCGGCGCCCCGTGGCGCGTCGGCATCGCCGACCCGCACCGACCCGGCAACACCCTGGCCGTCTTCGAGGTCAACGACGGCGCCGTCGCGACCTCCGGCACCGCCGAACGCGGCGCACACGTGCGCGACCCGCGCACCGGCGAGCCGGCCACCGCCCTGGCCTCGGTCACCGTGGCCGGCCCCCGCCTGGAACTGGCCGACGGCTACGCCACCGCGGCCCTGGCGATGGGCGGCGCACACCAGGCGGCCCAGGCACGCGGCTGGCTGGCGCGCCTCGCGGCCGAGCACGGCTACGAGGCGCTGACCGTCGACGCGCAGCAGGGCGTGTGGTGGACCGAGGGCGCCCGCCGCTACGCGCCCGCCCTGCCCGCGCTCTGACCGACCTGCCGGGCGGCGGCCGCCTATCAGTGCCGCGCTCTACCAGTGCCGGCCCTCGGGCAGGTCGGCCAGGTGCGGCGCCGAGACGTGCAGCACCTCGTACCGCTCCGCGTCCGGGGCCTCGTCCGCAGCGGCGGCGGGCGGGGCCTCGCCGAGCACGAAGCGCACCAGCTGCCAGCCGTACGGGTCGAACGCGAGCGCCGCGGTGTGCACGCCCTCGTGCCTGGCCAGCGCGCGCAGGTTCTCGATCTCCCGCTCGACGAACTCGGCCAGGCCCGCGCCCTGCGGGTCCGGATCGACCGGGACGGCCGTGACCCGGCGGGTCGCCGCACGCGGCACGGCGCCGCGGCCGGCCGCGGGGCCGGGGAAGCGGGCCAGGCCGGTCCAGTGCCGCACCCGGGGCCGGCCGAACGCGCGGATGATGCGTTCGAACCCCCCGCCGCCGGCCAGGAAGTGGCCCATCATGCCGACGTCGTGCCACAGGTAGAACGGCGCGTACTGGTTGACCGGCGAGCCGGCCCGGCCGGCCTGCCGGATCAGGTACGCCTTGAGGCCCAATCCGGCCCGGTCGTCGAGCATCGGCGCGGCGGCACGCACCCGCTCGCGGATGATCTGCATGTCGTAGTCGGCGGGCAGCGTGATCTCGTACTGCATGGCGTGCATCGGCTGGTGCTCGCTTCCTGGTCGCGCAGTGAACGGGTTCGGCGTCGTGGACCGAGTCGGGGACGGGGGCGGGGTCGGCTCAGGGCTGCGGGGCGGGGCGGGCGCTGGCGGACAGCAGCGCGAGCGCGCCCTCGACCGCCTGGTCGAACGGGTCCGCGCTGCCGGCGGCGCGGGCGAGCACATAGCCGCCCTGCAGGACGGCGAGCAGCGCGGCGGCAGTCGCCTGCGGGTCGAGCGCCGCGTCGAGCTCCCCGCACGCCCGGCCCTCGGCGAGCACGTCGGCGATCCGCTCGCGCACCTCGGCCAGCGCCTCGCCGACCGGCGCGCGCAGCTGCGCGTCGGCCGCGATCTCCGGATCGCCGGTCAGCCGGCCGATCGGGCAGCCCTTGAGCACCTCGCGCTCCCGCCGCAGATAGGCGGCGATCCGCTCGACCGGGCTGCCGGGCCCGGAAAGCTGCCGCGCAGCGGCCTCGCGCAACTGCGCGGCGCTGCGCTCGATCGCGGCGAGGGCCAGGTCGCGCTTGCCGGAGAAGTGGTGGTACATGCTGCCCTGCCCCGCGCCGGACCGCTGCTGGATGGCCTTCGGGCTGGTACCGATATAGCCGCGCTCCCACAGCAGCTCGCGAGTGCTCTCGATCAGCTGGTCGTGCGTGTCCATGTGACCATTGTACCTACTAGTAGGTACAGAGGGAAGGCGCGGAGCGTCGCGTGCGCACCTGCCGGATGCTGATGATCCGATGATCGGGTCGACGCCGCACGGCTCGAAGCCGAAGCGCGCCGATCCGCAGCTGCGCCTGCGTGAGGCGTCGAGGTCAGCGCGCTGTGACCGACTCGCCCGGCTGCGCGAGGCCGCCCTCGCCTGACGCTGCGTCAGGCCCGGGCGGGTCTCCCGGCGCGCAGAAGCGCGCGGCGACCGGGCGGCGCGGCAAGGCCAGCGCCAGCAGCGCCGAACCGGCCACCAGTGCGGCGCCCAGATCCGCGGTCGCGCCCACCCCGATCCGCTGGCCCAGCGCCGCACCGCCGACCACTCCGGCCAGCGTCGCGCCCAGCTGCACCATCAGATACGCCGAGTTCACCCGGCCCAGCAGCCGGTCCGGCGTGCCGCGCGCCACGAACGTGCTCGCCGTCACCAGGAAGCACACGCCCGGAAGCCCGATCAGCGCGAACAGCGGCACATCCCAGGCGGTGTCGCGCACGTTGAACGCGGCCACGAACACGACGCTGAGCACCGCCAGGCTCCCGGCCGCGATCGCCCGCGCCGACAACCGCGCGGCCACCACCCGGCTCACCGGCGCGCCGACCAGGAATCCGACGCCCAGCGCCGAATACAGCACACCGAGCGTGCCGGACGCGGCGTGCAGCTCGAAACCGATATAAGGCACCGTCAGCGCGGTAAGCACCGCGTTGCCCAAGGAGAACACCGCCGCGCACCCGAACAGCGCCGGCATACCCGACGCGGCGCGCACATGAGCCACACCGTCGCGCAGCTCCGCACCGAACCGCAGCCGCACCCGCGTGCGTGACGCTGCATCAGGCCGATAACGCAGCGCGACCAACAGCCCCGCCGACGCCACATAGCTCGCCGCGTCGATCCCCACCACTGCACGGAAACCGAACGCCGCGTACAGCACACCGCCCAACGCGCCGCCGGCCAGCCGCACCGTCCCGTTGATCAGCGCATTGAACGAATTCGCCGCGCCGAGCGCGTCCCCGCGGCCGACCAGCTCCGGAAGCAGCGCCTGCGCGGCCGGCGAGAAGAACTGGCCGAACCCCGCCTCGACGACCAGCGCCGCATAGACCACCCACACCTCGCCGGGCCGGCGCACCAGCACCATCGACGCGACCGTCGCGGCGCGCGCCAGATCGGCCGCCAGCATCGTGCGGCGCCGGTCCCACCGGTCCGCCAGCACCCCGGCCACCGGGCCCAGCGCCAGCGCCGGCACCGTCCCGGCCGCCACCGACAGCCCGGTGGCCAGCGTCGAACCGGTCATCCGCAGCACGAAGAACGGCGCCGCGACCAGCAACAGCCAGTCGCCCAGCGACGAGAGCAGCTGGCCGGCCGCGACCAGCCGGAAATCGCGCACCGCGAGCACTCGGAACACCGCCGGTCCCCGCCTTCCGCCACGCCCGCCCGGGCTGCCGCACCAGGGCCGACGTGCGCAGAACCCTGCGTGAGCACCCGCCTGGTTAGCACTATCGAAAGGAGAGTGCTAACCAGGTGTCTAGCAGACCCCCGGGACCCCGGCAAGCGAACCCGGCGGGCGAGCCGGCCTGGCGCCGGCTGCTCCGGTCGAGTGAACCTGCCCTGAGCTGGCCGGACTTCGACCGGACATGTACTCCCCCGGCCGAGTGATCTGTGCCCGCGGCACTGGCGCGAGCCCCTCGCAGTGCGCTGTCATGGAGTAGCCGACCGCAACCGCGGCCGGACCGTGTTGACAACCGCTCCCCCAAGCGAACGACAACACCCTGCGAAGCCCGCGCCGCCCGTGGCGCGGGGCCCGACGCCGGAACCGCGAACCGGCAGCGGGACCCGCGCGGCGCGGGCTTTCGCGCGCCCGCAGACTATTCGGCGCACCGACCCGACCCGACCCGACCTGATCCGACGCGACGCGGCGTCAGGCGCGAGATCAGGCGCCCGCCTCGGACACCGCCACCGCCCCGTCCGCCCCGCCCGCGCCCCCGCCGTCGCGCTCGGCGCCCGGCTGCTGCGGGACCCGAGCCGCCGTCAGCTCCAACAACCGCGCCGTCAACTCGTCCACCCGGGCACGCGCCGCATCCCGCTGCCCCTCGACCTCCGCCCGCCCCCGCTCCGCAGCCACCGCACGCGCCTCGAACCGCTCAGCCTCCCCGCGCGCCGCCGCAATCCCAGACTCCCGGTCCGCCTCCGCACGCAACGCCGCAGCCACCGCCTCCGCCCGCACCCGATCAGCCTGCGCAGACCGCTCCGCCGCCGCCTCCGCCCGCCGACCCGCCTGCTCCGCAACCTCCTGATGCGTCCGCGCTGCCGCCTCCGCCGCCGAAGCCCGCGCCGCCGCCTCCGACGCCGCGACCCCCGCATCCCGCGCGACCGCCTCAGCCCCGGCCTGCGCCTCTCGCGCAGCCACCGCACCCGCCCGCTCCCGCTCCACCTCACGCTCGAACTCACGCTGCGCCACCACCGCACGCTGCACCGCGGCATCCCGCTCCGCCTCAGCCCGCGCCCGCCCCTCCTGCGCGGCACTCAACGCGACCTCAGCCTCCCGCCGAGCCGACACCGCATCAGCCTCCCGCCCCACAGCCGCATCCCGCTCCACCCCCGCAGCCTCAGCATCCTGCACCGCTACCTGCGCACGCTCCCCGGCCTCCCGCGCCTCAACCACCGCGGCCTCCGCCGCCGCACGCGCCCGCCCTGCCTCACCCTGCGCAACCTCAACCGCCTCCCGCGCAGCCAACTCCCGCCCCAGCGCCTCCTGCCGATCCGCATGCGCTGCAGCCACCGCCGCGGCCGCCTCAGCCGTCGCCGCCGCCACCCGGCTCTCCACCCCGGTCGCCGACAACTCCGCCGACAACGACCCCGCCAACACCGCGGCGACCTGCTCCAACCGCTCCACCAACTCCGCCGCCTGCGCCACCTGCCCCGGTAGGCCCGGAGCATTGCGCTCCCGGGCCCGTGCATTGCGCGCAGCCCTCAAACACGCATCGTCGTTGTCCCGGCAATACTGGAACGGCCGCCCCGCCCCCACCCGCTGCGCCACCGGCTTGCCGCAGAACAGGCACGGCTTCGTGCTCACCTGCTCGTCCATCACCACGACCGACCAGCATAATCACCCCCGGCCGGCCGAACCGCGCGACGTGCCCAAACATCACGGCATCGCGACATCACGAGATCGCGGCGTCACGACATCACGAAGACGCCTCCGGCCCGCGCTGCACATACGCCGCCAGATTCGCCAGCAGCTCGTCGTAGATCCGCGCCAAAGCCCGCGGCGCGAACGTCCGCTCGAAGAACCCGCCGACACCCCCCGCCCCGCTCCACACCGTCTCCAACGTCACCGTCGACGCACCGTCCCCCGCACCCGACACCGTCCACGTGCTGACCATCGACGAATTCGCATCCGTCTCCACCAGACTCAGACCCCCAGGCGACGACACCGTCGCCAACACCTGCCGCACCCGCTTCTGCGTCGCCGCCAACGTCCACGCCGCCACCGTGCCCGCCCCGACACCGCCCTCACGCACCGCGAACCCGCTGAACTGCCCCGGCAGGACCTGCGGCCGCACCTGTGCGTAATCCGCCACGGCATCGAACACCTGCTGCGCCGGCGCCGCGACCGAACGGCTCGTCACCGCCCTGACCTGCCCCATCGTCGAACCCTTCCGACACACGAACCCACGACCAGCCGCCGCGGCGGCCGACAGCATACCCTGACACACCCCGCGCCCCCGGCCCCGCCACAGCCGCCACGGCGACGATCACCCCGACAAATCCCGGACCCGGACCGCCGACGGCTCACCGAGCGCGCGACACCCACCGCTCGGCGACCTCCGCCGCCCCTGACGCTTGCTCAGAGCGCCCGCCCGACGCACGCTGACATGGGAGCGACCTACGGGAGGTATGCCATGGCCAAGGTCTCCACCCTCTACTCCGGCGCAGCCGAAGCTGCCGCCGGCGTGGTGGTCATCATCATCGCGGCACTCGGCAACCAAGGCCTCGCCGGCTGGCGCGACAGTCACGCCGCCAGCGGCAACGCCTGGATCTCCGACCTGTTCAGCCCCCTGAACCTGGTCGGCTGGAGATTCACCCAGCCCTCCGGACACGACGCCACCGACCACTGGCTCGCACCCCTGGTCTTCAACGTCGTCGTGGTCGTACTGACCTGGTTCTTCGCCGCCAACGCAGTACGCGGCCACGGCCCGCTCGGCCGCTTCTTCGGCGCCTGGGGGGCCACCGCCCTGGCCGGCGGCATCGCCGGCATCGCCTGCACCTACCTCGTCTACGTCGGAAGCAACGAGCTGACCACCGGACTGGAATACCGCCAGACCCTCGGCACCGGCCTGATCTTCGGATTCCTCGCCGGCGTCATCGCCGGGCTCGCCGCCCTGCTGCTCGGCCGCTCCGGCTCGCACGGCGTCACCAACGCCAGCACCTCGTACTCGGGTTCAGGCTCCAGCCTCCCGCTCAGCTCATCCCCGACCATCCAGATGCCCGACTTCGGCGGATCCTCCGGCGACTCCCCCACCCTCACCGGCTGACCCGGACCCGACCGGCCCTCACAGCGGCAACTCCGACCGCAGCGCGGCTCCCAGCGCCGCGTACTCGGCACCCGTGTTGTACAACTGCGCGCTGATACGTAGCAGCGGCCGGCCGCCCCACACGTTGATCACCGTCTCGATCCCGTGCCGATCCGCGATCCGGTCCCGCAACGCGTTCGCCGCATCCGCGCCGCCGCGCAGCCCGTCCAACGGAACCAGCCGCATCGGCAGCGCCGCATCCGGCATCCCCGCCAGATCCGCCCCCACCGCCTCGGCCACCGCCGCCTGCCCCACAGCCGCCAGCCGCGCGTTACGCTCCCGCACCGCCTTCCACCCGAAATCCTCGAAGAACTCCACCGCCGCCGGCGCCGCCAGCCACGCCGTCTGATCCGCCGTCGCCGTATGCGTGAACGAATGCGGAAAACCCTCGAACTCGCGCCACGCCACCGGATACGAGCGCATCGACCCACGCCAGCGCGGATCGGCGTACAGCACGGCGGTCCCGCGCGGCGCACTCGGCCACTTGTGCAGGTTCCCGGCCCAGAAGTCCGGACGCAGCGCACCGAGATCCACCGCCAGGCTGCCCGGCGCGTGCGCGCCGTCCACGAACACCGCGACACCACGCTCCTGCAGCGCCGGCACCAACCGCTCCACCGGGAACAGCTTCACCGTCGCCGAGCCGACCTGATCGACCACCGCCAGCCGCGTACGCTCCGTCACCGCCGCCAACAGCGCGCCGACCACGAGATCATCGTCCGCGTCCAACGCGACCGGCACCTCCACCAGCCGCGCCGACGCCCGCTCGGCCATCCGCATCGCAGCGAAGCGCACCGCCCCGTAAATGTGATCCGTGATCAGAACCTCGTCGCCCGGCGCCAACGGAAACGACGCGAACACGGCGTTCGCACCCGACGTCGTGTTGAGCACGAACGCGGCCCCGTCCGGATCAGCCCCCAGAAACGCACACAGCGCAAGCCGCGCTTCATCGAGCGCACCCTGCAACTCCCGTCGGAAGAACTTGACCGGATTGCCCTCCATGCGCGCCCGCCACAACCGCTGCTCCTCCAGCACCGGCCGCGGCACACCGCCGAAACTGCCGTGATTCAGGTGCAGCACCGACGGATCGAGCGCCCACAACTCAGGGTGATACAAGGGATCGATGTCGCTCACGATCAAGCAGGCTAGCCGGAACGCGCGCCCGGCGGCAGGCCTGAGCTGGGTGGGGCGCGTGCTATGCCAGCGCCGTGAGCGCTGTGATGGAACACAGGTCGCCGATCGCTGTGATCGCCGTCAGCGCGTGGCCCCCCGCCCGGACGGCATCCGGGCGGGCCGCTCGTCCACGATGGCGGCCAAGGCCTGCCGGTACCGGGCGAACTCGTCCCCGCCCGCCTCGGTCAGCGAGTACCAGGTGCTCGGCCGCCGGCCCACATAGCCCTTGACCACCTTCAGGTAGCCCGCCGCCTCGAGCGTGGCCAGATGCTTGGACAGCAGCGAGTCGCTGACCTCGATCGTAGCGCTATCAGCACCCCACCAGAGGCCTTGTGCGACGACCAGCCCAAAGCCGCGAAATAGGCAATGCTGGCTAACCCGGTGCCCATGAGCACCGCCAGGTTCCAGCGCCGGCCCGCGGCGACGCGCCGCTCGGCGCTTCGGATGCCGGCTCTTGCGGCGCCGGGCTGGAAGGCCCCGTCGACGTCCTCCACTGCTGCACCTTCCCCCTCCCCTGGTCGCCCTGGCTGGGATCGACCACCGACTTGAATAAATAGCATCTACTTGAAGAGTCTTCAAGAGTCCAGGAAACGGCGATGGCTGGGGTTGATGCGAACTTACAGCGCATCAGTGACTCCTGGCGGCCTTGCTGCGGTTGGTGTTTTGTTGTTGATCGTTGGTTGAACTTTTTGGGCCTGTTAATAATGATCTAGTTCAGTACAAGCTCGACGATGACCGATTCCTTCAAGACCGGGCATGCGGGCGGCGCCTAGCGTGCGAGGCATGACATGGATCGAGAACAGCATGGTCGAGCAGGCCGGGCAGTTCCTCTGGAGCACGGGCCGCGTCCTTGAGCAGCGCCGCTTCGCGCACCTCTTCGAACCCGGCGCGGGCGACGAGTCGGTGGCGGGTGTGCTCGCCGCGCTGGATGCTTATCGCAGCGCGGATGGTGGGTACGCCTTCGGGCTGGAGCCAGATGTGCGTGGGCCGGTTGCGCAGCCAATCACGATGCTTGTGGCGGTACAGGTCCTGCACGAGACCGGAACGCTGCGCGGGTCTCGGGGCACGGAGATCTGCAGCTGGCTCGCCGAGGTCGCCGATGCTGACGGGGCGATTCCCGCGGTGCTGCCGAGCCTCGCGCCGTATCCGCATGCACCGTGGATGCAGGTGACCGATCCGCCTGCCGCGGGGCTGATCGCCACCGGTCGGATCGCCGGGCTGCTGCTGGGCGCGGGAGTGGAGCACCCCTGGCTGGTGGCGGCGGCAGAATACTGCCGGCATGCTGTCGAGCAGGTCGAGCAGACGCATCCGTACGAGGTCGAGGCCGCCGTCGCGTTCCTTGACGCGACGTCAGATCGGGCGTGGGCGGGGCAGCAGGCCAAACGGCTCGGCGCGCTGGTGCGGGAGCAGCGCATCGTGCTGCTCGACTCGGAGCATCCCGAGGAGGCTCGGCTCTGCCCCGGCTACGCCCCGGGCGAATTCCACCTGCCGTACGACTACGCGCCGCGGCCGGACAGTGTGGCCCGCGACTGGTTCAGTGACGAGGAGATGGCCCGCAGCCTGCGCCACCTCGCCGCCCAGCAGCACCAGGACGGGGGCTGGCCGGTCAGCTGGCTGCAGTGGTCACCGGTCAACCACGCGGAATCGCGCCCACGCGTGACGATCGATGCGCTGCTCACGCTGCGTGCCTATGATCAGGCTTTAGATCGTGGTTGATCAGTGGGCGCCGGGCGACCAGGATCTGAGGCGTGACAGCTAACAGCGATCTCTCTCAGCTCACGGCCGACTACGCGGCCTGGTACTTCGACGAGAACCCGGTCAGTGCCCAACACCTCGGCGCGGAAGGCTACGACGGCCGGTTCGGCGACTTCACCGCCGCGGGGTTCCAGCGGCGCGAGCGGGCCGCGGCGGACTGGCTCGACCGGTTCGACCGGCTGCCCGCGCAGGCGGACCTCGACGACGAGATCGACCGCCGGCTGGTCTCCGCGAAGCTGCGCGGGGAAGTGATCCTGGCCGCCCGCCCGCACTGGCGCAGCGATCCGGCCGACTACGTGAACACGGTCTTTGCCGGCCTGGTGGTGCCTTACATCCACCGGCTGCACGCAGACGGCGAGCTGGCTGAGGACAGCGTCGCCAAACTGGCGCAGGTGCCGGCGGTGCTGGCCGCGTGCCGGGAGAACCTCGATCCCGAGCTGACGCCCAAGCTTTACGTTACGCGCGCGCTCGGCCAGGTCCGCTCCGGCCGCACGCTGGTGACCGAGACGCTGCCCGGGATGCTCGAGGACGAGGGGTTGCGCGCCCGCGTCGCCGGGGCTGCCGGACCGGCCGCCTCGGCGTTCGACGGGCTGGCCGCCTACCTGGAGTCGCTGGAGGGCAAGGCCGGCGGCGACTGGCGGCTCGGCGAGCAGATCTACTCGGCGCTGCTGCGCGAGCGCGAACTGCTCGGCTACGGCGCCGCACAGCTGCACGAGCGCGGCGAGGCCGCCTACGCCGACCTGGACCGGGAGATGCGCTCGCTGGCGCGGACCATCTCCGGCGGCTCCGCGGACTGGCACGCCGTCATGCGGGAGCTGCAGAAGGACCACCCGCCGACGGTCGAGGCGATGCGGGCCGAGTACGAGGCCGAGACCGAGCGCGCCCGCGCCTTCCTGCGCGAGCAGGACCTGGTCTCCTTCGCGGCGGGCGAGCAGTGCCGGGTCGTGCCCTCGCTCGTGCACCAGCGCCCGATCCTGGCCGTCGCCTCGTATCTGAGCCCGCCCCCGCTGACGGCCTCGCGGATCGGCCACTTCTTCGTGCCCTACCCGCCGGCGAACTTCACCGAGCAGCAGGTGCAGCAGCGGCTGGCCACGAACTGCCGCGCGCAGATGCCGACCATCACGGTGCACGAGGCCTACCCCGGCCACCACTGGCACCTGTCCTGGGCGGCCGCGCAGAGCCGGGTCGCGCGCAAGATCCATCGCACGTCGTACTTCTCCGAGGGCTGGGCGCTGTACGTGGAGACGGTGATGCGGCAGCGCGGCTACTTCGCCGATCCGCGGCACGAGATCGGGCACCTCGAGGCGCGGCTGTTCCGCGCCGCCCGGATCATCGTGGACACCGCGCTGCACTGCCAGGACATGACGGTCGATCAGGCCGAGGCGTTCATGGTGCAGAAGACCGCGCTCACGCCCGGCACCGCGAACGGCGAGGTCTCGCGCTACTGCGCCTGGCCGACGCAGGCGCCGTCCTACCTGACGGGCTGTCTGGAGATCGAGCGGATCCGGGACGACTACCTGGCCGCCGGGGCGGGCTCGCTGCGCGAGTTCCACGACACGATCGCCGGGTCCGGCTGCCTGCCGCTCGGCCTGGCCCGCGCGGCGGCGCTCGGCGGATTCGACCGGTGACGCAGGCGGAGGGGCCGGCGGACGGCCCGGACGGGTCAACCGAGTCGGCCGAGTCGTATCAGGGTGAGCCGATGCTGGCCTTCGCCTCGGTGCCGGAGTGGGAGGCGTGGCTGGCCGCGCAGCACGGCAGCGCGGCCGGGCTGTGGCTCAAGCTCGGCAAGAAGGGCTGCGCGCAGCCGAGCGTGAGTTATTCCGAGGCGCTGGACGTCGCGCTCTGCTTCGGCTGGATCGACGCGCAGAAGCGGCCGCTGGACGAGGAGTACTGGCTCCAGCGCTTCACCGCGCGCAAGCCGCGCAGCAAGTGGTCGAAGATCAACCGGGGTCGGGCCGAGGCGCTGATCGCGGCGGGGCGGATGCGCCCGGCCGGGCTGGGCGAGGTCGAGCGGGCGAGGCAGGACGGCCGCTGGGAGGCGGCGTACGCGGGCCAGGCGACCGCGGAGGTGCCGGAGGACCTGCAGCGCGCCCTGGACGCGGAGCCGCAGGCGGCCGCGTTCTTCGCCGCGCTCGACCGGGGCAACCGGTACGCCGTCATCTACCGGGTCCAGGAGGCCAAACGGGAGGCGACCCGGGCGGCGCGGATCGAGAAGTTCGTGGAGATGCTGCGCAGGCACGAGACGATCCACCCGGTTCCCGCCGGGCGCAACAAGGCGGCGGGGAAGGCGGAGCAGGAGTAGGACCAAGGCGGCAGACATCCTGGTCCCGGCAGTCCCAGGAGGACGAGAGCACTGGCTGCGGCTGCCGGGTGGCGTGACAGTGGAGACATGACCACGACATTGATCACCGGAGCGAACAAGGGCCTCGGCTTCGAGACCGCCCGCCGGCTGCTCGAGGCGGGCCACACCGTCTTCCTCGGCAGCCGCGACCCCGAGCGCGGCCGGCGCGCCGCGGAACAGCTCGGCGCGCACCTCGTCGCCATCGACGTGACCGACGAGGCGTCTGTCGCCGCGGCAGCGGAGGCCGTCGCGGCGCAGACCGGCGGCAGCCTGGACGTGCTGATCAACAACGCCGGCATCGAGGCGCGCGGCCCGGACAACAGCGTGATCGGCGCGGCGGATGTGACTGCCGACGATATGCGCACAGTGTTCGATACCAACGTGTTCGGCGTGGTGCGCGTCACGCACGCGTTCCTGCCGCTGCTGCAGAAGTCGGCCGCGCCCGTGGTCGTCAACGTCAGCAGCGGTCTGGCCTCGATCTCGAAGGCCGCCACTCCCGGCACGCCGGTCTACCTTTACCCCGGCGTCGCGTACCCGACGTCCAAGGCCGCCGTCAACATGATCACGGTGCAGTTCGCGAAGGCGTTCCCCGGCATGCGCGTCAACGCGGTCGAGCCCGGATACACCGCGACAGACCTCAACGGCCGCACCGGCACGCAGACCGTCGAGCAGGGCGCCGAGATCATCGTCCGCATGGCGCAGGTGGGACCGGACGGCCCGTCTGGCGGCTACTTCGACGCCAACGGCCCGCTGGCCTGGTGACGGCGCGCTAGCGGAACGGAACGCGGCCGGTGCCGGCGGTCGGTCGCGCGTCCGATCCGCCGGCACCGGCCAAGGCCGCCGCACCGAGCCCCATGCAGAACGGTGAGGCGGCCGGCCCAGGAGTCCGGAGCCGACCCGGGCCGGCTCCGGAACTGATTCAGCCTCCGGTCATGTCACGGTCCAGACGAAGGTGGCGGTGCCCGATACGCCGTTGCCGTCCTTGGCGGTGACCGTGACGGTGCTCGAGCCCTTGGTCGTCGCCGATCCAGACACCACGCCGGACGCGCTGATGGTGATGCCCGCGGGCAGTCCGGTCGCGCTGAACGTGAGCGCCTGCCCGGTGTTGGAGTCGACGGCCTGCACGGTGAAGTTCACCGCCGCGCCGGTCGCGCTGCTCATCCCCCACGGGTTGACGACGCCGACGGTGGCGGCGCCGGGCTGCGCCGAGTTGGCCGTGACGTTCTGGCTGACCGCGGTGTTGGCCGCCGACGTGCCGGCCCCGGCGGTCCCCGCGGCGACCTGGCCGGTCAGCGTCTGGGCCAGGCTGGTGGTGCCGGACAGGGGCAGGTTCGCCGACGAGTCGCCGACCGAGATCCTGTAGGCGCCCGCGGGGGCGGTCCAGGCGTTACTCGCGTCGGACCAGGTGGCCAGGTCGTGGACGGTCAGCGGGAAGGAGACCGTGGCGGACTGGCCGGCGTTGAGGCTGACCCGGTCGAAGCCCTTGAGCTGTTCGGGCGGCTCGCCGTTGCCGGCCGGGTCGCCGACGTAGAGCTGGGCGACCTCGGCGCCGACGCGCGACCCGGTGTTGGTCACGGTGGCCGTGACGGTCGCGGTGCCGCCGGCGTTGAACGCGCCGACCTGGAGGTTGGAGAACGAGAACGCAGTGTAGGACAGGCCGTAGCCGAACGGGTAAAGCGGCGTCAGGTTCTGCGACTGGTACCAGCGGTAGCCCACGTCGACGCCCTCGTTGTAGTCCACCTGGCCGCCTGTGCCCGGCCACTCGGCCGTGGTGCTCGCGGGCACCTGGCTCAGGCCGGTCGGGAAGGTGACCGGCAGCTTGCCGGAGGGGTCCGCGGTGCCGAACAGCAGGGAGGCGATGGCGGTGCCGACCTCCTGGCCGGAGTAGAAGCCGTCGAACACGCCGGCGACCTGGCCCAGCCACGGCATGGTGACCGCGGAGCCGGTGTTGAGCACGACGACGGTGTTCGGGTTGGCGGCGGCCACGTCCTCGATCATCGTGTTGTCCGTGCTCGACAGGTCGATGCTCGTCAGGTCGGTGCCCTCCTGCTCCCCGTAGCTGGCGAACACGACGGCGACGGTGGCGGCCTTCGCCGCGGTGACCGCGGCCGCGATGTCAGCGGTCCCGTTGTCGTCGCCCGGCGAGTAGGTGACCTTCACCCCGGAGCCGGCGGCGTTCTGGATCCCTGTGATCGGCCAGACGGTGCCGCTGCTGGTGACCGTGGCGCTGCCGCCGCCGATGGACTGGACGCCGGCGCCCGCGTCGGTGCCGATCACCGCGATCGACTCGGTGCCGTTCGGGTTCAGCGGCAGGACGCCGTTGTTCTTGAGCAGCACGGTGCCCTCGGCGGCCACCTGCTCAGCGGTGCTCTGGTGCGCGGTGGTGGTAACGGTGGCCGAGGTCGAGCCCGAGGCGGGCTTGTCGAACAGGCCGAAGCTGAACATCTCGATCAGGACCCGGTAGACCATCTCGTTCAGCTCGCTCTGGCTGACCTGGCCGGAAGCGATCGCCTGGGAGAGGAACGAGGCGTAGAAATAACCGCCGGGCATCTCCATGTCCAGGCCGGCCTGCACCGAGAGGACGGTGGAGTGCGTCGCGCCCCAGTCGGAGGCGATGAACCCGCCGAAGTTAGCCTGCTCGTCCAGGCCGTCCAGCAGGATGTCCGGGTTCTGGCAGGCATAGGTGCCGTTGATGCTGCTGTAGGCGCACATCACCGAGGCCGCGCCGCCCTGGTCGATCGCGGTCTGGAACGGCGGCTGGTAGATCTCCTGGATCGCCTGCTGGCTGACGACCGCGTCGTCCTGGCCGGAGTTGCGGTTGGTCTCCTGGGTGTAGACCGAGGCGTGCTTGACCATCGCCATCACGCCCTGGCTCTGCACGCCCTCGATGTCGGCGGCGCCTATCTGGCCGCTGAGATACGGGTCCTCGCCGTAGGCCTCGAACGCCCGGCCCCAGCGCGGGTCGCGCACGACGTTCACGGTCGGGCCGAGGTCGACGTTCGCGCCCTTGCCGGCGAACTCGGCGCCGATCGCCGCACCCTGCTGTTCGGCCAGGGCCGTGTCGAAGGTCGCCGCGGTGGCCTCGGCGTCGGGGAACTGGGTGACGCCGCCGAGGCCGTCGCCGACGCCGGAGGGCCCGTCCTGGTAGCCCATGGCCGGGATGCAGAGCGAGGCGATGCCGCTCTGGTCGCCGATGTAGGGCGAGGAGGCGCCGTTGCCGGAGACCATGGTCAGCTCCTGGGCCTGCGTCATGTTGTCCAGGACCTGCTGGGCGCGCTGCTCGACCGGCGCGGTCGAGCCGACCCACGGGCACACCCCGTCGCCGCCGCTGCCGTTGCCGCCGCCGGGGCCGGTGGGCGCGCTGCTGATGACGTAGACGTCGAATTCCCAGAGCGAATAGCCCCACTGTGTCGCGCGCGCAGTGCCGTACATCCGGATGTACCGGCCCGAGCCGGAGACGGTCAGCGCCTGGGTGCCGCCGGTGCCGGTGGTCGTCGAGTAGATCGTGGTCCAGGTCGTGTTGTCGGTGGAGACCTGGATCTGGAAGGCGGTGCCGTACGCGGTCTCCCAGTCGAGGGAGACCCCGCAGATCTGCTGGCTGGAGCCGAGATCCACCTCGAGCCACTGCGGATCGCTGAACGCGCTGGACCAGCGCGTGCCGGTGTTGCCGTCGGTCGCGGCGGAGGCGGGGAAGTCGGTGGCGTCCTGCGTCGAGGAGGCCGTGGTCGGCTGGTTCAGCGCGGCGTCTGCGGTCCCGCACGTCGACTCAGCGCTGCTGCCGCCGTAGACCTGGAATTCCCAGAGCGAGTAGCCGTACTGCGTCGCGCGCGCGGTGCCGTACATGCGCACGTACCGGCCCGAGCCGGAGACGTTCAGGGTCTGCGTTCCGCCGGTGCCGGTCGTGGTGGAGTAGATCGTGGTCCAGGTCGACGCGTCGTTCGAGGTCTGGATCTGGAAGGCGGTGGCGTAGGCGGTCTCCCACTGCAGCACCACCTGCGAGATCGTCGAGACGGTGCCCAGATCCACTTCCAGCCACTGCGGATCGGAGAACGCGCTGGACCACCGGGTGCCCGGATTGCCGTCCACTGCGGCGGACGCCGGATACGCGGCGCTCTCGGTCGAGGAGGCGGCGGCCGGCTGGTTTTGCGAGAGCAGCACCGCGCTCGCCGCGGCCTGCGAGGGCCTGGCGACCTGCACCGCGCCGAGCAGGCCCGCGAGCAGTCCTAACACGGCCAGCAGGGTGACGCGGCGGAAGCCCGGGCGGCGGCGCAGCGCCGGCCTGCCGGCCGAACCTGAACGCATGACGACTCCTCGTCGAGTCAGCAGAGCCCGCCGGGACGACTCCGTGCACGTATACGGCGGTGCGCGTGGGGTGCCACACTGAGCCCGGAAACGTTTACGGACCGTGGCGTCATTGTGGCGTTGTTCACTTGGACCGGTGTCGGACCGGCGTGGGCTCTGCGCACGCCGCGAAACGGCGCGGCCGATTCAGCGTGCGATATGGGTAATGCGGGTGAAGCGCGGGCAGCCTGTACTACATGGGGTTCATATCCGGGGCGACGGGCGCTCGGCCCGGATCCGGTCGGCGCCGTCCCGACGGCCCGTGTGGGGCGGGAACCATTCGGAGAGCGCTCTCCGATGTGCTTGTCTACGCTCGGATCCGGACGATGTCAATACTCTCCGCACTCTCCGCGCCCGCGCCGCTGCCCGCCACGACGGGGGGCGGGCCGGGAACCGGCGCGGGGGCGGCGTACGTCCAAGACGCAGAGGGAGTGCGGCATCCGTGTTCGACATCGGGGTACGGGACGGCGAACCGGATCCGGCGGCATATGTGTATCGCACGGCGTATTCGTATTCGCACAGTGTTCTTCTTCTTATCACAGGGTGATGACGTGTGATCGAGCTGGCTGAGAACCTGGGGAAGATGGCCGGCGCCTACGATCCCATCCGGGAGCTGGCCCGGTTCGGACGGGTGTTCGCGGTCTTCGACGACCAGGACTCCGAGTGCCTCTCCTACGGCGTCACCGTCGAGGGCGCGCAGTGGTTCGTGAAGCTCGCGCCGGACTGGCGCACCGCGCGGATGCTGCGCTCGGCCGCCGAGTTCCACTCCGCGGTGAAGCACCCGGTGATCGTGGCGCCGGCGAGCTTCACCGACGCCGGCGACCGCGCCGGGATCGTCTATCCGTGGGTCTCCGGCAGCGTCCTGTACCATCCGACGAAGTCGCGGCGCATGAGCCGCAGTGCGCCGGGCAGCCCGCTGCGGGCGTTCCGCGAGCAGCCGCTGGAGATCGTCTCCCGGGTCGTCGACGAGATCTTCGACGCGCACCTGGCCGTGGCCGCCGCGGGCTTCGTCGCGGTCGACTTCTACGACGGGTGCATGCTCTACGACCCGGACACGACGGTGATCCGGTTGATCGACCTCGATCTGTACCGGCGCACGCCGTACACCGTCGGGACGGAGTACTACGGCTCGAGGCGCTATCTCTCGCCGGAGGAGCGCACCGAGGGCGCGACGGTCGACGAGCGGACCATGGTGTACCTGCTCGGCCGGACCGGCCGGATGCTGATGGACGAGGGCGACCAGGAGCAGGCCTGGCGGGGCACCACGGCGCAGCTGGCGGT
>DASYAE010000041.1:0-2191 GCA_036501535.1 Actinocrinis sp. | reverse complement strand
CAACGAGTCGTTCCGGCAGGAGGTCGAGCGGATGTCCAGCCGGGTGATCGAGATGACCTCGCTGATCCCGATAACCCGCGGCCACGGCCTGGAGCGCAGCGCGATCGAGAGGGTCGGTGGATCGCTGCGGCGGGTCCGGGATGCCGGCCTGGACCTGGACCGGATCAACGGCCGGTTCGGCGCCGCGGCCTGGATCACCCTCAACACCCTGGGCGTCAGCTGCCTGGCCGGCTCGGCGCTGGTCGCCTATTACGGCGCGCGGCTGTCCGGCGGCCAGAAGCAGCGGCTCGCGATCGCCCGCGCGATCATCCGCGATCCCCGGGTGCTGATCCTGGACGAGGCGACCTCGGCGCTGGACGGCCGCTCCGAGGCGCTGATCCAGGACGCGCTGCGGCGGCTGGTGCGCGGCCGCACCACGTTCGTGGTCGCACACCGCCTTTCCACCATCCGCGACGCCGACCGCATCGTGGTGATGAAGGAGGGCCGGATCGAGCAGATCGGCACGCACGACGCGCTGCTGCGCGCGGGCGGCGCGTACGTGGGCCTGCACGGAGCGAAGGCCGGCTGAGCTGGGAAGGGCGGGCGCCGCGGTTCACCCGTTCGCCGTGCTTTGCCGTCTGTTGCCGCGCCGTTCGCCGCCGCCCGGTGGCGGGTTCACAGCGGCCTACTACGCTGGCCGGTCATGCGTGATTGCTGTGGACTGAGCCGTCGTCAGCTGCTCCGGCTCGGGTCCGCCGGGGCCGCCGCGGGCCTCGTCGTGCCGGCGCTGGGGGCGTCGGCCGCCCTGGGCGCCGACAGCTCGCCGAGCGCGGACCTGTTCGCGCAGGACCTCGAACTGGTCACGGTCACCGACACGAGCTTCGTGCTGACCTGGTACACCGGGGCGAGCCCGGCGCCCGCCATACCGTACGTCCCGGCCCAGGAGCCGGCGCCGGTCGCCGCCGACGGCGTGGTGCGCTACGGCACCGGCCCGGACCGGCTCGACCGGGTCGCGGTGCAGCGCGGCGGCGAGACCCCGTACCACTACGTCGAAGTCAGCGGCCTGCGTCCAGGCGCCACGTACTACTACCAGGCGACCTCCGGCGGCGTGGTCGCAGCCCCGCGCCTCTACCCGCAGCTGACGTTCCCGCCCGGCGGGCTCGTCATCCCGCCGGACCCGACCGACGCGCAGCTCGAGCAGATCCTGGCCGGGCTGCTGTCCTCCGGCGTCGTGCTCTCGGCCTCCCCGGGCTCGGTCACCACGCTGGTGCCGCCGCGCGGCCGGCTGCTGTTCAGCCTCGCCCTGAGCAACGACCTGCACGTCGGCGAGACCGTCAGCGGCCTGGTGGTCTCCGACTTCCCGCCCGGCTTCTCGCAGGCGCCGGGCCTGCCGCCCTACCCGGAGGTCATGCTCGACTCGATGACCGCCGACGCCAGGGCCCGCGGCGCGGACGTCCTGCTGGTGGCCGGCGACATCACCTCCGCGGCGCTGCCCTCGGAGCTGACCGACTCGAAGTCGCTGCTGGACCGGTTCGGCAGGCTCACCCTCGGCGGCGGCCTGCGCCGCGGCGATTACGTGGTGGCCCGCGGCAACCACGACCAGCCGAAGACCGGCACGGCGTACGACTCCTGTACCGCGGTCGGCGACACAGGGTACTTCGACTGCCTGCCCGCGGTCTACGACCTGCCCCAGGGCAGGCTCACCACGACCGAGATCGGCGGCCTGCGGCTGGTCGGCCTGGACACCACCACGCTGAACCTGCCCGGCGGCGCGATCGACGACGACCAGTTCGCCGCGCTCACCGACGTACTATCGCAGGACCCGCACCAGCCGACCCTGGTGTTCGGCCACCACCCGGTCACCGACGAGTCCGCGGTCACCACGGTCGCCGGCCCGAGCTTCGACCTCGACCGCGCCGACGCGGCCCGCCTGGAGGCCCTTTACTCCGCCACGCCCGGCGTCTTCTTCCACCACTCCGGCCACACCCACCGCAACAAGCGCACCACCTCCCAGGTGGCGACCGGCGTGGACTTCCTGGAGGTCGGCGCGACCAAGGAGTACCCCGGCGGATTCGCCCTGATGCGGGTCTACGAGGGCGGATACATGGTCAACTTCTACAAGGCCTCCAGCGACCTGGCCCGGCAGTGGAGCCAGACCTCGTGCGGCGAGTACCTCGGCCTGTACCCGGCCTACATGCTCGGCGCGCTGACC
>DASYAE010000040.1:0-17102 GCA_036501535.1 Actinocrinis sp. | reverse complement strand
GCCTCGATGTGCTCAGCGGTAGATCCGGACGCTCAGACCCTCCCGGCAGGTCGCCAGCCACTGCCCGTCCGGGCTGAACGCGAGCTTTTCCACCTGGGCGTTGTGCCGGAACGGCAGCTTCGCCACAACCGGCTCCGCCTCACTGTCCGGATCCCACAGGCACACTTTGGTCCCGGCCGCCGCGCCGAGTGCACCCTGCGAACTGAATGCGAGCTCGTACACCATGTAGCCGCGGACCTTCAGGGTCCGGACGAGCTGCCATGAGGCGGTGTCCCACAGCTCCACCCCGGCGCCCTCGCGCGGTGCGATGGCCAGCAGTCGGCCGTCCGGGCTGAAGGCGAGGGCGCGGGCGAGGAAATCGCCCGCGCTGACCGTCTGCACGACGCTTCCGTCGGCCGGATTGGCCAGCACGATCGGATGCGTGCCCTTCCTCTCCCGGCCGCCCAGGGCCACGGCCAGCAGCGAGCCGTTCGCGGTGAACGCGAGCCCGTTGACGCCGCCCTCGGGCAACCGCACCGGCAGGACCGCGCCCGAGCTCAGATCGAACAGCCGGACGGTGTCCTTGTCCGCGGCGGCCAGGAGGGGCGCGGCCGTACTGAACGCGAGCCGTTCCACGGGGCTGGAGAAGCCCTCCAGTACGTTGACACACTGCCCGTCGGCCAAGCGCCACAGCCGCACGGTCTTGTCCTGGCCCCCGCTGGCCAGCAGGTGCCCGTCCGGGCTGAACGCGAGAGATGCAACGGTGCGAAACAGCTTGGTCGACTTGTGACCGGAAAGCGCGGCCAGTTGCCTGGCCTCGTGCGCGTCCCACAGATCGACCGTGGGCCGCGTACCGCCGAGGGCCAGCAGCCGGCTGTCCGCGCCGAAGGCCAGGGCCCACGCCGAGCCCGCGGTGCCGAACGGGCTGTCGTCCTTGAACTCGTGCACGAAGGTCGTGGGCAGGTGCGGCAACGGCGGGCTCGTTTCTGTGCGCGTTAGATGGCCACCGGGCACCAGGCTAGACCAGGCGTCGGGCGTGGGCGGCCCGGTAGTCGGTCGGACGCAGGGCTTTGAGTTCGCGGAAGCGGCGGTTGAAGTTGGACAGGCTGCGAAAGCCGCTTCGGGCGGCGACTTCGGTGACCGGCAGTGCGGTGGCGGTCAGCAGGTCGCACGCCGTCTCGATGCGAACTTGGTTCACGTAGTCGGTGAGGGTGCGGCCCATGGCCCGGCTGAAGAAGCGGCTGAACGACGTCGGCGACATGTGTACCAGCGCTGCCACGTCGGCCAAGTGCACCGGTGCGGTGTGGGCCTGCTGGAGGTATCCGCACACTGTGTCGATGCGGTTGCTCATGGCCGTGGCCGTGCCGGGCGCGGGGGCGTATCCGGGTCCGGTTATCTGGGCGGCCGTCGTTGTGGCGGCCAGGCGCTGCAGGATGTCGAGGAGTGCCACGGTGCGGGCTGCGGCCTCGAGCCGGGGCATCCGGGTGAGCAGCGCCTGCATGTCGTGCGGGGCTCGGCCGAACTTCAGGCCGCGGGCGCAGCGGGTCAGGAGTCTGTCGACGGTCTGGAACTGGGGCAGGGCGAAGAAGTCCGGGCCGAGGAATTCGTGCCGGAACTGGATGACCACGGCGCCGGCCCAATCATCGCCGGTCCGGGAGGCGAAGGTGTGCGGCAGGTCCGGGCCGAGCAGTACCAGGTCGCCAGGCTGGTATCGCTCAACCGTGGTGCCCACGTACCGGGTGCCGGCGCCCTCGGTGATGAGCGTCAGCTCGTACTCCCGGTGCTGGTGCCAGGCGAACTCGTAGGAGCGCTCGCGGCGGACGAAGCAGGTGAACGTGGTTCCGTCGGACAGACCCGGCTGTTCATAGCGAGGCTTCATAGGTGTCGCCCCCGGACTGATAAATGGCAAGTCGGTACCAGAAGCGGGCAAGCGTGATGTGGCAGGCGCCGGCGCCGGGCTGAGACAGTGAAGAGACGGAGCGGCGAGGACGAAGCCCCCGGTTCCCGGGTGGTTGCCCGCGTCTTCGTCCTCTTCTTTCCCTCGATCACCTTCCGCCTCGCTGTGAGGAGCGACTTCGCATGACCGCCGTGACGCAGAACCCGAGATCCGCGGCGAACGAGTTGGACGTCCCGTACGCGGGCTTGCCCCAGACCGCGACCGCCGACTTCAACCGCAACGGGTTCGTCCATCTCTCCGGCGTGCTGTCCCCGCAGACGATCGCGCGGTACGAGCCGACGATCACCGCCGAGGTGATCCGGCTGAACACCCAGCATCTGCCGTTGGCGGAGCGCGACACCTATGGCAAGGCGTTCCTTCAGGTCTCGAATCTGTGGCGGCACAACGAGACCGTGCGGGAGCTGGTCTTCTCGCGGCGGCTGGCGCGGATCGCGGCCGAGCTGCTGGGGGTGCACGCCGTGCGGCTCTACCACGATCAGGCCCTGTACAAGGAGCCCGGCGGCGGCATCACGCCCTGGCACGCCGACCAGTACTACTGGCCGCTGTCCTCCGACAGGTGCCTGACGATCTGGCTGCCGCTGCAGCAGACCCCGCCGACCATGGGGCCGCTGGCCTTCGCACGCAGCAGCCACAACTTCTCGCACGGCCGCGACCTGCCGATCTCCGACGAGTCCGAGGCGCTGCTGAAGCTGGCGCTGGCCGAGCAGGAGTTCGAGGACGTCGTCGATCCGTTCGAGCTCGGCGACGCGAGCTTCCACCGCGGGTGGACGTTCCACCACGCGGGTCCGAACCGCGGTGCGGAGCCACGGCGCGTCATGACGGTGATCTACATGGATGCCGACATCCGGGTCGCCGAGCCGACGAACGAACAGCAGGTGCGCGACCGAAGCTGGATGCCGGGGGCGGACGTCGGCCGGATTCCGGACACGCCGCTGAACCCCGTGCTCTTCGACAGCCGGACGGCTTGAGGGCCAGCTGTACGTGTAAGTGACGATCACGTTCGTGTGCTGCTGTCGTCAGGTCGGGTCGGGCGCCGGATTGCGGCCGGGGCGGGCCAGGAAGTCGAAGTCGCAGCCCTGATCGGCCTGCGTCACGTGCTCCTGGTAGAGCGCGCCGTATCCGCGCTCGAACCGTGCGGCCGGCGGCTGCCACGCGGCCCGGCGACGCTGCAGCTCCTCGTCGGGCACCTCGAGTTGCAGCAGGCGGCGCGAGACGTCCAGCGTCACCGGGTCGCCGGTTCGGACCAGCGCGAGCGGACCGCCGGCGTGCGACTCCGGGGCGACGTGCAGGACGCAGGTGCCGTAGCTGGTGCCGCTCATCCGGGCATCCGATATGCGGACCATGTCGGTGACGCCCTGCTCCAACAGGTACGCGGGGATCGGCAGCATGCCGTACTCCGGCATCCCCGGGCCGCCGAGCGGACCGGCTCCGCGCAGCACGAGGACGCTGTCCGCGGTGATGCCGAGTGCGGGGTCGTCGATGCGCTGCTGCAGATCATGGTAGGAATCGAAGACGACGGCCGGCCCGGTGTGGGTCAGCAGCGCCGGCTCGGCGGCCAGGTGCTTGATGACCGCGCCGCCGGGCGCGAGATTCCCGTGTAGGACGGAGATTCCGGCCTGCGCCGCGACCGGGTCGGCGCGGGTGCGGATCACCTTCACCCCGGTGTCGTAGGTCTCGGCGTCGGCGTAGTAGGCGCCGAAGTCGGTTCCTGCGACGGTCGGCCGGTCTGGATGCAGCGCACTGGGCTGGGCCGGGTCCGGCGCCTCGCTCAGGTGGTGCAGCAGCGCGGGCAGGCCGCCGGCATAGTAGAAGTCTTCCATCAGGTACCGGCCGACCGGGCGGACGTCCGCGAGCACCGGTACGCGGCCGCCGATCTCGTCGAAGTCCTCCAGCGTGAGCTTCACCCCGGCGCGGCCGGCGATGGCGATCAGGTGGATCAGCGCGTTGGTTGATCCGCCGAGCGCGAGGACGGTGGCCGCGGCGTCCTCGAAGGCTGCGCGCGTCATCACCTGCTGCGGCGCCAACTGCTCGCGCACGAGTTCGACGGCGCGCGCGCCCGACGCGGCGGCCATGCGGTGGTGCGCGGAGTCCACCGCCGGAATCGCCGCGGAGCCCGGCAGCGCCATGCCCAGCGCTTCGGCTGCGCAGGTCATCGTCGAGGCCGTACCCATGGTCATGCAGTGGCCGGGCGAGCGGGCCAGCCCGCACTCCGCCTCGGCGAGTTCGCACTCTCCTATGCGCCCGGCCCGGTGATCGTCCCAGTAGGCCCACAGGTCCGTGCCGCTGCCCAGCGTGCGGCCGCGGTGGTGCCCGCGCAGCATGGGCCCCGCCGGTACGACGATCGCCGGCAGCCCTGCGCTGGCGGCGCCCATCAGCAGCGCGGGGACGGTCTTGTCGCAGCCGCCCATCAGGACCGCGCCGTCGACCGGATAGCTGCGCAGCAGCTCCTCGGTCTCCATCGCCAGCAGGTTGCGATAGAGCATCGGGGTGGGCTTCTGGAACGTCTCCGAGAGCGTGGCCACCGGGAACTCCAGCGGGAAGCCGCCGGCCTGCCACACCCCGCGCTTGACCTGCTCGGCGCGCTCGCGCAGGTGCATGTGACACGGGTTGATGTCAGACCACGGGTTCAGGATCGCGATGACCGGCTTGCCCTGATGCTCCTCGGGCAGGTAGCCGAGCTGCCGCATGCGCGAACGGTGGCTGAACGCCCGCAGGCCGCCTCCGGTGGCGCCGTCGCCGAACCATGCCTCGCTGCGCAGCCTCCGCTCCGCGCTCACAACCAGCCCGCCCGCCGCCACCGGTCGGTCAGCGCCGCCACCTGATCGCGCAGTCCCTCCGGCAGCAGGCGGGACGGCGGACGCACGTCCCGCGAGGCGAGGCCGAGCTGTGCCAGGGCCTCCTTGACCACCGAGACGTTGTCGGCGGAGGCGTCGGCCGCGCGCAGCTCCTCGAAGGGGCGCACGGACTCCCAGACCGTCATGGCCCTGTCATAGTCGCCGGCGCGCAGCGCCTCGAGCATCGCGAGGGAGAGCTCTGGGACGACGTTGACCAGGCCGGAGGTGAAGCCGGTCGCGCCGACCGCCCAGTAGCCGGGCGCGGACAGCTCGGCCAGGCCGGCGATCCACGCCACCGCGCGCAGGCCCGCGTCGCGCGCGACGCCGGCGAAGCGCACCGGGTTGGGCACGGCGTACTTCACCCCGACCACGTTCGGGCTCTGCTCCAACAGCCGGCCGATCTGGGCGCCGGTCACCCGCTCGTCGCGGACGTACAGCACGACGCCCAGCTCCGGGACCGCGTCCGCGATCGCACGGTGGTATTCGACCCATCCCTCGGCCGAGCGGTACGGGTGGACCGGCTGGTGCACCATCACCGAGCTCGCGCCCGCCGTCCGGGCGTGCTCGGCGGCCGCGATCGCGGTGCCGAGATCGAGGCCGACGCCGGCCATCACCTCGGCGCGGCCGTCCGCGGCCTTGACCGCGGACTCCACCGCCAGCCGCGTCTCCTGCGCGGTCAGCGTGTAGAACTCGCCGGTGTTGCCGTTGGGCGTGACCACCTGCACGCCGTGCCGTACCAGGCGGCTGATCAGCGCGGCGTGGGTGTCCCAGTCCACCGCGCCGTCGGGGCGGAACGGCGTCACCGGGATGGCGACGACTGTGGACAGCCGGGCCCGCAGGCGCTCGAGGCTGCTTTGATCTGCGGTCATGGGTCTCAGCTCCCTTTCGGGGTCAGCGGGGGAAGCAGAGGTCGTTGGCGCTGCGCAGCACCGACGGGTCGGTCAGCCGCGCGGGGTCCAGCCGTTCGGCGGTGCGCACGAGGAACGCGTGCGTCTCGCCGGCCAGCAGGGTGACCAGCATGTCGTCGACCTCTGCGTCGGGGGCGACCCGGTCGGCGAGGATCGAGATGTCGCGGGTGAAGGACTCGGCGCGCACGTGCACGCGATAGCCGCCGTCGACGGCGGTGGCGTGCGCGGTCAGCGCCTGCTTGTCGTAGCCGAGTTCGAGGTCTTCCAGGAACGGGTGCACGGCGCGGACCTCGCCGGCCGTCGCCACCAGGACCTCCCGCTTCGGATCCTGCGCCGCCATCAGCGAGTCTGGGATCGCGAGCCGGGCCACGGACCGCGCGGGCACCGAGAACTCGAGCGAGGCCACGTTGCGCACCTCGCCGTCAAAGGTCTGCCGCTCGAGGCGCACCGTGCCGGTCCACGCGGAGTCGCTGTCGTTCACGGCGATCAGCGCGGAACGCCCGTCGCGCGGCTGGATCGTGAGCAGCCGCGGGGTGTAGGCGCGGCGCAGCGCGTACCACAGCGGTTTGGCCCGGCCGTCGCCGTCGATCGCCGACCAGGAGGTGACCGGCCAGCAGTCGTTGAGCTGCCAGACGACCGCCCCCGCGGTGCGCGGCCACCAGGAGCGGAAGTGCTCGATGCCGAAGGCGACCGCCCGCGCCTGGTTGAGCTGCGTGGTCCAGTGCCAGTCGGCGAAGTTCGCGGGCTGCGGCAGGTGCGCGGCGAATCCGCGTTCGAGCTTGCCGTTGCCGTCCGCGGCCTTCTGGTGCAGCAGGAAGGCGGGCGAGACCGGGGTGAGCGGGTCGTCGTGGATCCAGCGCCGCAGGGTGGCCCAGGCCGGCGGCGCCTGGAAGCCGAACTCGGAGCAGAACCGCGGGAGGTGCTCGCGGTAGGCGGTGTAGTCCACGGCGTTCCACACCTGCCACTCGTGCCGGGTGCCGTGGTTCTCGTCGTTGGGGTGGAGCCGGTCGATCGCGTGGTGCGGGTTGTAGGGACTGTTGGCGGCGTAGAACCGGGTGGGGTCGAGCTCTGCGACGATGCGCGGGAGCAGGTCGGTGTAGTACCCGTACCCCCAGGTCTGCTCGCCCAGCTCCTGCTGCCAGCCCCAGTCGCAGTACCCCCACATGTTCTCGTTGGCGCCGTTCCACAGGGCGAGCGAGGCGTGCGAGGCCAGGCGGGCGACGTTCTCGCGGGCCTCGGCCTCGACCTCGGAGCGCAGCGGCTCCTCCTCGGGGTAGGCGGCGCAGGCGAACAGGAAGTCCTGCCAAACCAGCACGCCGCGCTCGTCGCAGACATCGTAGAAATCCTCGGACTCGTACACGCCGCCGCCCCAGACCCGCAGCAGGTTGATGTGCGCGCCGAGAGCCTGGCCGACCCGGCGGGCCAGGCGCTCGCGGGTGATCCGGGTCAGGAAGTGGTCGTCGGGGATCCAGTTGGCGCCCTTGGCGAAGACCGGCCGGCCGTTGACGGCGATGGTGAACGGGGTGCCGATCTCGTCCGGGGTGACGTCCACGGTGACGGTGCGGAAGCCGATGCGGCGCGTCGCCGAGTCCAGTTCGGTGCCCGCCTCGCTGTCGCGCACAGCGACTTCGAGGTCGTACAGCGGTTGGCTGCCGTATCCTGCGGGCCACCACAGCGCGGCGCCCGGGATCTCGAGCGCGATCACCGCGCTGGTCGCGCCTGCGGGCACCTCGACGCGCTCCTCGCGTCCGTCGATGCGCGCCTCGAGCAGCAGGGCCCGGTCATCCCCGGTGCCCGCGTGTTCGATCTCGACGTGCACCTCGACCCGACCAGTGTCGTCCTCCGCGACCGTCGCCAGGGGCCTGAGCCGGGCGATGCGGGCGGTGGTCCACCGCTCGAGCCGCACCGGTTTCCAGATGCCGGCGGTCTGCAGGTCCGGTCCCCAGTCCCAGCCAAAGCTGCAGGCCATCTTGCGGACCAGGCTGAACGGGTGCGGATACGTGCGGCTGTAACGCCCGAGATCGCGTTCGCGCTGCTCCACGTATTCCAGCACTGACTGGAATTCGACCACGAGCTCGTTCGCGCCGGGCCGCAGCGCCGGGCGCGCGTCGAAGCGGTAGGAACGGTGCATGTTCGCCGTCTCGCCCAGCCGCCGGCCGTTGAGCGTGATAGTGGCCAGCGTGTCCAGGCCGTCGAAAGCCAGATCGCAGCGTTCGTCTGTTGCGGGCACGTCCGCTTCGAAGGTGAGAGCGTAGCGCCAGCCGGTCCGATGCGCCCAGGCCAGCTCGGCCTCGGCCAGGTCGAGGTACGGGTCTGGGATCAGGCCCGCGGCGAGCAGGTCGAGGTGGGCGCTGCCGGGCACGTGAGCCGGCACCGTCCGGTCCGCGACGTGCGCGGGCACCGGACCGGTCGTCGCAGACAACTGCCAGCCGTCGTGCAGGGTCCGACGCGAGATCATGAGGTCCGTCTCCTTCCGATCGCTACAGGCCCGCCCGCGCCAGCCATCTCAGCTGCGCGGACCGGTGCTCCGCCGAGCCGCCCTCGTGCCCGTTCCACGGGTAGACCTCGATGTCCTTGCGCGGGTGCGCCCAGTGGTTGTAGGAAGCGAAGACGGTCGAGGGAGGGCAGGTCTGGTCCATCAACGCGACCGAGTACAGCACCGGGCACGACGCCCGGGCCGCGAAGTGCTGGCCGTCGAAGTACGACAGCGTTCTGAACACCTGCTCGTCAGAGCCCTTCTGCGTCTTGAGGAAGCGGACGATCTCCTGGTACGGGTCGTCGTCCGTCAGTTCCACGGCGCGGCGGAAGTGCGAGAGGAACGGCACGTCCACCAGCGCCGCCGTGAGGTCGCCGCGCAGCCCGGCCACGGCCGTGGCGATGCCGCCGCCCTGGCTCCCCCCGCTGATGAGGATCCGGTCCGCGTCGACGGCGGGGTGGGACTTGGCAGCGTCCACCGCGCGGACCGAGTCGGTGAAGACCCGCCGGTAGTAGTACTGCTCCGGATCGAGGACGCCGCGGGTCATGAAGCCGGGGCTCTGCGGATTCGCGCCGCCGTCGGGGTCCGCGGTGGCGCCGGGGTAGTCGCCGGCCGCGGCGCCTTGGCCCCGGACGTCGACCACGTACACCGCGCGGCCGGTGGCAGGCCACAGCAGGTGATCGTGCGGAAAACCGCGGCCGCGGTGGTAGCCGAGGTAGTGCACGACGCACGGGACCGGGCCGGAGCCGGCCGCGTGCTTCGGCACGATCAGCCAACCCGCCACGCGCTGCCCGCCCCAGCCGGCGAAGGAGGAGTCGTACACCTCCACCTCGGTCAGTCCCGCGTCGTGCGCATCGAACCGGGCCGAGAGGTCGTGGCCCGCGGCCTCGTCGAGCGTGCGCTTCCAGAAGGCGTCGAAGTCCTCGGGTTCGGCGAGCTCGGGCCGATAGGTGCGCAGCTCGGCGAGCGGCTTGTCGAACAGGGCCATGAACGGTGCTCCCTTGGCGGCGTCTGCATGAATGCGCTACCAAATATATGCACGCCGCCGAGTCGTGTCCACCCAGTCGCCTGGCCGTTGTTCTGTTGACAGGCTTTGCATGCGCATGCAAGCCTTGCAATACAGAGGCAGAAGGAGATGCGATGACCGCCGAAGCACGTGCCGCCATCGTCGGCACCGGGTCCCGCGCACAGCTGTTCACCGAGGGCCTCGCCCGCCGCGACCGCATCGAGGTCGCCGCGCTGTGCGACCCCAACCGCGTGCGGATGGCGCACCACAACCGGCTGCTGACCGACGCGGGGCGGCCGCCGGCCCGCACCTACCCGCCGGACGCGTTCGCCGAGATGCTGCGCGCCGAACGCATCGACACCGTCGTGGTCACCACGGTCGACGCGTTGCATAACACGTACATCGTCCCAGCGCTCGAGGCCGGCTGCCGGGTCGTGACCGAGAAGCCCATGACCACGGACGCACAGCGCTGCCGCGGCATCCTTGACGCCGTCGACCGGACGGGCGGCGACCTCTCGGTGGCCTTCAACTACCGCTTCAACCCGGTGCACGAGCTCGTACACCGGCGGCTGCGCGAGGGCGCGATCGGCGAGCTGCTGTCAGTGCACTTCGAATGGCTCCTGGACGTACGCCACGGCGCCGACTACTTCCGCCGCTGGCACCGCGAGCGGGACAACAGCGGCGGCCTGATGGTGCACAAGGCCGGGCACCACTTCGACCTGGTCAACTGGTGGCTCGGCGCCCGGCCGGAGCAGGTGTTCGGCGTCGGCCGGCTCGCCTTCTACGGCCGCGAGAACGGCGAGCGCACCGGGTACCGCCGCGAATACGAGCGCGCACACGGCTCGGCGCTCGCCGCGGACGACCCGTTCGCCCTGCACCTCGAGGACAACGAGGGCCTGCGCGCGCTGTACCTCGACGCCGAGCAGGAAGACGGCTACTTCCGCGACCGCAACGTCTTCGGCGACGGGATCACCATCGAGGACGACATGGCCGTCCTCGTGCGCTACGACACCGGCGCTAGCATGTCCTACCACCTCACCGCATATGCGCCCTGGGAGGGCTACCGGGTGATGTTCAACGGTACGGGCGGGCGGCTGGAGCTGGAGGTCGAGGAGAGCGCGTGGCAGCGGCCGAGCGCCAGGCTGACCTCCGCCCGGGGCGCCGTGCACGGCGACACCGCGCAGGAGAACTCCGGCGGCGCGCGCATCCTTGTCAGGCCCCTGTGGAAGCCGCCGTACGAGGTGGAGATCCCGCGGTTCGACCACGCCGGGCACGGCGGCGGCGACGCGCGGATGATGCGGGCGCTGTTCGACGGCGATGACAACAGCAGCGGCCCTGCAGTCGCCACCGCCGTCGACGGTGCGCTCGCGCTGGCCGTCGGGCTGGCCGCCAACACCGCCTTCGCGCGCGGCGAAGCAGTGCGCATCGACGACGTGGTGCGCGTCAAGTGAACGCCACCATGGCCGACGTGGCGCGCGCGGCGGGAGTGTCCCAGTCCACTGTCTCGCGCGTCTTCAGCCTGCCGGACACGGTGCGCTCCGACACCCGGCAGCGGGTGCTCGAGGCCGCCCGGCGGCTGGAGTTCACCCCCAACCGCGCGGCCAGCGCGCTGGCCCGCGGCCGTACCGGGACGCTGGGCCTGCTCGTGCCGGACGTGGTCAACCCGTACTACGCGGAGCTCATCAAGGCCGTGCAGCACCGGGCCCGGTCCAAGGACCACGCGCTGTTCCTGGCCGAGACCGGCGACGACCCGGACGAGGGCTACGCGCTGGCGCAGGCCATGGCCGGGCAGACCGACGGCCTGCTGCTGGCCGGCCCGCGGCTGACCGACGCGATGGCGCGCGAGCTGGCGCAGGCCGGACCGGTGGCGCTGATCGGCGCCAGGGTGGCGCAGATCGACAGCGCCTATGCGGAGCTGGCGACCGGCGTGCGGCACGTCGTGCGGCACCTGGCGGCGCTCGGCCATACCCGGATCGTGTACGTCAACGGCACCCGCACCGCCCGCGCTGCCGGGCACCGGCAGCCGATGCAGGACGCCTGCGACGAATTCGGGGTCGAACTCGTCGAGCAGCTCGGCCCGTTCGACCTCACCTTCGACAACGGCGTGGCGGCCGCCGACCTGGTGCCCACCAGCCGGGCCACCGCGGTCATCGCGCACAACGAGATGGTGGCGCACGGCGTCGCCTGCGGCCTGGCCCGGCAGGGCCGCTCGGTGCCGGGCGACTTCAGCCTGGTGACGGTGGACGACACGTTCATGGCGCGCACCATCTATCCTGCTCTGACCGCGCTGCACATCCCGCTCGACGTGATGGGCGCGCGCGGCGTGGATCTGCTGCTGCAGCGCATCGCCGACCCCGACGCCGAGCCCCGGCACGCCGCACTGCCGACCAGCCTCGTCGTGCGCACCTCGACCGCGCGGCCCGGCGGCGCGACGGTGGCTTCGTAGACTTCGTGGAAAAGCACGCTGAGAGGCCGCAGAAATGATCGTCGCGATCGACCATGTCCAGCTCCCCGCCACGCCCGGTTCCGAGGACGAGGCTCGCGCCTACTACCGCGACACGCTCGGGATGACCGAGATCCCCAAGCCGCCCGTCCTCGCCGCACGCGGCGGAGTCTGGTTCCAGGCGGGCGGCGTGCAGATCCACATCGGCATCGAAGAGGCCTTCCGCCCGCCCCGCAAGGCGCACCCGGCGCTGCTCGTCGACGGAATCCGCGCCTACGCCGAGCAGATCGCCGCACGCGGCGCGGAAGTCGACTGGGACGACAACCTCCCCGGCTACCGGCGGTTCTATTCGCACGACCCGTTCGGCAACCGGCTGGAGTTCCTCGAGCCCGTCGAGCCGTTACCAGACGCAGCGTGACTCAGGATGCGGATCTGGATCCCGTCGCATGGACGCTGCAGCGCCACGACGAGGCGCCGCTGCGCCTGACATTCCGCGCGACGACCGAGCCGGATGCGCTGCGCTGGCAAGACGATCTGAGGGCGAAACTGGCCGACCTGCTCGGCGGGTTCCCGCAGCCGAGGCAGCGAACGGCGCTGAGTCCGAGCCGCACCGCGATTCAGGACTCTGCGACGTACGTGCGCGAGACCGTCGTGTTCAACAGCAGGCCCGGCGTCGCCGTGCTTGTCCACGTTCTGACGCCGAAGCAGGGCGCCGCGCCGTTCGCGACCGTCGTCTGCATACCCGGCCACGGCCGTGGAGCCGACGAGATCGCGGGCATCGGGGCGATGCCTGAGGAGGACGGCTCGCAGCCCTTCGCGCTCGAGGCGGTGCGGCACGGCCTGGCCGCGGTCGCGATCGAGCCGATGGGATTCGGGCGCCGGCGTGACCCGATGACGCGTGAGCGCGGCGCCGGTCACACCGCGTGCGAACCCGTCGCCGGATCCGCGCTGCTTCTCGGCGAGACGCTGACCGGCTGGCGCGTGTGGGACGTGATGCGAACCGTCGACTACATCCGGACGCGCCCTGACTTGGACGCGCATCGCATCGGATGCGTCGGATTCTCCGGCGGCGGCACCTGCGCGCTGTTCGCAGCCGCTCTGGACCAGCGAATCGCATGTGCTTACGTCAGCGGGTGTCTCGGTACGTTCCGCGAGAGCATCATGCGGCAGGCGCACTGCATCGACAACTACGTCCCCGGAGTCCTGGGCTGGGCCGAGCTGTACGACATCGCCGGGCTGATCGCGCCGCGGCCGCTGTTCTGCGAGTCAGGCGAATCCGACCCCTTATTCCCGGCCGCGGCCGCACGCGAGTGCTTCGGCAAGGTCGAACACGTCTACACGGTCATGGGCGCGCAAGGGCGCGCACAGCTCCAGAGCTTCGACGGCGGCCACCGCTTCCACGGCGGGCGCGGCTGGCCGTTCGTCGCAAGCGCACTGGCCGGTGTACAAATCCGGTCGCCCCACTAGACTCACGCCGCGGGCGCGGCTGCGCGGCAGTCCTGCCCCACGGGGCGATCGTCGATATGGGGGAACGCATGCGCATCGATCCAGGCGGCGGATCCGGGTTCCAGGTCGATCCCGCATCCCTCTCCGGCGTCGCCGGACAGCTCGGCCGAGTATACGATGACTACAATACGGTGATAGCCGACTTCTACGACTCCCTCTGCTACAGTGCCGACGCGTTCGGGGACTCCGGCGTAGGCCAGGCGTGGACCGCGTTCAACACCGCCTGGGGAAGCGAGCTGAGCGTGGACAGCGACGCGCTCGCCGAAGCGGTCCGGAAGGTCTCCACCTCGGCGCAGCTCTACCAGGAGACCGAGGACAACGTCACCGCCGCGGTGAACAGGGTCCTTCCCGCATGAGCACCCTGTCCGACCTCCAGGCGGCGCACGGCAAGCTGCAGAGCATGGCGGGTGATCCCGGCCTCGACCCGATCGAGCTGACCGTCGCGATAAACGCCGCGCTCGCTCCCCCAGCGCCGAGCGGATCGCCGAGCGACGTCCGCTCGCAGGCGCAGGCGTATCGCAGCGCCGCGCAGGGATGCGCCACCGCGTCCGCCGACATCGGCCGCGTGACGGACTCCGCCCTGCCGACCGCCTGGAAAGGCCAGGCCGCCGAGAACGCGGCCCAGGCGATCAAGGCGCTGGCCAGCGAGATCTCGACGACCGAGGCGGCCCTCGGCAAGGCGGCGGACACCCTCGAGTCGTGGGCCGAGGACCTGACCTGGGCGCAGCAGCAGGACCATGACGGCCGGTCGCAGCTGGTGCAGGCCGGGACGATGCTCTCCGGCTACGACATGACCTCCGGCGAGCCCGAGCAGAAGGCCCTCCCGATCGCGCTGAGCGGCGCCGCCGCGCGGGTCGCCGGGGCGCAGCACCTCGCGAACACCGCCCCGGGCACGGCGACGCTGCTCAACCAGTACGCCGAGGGCGCCCGCGCGCAGGAGATCACCACCGGCGACATGGACCCGCTCAGCGCCGTGGTCCTGGCCAACGCCTCCGACTCCATCGGCGGCGACATCCTCAGCCCCACCGCGCTGGCCCTCGCGTCGCAGCGGTTGAACTCGATGTCGGCCGCCGACCAGGCCGCGTTCGAGCGGCTGCTCACGAACGCAAAGTCCCCGCAGGAGGCCGCGTACATATGGAAGGCCCTGGCCGCGGGCAACTCGCTCAGCCAGGTCGAGTCTTTCGACGCCGCGATACACACCCACGGCACCGACCTCTTGTGGCTCGCCGAGCACCTGACCCCCGACCTGAACGACCCGAACACGACGGGCTCGGGCGCGGACTGGGCCGCATTCAAGGGCCAGCAGGACGGCGGACTCGACGTCCAGGGCTGGGACCTGTTCGACCAGGGCAACGTCGGCGACTGCGTGGCCGCGTCCACGGTGGTCGCGCAGGCGAGCGTCGACCCGGTCCTGATGCTCTCGCTGACCACCGGCTACGGCGAGCCGGCCGGCAGCCAGCCCCCGCCCGGCGACGACAGCGCGGCCGCACTGCACCAGCGGCTCCAGCAGATCTACCTGAAGCAGTACGGCGCCGGCCAGCACGCCGACGGCTTCTGGGCCAACCTGTTCGGCCACGGCGAGGGCATCGAATCGAAGGGCGAGAACTACCTCGCGAACCAGGACCTGTCCGGCGCCGCCGGCGGCGCCTACCACTACCAAGGCTTGAGCAGCGCCGCCGACCGCCAGTCCGCACTGCCCCAGATCCAGACCGCGGTCGACTCGGGCAAGCCCGTCCCCTTCGACGTGACCGGTGCCGGCGGCGGCCACCAGATGCTCATCATCGCCCACAACGGCAGCAACCTCGAGGTCTACAACCCGTGGGGCTTCACCGAGTGGGTCAGCGAGAACCAGTTCGTCAACGGCCAGCTCGGCGCCCTCACCGGCCCCGGCGTCGGCGGATCGGCGACCTCTGAGATGCCGGCCCCGGACGGCGTGGAGCTCCCCTCATGACCGCCCGCCCCGACACGGACCTGCGCGACCTCGACGTCGAGGCCGCCATCGCCCGCGGCCTGGTACTGGACGGCCCGGCACGCAAAGCAATGTTCACCGAAGCCGCCATCGCCGCATCCTGGCACGCGCAGGACCTCGGCGTCGGACCGTACCCGCTCGCCTTCCTGGCCCGCTGCATCCGCTCGATGGGCATCCCGACCGCACTCGAACTCCCCGAGCCCCTGATCGGCGCACAGCCCACCGCCCTCGCCCGCGACTGGATGGCCGCCGCAGCGGGCACCGGCCCAGACCTAGCCCGCGACGAGCTGTTCGCGCGGTGGCTCGAGACGATCGCGGCCCTGATAGCCACCCGCCGCAACGTCGCCGGGACAGAAACGGGAACGAACCCTTGACCGGCCGCGGACGGCGGCACCTCAGGCCGCCGGCTCTACCAGCTCTACCGGCTCTGCCAGCGGTGTGCGCGTTGACGCTGATGGCGGCCGCCGCACTCACCGGTTGCTCCAACTCCGGCCACCCGGTCTGCTGCGGCCCACTGCCAGTCACGCACATCGAGCTTTCAGCCCAGGCCGGACCCGACGGCCGCATCGAGCCGCCAGAGGCCGCGCGGACCGTCACGCTGCCGGGTGCGAGCGACTACCTCAGAGTGGACCTGGGCATCTTCCCGGGAGCCGACTGGACCCAGGCCGGCCACGGCAACACCGCCGTCCTCCAGGACGACGGCCCGATGGACCACTCGTCCCCAGAACCCTGCGCCACACCGAGCACCGGCTGCCAAACCGGGTGGAGCGAGCAATACCAGGCGAAAGCACCCGGCACGACCACGCTGACCTGGACACTCTCCGTCCCGACCACAACCGCTCCAGCTTCCGCGTCCCCGCCCCTGCCCGCATGCCCGACCGGAGCCACCGCCGCACAACTGCCGACGGACGGCAGCTGCGTCGTAGGCAAAGTCACCATCACGGTGATCGTGAAATCCTGACCCCGGCGCGCCCCGGAAGCCGCGGAAGCAACGCAAGCCACACAAGCCGCGGATACCGACCCTGCCGTGATCGGAGGCTCAGCGGTGGAGGATTTCAAGTTCGAGCAGGACCTGGTGCGGGCGCTGCTACGGGACCAGCATCCGGATCTCGCGGACCTCGAACTGCAAGACGTCGACGGAGGCTGGGACAACCAGCAGTTCCGCCTCGGCGACGAACTGGCAGTGCGCATGCCGCGTACCGAGCGAGCGCCGGCCCTGCTGCACATCGAGCAGACGTGGCTGCCAACACTGGCGAAGCGCCTGCCCCTGCCAACACCCACCCCGGTGCGTATCGGCAAACCATCAAGCCTCTTCGACCACACCTGGTCGATCGTGCGCTGGGTCGAGGGAGACCCGGCCGATCGCGCACCGATCACACGCACCGAAGCGGCCGACGTCCTCGCAGAATTCCTCAGTGCACTGCATCACCAGGCGCCCGCAGACGCCCCCGCCAACCCCGCGCGCGGCGTCCCCCTGGCCGAATTCCAGGCCACCGCCGACCAGTTCGACCTCATCGCCGACCATCCGAACGCTGACGCCGCGCAGGAAGTGTGGCAGAAGGCTCTCGCGGCGCCAGTCTGGCAGGGCCCGCCGCTCTGGCTACACGGCGACCTGCATCCGGCGAACGTGGTCGTCCAGGACGGGCTGCTCGCCGGGGTGATCGACTTCGGCGAGCTCTGCGCAGGCGATCCCGCGACCGATCTCTCCGCCGCCTGGATCCTGCTGCCGGCCGGCACCGCAAGCCGCTTCTTCGACACCTACGCCTACGGCCCCACCGATGAAGCCATCGACGAAGCCACCGTCACCCGAGCCCGCGGCTGGGCCGTCCTGCGTGCCTTGGGCCTGATCGGAATCGGACGCAACAGCAGACTCGGCCGACCGGGGGGAGTGTGTCGGAAAAGGTGGGATACCCGAAAGAGTGAGGGATTCCCATGACTATCACACCCCTTGAAGTGCAATGCCCTGAAGTGGTAGAAGCGGGCACCATGCCGACCACGCAGACCAGCCAGACCCCCGCCCCGGT
>DASYAE010000039.1:0-57290 GCA_036501535.1 Actinocrinis sp. | reverse complement strand
TCGGCCGGCATCGATATTCAGCCGACAGTGTCAAATGTCGAACAGCATTGATCGTCGTCGGGAATCCCCGCGGACCACGGTCAACCCCACCGCTGGCCGGCGACTCGACGAGCCGAGCTTTTCCCCTGGAGCCCTGGACCTCGCGCTCTGCCATAAGAGTACTGGCATCGGTTCCGATCCTTCCAGAGTTGGTGCCCGTCCGCAAGGGCCCGAACGCGAACCGTTGTCCGCGCGGCGACCGCACAGCCGGAGTGTCGATTCGACTTGACATATCATCATGCATATGCAGTCCGGACCGCCCGGACGCTGTCCGGGCGGTCCGTTCCGCCCTCACGCCGAGGCGAGCCGGCGGAACCCGCCGCGGTAGAAGACCAGGGCGTCGTCCTGCGGCTGCCGCTCCGCGTCCAGCACCGAGCCGAGCAGGATCGAGTGGCTGCCGCCGTCGTAGGCCGCGGCCAGCCGGCACTCGAGCCAGGCCAGCGCGTCCTGCAGCACCGGCGCGCCGGTGCGGGGTCCGGGCGCGCAGCGCACTGCCGCGAACTCCTGGTCGCCGCGCGGCCTGGCGTGGTCGGCGAAGTAGCGCGCCTCCGGCTCCTGCCGCGAGGAGAGCACCGAGACCGCGAAGGCCCCGTTGGCCAGGATCTCACCGTGCAGCAGCGCGTCCCGCTTCACGCAGACCAGCACCAGCGGCGGGTCGAGCGAGACCGAGCTGAACGAGTTCGCGGTCATCCCGCACGGGGCGGTGCGCCCGGCCGTGACGACCGTGACGCCGGTCGCGAAGGCCCCGAGCACCGAGCGCAGCTCGCGGGCGCCGGGCCGGATCCGCAGCGCCTCGCCCGGCGGCTGCGGCGCGCCGGCCCGGTGCGCGCGCGGCGGCGTGCTGACCGACGTGCTCTCAGCGCTCATCGCGCGCTCCCGGCCGCCGCCGCCGCGCCGGCCAGCACCGGCTCGTAGGCGGACAGCGCCCGGCGCAGCGACTCGGGGACCCGGGCCGGACGGGTGTCGTGGTTCGGCCCGCGCATGCACGCGATCCGCTGCCGGCCCCGGCCGACGAGTTCCTCCACGCCCTCGCGCAGCCTCACGTAGTCGAACGCGAAGCCGATCTGGGTCTGCGTCAGGTCCTCCAGCCGCATCCGGATCGACAGCTCGTCGAACGCGGACAGCTCGGCCAGGAACTCGCACTCGCACTTGAGGGTGAACAGCTTGAGGTCCTCGCGGATCTCCATCAGGACGTCCGGCGCGTGGTCGCGCAGGAACATCTCCCGGCAGCGGCCCTGCCACCTGAAGTAGTTCACGTAGTAGACGTTCCCGACCAGATTGGTCTCCTCGAAGCCGACCAGGTGCCGGTACTCGTAGTAAGGCCCCATACTCAATCGCCGCCCTCCGTCAGCATCGCGAAGACAACCGGGTCCACGGCCCCGCGCAGGCGCGTGGGGAACGTGGCGATCAGCGCCGGGCCCGCGCGCAGCACGGTCCACGACTCCGGCCGCGCGGGGCCGGCCACGGTGAGCCCGACCATGGCGCGCCCGGCCTTGCGCAGGCACTCGCCCGCGCCCCACACCCGGGTCGCCGCCACCTCGAGGCTCTCGCCGCCCTCGGCGGCCATCAGCCGGGCCAGCGCGAGGCCGTCCGGGCCGAGCAGATCAGCCCACTGCTGCTCGGTGCGCTCGGCCGCCTCCTCCACGTCGCAGGCGACCAGGCCGCTGCCGCACGCCACCGCGAAGGTGACTCCGGCGCCGTGCGCGGACGAGACCGGAACGCCGGTGTCGACCTCGGGCATGCCGTCGGGCCGGTACCGCACCGCGGTGTCCGGGCCGAGCAGCCAGCCGAGCGCCGCCGCGGTCTGCCGTCGGCGAGCCGCGACGCCCTTGCCGGCGCCGGGCTCCTCCGCGTCGGGCCACACGACGCAGCGCAGCTGCGTGCCCAGCACCGGCTCGGTGCGCCGCTCCAGGTACGGCCCGAGCAGCGACGGGAGCCAGGGCCCTGATCCGTCCAGCTTGCGCACGGCCTGGAGCCGCAGCCCCTCCCACCGCTCGACCAGCGCGCCGGCCGGGTCGCGGATGTCGAGGTCGTAGGTGTAGGTGTCGCCGTCGCGCAGCCGCTCGGCGGCGTGCAGGGTCAGCTCGGCGTCGGCCGCCACGGCCGCCGGATCGGCGAGGTACAGCCGCTCCACGCCGGCCGGCAACAGCGTCGCGTCGGGCACGCAGCACTGGATCGCGTGCATGAACGTGTCCCTGGCGCCCGGGTCGGCGGCGACCAGCTCGCCGGGCAGGAAGCCGGCGAACCAGGATGCCTTACGTACGTTGTCGATCCGCGCCGTGCAGCTCTTGGCGGCGAGGCCACGGTAGCCGAGCAGCCGCTGGAACCGGTCGCCCTGGAACAGCACCGGGCCGTAGAGATCCTTCGCCGGATCCACCGGCAGGGCCGGCGCGTCCGGCGCGAGGGGCCGCGGCGCGGCCTCGGCCGGCAGCGGCACGCCGTAGCGCAGCGTCGCGGCGAAGTGGTCGGCCTGGAAACCGGTGTCGCTGCTGCGGATCACCGCGCGCACCGTGTCCGGGCCGGTGGCCAGGGCCGCCACCCGGATGGTCGTGCTCCCGCTGGGCGGGACCACGATCGGGCGCAGGAACTCGACGTCCTCGAGCACCGGCGGGCCGGACCGCCCGGTCAGCGCGGCGCCGGCCTGCGCCATCGCCTCCATGCCGAACACCGCCGGGAACAGCAGGTCGCCATCGAGCAGGTGGTCCGGCAGGTAGAGGTCGCCGGTCGCGGACAGGTCCGCGTCCACGACCAGCTCGATGCCCGGGTAGTGCACCCGCGGCCGGTCGAGGAACCGCAGCAGCGGCAGCTCGGACCGTTCGAGCGCGAGCGTCGGCAGCCCGTCCGCCCGGCCCGCCACGACCACCGCGCCCGGGACCGCCGGATCGGCGATCAGCCGGCCGAGCAGGGCCACGCCCTCGCGCACCGGGATGGGCTCGATGCCGTCCCGGACCAGCGACTCGAGCACGCCGAGCCGCTCGCCCATGCCGGCGCCGGACCAGACCGACCACTCCAGCGAGACGCACCGGCAGTCGGGGTAGTCCTCGCCCACCCGCTTCGTCAGGTCGCTGAGCCAGTCGTTCGCGGTCGCGTAGTCCGCCTCGCCGCGCAGGCCGGCCCGGCCGATGATGCTGGCGAAGCTGACCAGCAGCCGTAGGCCCGCCGGGTCCACCGCGGCCAGCACCGTCTCCAGGCCGCCGACCTTCGGCGCGAGGGTCCGCTTGAACGAGTCCTCGTCCAGGTCGGCCAGCGCCCTCGGCTCGTTGCGCCCGGCGCCGTGCAGCACCGCGGTGACCGGGCCGAGGCTGCCGCGCACCGCGTCGACGGCCGCCTTCACCTGGTCCGGCACGGTCACGTCGGCCACCGCGTAGTGGTACCGCACGCCGGCCGCGGCCATCCGCTCGAGGTTGGCGGCGAGTTCCGCGTCCTCCTGCGGGTCGGACCGGCCCATCAGGCCGACCGCCGCGCCGGTGTCCCGGCCGAGGGCGAGCGCGCACTCGGCCGTGATCCCCTTGCCGCCGCCGGTGACCAGCAGCACGTCCTCGGGGCCGATCGGGTCGTGCAGCGCGACCGCGCCGGGCGCCGGCAGCGGTCGCAGCACCGGAATACGCCGGGCGCCGTCCGCGTCATAGCAGACCTCGCTGAAACCGCCGGTCGCCGCGACGTCCGCGGCGATCGCGGCCGCGGCGCGGGTCGCCTGCGCGTCGGTCATCTCCTCCGGCAGCGGCAGCGTGACCAGCGTGGTCGCGATCCGCGGGTCCTCCAGGTGCAGGGTCTTGGCCAGGCCCGCGGCGCCGCGCCGGTCGCCGACCGCCACGAAGCGCGCGGATCCGCCGGCCGAGAGGGCGGCGCGCGCGGCCGAGAGCATCAGGCCGACGTGGTCCTCGTCGCAGTCCCGCGGCAGGCACAGCAGCACCCCGTCGCCGACGCCGGCCCGGCGCAGCGCGTAGTGCAGCGCCGAGGCGAGCGGGTGGCGGTCGGGCGCGAACAGTTGCCACTCGCTGCCCGCTGCGGAGCGGATCGGCGGGCCGGGCTCGGCCGGGACGAGCTCCACGTCGAAGGCGCGCACCCAGGGAGAGACGCCGAGCACCGTGTCGGGCCGGCCCGCCGACTGCGCGTCCGGGCCCTGCGCGAGCTGGTCGAGCATCTCGGCCAGCTCGCCGAGGGTCGAGGTGGCGAAGGCCGAGGTGGCCATCGGCGCGCTGATGCCGAGCTCGCGCGAGACCTGCCCGATGATCTGGCCCACCGTGATGGAGCTCAGGTGCAGCTCGTCCAGCGGGTTGCTGTCCGCGCGCACCGCCTCGACCGGCAGCTCGGCCCGCTCGGCGGCCAGCCGCAGCAGCACCTCCAGGCTGGTCTGCGTCCCGGCCGCCGCATCAGGCGACTGCGACGCGATGGCGGCGACGGAGTCAGCGGGCTGCGCAGCCGGGTCCGAGGCGACGGCGAAGTACGCCTCCGGCGCGGACTCGCACGGGCTGGCCAGGAAGCGGAACTCCTTGTCCAGCGGCAGATCCCGGGTGAATCTGCCCTCGAACAGGGCCGCGTGCCGCACCGGCGCGCCGAGCGCGTAGGCGGCCGCGACCGCGCCGAGCAGGCCGGCCAGCGACGGGCTGTCCGCCTCCAGCGAGACCGCGGGCACGTCGGTGATCTGCTCGGCCAGGCCGCGCAGGATGCGGCCGGGGCCCACCTCGATCAGCAGGTCCACCCGCCCGGCCAGCTCGCGCGCCGCCTGCTCGAAGCGCACCGGCGAGACGATCTGGCGGGTCAGCAGATCCGGCAGGTCCGCGTCGGGCGGCAGCTCGGCCCCGGTGACGGTGGAGTAGACCGCGCGGCTCAGCGGGCTGAAACGCTCGCGCGCCAGCCGGTCCGCGAAGGCCTGCGCGGCCGGGGCGACGAGCCGCGAGTGGAACGCGTGCGACACGTTGATCCGGCTGGTGTCCAGGCCCAGGGCGGCCGCGCGCGCGACGACCGCGTCCACCGAGCGGGCGGTTCCGGAGACCACGGTCTGCCGCGGGCCGTTGTAGCCGGCGATCACCGCCTCCTCGCCGGCCAGCAGCGGCTCGACCTGCTCGGGCGGCGCGGCGATGCCCGCCATGGTGCCGCCGCCCTCGCTCGCCTCGCCCATCACCGCGCCGCGGGCCGCGGCCAGGTCCAGCAGCGCGGTCTCGCTCATCGCGCCGGCCCAGTGCAGCGCGGACAGCTCGCCGAGGCTGTGCCCGGCCGCGCCGACCGCCTCGATGCCGAGCGCGGACAGGACGCGCAGGCCGGCCGCCGATCCGGTGGCGATGCGCGGCTGCGCGACCGCGGTGGCGACCAGGTCGCCGTCCACGGGCAGCGCGCGGTCCCGGTAGAGGTCATCGACCTCTGCGAAGCGGCGCCGCAGCGCGCCGCCGTCGCCGCGCCGCCCGGCGCCCTGGCCGGGGAACAGCAGGCCGATGCGCGGCTCGGCGGCGGCCCGGCCGAGGAAGACCCCGTCCGCGGTGTCGAGCACCGAGCGGGCGCCGCTGTCGAGCAGCGAGAGCAGCTTGGCGAAGCGGGCCGCGGCCTCCTCGGGCGAGGCGGCCACCACGGCCGCGCGGATCGGGCGGCCGTACAGCTCGCGCTGCAGGGTGGCGGCCAGATCCGCGAGCTCCGCGTAAGAGAGCTTCTCGCTGAGCGCCGCGAGCCGGGCCACCTGCCCGCGCAGCTCGGCGATGCCGACCGCGTCGAGCAGCAGCAGCTCGGCGTCCTGACGCGAGCGCACCAGCCGCTCGGTGACCCGGCCGAGCCGGGAGCGCCGGGCGCCGTCCGCGTGCTCGACCACGACGTGCGCGTTGATCCCGCCGAAGCCCATCGACGAGACGCCGGCCCGCACCGGCGCGCCGGCCGGCCAGAGCTCGGCGGCGTCCGGGACGCGCAGCGCCGGCTTCGGCCCGGCCAGCTCCGGGTGGTCCTCGACGTGGCTGGTGGCCGGCGGGATCACCTGGTGGCGCACCGCGAGCACGGCCTTGATCAGGCCGGCCACGCCCGCGGCGGCCTTGGTGTGCCCGAAGTTGCCCTTGACCGTGCTGATCGCCGCGGGCGGCGCCTCCGGGTCGGCCTCCCGCCGGTGCGCGGAGAAGGCGCGCAGCTCGGTGGCGTCGCCGACCGCGGTGCCGGTGCCGTGGCCTTCGAGGTACGCGACGGTCTCGATGCCGAACCCGGCCGCCGAGTAAGCCCTCTGCAGCGCCAGCCGGTGGCCGTCCGCCTCGGGCCGGGTGATGCCGCCCCTGCCGTCCGAGGAGAAGCCCCAGCCGGCGATGGTGGCGTAGCGGAACCGGCCCTGCGCGACCGCGTCCTCGTCGCGCATCAGCACCAGCATTCCGCAGCCCTCGCCGGGCCAGAAGCCGTTGGACCCGCGGTCGTAGACCTTCATGGTGCCGGTGGCCAGCGCGCCGGTCTTGGCGAAGCCGATCACCTCGAACGGGTCGATGCTCAGGTCCACCCCGCCGGCCACGGCCGCGTCGAGCCGGCCGGCGGCCAGCGCGTCGCAGGCGGTCGCGACCGACAGCAGGGACGAGGAGCAGGCCCCGTCGACGGTGAAGCCGCCGCCCTTGAAGTCGAAGTGGTTGCAGATCCGGCCGGCGATGGTGTTCGCCAGGCCGCCGGCCAGGGTGTCCTCGTCGATCGGCGGGAACGGGCTCTTGTAGCGCCGCTCCAGGGCGCCGAGGAAGTCCGCCAGCGGGCCGTCCTCCCAGCCGATGTCGCGCAGCGCAGCGCCGACCGTGCGGCGCACGTAGGGCCAGCGCAGCCGCATCAGGTTGGCCCGGCTGAACTCGCCGGTCAGGCTGTTGCCGACGATCACGCCGGTGTTCCGGGCGGCCAGGCCCACGCCGGCCGGGAAGCCGGCGTCCTCCAGCGCCCGGGCGGCGGTGTCCAGGGCCAGCCAGTGCGTCATGTCGGTCGAGCGGAAGGTGCTGCCGGCGATCCGGTGCGCCACCCGGTCGAATTCGAAGCCTTCGAGCACCGCGGCCTTGGCGGTGTAGAAGCGGTCCGGGGCGGCCGGGTCGGGCGAGTAGTAGTCCTCCCGGCGCATCCGCTCGTCCGGCAGCCGGCGGAAGGCGCGGCGTCCGGCCAGGACGTTCTCCCACAGCCGGGCCGGCGAGTCGGCGTCCGGGTAGCGGCAGGCGATGCCGACGACGGCGATGCGGGCCGCGGTCGCCGTGCCGATTACTGCGCCGGTCATGCGGAGACCGCCTCCGCCGCGACGCTGCGGCCGGCCGGCGGGACCGCCGCGGCCGCGCGCTTGCGCCGCTCGCCGAAGTAGTACGCGACCCACCAGCCGCCGCCGCGCAGGATGCACACGATCGCGGTGGCGAAGAAGAGCGTATAGACGACCTGGAACAGCATCAGCACTCCGTAGACCATGGCCACCGAGGCGCCGAACATGAACTGCGGCCTGGCCTTCGACGGCGTGGTGCCGGGGTCGGTGACCATGTAGTTGGTGTAGAGCACGAACGCGACGCCGGTCATCGGGCCGAGCGCGGAGAACAGCGCCACGTTCCAGATCCCGTGCCGTATGAACGCCTGGATGGCGAAGCCGCCGAGCCAGCCGACGATCAGCGGCACCCGCTTGGTCAGCAGCCCGTTGATCACGGTGCCCGCGGTGACGATGACGATCGGGATCATCACCCGGAAGAAGGTGTTCGCCTTCTCGGTGAACTCGTACGGCGGCGCGATACTCACCCAGTTGCCCAGCAGCAGCAGGACCGCGGCGATGCCGAAGTTGGACGGGTTCATGAAGTGCCGCATCTTGCCGCCGATCGGGGCGCGCATCGCGTGCTTCGCGGAGACCCCGATCACCACGCCGAGGGCGACCGGCAGGAACTGGTTGTTCGCGTAAAGCAGCATATTGACGGCGATCGAGGTGATGTGCGCCGGCAGCAGGAACTCGTACATGCCGCGCGCGCCCTTGCCGAGGTAGCGCGGGCGCCGCCGGTAGGCCCAGGCGCTGAGCGTCTCGAACGACAGCTCGGTGCTGTAGCCGACGGCGAGCGCGAGCAGCGGCCACAGCCACGGCTGCTCGAAGCCCAGCAGGGTGTAGCCGAAGATGTTGAAGACGCTGATCGACAGGGCGAAGTTGCGCAGCGCGATGTAGTGCGGATCGGGCTTCTTCTTCGCCTCGGGGGCCGACGGCGCGGCCGGGGCCCCGCCGGTCGCCGGGGGCGTCTGGACTAGCGTGCTCATCGGTCGAAGATCTCCTTGGCGACGTTGGTCAGCATGAGGTCGTGCACGCCGGGCGTCAGGGTCACGGTCTGGTCGTGCAGGTGGCCCTTGTCGTCCTGCCACTGGATGTGCGCGTCGACCGGTCCGGAGTACGAGCCGAGCCCGAAGTGGACGTCGAAGCTGCGGAACCCGCCGTGCCCGCCGCCGCCGTCGAGCTGCGAGATCTGCGTTCCGGACGGCGTGGTGAGCGTCACCGTCGCGCCGTAGGCCGGCGCGCCGGGCCCCTCAAGACCCTGATCGGCCTTGCCGTCGGTGGACGGCCGGTAGAGCTCGAGCTCTAGCGAGTTGCCGCGGTCCGGGGCCTGGTTGGCGTAGAAGGCCGGCGGGCCCCACTGGCGGGCCACCGCGAAGTCGAGCGTGCCGGTGCCGGTGGTGTCGCCGGTCGCCACGCCGCGGGTCGGGATCGGGTCCGCGATGCCGAGCTGGGAGTCGATGTCCACGTAGGTGCCGGAGGAGTTCTTGGCGTAGAAGCCCATGCTCTCGTCGCCGGCGATGTCGGTGCCGGCCGGGACGTTCGGCCACATCGCCGGGTTGGAGAGCAGGTCGTCGTTGGTCATGGCCATCTCCTGCAGCCAGTTCCAGCGGTCGATCGAGCCCTTGACGAAGCCGTTGGTCTGCAGAACCTCCTGCTGGCCGTCGTTGAGGAAGTCGCCGGTCTTCACGTCCCAGCTCCAGCCGTTCCAGGCCAGGCCGTACTGCTGCGCCTCCTGGGTGAACGGCGCGAGGCCGCCGGCCAGGTCCGACTGCATGTTCGCGTCGCTGCTCGCCTTGTTGACGAAGACGAAGTTGCTCTCCTCGAGGCCGTCGGCGACGGTGATGTTGCTGACGAGGATGTCGAACTTGCCGTTGTCGTTCAGGTCGGTGAAGTCGACGCCCATGCCCTTGAACGAGCCGTTGCCGAGCACGAAGGACTTCGGCGTGGTAGGCGTGCGGTCGCCGGTGGCCTCGGTGAACGCGATGTGGCCCGGCGTGGAGCGGTTGAACAGCAGGTGCCCGTGGCCGAAGTCGTTGGCGATGTAGACGTCGGGCAGGCCGTCGCCGGTCAGGTCGGCGCCGGAGATGGCCAGCGTCCAGCCGGTGTCGTCCAGGTACGGGATCGCGTCCTCGACCGCCGCGTACCCGACGTTCGGATCAGTGCCCGAAGTCGCCGAGGCCCACTGGTAGACCAGGTCGCCGCCGCCGTTCTTCGCGCTGGACAGCGAGTTGAGCATGGTGACGTTGTCCTGGCCGTTCGCGTCGAGCACCGAGGAGTCCGGGAAGTAGTTCCCGACGATGATCGAGGGGTGGCCGGTGCCGTCGAGGTCGCCGACGTAGACCGCGTCGGTGTTCCACTGCGGGCCGTTGTACTGGCCGTTGAGGCTGACGCTCGGCACCAGCTCGCGGGCCACGTAGGCGCTGCGCGAGGGCGTCGTCGCGGTGGACTTGGGCAGGAACAGCACCGGGGTGCGGCCCCAGTAGGTCACCAGGAAGCCGGTGCGGCCGTCGCCGGTGTAGTCGCCCGGAGTGCAGCCGGTGGGCGCCATGGTGTTGGTGTCGTAGGGCAGGTCCGGCTCGGCGTTCAGCACGAAGGGCGTGAACTGGTCGGCCTTGGGCGCGGTCGGCGTGTAGGTGACGATCACCTCGTTCGTGCGGGTGTCGACGATGCACATGCCGTCGGCGCGGCCGTGCCCGGTCACGTCGTTGATCGCGATGCTGGCGCCGACCGAGGAGATCCACGCGTCGATCTTCTGGAAGGCCGGGTTGACCTGCCGGATCGTGTTCATGTGCTGGCTGTCGTAGCCGGGCGGCAGCGCGATCGGCAGCTGCACGAACTTGAACTGCGCCGCGGTCTGTGCCGCGCCCGTCACCGCCACCGCCGCCTGCGCGCCCAGTGCGAGCGCCGCGACCAGGCCGAGAGCGGTGAACGTTGGTATCAGGCGTCGAAGTCGTTCGCGGACCGTCACCATTGCCTCCTGTCAGACCGATCCGTGGTGAAGCCGTCGCCCTCGGACAGCGCGCCATCGCCCGGCGGCGCTCGCGGGATCCGCGGGCCGCTCCTGTGCCGGCGCGCGGCGGGGTCCCCCCGGTGCGCGGTAGGCGGATGCCGGTTCCTGGGCATGTGTGTGGATTGCGTCGCGTCCGGAACGGCGCCCCGTCCGGCCGCAGCGGCGGCCGGCCGCCGGCCCGCCCCGCGCGCCGGTCGGGCGCGCCGCGGGCCGGTCCGTTCCCCGTGGCGATGCGACGTGAGGTCGCGCTTTTCCTCGTCGGCCGGGCCGACCCCGTATTCGGCGGCGCGGCGTTCTGCTCGGTGCACCGCGGAACCGGTGGATTCCACGGAATCCGCGGTGGTGACTCGATATCCCGGTACTTCGTGAGGATCTCCGCCGGTCCGGCGGTGGCCGGCCGCCGCGCGGGTCAGGACTGCGTCAGAGTCCTGGCCGCGGGCGCTGCATCAGGATTCTGGCCGGAGTTCCCGGCGAACTGCCCCGGCCGCCGGCCGTCGCCGGCCGGGCCGCGGTAGGCCTGGGCGATGTCGAGCCACCGGTCCGCGTGCCGGCCGACCGCCTTCAGGTCGAGGTCGTCGCGGTGCCGCCGGCGGGTGACCAGCAGGCAGAAGTCGACCGCCGGCCCGCTCACCCGCTGCTCGGCGTCTTCGGGCCCGAAGTTCCACGCGGCGCCCGAGGGGGCGGTCAGCTCGAACCGGAACTCCTGCTCCGGCGGCTCGAGCCCGCGCGCCTCGTAGCCGAAGTCCCGGGTCCGGGTCGCGAACCAGGCGACGTGGCCGATCCGGTCGGTGTACTCGCGCTGCGCGCCGAGCGCGTCGACCACGTCCTGGCCGTGCCCGAAGTGCTCCATGAGCCCGGCGGCCGTCAGCACGGAGGCCGGCAGCGGGTTGACCAGCCACGGCACCATCTGCCCGGCCGGCACCGCGGCCAGCGCCTCGGCGGCGGCGACCCGCTCGCGGCGCCACCGCTCCAGGATCCCGCCGTGCGAGTCGGCCAAGAGGCGCTGCAGCGCGCCGTCCACCGCGGCCTGGAAGCCGGACTTGGCGGCCGACGCCTGCGCGGCGAACGCGGCCGGCTCGGCGGCGGCCTGCCGGGCCAGGGTCGAGACGAACGCGAGATGGGCGATCTGGTGCGCGACCGTCCAGCCGGGCGCCGGCGTGGGCAGGTCCCACTCGGCGCCGAGCCCGGCCACGAAGCCGTCGAGGTAGTCGGCCTCTGCGACCAGGTCGGTGTACACGTCGGATTCCTGAGACATCCCCGAGCCCTCCAGTGCGAGACGACGGTGCGCCGTGTCGGTGCACGGCGACGTGGGCCCAGTCTGCTTCGGCGCGTACGCCGGGGTCTTCTCGCTTCTTGCCCTGTTGGCCCGGAGCGCGCGGCGCCGCCCGATGGCGCTGCCCAATGGGGCTGCCCGGACGCGCCGCCAGGTGGCGCCACCTCGCGGCCGGGCCCGCGGCACGGCAATTCCGAAGATGCGCCGGGTTTCGCCCCGGCCGAATAATCGGCACTGCAATCGAATCGACACGGCAATCGGCAACACGACCGACCACTGCGCGATCGACACCGCGCGATCGGCAGTGCGACCGACACCGCGGTCGACGCCGCCGGCGATCGCAGGCTGCTTCGAATCCCCGGCGCAGGTTTCCCCACGCACCCGTCCCGCCTTTCCGGCGCGATCCACGGCGCCGCCGACGACGGGGCCGTTTCTTGGAGGCCCGATGAATTCGGACGATCCCGGCCGGGAGATCCGGACGATGACGCTCGAGGCGTTCGCCGACACCATCATCCCCGGCGAGAAGCGCTCGCCGCAGGACCGCGCCGTGGCCGGGGCCGCCCCCGGCGGCGGGGCCGTGGCCGCCGGGGCGATCGCGATCCTGGAGACCCCGGAGGGAGGGATGGAGCCCTCGCTCGGCGACCTGGCCGCCGCACTGAACGGCCACGCCGCGCGCTACTGCGCCGAGCACGGCCTCGAGCCGGACCCCGAACTGCCGTTCGTCGGCCTGGCGTCCGAGCACCGGATCGCGCTGGCCGCCGAACTGATGGCGCCGGAGCACCCGGAGAAGATGTTCTGGGTGGGCCTGGCGATGTTCAGCTACATGGCCTTCGACACCGGCGCGCACATGCACACCGCGCAGGCGCTCGCGCAAGGGCATCCCGGCCTGCTGACGCTGGGCTTCGCGCCGCCGGACCCGGACGGGCTGTGGCGCTTCCCGAAGTCCTCGTACCGCCGGGCGCTGGCGCCGCTGCACCCTGACACGTCCGAGACGGGGAGTCTGAAGTGAGTGCGACCGAGAGAGTGGACGTCCTGATCGTCGGCAGCGGCTTCGGCGGCGCCATCCCGGCCTACCACCTGGCCGCCGGCGGCGCGCGTGTGCTGGTGCTCGAGCGCGGGCCGTGGCTGACCGCGGACGGGTTCGACCAGGACTTCAAGTTCGGCACCTCGACGACCCGGATCTTCGACTTCGTGGTCGGCGACGGCATGAGCGTGCTCGGCGGCAACTGCGTCGGCGGCGGCAGCGTGGTGTACTTCGCCGCGATGCCGCGCGCCCCGCGCTTCGTCTTCGAGCGGCGCGGCTCGATCGGCCGGCGGATGTGGCCGGCCGCGCTGGACCGCGACGCGCTCGACCCCTGGTACGACCGCGTCGCCGAGGCGCTGCCGGTGACCACCACCTCGTGGGAGAAGGTGCCTTACATCGGCGGGCTGTTCGCCGCGGCCTGCGCCGCCGCCGGGCACACCGCGAACCCGGTGCCTACCGCGATCGACGACGAGCTCTGCACCAACTGCAACTGGATGATGTCCGGCTGCAAGTTCGACGCGAAGCGCTCGCTGCTGCTCAACTACCTGCCGGCCGCGGTCGCGCACGGCGCCGAGATCAGGCCCCTGCACGAGGTGCAGAAGATCACCCGGACCGGCGCCGGCTACCGCGTGCACTACAACACGATCGACGAGGTCGACTACCGGCAGGCCACCGGGAGCGGCGCGATCGACGCGAAGATCGTCGTGATCGCCGCGGGCGCCGGCGCCACCCCGGTCATCCTGCAGCGCTCGGAGCCCGAACTCGGCGCGATGCCGCACGCGGTCGGCCGGTACTTCTCCGGCAACGGCGAGCGGCTGAACACCGCAGTGCTCGAAGAGGACAAGGTGCGCGAGCTGCTGGGCCTGACCCGCGACGAGGCGACCGCCTACCTGGGCTACCAGATCGGCAAGGGCCCGACGGTGGCCAGCTGGGACCGGCTGGACGGCGCGCTGCCCGAATACGAGCGCTTCTCGCTGGAGCAGCTCTACTTCCCGCCCGGCTTCGGCACGATCCTGGCGCAGATCCCGGACGCGGACGGGCCGAGCTGGTTCGGCGCGCGCAAGAAGGAGATGATCGGGCAGTGGCGCTCGTGGCTGACCACGTTCACCATGTCCGAGGACGACAACGAGGGCGTGTTCGGGCCGCCGCCGCCGACCGGCAACTCCAGCCGGCTCTCCCAGCAGCTGCTCGGCTTCGGCTCGCTGAGCTACCGGCCGACCCCCAACACGTTGCGCGGCTGGGAGCTGTCCGACGCGGCGGTGCGCCAGATCCTCGAGCACAACGGGCTCTCCCGGGTGATGCCGTGGACGAACGACGTGGTCGGCGCCTACTCGGTGCACCCGCTCGCCTCGTGCCGGCTCGGCGACGACCCGGCGACGTCAGCCCTCGATGACACGCACGAGCTGCGCGGGCACCCCGGCGTGTTCGTGACCGACGGCTCCGCGGTGCCCGGCGCGCTCACCGTGAACCCGGCGATGACCATCGCGGCGCTGGCCGAGCGCGCGGTCCCGGCGATCGTGAAGGCGGCCCGGGCCCGGGGGGTCGAGGTCTCCTACGGCGCGCCCGCGCCGGACGGCGGCACCGAGGCCCGGCGCGCCACCGCGGCCGCGGCGGCAGTCCTGATCGGCGACTAGCCGTGGCCGGGCCCCCGATGCGCGCGGCGATGCGCAGGCTGGCGCTGGACCAGATCAGGTACCTGACGCCGGCCCGGTCCGACTCGGCCGATCCGCTGGTCGGCCGGGTCTACCGCCAGGTGGAACGGGAGTTCGGGGTGCTGGCGCCGCCGGTGGCGCTGCACTCGCCGGCGCCCGAGGCGATGGCCGCGGGCTGGCTGATCCTGCGCGAGACGCTGCTGGCGCCCGGCCTGGTCGGCCGGCCGGTCAAGGAGGCGGTCGCCTGCGGGGTGTCGCTGGCCAACGCCTGCCCCTACTGCGTGACCGTGCACGGCGCCACGCTGCGCGGCCTGGCCGGCGGCCGGGCCGCCGCGCTGATCGGCGCGGACCGGATCGACGAGCTGCGCGATCCGGCCGTGCGCGCGGCGGCGGCGTGGGCCCGGGGAATCGGCCGCGTCGCGGGTCGGGCTATGGAGTCGGGCACAGACGCGCCGTTCCCGCTCGAGGAAGCACCCGAATACGTCGGGGTCGCCGCCACGTTCCACTACATCAACCGCATGGTCAACACGTTCCTCGAGGACGCGCCGATGCCGCCGTCGGCGCCGCGCCGAGGCCTGCCGGTGGTCGAGCGCGTTCTCAGTGCCATGATCCGCGCGGCCCGCCGCCGGATCGGCCCCGCGGGCGCCGCGCTCGATCTGCTCCCGGCCGCCGATCCCGACCCGGATCTGGTCTGGAGCGCGGGGAATCCGTCCGTCGAGCAGGCCTTCGCACGCGCGGCCGCCGCGCTCGAGCGGGCCGGCCGGCGGTCGGTGCCCGAGCCGGTGCGCGAGCTGGTGTTCGCGGAGCTGGCGGCCTGGGACGGGCGTCCCAAGGGCCTGAGCCGGTCGTGGATCGAGCAGCCGCTCGCCGCGCTCGGTCCTGTGGACCGGCCGGCCGGCCGGCTCGCCCTGCTGGTCGCGCTGGCCTCCTACCAGATCGACGGCTCGGTCGTGGAGGACTTCCGGCGCGTGCAGCCGGACGATGCGCAGCTGGTCGAGACGGCCGCGTGGGCGGCGCTGACGGCGGCGCGCCGAGCCGTCGGGGCGCTGCCCTGGGCCAAGCCGGTCGGGTCCGTGGCAGCAGACTGAGCAGGTGGCGGGGCGGCCGGCGCGGCGGTGCCGCCGGTCGCTCCTCATCCGTGCCCGGCGACGGGGTCGCACGTGCCGACGCAACACCGCACAGCACAGCGCCGCACAGCACAGCGCGCCCCGCGCCGGAGGCGTGCGCCGGCGGCGTTCGGCCGCGCGGAGGTAGCCCGATTTCCCGCCGAGGTTCCGCAATGTGCTGCGGCAGGATGAAAACGCTGATTCGATGGGTAGGATCTCGCAAGCCGGACCAGCGGGTGGTACAGCGGGGCCCGAGCCGGCCGACCGCGGTGCGGCGCGGTGTGATGGTCGGGCGCGCGGTCGCGGATCACCGCGGGCCGTGCCGGCCAGCAGTACGGACCGAGGGACGGGTCCGCGTGCACCGCCGGCTCGCTCCCACCACGGCGTCCGGGGAAAGCAGACCACTACATGAAGAACAAGCAGCTGCATCTCTCGATCGCCGCGCTCTCGGTGGTGTCGCTGGTCTCGTTGGACAGCCTCGGCATCGCCGACGCGCTCGGCCGGATCGGGCGGAGCCTGGGCGCCTCCCAAGAGGCGCTGGTGTGGATGGTCATCGCCTACACCGCGGCCTTCGCCGTCACGCTGCGCCCCGGCTGCGCGCTACGCGGGATGTACAGTCCGCGCAGCGTGTTCATCGCCGGCCAGGTCGTGCTCGCACTCTCCTCGATCATGTGCGCGGCAGCGCCGACCGCCGACTGGCTGATCGCCGGCCGGATCGGCCAGGGCGCCGCCGCGGGCCTGGTCGTCCCGACGGCGTTGTCGGACCTCGGCGCCACGTTCTCGCCCCGGCTCGACTACGCGCTGCCCGGCTTCATCGGCGGCGTCGCCGAATGGTCGGCGGTGTTCGGGCCGCCCGCCTGCGCGGCCGCCGCGGACGGCCTGGGCTGGCGCTGGATCTTCTGGATCAACCTGCCGCTGTGCGCGGTCGCGGCCATCCTGGCGGTGCCGGACCGGTGGACCGCCACGCTGGGCCCGCGCCGCCCGCTCGACGTGCTCGGGACGCTGGTCCTCGCCGGCGGCGCGTTCGGCGCGGCCTGGGGGCTGACCGCGGGCAACGCGCTCGGCTGGGGCGACCCGCGGGTGATCGCCGCGCTCGCGGCAGGCCTCGCACTGCTCGCATATCACGCCTCGAGCAGGATTCCGCTGGGAGCGTTCCGCCTGCTGCGGTTCGCCGGCGCCAGAACGAGCTACGCGCTGGCGCACGCGACGCTGTTCGGCACGGTACTGCTGCTCCCGCTCTACTTCGCCTCGCTCGGCAGCGACCCGATGAGCGCCTGGACGCGGCTGGCCCCGTGGGCCGCCGCGCTGTTGCTGTGCGTGCCGCTGTCCGGGCCGCTGAGCCGGCGGATGGGCACCGGGCCGCTGGCGGCCGCCGGACTGATGACGGCCGCGGTCGCGCTGGTGCTGCTCGCGCACGGCATCGAGGCGGGGTGGTCGTATCCGCGGCAGGCCGGGCCGCTCGTGCTGGCCGGCTGCGGGATCGCCGCGGCGCTGCCGGCCGCCCGGGACGCGACCCGCGCTTCCCAGCCGCACCCACCGCTGAGCATGAGCCCTGATTCGCTCGGCTCGCTGCGCTACCTCGGCGGGACCCTCGGCTTTGCGGTGGTGGCCGCGGTGCTCGACGGCCGCGCGGATTCGGCCGGTTCGGCAGACCCGGCGCCGCCGAGCTTCGCCCGCACGCTCGAAATCATCGCAGTGCTGTGCGCCGCGGGCGCAGTGGCCGCGCTGCTGGCGATGCCGGGCGCCCGGGCCAGGGCGCTGAATCCGGACATGCCGGAGCCCGCCGTCCGCCGCCGGTCACGGACGGCGGGCGGCGGGCCGCTCGCTCATCACTCGGCCGGGCGCACCGTCATCGACAAGCCCCCGCGCACCCGCAGGGACAGCATCGGCTCGGCCGTGACCTGAGCGCCCGGCACCAGCTCGAGGCGCAGCTCGCGCGAGACCACGGCGAGTACGAACACTGCTTCCATCATCCCGAGGTTGTTGCCCACGCAGAACCGCGGGCCGGCGCCGAACGGGATGTAGGCGTAGCGCGGCCGGTCGACCGGGCGGTCCGGGTCGAACCGGCCGGGGTCGAACCGGGCCGGCTCCGGCCAGAACGCCGGGTGCCGGTGCATCGTGTACGGACACACGACCACGTCGGCACCGGCCGGCACTCGGTATCCGCCGATCTCGTCCGGCTCGCGCGAGATCCGGGAGAGCATCCACACCGGTGGGTAGAGCCGCATGGCCTCCTCGACCACCATCGAGGTGTACGTGAGCTTACGAAGGTCCTCGTATACCGGCAGCCGGTCGCCGCCGAGCACCGCGACCGCCTCCGCGCGCAGCCGCTCGGCCACCTCCGGATGACGGTCGATCAGGTAGAGCGACCAGCCGAGCGTGCTGGCCGTGGTCTCGTGCCCGGCCAGCAGCAGGGTGATCAGCTCGTCGCGCATGCGCACCCGGCCGACCCGCGGGTCGTCCTCCGCGCGCACCGACTCGATCAGCCGGGACAGCACGTCGTCGCCGTCCGCGGTGGGCCGGGCGTCCCGGACCTCCACCAGGGCGTCGACCACCTGCTGCAGCTCGGCCCGGGCCCGCCGGAAGCGCAGCTGGTTCGGCAGCGGCAGCCAGGTGGGCACCGAGCCGATGGTGACCATCTCGAACATGGCCTGGTCCTGGACCGCCTCGAAGGAGTGCCCGATCGAGGCGTACCCGGCGAGGTCCTCGTCCAGCAGGGTGCGGCCGAGCACGCCGAGGGTCAGTCCGGTCAGCTCCCTGCTGACGTCCACCGGACCGGTGCCGCTCAGCGCGCGCAGCCGGGCGACCAGCCGGGCCGCCTCCTCGGCGACCACGCCGGCCTGCCCGGCGATCCGCTTGACCTGGAAGGCCGGCTGGATCGTCTTGCGCTGCTTGCGCCACAGCTCGCCCTCGCTGGTCAGCAGACCGTCGCCGAGCGCGCGCCGGGCCTGGACCAGGCCGATGCCCTTGGTGTAGTTGGCGCTGTTGTCGGCCAGCACGTGCTTGGCGTAGTCGGGGTGGTTGAAGAAGTACAGCGTCTTCGGCCCGATCGCCATCCGCACCGCGTCGCCGTACTGCTCGGCCGCGTTGCTCATCAGCGCCAGCCGGTCCCGCAGCAGCCGGTTCAGCAGGGTGAAGGTGGCGGTCCGCGGCGGCCCGGGCGGCACGGCGCGGCGCGTGGGAGCAGGGGCGGGATCAGAACCCGAACCGGAACCGGAGCCGGAGCCGGCCGCATGCGTGGTCTGAGTCGCGGACACGGCTCAGACCTCCGATTCGGTGTGCGCGGCGAGCCGCTCGGCGATCTGCCGGCGCCAGACCTCGTAAGCCGGCAGGTCGCCGTCCACGGCCGGATCGGGCCGGGCCTCCCGGCAGATCCGGGCCGCCTCGGCTGGCGTCACGTCGCAGAGCACCCGGCTGGCCATGATCGTGTGCTCGGTCACCAGACCCGCCTCGGCCCGCGCGGTAGCGGCGAACGCGCTGCCCTGCGCGAGCTGCGAACGGTGCTCTCCGGCACGCTCCCGGAAGCGCTCCAGCTCCTCCGGCCCGGCGCCGCCGGCATAGGTGGCGGCCAGACCGGCACCGGCGTAGAGGTCGCCCCGGCGGCCCGGCGCGAACGCGTCGATCGCGTCGGCCACCCGCTGCGCGTCGGCGCCGAAGACGAACCACATGGCCCGGCCCACACCCTGGTCGATGACCCGGTCCGCGTACCACGCCAGGCCGCCACCGGGCCACGGGAAACGAGGCTCCTGATACTGCTGCCGGACGTACTTCTCGGTGCTGAAGTACGCCTGGTGGAAGCCGTAGCCGTCCAACAGCAGCCACCGCAGCAGCGGATCGGCGGCGTACATCGCCTTCCAGCGGAATCGCGGCACCCGCGCCATCGCCCAGCCGACGCCGACATAGACCATGTAGACGTGGTTCGCGGCGCGCCCCTCGAGGAACCGCTGCACATGCCGCGACCCGCCGAACGGCAGCCCGTCCCGGACCGCGAAGCCCATCGCAGCCCCCTCATAGGCGAAGCCGCGGAAGCCCGGCTCGATCAACTCCAGCCCCCGCTCCGCGTCAACCGCGCGCCCGGCCTCGGCCGCGTGCGCATAGCCGGTCAGGAAGCTGGACCCGATCTTCTCCAGCAGATCGCGGGCGGCCGGGTCCTTCTCGTGGAAGCCCCGGGTCGACAGCTTGGTCTCGGACATGCTCGGCGTCAGCACCCGCCGCCTGAGCGTCCCCATCATGCTGGCCACTTGCTCACTCCTCTCGTAGGACCGCGCCGGCACCGCGGCGGTCAGATCAGACGCGTCTCGCCCGCGTCCGCCCCGCAGCAGCCCAGGCCGGCGGCCCCAAGCCGCCGACGGCTATGCAGCGTGCTCGATGATGTGTATCGGCTTACTGGAAGTGGCTGCGGATCCGCCCGCGCCAGACCTCGTACTGCGGCACCGGCCCGGTGCCGACCGGGTCCACCTCGGTCCGATCGGCCAGATCGACCGCCTCCGCGACGCTCATCCCGGCCAACTCCTTGGCCGCCGTCTCGGTGTGATCGGGCACAAAGCCCGAATAGTCACGCCCCTTCGCCGCGAACACCACGCCGAGGGCAAGCTCCGCCTGGTGCAACCCGGCCGCGGTACGCAGATCGGCCAGCCCCTCCGGCGGACACCCACCGGCGAACGCCGCGGCAAGGCCGACACCCGCCCACAGGTCCGGCTGCCTGGCCAAGGAGAACCGGCCCACCGCAGAAGCCACCTGAGCGGCCTGCGCGCCATGGATGAACCACAGCGCACGTCCAATGCCGTGGTCCACCGCGCGCAGGAAGTAGGCCGAATCGCCTTGCCAGGGATACGGCTCCGGCACCTGCTGCCGGTCCACCCATCGCCGAGTGTCAAAGTAGGCGCGATCGAAACCATAGCCATCCACGACCAGCCAACTCATGGTCGGATGGAACGGCGCGTCGCCGAGGTCCGGCAGCACCTTCCTCCACAGCGGCCGGGGCAGCCGGGCCATGGCGAAGCCGATCCCGATATAGACCAGGAAGATGTGCGGCCGCCCGGACCCGAGCAGCAGGTCCCGAGTCCGGTGCCCGCGCATCGCATCCCGGACGGTGAACGCCATCGCCGCCCCTTCATAGGCGAAGCCGCGCAGCTCGGGCTCGACAAAGCCGAGCCGCCGCTCGGTCTCGCCCACCCCGCGCGAGTCGATCCCCCATTCGAACCCGCACACCACAGACTGCGGGATCGCCTCCAGCCGCGCAGTGGCGGCCGTGGCCGGAACATCGAACCCGCGCCCCGCGAAACTCACCGCGTGCAGCGACGGCGTCAACAGGACATTGCGAATCGAACCGAGTGCAGTCGGCATCGCCGCCTCCTAGGACGTCCCAAGTCGGGTCAGGTCAGGTCAGCGCAGTCGGATCAGGGGATCAGTCGGAGCAGTCAGAGCAGTTGGATCAGCTGGATCGGCTGGATCGGCTGGATCGGCAGACCAGTCGGATCGGCCTGGTTTTCGGACGGTCCGGGGCCAGCATCACCGCACGGCGGCTTGATCCGCATCTTCCGGATTGCCGTTCCGCACGGTCCGCCGCCGAAACGGCACGCAGCGAGAAGCCGCCTGCCCGGAACACTTCGGCAGTGATCGGGCCCCGTCTGTCCACTCGGTCCGACCGGCATCGGAAAGTCGACGCCAACTTCAAAGGCATGACGTTGACCGGAAGATCAAAAGCGGTCTCCGACGGGCCCTCCGCTGAGATGGGGGCGGGGGTTGGGTGGGTTGAGCGGGGGTTTGGTTGTGGCTGGATTGGTCGGTCGGGGCCTCTCTGCGTCGGTCACCTGAAGGCGTATCAGCTTTCTGCTGGGGGCGCAAACGGAGAAGCTGTTTGCGCCCCCAGCAGAAAGCTGATGCGGGCTACGCCTGCCCGACGCAGAGAGCCCCCGCCCTCACCCAAGTGGTGGGCTGGCGCCCGGCAAGGGAGGGCGGTCCGATTCGGTTCGGCGGGTGCGGCAGATATGTGCCTCACGCGGCATCATCCTGGTGGGTGAGCACGTGATGTTGCGAGCACAATGATGTCATGTTGTGGAGGGTGGTGGGTCCGCCTGCGGAGTACGGGATCTTATGGTGGGCATGGAGCGACCACAGAGCCGGACGTGTGCAGCCCGGCTCGGTACAGGTGCGGTGCAGGAAGTCCAAGGCGATGCGTTGTGCCCGGCTGGCCAGGCGGGCGTCGGGGTTCTGGTCGATCGGCTGGCCGTTGAGGGTGAGCGGGTCGCCGGTCGGGGTGAGCGTCAGGTGCAGTGCGGTAGATTTCCGCACGATGGGGGCGGCGGGAACCAGTTGGCCGTAGCAGGTCTCCAGGCAGCCGTCCGGAACCACCGGGAGGGCCGGGCCGGGGGTCGGCGCAGCATCCGCGGAATCCGGAGAATCTGACTGTGCGGCAGATTCCTGCACCGGCGCCGCCGTCGATCCGGGTTCCGGGCCGTAGAACAGGACCGTGCCAGCCGTGCGCTCGGCGCGCTGCGCGTCACTCGCGCCCAGCAGCAACTTCGCCATGCGGAAAAGTGCTTCGGCGTTGAGCTGCTCGGTGGAGTACACATCGTCCGGCACCGGGGCGGCGTGATCGTACTGGCGTTCGCGCAGCCAGGTGGAGACCAGAGTGTCGATCGCAGCGCGGACCAAGGTGCCACGCTCGATATCGAGCAATCCCTCCAACCGCAGCATCCCGGACTCACACGTACTCAGGCGTAGGAAACTTGCGGTTCGCTGGCGGGTACGGGTCTGCTCGGCCTTGCCCGGCTGCACCGCGTGCTCCAGATACCGCACCTCCCGCTCAGCGGCCTGCATCCCGTCCCGCTGCAGGATCTTCAGCGTGTCAGCCACGGTGTCGGCGGCATCGCGCTCGGTGCTGACGGCAGCCTGCGCAGCCCGGGCCAACACCCGCTCCGCACCCACCGGCAGCGCGCCACAGGCCAACTGCTCGGTGACCTCCGGCAACCCCCGCAGCCGCCGCGCATCCGACGCCAGGCCTCGCGCCCGCCCCGGCGAGTAACCCAGCGCCGCGGTCAACCAGGTGGCCACCCCACCACGTACCGCCTTGACCTCATCCATCCGCGCCACGACCTGCACCAACAACCCGTGGCTACTCCGCACCACACCGTCAATCGCCCGCGCCAGCTCCAACAACATCTCCGGCGCCACGGCAGGATCCTGAGCCAACACCCCCGCCACCGCCGCACGCTGCATCTGCAACGCCGCCACGATATCCGCGATCGCCTGCGCCGCATCTTGGCGCTCCTGCGAACCTTGCTCGTCACCGTCCCGCTGAGGCTGCGTCATGTCGCGCTCCCGCATCCATCCCGTTCATTCCCGTCCCCCGACTACCTCCAGTATATCAGCACAACCACCATTCAAACAATGCTTTTCCATAAGAACTAGCGGATAATCTAGGGAACTTCCCGAACACCCGATTCGTTACCCGGGCAGAGAAACCAGAGCACGACACAGCACTGCGATCTAATGCATATATTCGCCGCATCTCTGGAGCAGACCGAACCACCCCGGCACCCGCATCCCGTATCCCGCACCCGCGGCAAATTCCTGCTTCACGCCGACCCACCCAACCGCACCCGCCAGACCAAACACGAGGCCGATCCCTGGCCGGGCGCCAGCCCACCACTCGAGCGAGGGCGGGGGCTCTCTGCGTCGGGCAGGCATAGCCCGCATCAGCTTTCTGCTGGGGGCGCAAACAGCTTCTCCGTTTGCGCCCCCAGCAGAAAGCTGATACGCCTTCAGGTGACCGACGCAGAGAGCCACCGACCGACCCACCCACACCCAACGAAACCCCCGCTCAACCCACCCAACCCCCGCCCCCAATCTCCGCGGAGGGCCCGCCGGAGGCACGCCGTTGATCTTCCAGTCAACACCGCCGTTGACCTTGACCTTCCCATCAGCCAACTGATACGCACTCAGTTCTGTACCGGGTCCGCCGGGCCGGAGTCGGTTGCCGATTCCGATTCCGATTCCGATGCTGCTGCGGCGGCCGCGACGTCAGCGGCTTTGACGGAGTGGCGTAGGGAGCGGGCGGCGGCCTCCAAGGAGTCGCCGGAGCCGACTATGAGGGCACCGACCTGCGCGTCGAAGCAGATGTCTGCGTTGTAGGGGTCGAAGAGGTAGCCGCCGAGTTCGAGGGTCACCAAGCCGTGCAGGGCGGTCCAGAACTGGTGCGCCACAAGTTGCGCGTCGGCTTCTTGGAAGCGGCCCTCGTCCATGCATCGGCGTACTGCGCCGACCAGGATCTCGAGGGTGTAGAGGCCGTGTCGGCGGTCGTCGTCGGTGAGTGAGAAGCCGGCCAGTTTCGAGCCGCCGAACATCACGCTGTACAGGTAGGGGTGGCTGGCTGCGTTTGCGCGGTAGACGCGGCCCAGGGCGGCGACGTCGGCTACCGGGTCGTTGCTCTGGGCGACTCGGGACATGCGGTCGTTGAGCCGCGCGAAGCCCTCGTGCACCAGGGCGCGGACCAGGTCGTCCATGCCGCCGAAGTACGTGTAGACCGCCATCGTCGACACGCTCAGTTCGCGGGCCAGGCGGCGGGTGGACAGGCCGCCCGGGCCGTCCTTGGCGAGGATCGCGACGGCTGTTTCCAGCAGGGCGTCGCGGAGGTCGGGCTGCGCGGGGCGTGGGCTCACGGTTGACATGGTGCCGCAACGGCGCTATCAAGATACCACAACGCCGTTATGTAACATCGATATCCCATCGAGGGACGCATGATGCTGATGCCTACGATCGCCGCACCGCCCCGGTTCCGTGACGCACGCAGTGAGCAGCAACAGCAGTGGGAGCGACAGCTGCAACCGCAGCGGCAGCAGCGGCCGCCGCCGCCGCAGCAGCAGCAGCACGGTCCGGCTGCGCAGTGGTGCCCGCCGCGGATCGCCGTCCGTTCGCCGGTTGTCCGTGGGCGGCTGCCGGCTTGCCTCGACGGCACCTTTGTGCGCATCGGACCCGGCGACGCGCGAAGTGGTCAGCTCAGTGGTCCGCTCAGCGGCGATCCGGTGGTCGCGGGGCTGCGCTTGCGTGGCGGCCGCGCGGAGTGGTTCGTCAGCCGGCCGGTCCAGACCGACCGGGTCAGTCGCGCGCTCGGTGAGCTTCCTGCTCCTGGGCCTCGGCGGGGGCTATCCGATGAGGCCAACGCGGGTCTGATTCGCCATGCCGGCCGGCTTCTTGCGCTCGGAGATGCGGGCGTGCTGCCTTACGAGCTTGGGCCGGACCTGTCCACTCGGGCGCGGCACGACTTCGATGGGACGCTGCCGCTTGGCTTCTCTGCGCATCCCGAGCACGATCCGGTCACCGGTGAGCTCTTCGCGGTCGCGTACTACCACGAGGCGCCGTATGTGCAGCACATCATCGTGGGCGTCGATGGGCACGTGCGTCGTGCTGAGACTATTTCGGTGAAGAACACGCCGATGATGCATGCGTATTCGCTCACTGAGCACTACGCAGTGCTCTACGACCTTCCGGTCACCTTCAATCCTGCCGCGGCCGCCGCGGGGCTGCGCATTCCCTATGCCTGGGACGACTCGCACGGCGCGCGGCTCGGCATTCTGCCGCGGGAGGGTGGGGACGCCGACATCCGGTGGATCGAGATCGAGCCCTGCTACGTCTTCCACGCGATGAACGCCTTCGAGCGGCCGGACGGCCGGATCGTGCTCGACGTGGCGCGGCACGAGCGTGCCTTCGACCGCGACCCGGTGCGGCCCGGTGAGGCGCCACCGGCGCTGTGGCGTTGGACCGTCGACCTCGACGAGTACAGCGTCGCCGAGGAGCAGATCGACGACCGGGTTCAGGAGCACCCGGTGGTCGACTTCCGCTATAAGGGCCGCGAGCACCGCTACGGCTTTACCGCCTCGGCGAGCCGGACCGAGCGGCCTTACGGCGGCAGCGCGCTGTTCGCGCACGACTTCGTCGCCGGGCGGACCGAAACGCACGACTTCGGGCCGGGCTGCGAGGTCGGCGATCCGGTGTTCGTGCCGCGCGCGCCCGACGCGCCGGAGGGCGACGGCTGGGTGATGGCGTACGTCCGCGATGTGCGTCAGGGCGTTGTCCGGTTCGTCCTGCTGGACACGGCTGACTTCACCGGTCCAGCGACCGCGGTGGTGGAACTGCCGGCTGCCGGGCCGCGTGGCTTCCACTCCGCGTGGATCGTCGACGCCTGAGCGCGGCCGCACGTGGTGCGGCGCGGCGTGCCGTGCTACCTGACACCCGTTCAGCCCACTTCGCCGCGCGACGGCGCGGCTGCGGACCGACGATTTACGAAGGAGGCACAGAGTCAATCTGGAGGGCCGGGAGTTCGATGAGCACGACGCCGTCAGATCCGCAGCAGCCGGACGAGTCCCGGGGCCGGGATCCGCTCGCCCAGCCCCAGCCGGAGCAGTCGGAGCAGTCGGCTCAGTCTCCTCGGCCGGCGCGGCCGACTGACCAGACTCAGGGGTTGCCGCCTTACCCGGCGTATCCGAACACTGCGCCGCCTCCGCCGTATCCGCAGGACGCTCCCCCGGCGGGTGCTCAGGCCGGTGCGCAGCAGCCTTACGGGCAGCAGCAATACGGGCAGCAATATGGGCAACCGCAATACGGACAGCCGCAGTATGGACAACAGCAGCAATACGGGCAGTACCCGCCGCCTCCGCCCGCGCCGGGCGAGTACGGTCAGAGCCCGTATGGCACCTATGCGGGCGCGCCGCCTGTGGGGACGCCGCCGTATGCGGGCTGGTGGCGCCGGGTCGGCGCGTGGCTGCTGGACAACGCGGTGATCGCAGTGATCTTCAGCATCATCGCCGATGCGACGAAGAGCAGTGTGATCGACACGATCGGCGGCATCATCGCGGTGCTCTGGGCGATCTACAACGCCTACCTGGCCGGGACGACCGGGCAGTCCTACGGCAAGCGGGCGGTCGGCATCCGGCTGGTCCGGCTGGCCGACGGCGCGCCGGTCGGGGCGGGGCTCGGCCTGGTGCGCTGGCTGCTCGACGTGGTGTTCGTCTGGCTCTGCGTCATCCCCGGCCTGTTGAACTACCTTTGGCCGCTGTGGGACCGCCAGTCCCAGACGTGGTGCGACAAGATCGCGAAGTCGATCGTGGTGACGGCCCTGTAAGGGGTGCGTGCGGACCTGTCGGTGGCGTCAAAAGTCTAACAATTCGGGATTTCCGGATCCCGGGCTTTCAGAGTGGCCGACCGGCCCGGTACCGTCCCGGTCATGTCAACTCCCCCTTACGACCCGAATGCGAGCGGCGGCCAGCAGTGGTCGATGCCCCAGCAGCCGCCGCAACAGCAGGGCCAGTACGGGCAGAACCCGTATGGCCAGCCAGCGCAGCAGCCGGCCCAGAACCCCTACGGCCAGCCTCAAGGCCAGCAGGGCTACGGGCAGAACCCTTACGGGCAGCCGCAACCGCAGCAGCAGCCGGGCTACGGGCAGAACCCGTACGGCCAGCCGCAACCGCAACCGCAGCCCCAGCCCCAGCCCCAGCCCCAGCAGGGTTACCCGAACCAGGGCTACCAGCAGCCGCAGGACTACGCCCAGCAGCAGCAGGGGCAGTCGGGCTACGCGGGCTACCAGCAGCCGCAGCAGGGCCAGTACCCCGGGTACCAGCAGCCGGGCTACAACGCCGCCGGGGCGTACAACCAGTACAGCCCGTACGGGGCGTCGCCCTACGCCGGGAACCTGGCGTCCTGGGGCCAGCGCGCGCTGGGTGCCCTAATCGACGGCCTGATCATGTCGCCCGGCTGGATCCTCGGCCTCATCCTGGAGCTCGCCACCGCCTCGCCGGTCACCTACGACCCCAACACCGGTGTCGTCAGCGGCGGATCCAATCCCGCCTACATATGGTTCGGCGGGCTGCTCAGCCTCGGCATCGGTATCTACCTGATGAACCAGCAGGGCAACACCGGCTCCACCCCCGGCCAGAAGGTCGTCGGCGTCCGCCTGGTGCGGGAGGCCACCGGCCAGCCGGTCGGCTTCGGGCTCGCCGTCGGGCACTACTTCGCCCACTTCGTCGACAACATCGCCTGTTACATCGGCTGGCTCTGGCCGCTCTGGGACGAGAAGAGCCAGACCTTCGCCGACAAGATCTGCGGCACGCTGGTCGTCCGGAACAACTGATTCCGAGGCAGCCTCAGGGAGGGCCGGGGTCCGATCGAGGGAGGGCTCCGCGGATGGTGCAGCCATCGTGGCGACGCTGTAAAGCGCTGCGATGTGCGTCACTTCACGAGGCACGACACGCTCATGTTCCTGTTCATGCTCACAAGGCACAGCCATGGGGGACCCGGGCCGAAGCTGCACGGTCCGGGACCGCCGGCGGAACCCGTCCGCCGCGGACACGATCCCGATTCCCGCCGCGGCGAGCACGCCGAGTTCCGCGGCCACCGCGAGCCCGGCCCATCCCGGCGCCGGGCCGGTGACCGACTCGGCCCCGGCCGCGACCGGACCGCCGCAGAGCGCGGCCGCCAGCCCCGCGCCAAACCCCGCCAACACCGCCGCGAGCGCTGCCGCGGCGAGGCGATCCCGCGCGCCGGGCAACGCGCGTCCCACGAGTAGCGCGAGGACGGCTGCGGCGGCGACCGGCAGGGCGAGGACGAGCAGGTGCCAGGGCGACGGTGTCCCGGCGCCCGGCACGGCCTGCAGGACGGGCAGCCCCGGGAGCGGCCCATGGACGACCGCGGTGGGCGAGATCCGGGTGCCCGAGCCGACTGCGAATCCGGGGCCTGCCGCGTAGCCGAGTGCCCAGACCGCGAGGTTCGGCACGAGCACGGCCTGGATCAGGAAGAGGCCGAGCGCGCCCGCCGGGGCCGGTGCGATCCTGAAGCCCTCCGCAGCGGCCTGATTCAGGTGTGCGGCCAGCGCCACGGCGGCGAGCAGCGCGGCCCCGCCGAGCAGCGTCGCCCCGGAAGCCGCTGCAGCGCGCAGCACAGCCGTCGCGCGCACACCCAGCCGCAGCAGGCGGCCGCCGGTGCAGAGCCCCGCCCCGAAGCAACAGCCTGCCAGCAGGAACGGCCCGCCGATCGCGGCGGCTGGATCGGCGTGCAGGCCCGGCTCGTCGGCGGTGGCCAGGATCGCGAGCGCGGCGATCGGGTAGCAGATTGCTGCAGCCGCGAGGCGACGGAAGGGTGCGGTCGGGTCGGCCGCGTGACCGGGGCCTTCGGCTGCGCCGGTGCTGGTACCGATGCCGGTGCCGCCCCCAACACCGTCGCCGAGCCGTGTGCAGGGCGCGGCGTTGGCCCGGCCGAGCAGGTAGAAGGCGGTCGCCGGCAGGAGGGTGAAGCCGAGCGGCGTGAGGCGGAAGGCTCCGTCCGGCGTACGCAGTCGTACATGGTGCGCGGCGAGCCAGAGCTGGCCGGTGAAATGCAGCGGACCGGCCACCGCGCTGCCCTGTCCCCCGCCGCCTTGCGCCCAACCGCCGACGGGCGCGCTGAAGGCCCAGATCCCGAGCACGAGCGCGGCGCCGACCAGCCACACCCCCGCGGCGACGCCGAACCCGATCAGGGCGCCGATCAGCAGGTCGGGACCGTGCCGGGTGAGATTCAAAGGCAGCGCCACGACAAAGCTGCGCAGCACGGCGAGAAAAGCGCGCAGCGCCGCGATGATGCTGCGCAGCGCCGCGACGGCGTCAGGCAGGCCAGCGCGGCGGTCTGACGGCTCGTCGGGCTCGAGGACGCCCTCGTGCTCAGTACCGCCATCCGGCGCACTCACGCGCGGCTCGGCCTCGGCCTGGGGCCCCACCGGTGTCTCCGCCATCCGGCCATGCTGGCCGCGGCGCGCCGGGAAAGCCGCAGGCGCGCCCGCCGGTCACCCGGAAGAGCGCGCCTGCTGTGCTGTTCGGCGGTGTGGGCCCCGCTCGCTGCAGGACCGGAGCCGTCCGCCTCGTCCTCAGAGCTGCTCGATGGTCTCCCGCATCAGCCGCGCGGTCTCGGACGGCGTCCTGCCGACCTTCACCCCGGCCGCCTCCAGGGCCTCCTTCTTGGCCTGGGCGGTGCCGGAGGAGCCGGAGACGATCGCGCCGGCGTGGCCCATCGTCTTGCCCTCGGGCGCGGTGAAGCCGGCCACGTAGCCGACCACCGGCTTGGTGATGTGCTCCTTGATGTAGGCCGCGGCCCGCTCCTCGGCGTCGCCGCCGATCTCGCCGATCATCACGATCGCGGCGGTCTCCGGGTCGTCCTGGAAGGCCTGCAGCGCGTCGATGTGGGTGGTGCCGATGACCGGGTCGCCGCCGATGCCGACCGCGCTGGAGAAGCCGAGGTCGCGCAGCTCGTACATCATCTGGTAGGTCAGCGTGCCGGACTTGGACACCAGGCCGATCCGGCCGGCCGTGGTGATGTCGGCCGGGATGATGCCGGCGTTGGACTTGCCGGGGCTGATGACGCCGGGGCAGTTCGGGCCGACGATGCGGGTCGCCTTGCCCTGCGCGTAGGCCCAGAACTCGGTCGTGTCGTGCACCGGGATGCCCTCGGTGATGATGATGGCCAGCGGGATCTCGGCGTCGATGGCCTCGATCACGGCGCCCTTGGTGAAGGCCGGCGGGACGAAGACGACCGACACGTTCGCGCCGGTCTCCTTGATCGCCTCGGCGACCGTGCCGAACACGTCGATGTGGACGCCGTCGATCTCGACCTTCTCGCCGGCCTTGCGCGGGTTGACCCCGCCGACGATCTTCGAGCCGGAGGCGAGCATGCGCCGGGTGTGCTTCATGCCCTCGGAGCCGGTCATGCCCTGGACGATGATCTTCGAGTTCTCGTCGAGGAAGATAGCCATGTCTCTGCGCTCCCTTACTTCGCGGCCAGCTCGGCGGCGCGCGCGGCGGCGCCGTCCATGGTGTCGACCTGCTCCAGGCCCGGGAGCGCCGCCTCGCTCAGGATGCTGCGGCCGAGCTCGGCGTTGTTCCCGTCGAGCCGGACCACCAGCGGCTTGGTGACCGCCTCGCCGCGCGAGCCGAGCAGCCCGAAGGCCTGCACGATGCCGTTGGCCACCGCGTCGCAGGCGGTGATGCCGCCGAAGACGTTCACGAAGACCGACTTGACCGCCGGGTCGCCCAGGATGATCTCCAGGCCGTTGGCCATCACCTCGGCCGAGGCGCCGCCGCCGATGTCGAGGAAGTTGGCCGGCTTGACCCCGCCGTGCTCCTCGCCCGCGTACGCCACCACGTCGAGGGTGGACATGACCAGGCCGGCGCCGTTGCCGATGATGCCGACCTCGCCGTCGAGCTTCACGTAGTTGAGGTGCTTCTCCTTGGCCTTGGCCTCCAGCGGGTCGGCCGCCGCCTTGTCCTCGAACTCGCCGTGCCCGGCCTGGCGGAACTCGGCGTTGCCGTCGAGGGTCACCTTGCCGTCCAGCGCGACGATCCTGCCGTCGCCGGAGCCGGGGTCCGGGGTGCCCCCGGATTTGAGCAGCACCAGGGGGTTGACCTCGACCAGGACCGCGTCCTCCTTGACGAAGACGTCCCACAGCTTCTGCAGCGCCTCGGCGATCTGGCCGGCCACCTCGGCCGGGAAGCTCGCCGCCGCGACGATCTCGCGCGCCTTTTCGGCGGTCACCCCGACCGTCGCGTCGACCGGGATCCGGGCCAGCGCCTCGGGCTTGCTGACCGCGATCTCCTCGATCTCCATGCCGCCCTCCACCGAGGCCATCGCCAGGAAGGTGCGGTTGGCCCGGTCGAGCAGGAACGAGACGTAGTATTCGGCCTCGATGTCGGCGGTGACCGCGAGCATCACCCGGCGCACCGTGTGGCCCTTGATGTCCATGCCGAGGATCTGGCCGGCCTTCACCCGCGCGTCGGCGGGATCGTCGGCGAGCTTCACACCGCCCGCCTTGCCCCGCCCGCCGGCCTTGACCTGGGCCTTGACCACCGTCCGGCCGCCGAGCCGGGCCGCGGCCGCCTCGGCCTGCTCGGGCGTCTCGGCGACTTCGGCCGGCAGGACCGGCACACCGTGCTTGGCGAAGAGGTCCCTCGCCTGGTACTCGAAAAGATCCACGCGATCCGTCCTGGGTGACTGCGGCTCGGGGCGGCTTGTCGTCCCCGGCCTCGGAAGCTATCGGGTCAGCTCTCCAAAGAGGTTATCCCGGACCGGATGATGGCCCGAAATCGGCCGCGTGTGAGATGCGTCAAGATGCGGCGGCAGCCTGGTCCGACGCCATGAACGCCAGGGTGGCGTGCGGTTCCGCGCCGCCGAACGGCTGCCGGACGGTGGCGGTGGGGAGCGGCCCCGCCGGACTCGGCGCCCTCCCGCGCCGGATCACAGCAGCCAGATCTGGTCCGGGTGGCAGTCCCCGCCCATCGGGCGGTAGGTGCTGGACATGAGGATCTCGGCGCCCGCGGCCTTGCTCGCGCCCTTCACGCCCATGACGTAGGGCGAGTGGTAGTTGGTCACCAGCTGGCCCGGCGAGAGGCTGGGCAGGCTCCAGTACTGGTCCGGATTCGCCGACCGGGAGCCGCAGTCGGCCATCACCGTGAGCCTGGCGTCTTCCGCGGTGCTCGCGCCGGCGATCCCGAGGCAGTCGCCGTTGCCGTTGACGTACTGGTACCAGGTGGTCCCGGAGACGGTGAAGCTGGAGCGGACGTCCCACACCTCGTTCTCGACGTCGGCGGAGCAACTCTCCAGCACGGCGTATCCGCCGGACGCCCCCACGCACTGGCCGGAGTTGACGTTCAGGAAGTTGCCCCACGGCCCGTCGGACAGCGGATCCAGCGGTCGGGCCGTCCCGGCCGTCGCCGCGTCAGCAGCGGTCGCTCCCACGCAGAGCAGCACGGTCACCAGCGCGGTGAGCACCGCGATCACGGCGCCAGCCGCCTGTGCGGCTCGGCGCTTCGTTTGGTGCGTTCTGATTGCGAACATTGCGCCAACCCCCTTGGCTCGGCGGGGCGGCCGGGGCGCGGAAGCGTCCTGCGCGGCCGCCTGACTCACCGTCACCTGCACACTACGCGCGCCGAGGCCGTCATGGCCGGGATACCCGGGAGTTGCGGCGAGCTGCCGCCGTCGAATGTGAGCGTTTCCGCACATCGGGGATCGGCGGTGCGGATGTGAGGATTCTTTGACATCGGGCCGGGCTACGTACTCGCCGACGTCTGGCAAACACGAATGAGGCTGCCTCAGGCAGTAACGAGCGCGAGACCGTGACGATCCTGGTAGTACGCGTAGTCCTTGACGTTGAAAGTCGCGAGCGGGACACCATACGTAAGGCAGCAGGCAGCGATCCACGAATCATTGGCCGGGCGAGGGCGGCCGTCCTGTTGTGCTGTGGCGGACAATCGGCCCACTTGACCGCGACGTCTTCGTCGCCGCGCATGACGTACTTGCCCCGCCGGAAAGCGGCGAGCCGGGCCCGGTGATGCGGCCCCCACTGGCGCAGCTCGACCCACACGGTCAATTCGCCGAGTGTGACGAAGGAGATCGCGAGCTTGTTTCCCACCAGCCTCGCGGCCATCGTCGTGGGCAACTTGTCCTTGAGGATGAGCGAGGAGACGTCGGTGTCGAGCGCGATGAGTGCCACCTGGCGCTTACCGCGTCTCAGCCTGGCGCTGCTCGTGGTAGAAGCGCAGGAACTCCTCCAGCTCGTCGTCGGACTCGAAGAATCCCGGTACGGCCAGGTCGTGGATGTTCTTCACCGGCTCGACGTTCTCGTCCCCGAGGATCTCGTCCACTGTCGGCCGGTGGTACCGCGGAAGCGAGCCGAAGTCTGAAGTGTCTGCTGTCACGGCACCTTCCTCCAATCGGCCTAGCTACATCGAACGCGTCGCACTCGGTATAGCTGGATGAGGTCCGGCCTTTGAGCCCGCCAGCACGAACAGCGACATGGTCAAGCCGAAGAGTAACGGGCGCGGCAGCCGTTAGGAAATACAGTCGGACCAGGCCCGGGGCCTGCGCGCGTGTACGCGATCCCACACGTCGCTAACGCACTGTACGGAATTGATAACCCTTTGACATCGGCCTGCCCCAGACCGAATGTGAGCAGGTGCCAACATCAACGCCGAATTCCGAGACGCGTATCCGTTCTGCCGAGGCGCTGGGACGGGCGGTCCGGACCGCCCGCACCCGAGCCGGGATGACTCAGGCCGAACTCGCGGAACGGGCGCGGGCCAACCGTTACGCGATCCACATCCTCGAGTCCGGGCACGAGACCCGCGCGATCGAACTGCTCTTCGACACGCTCGCCGCCCTCCGCCTCGAGCTGACAGTCCGGCAGCGGTAGGCGCACAGAGTGGACACCGCGGTCGGTCCGTCTCGCGGTCCACTGTCCGGGCCGGGCTCCGCCTTCATCGACGGAGCCCGGCCCGGACGGCGGGGTCGGAGGGGTGCCTCAGGACGAAGGCACCGTGTCCGTGAAGCTGGTGCCGGACGACTGGTACGACTTGACGTTCGCCTCGACCTGACTGGTGGTCAGGCTCTGGCCGTTGTCGTAGTAGACCCAGCCGACCAGCTCGTTCCAGCTGCGCGGGGTGGAGCTGCCGTTCAGGTAGCCGTCGATGAACCACTCGTTGAAGTCGATCGTCATGTCCTCGCGCGGGTAGTACTTGCCGCTGGTGGACCAGTATTCGTTGCCGTCGATGTAGTAGGTGACGGTGCCGTTCAGCACCGTCTCGACCAGCGTGTGCCAGCCCTGCCAGCTCTCGACCACGCTGGTGGAGCTGTTGTCCTGGGAGTAGGGGCTGTTGCAGTACGTGTACCAGGTGGTCGTGTACATGCGCGGGCCGTTCACGCCCCAGCCGCCGTTGGGCAGGTATTCGAAGTCGTTCTCGCTGTAGTTCGGGTCGTCGCACTCGTTCAGCGGGGAGATCGTGTAGAAGGTCTCGTTGACGTCGTCGCCGTTCGGGCCGGTGGTCGGGGCGTCGTTGAAGTAGACCTCGGCCGCGTAGGTGCCGTTGAGGAACTTGCGGTCGGTGGTGTCGATCTCGGCCTGGACGGTGTCGGCCGCGGTGCCGTCGGTGCTCGCGGTCAGGTCCATTACGTGGCTGCCGCCGGCCGCGGTCGAGGCCGGGAAGGTGATCGCGCCGGCCGACCAGGTGGCGCCGCTGACGCCGGGGCCGCCGGCCGTGGTGCGCACGGTCCAGTCGTGTGCGGCCAGGTTCGGGTCGCTGGAGCTGCTGTAGTTGAAGTCGTCGAACATGGTGCCCGTGGACGGCGGGGGCGTGCCGCCGCCGCTGCCGGTCGGGCTGGCGCTCGCGGAGGCGGTGCCGGAAGGGTTCGCGGTGGTGCCGTTGGGCTCGGTGCCCCAGATCAGGGCGCCGTTCTCGGACACGGTGACCTGGCTCCACGCCGTGTAGGCGGTGTCGGCGCCGTTGAACGAGTAGTCGTTCGCCTGGTTCACGTTCTGCCAGTCGCTGCGGTAGAGCCGCAGCTCCATGTCACCGCTGTTCGCGCCGGGGGCGAGCGAGCCGGCGGTGCCGGTGAACGAGATCTGCAGGACGTGGTCCGCGGTCGGGGTCGTGGCGGAGAGCGCCGAGACGGTGCCGCTCAGGTTGGAGCAGCCGACCACGGCCCAGGCGCAGGCGAAGTCGTAGGCGACGCTCGCGTCGGCGGTGAAGTAGTAGTCGATGGTCAGCTCGGAGTACGGGATCGACGAGCCGGTGTTGTTCACCAGCTCGAACCAGGGCTCTGCCTCGTCGGCGGTGGCGCCGGTGCTGGTCTTGTAGAGCAGGGTGACCGGAGAGCTCGCGGCCTGCGCGGTGTGCACGGCGGGGACGAGCACGAGGGCGCCTAGCGCGACCACGGACACGGCGACCACGGCGCGGGCCGCGGCCGTGCGCGGGCGCCGCCGCGGTCTCGGGATGTTCTCCATCTGGGATTTCTCCTCGAGGGGTCTCTCGGGTGCGGACCGCGGCCGGGCGGGCCGGCCCGGGACGCCGCCGAGTCGGCCTCGATCTGACCAACGGTCACTTCTGTTGGTGGATGACGAACACGGTGTGCCGCAGCGGTCACGCTGTCAAGCCTTCCCCCCGGTGTGGTAATGACCAGAGTTGACCTTGCTCGGGGAACAGGGGTGGTCGCAGCCGTTGACGTTACCACTGGACATATGTCAGCATCCGGCTCAGCGAGGCTGGTCGGCGCAACCAGCCCCGCGCCGCCGCACCTGCCGCACCTGCTGCACCCGCCGCACCGTCGCACCACCGTGCCCGCCGCACCCGCTGAGCCCGCAGAGAGGCCATCGTGATCATCCCGCGCCCCCTCGGCCTGTCCCGCGCCCCGGGACGGTTCGTCCTGCCCGCGGCCCTCCAGCTGACCGCCGGGCCCGGCACCCTGCGGGCCGCCGAGCTGCTGGCCGGCTACCTCGGCCCGGACCGGCCGCGCACCGTGTCGGGGCCGGGCATCCGGCTCGCGCTGGCGCCGCTGCCGGACCTGCCCGGGACCCGCGCGAGCCGCTGGGCCGAGGCCGAGTCGTACCGGCTGCGGATCGCGCCGGACGGCGTCGAGCTGACCGCGCCGCACGAGACAGGGCTCTTACGCGGGGTGCAGACGCTGCGCCTGCTGCTGCCGGCGGAGACCGCGCGGCCGGCTGAGGCGCCGCCGGACGCCTGGTGGTGGCCCTGCCTCGACCTGGCCGACGCGCCGGCCCTGCCGTGGCGCGGCATGATGCTCGACGTGGCGCGGCACTTCATGCCGGTCCGCTTCCTGTACGAGTTCGTGGACCGGCTCGCCCTGCACAAACTCAATGTCCTGCACCTGCACCTGACCGACGACCAGGGCTGGCGGATCGAGATCGACGGGCTGCCGCGGCTGACCGAGGTCGGGGCGTGGCGCGCCGAGTCGATGGTCGGCCCGGCCGGCAGCGACCGCTTCGACGGCACGCCGCACGGCGGCTACTACACCGCGCGCGAGCTGCGCGACCTGGTCGCCTACGCGGACGCGCGGGGCGTGCGGGTGGTGCCGGAGATCGAGATGCCGGGCCACGCGCGCGCCGCGCTGGCCGCCTACCCGGAGCTCGGCGCGCGTCAGGGCCCTGCGCTGCCGGTGTGGAGCTCGTGGGGCGTCTGCGAGGACATCCTGGGCGTGCACGATGCGGCGCTGGACTTCTGCTGCCGGGTGCTGGAGCAGACCATTGACATCTTCCCGGACCGGTACGTACACCTCGGCGGCGACGAGTGCCCGCTGGGGCAGTGGGAGGCGGGCGCGGCGGCGCGGGAGCGGGCCGCGGCGCTGGGCCTGGAGTCGCCGACCCGGCTGCACGGCTGGTTTCTCGGGCAGATGCACGCCTTCCTGGCCGAGCGCGGCCGGCGGGCGGTCGGCTGGGACGGCCCCGGCGCGGGCGACCTGCCGGCCGGCATGGTGCTTGCGGCCTGGCTGGACGCGGCGGACGCGGCCCGGTCGGTCGAGCGCGGCCACCAGGTGATCCTGGCCCCACACCAGTCGACCTTCCTGGACTACCCGCAGCGCGACCATCCGGACGAGCCGCAGGGCCAGCCGGACGGCGTGACGACCTTGGAAGATGTCTACAACTACGACCCACTAGCCACAGGTAATGTCGGCGCGGCGGCAGGCGGGCGGCTGCCTGTGGTCGATCCCTTCGACACCGGCCGTGCTGGCTCAGGCTCCTGGGAGGGCCTGCCGGCGGGCGTGCTGGGTGCGCAGGCGCAGCTCTGGACCGAGTTCGCGCCGACCCCGGCCCATGTGCGTTACCTTGTCTTCCCGCGACTTTGCGCCTTCGCCGAGACCGCGTGGAGTGCAGGGCCGTGCGACTTCCCCGGCTTCCAGGACCGGCTCGCTCAGCACACCCGGCTGCTCGCGCAACTCGGCGAACTCGAGCCCGTAGTCGCCACTCCTGGAACAATGGAGGCGTGAGTCCCGTGGAGCCGAGCCGACCGCGCCAGACCGCGACCGTGAAGCGCGACGGGGTCCGCAGCCACCTGCTGGACCTCATCGAGCAGTCCGGTCCGGGCACCGCGCTGCCGGCCGAGCGCGACCTGGCGCTGCAGCTCGGCGTCTCGCGGCCGACGGTGCGCGCCGCGATCGACGACCTGGCCCGCACCGGCCTGCTGGTGCGCCAGCACGGCCGGGGCACCTTCACCAGCCCGCACAAGATCTCCCAGGAGCTGTCCGGCGGCGGGGCCGGCGCGGTCGCGGTGCCGCCGGCCGAGGGCAGCTGGACCAGCCGGGTGCTCTCGTTCCGCACCGCCCCGGCCGGCGCGCCGCGGGCGGCCCGGCTGAAGGTCTCGCCGGCCGAGCCGGTGCTGCGGGTGGTGCGGCTGCGGTTCGTGGACGGGGAGCCGATGGCGATCGAGCGGATCGACCTGCCCGCGCACCTGGTGCCGGGCCTGGCCGCCGCGGACATGGAATCAGGGAACTTCTACCAGCTGCTGCGCGAGCGGTTCGGCGTGGTGGTCTTCGACGCGGTGCAGACGATCGAGCCGACGGTGACCAACCCGGACCAGGCGGACCTGCTCGACGTGCCGGTCTACGCGCCGGTGCTGCTGTTCGAGCGCACGACGCGGGACTCGACCGGGCAGGTCGTGGAGTTCGCCCGGTCGGTCTACCGCGGCGACCGCTACCGGATCACCTCGAAGCTGCGGTTCGACAACACCTCTGGGTGACCCGGTCGACCCGGTCGGCTCTGCGTCGGATGCTCAGCCGCGCCGCTGCGGCAGCTGCTGAAGCGCCCACTTGTTGCCGTCCGGGTCGGCGACGTAGACGAACCGGCCCCAGTCGAAGTCCTGGATGTCGCTGACCTCGGCACCGCGCTCGACGAGCTCCGCGCGCGCGGCCTCGACGTCGGCGACCACCATGTTCAGGCCGCGCACGCTTCCCGGCTCGCCCTCGACGATGCCCCGGCCGATCGCGATCGAGCAGGCCGACCCGGGCGGGGTCAGCTGCACGAACCGGATCTCGTCGCTGACCGTGTGGTCGTGGTCGGCGTTGAATCCGAGCTTGTCGGTGTAGAACGCCTTGGCACGGTCCACGTCGGAAACCGGGACGGCTACCAGCTCAAGCTTCATGTCCACCATTTGCTTGCCTCCTTGAGTCCTTGCTGTCTACTCCTTCACCCTAGGCGGCTATCAGGAACACTGCGTTCCTGATTGATCGGCGAATTCGGTCAGGGGCCGGCGCTCGATCGCGGCGGCCATCAGCGGGCCGAACCGGTCCGGCGTGCAGGCGAAGGCGGGCACCCCGATCTCGGCCAGCGCCGCGGCGTTCTGCTTGTCGTAGGCCGGGGCGCCCTCGTCGCTGAGCGCGAGCAGCGCGACGCACTGCACCCCGGCCGCGGTCATCTCGGCGAAGCGGCGCAGCATCTCCGCGCGCACGCCGCCTTCGTAGAGGTCGGAGATGAGGATGAAGATCGTGTCGGCCGGCTTGCCGATCAGCGTCTGGCAGTAGGCGATGGCCCGGTTGATGTCGGTGCCGCCGCCGAGCTGGGTGCCGAAGAGCACGTCGACCGGGTCGGCCAGCATCGGGGTCAGGTCGACCACCGCGGTGTCGAAGGCGACCAGCGAGGTCTTCAGCGCCTTCATCGAGGCGAGCACCGCGCCGAACAGCGAGGAGTAGACGACCGAGGCGGCCATCGAGCCGGACTGGTCGATGGCCAGCACCACGTCCCGCTTGACCGTCCTGGCGGCGCGGGCGTAGCCGATCAGCCGCTCGGGCACCACGGTGCGGTACTCGGGCTGGTAGTTCTTCAGGTTGGCCCGGATGGTGCGGTTCCAGTCGATGTCGCGGGGCTTGGGCCGGTCGGTGCGCGCGGCCCGGTTCAGCGCGCCGCTGACCGCGCTGCGGAAGCCCTGCGCCAGCTGGTCCTCCAGCTCGCGCACGACCTTGCGCACCACCTCGCGGGCGGTCTGCTTGGTCTGTTCGGGCATCAGCTTGTTGAGGGAGAGCAGGGTGCCGACCAGGTGCACGTCCGGCTCGACCGAGCCGAGCAGTTCGGGCTCGAGCAGCAGCTGGTGCAGCCTGAGCCGGTCGATCGCGTCCCGCTGCATGACCTGGACCACGGAGGAGGGGAAGAACTCGCGGATGTCGCCGAGCCAGCGGGCCACGTCAGGGGCCGAAGACTGCAGGCCGGCGCTGCGGTCGCCGTCCTGGGCGCGGCGGCGGGCGCCGCCGGGCCGGATCCCGCCGTCGCCGTAGAGGGCGGCCAGCGCGCCGTCCATCCGCTGGTCGCGGTCTCCGAGACCGCCGCAGCCGCCCTCCGCGTCCGCGCCGAGCGCGAGCCGCCAGCGGCGTAGCCGCTCGGCCTCCGCGGCGCCGGCCGGGTCGGTCGCCGGGGTGCTGGTCGTCGCCGCGCTCATTGGTCGTCTCCACTGCCGGTTCCGGTGAGCAGGAGGTGCACGGTGGCCACGGCCGCATCCGCCCACTGCGCGGGCACCGGGCTCACCGCGTCGTCGAGGTCTGTCGCGGCGCCGGTATCGGTGTCGGTGTCGTCGTCGTGCTCTGATGTGGCGGTCGTGCGCGGCAGGTGCGGGACCCGGTCGCCGATCGCGCGGCGCTCCGGGCCGGTGAAGGTCGAATACGTGCGGCGCAGCAGCGGCAGGACCTCCTCGAAGCGCTCGGCCTCGAGCCCGGCGAGCCAGCCGTCGATCAGGCCGAGCATCGCCGTGTCGTGCACCAGCAGCCGGCCGCTGCCGGCCAGCAGGCCCTCGAGCCAGCCGGCCGCGGTGGCCGGCACGGCGCCGCGGGACAGGGTCCTGGCCATCCGGTCGCCGACGGCCGCGGAGTCGAAGGCGCCGGCGTCCGAGAGCAGCCGGGTGGCCCGGCCGGCCAGCAGTCCGTTGGCGCCGTCGAGGTCGGCGACCTGTCGCAGCGCCTTGTCCCAGGGCTCCTGCACGACCGGGTCGTCGAGCGGCCGCAGCGCCTCCTGGACCTGGGCCAGGCTCGGCGCGAAGGCGCGGGCCGCCTCGTCGTCGATGCCGACGCAGGCCCGCGGCAGGCCGATCGCGATCCGCAGCGCGATCCCCTCGACCACCGGGCCGAGCGTGCCCGCGCTGGTCGAGCGCACGTCGCCGTAGCGCAGGACCTTGGCGAGCGGCGGCAGGGCGGTGGCCAGATCGGTGATGTCGGCCTCGACCGCGGCGCGGGACTTGACCATCGCGACCAGCGTGTCGACGGCCTGCGGCAGGTCGGCGGTGAGGCAGCGCTCGACCAGCACGGTCAGCGAGCCGAGGGTGCGCGCCTCGGCGCCGTCGGCCAGGGCCTTCGCGGCGGCCGCGGCCGGCACGGTGGTGCCCCAGACCGCCGCCTCGACCAGCTTGACCTCGAAGACCGGCTCCCAGGCGACCCGCCAGGACTCGCGGAAGGTGCCGGCGCCGCGGCTGCCGGTGTTGACCGCCCAGTCGACGCCGAGCAGGCCGAGCCGGTGGAACAGCTTGGAGCGGTCCAGGTCGTTGGGCCTGCGCAGGTCGAGGTCGTACTCCTTCTCCTCGGCCGCCTTCGGCACCCGCAGCCGGCGCGCCTCGCGGGTCACGTCGGCGGCCAGCGGGACGGTCGGGCAGCCGTCCGGCACCTCGCCGAGGTCCTCGCCGACCACCAGCTCGCGGCCGATCAGGCCCAGCGGCTCCGGGTGCCCTTCGCAGAGCACGGCCAAAGTCGCCTCGGCCAGCTCGGCCAGGCCCGGCGCGGGGCGGCCGCGCAGCGCGGCGAGGGTGTCGGCCAGGCGGGTGCCCTCGATCAGGTGCGCCGGGGAGACCGCGAAGCGCTCGGCCCGCAGCAGCCCGGCCACCTTGGTCAGCCAGCGCTCTGCGACGTGGTCGTCGGACTCGAACAAGTGCCGGTACCAGCCCGGCGACTCGATGCCGGCGCCGTAGCCGGAGTGGTAGGACAGCCGGCTGTGCGTCCACGGCACCCAGGTCAGCGCGGTCGCGGTCGCCTTGGTGGGCTTGTGGACCAGGGCCAGCAGGGCCTTGTCCGCGCGCACCGTCGGCGGCTCGGACTTGCGCCCGTCGCCGAGCCCGAAGAAGGCCGGGACGTGGTAGGCGCCGCAGACGACTGCGACGCGTTCGCAGCCCTCGTCGAGCGCCTTGCGCAGCACCGAGCGCATGTACGCCTCGCGGATCAGGTCGTACTGCTCGATCGGCCGGTCGTCGCGGACCGCGGCCATCGCCTCGGCGATCGCCTCGAACACGGCGAGCGGGGATTCGGCGCCCGACCGGTTGTAAGCGTTGTGCTCGACGACGTCCTCCCACCAGTCGTCGGTCTGTTCGTACCCTGCCGCGATGGCCAGCGCGGTGAGCGGATCGCGCGGCTCCGGCTCGAATTCCGGCTCGGGGTCGGGCTCGGATCCGGGGGCGGCCTCGGCTCCGGCCTCGTCCTCTTCCTCTGATTCAGCACCCCGGTCCATGCCGAGCGAGGCGGCCGCCGGAAGGTCGCAGAACCCGGTCGAGACCCCGTGCCCGACGCCGTACCGCAGCGCGGCCCACTCCGGCGAAAAGGCCGCGAACGGCCAGAACGCGCTGGTCTTCGGGTCCTGCTCGCGGTAGGCCAGCAGCGCCACCGGCGGCAGCATCGCCTCCTCGCCGACCAGCGGGATCAGCTCGTCGGCGTCGGCCGGGCCCTCGATCAGGATCCGGTCCGGCCGGACCGCGGCCAGGGCTGCGGCGACCGAGCGGGCCGAGCCGGGCCCGTGGTGCCGCACCCCGAGCAGGACCACGCGGTGGCCGGTACCCAGATCAGCGCTCACGCCGCCAGGTCCCGGCAGGCCTCGTAGAAACCGTCCCAGCCGGCCCGCGGCCGCACCACGGTCTCCAGGTACTCGCGCCAGATCACCGGGTCCGAGGACGGGTCCTTGACCACCGCGCCGAGGATGCCCGCGGCCACGTCGTGCGGGCGCAGCGTGCCGTCGCCGAAGTGCGCGGCCAGCGCGATGCCGCCGGTGACCACGGAGATGGCCTCGGCCGGGGAGAGCGTGCCGGACGGCGACTTGACCTTGGTGCGGCCGTCCTCGGTGACGCCGGAGCGCAGCTCGCGGAAGACGGTGACGACCCGGCGGATCTCCTCGGCCGCGGCCGGGACCGGGGGCAGCTCGAGCGAGCGGCCGAGCGAGGCGACCCGCTGGGCGACGATGCGCACCTCGTCCTCGGCGTCGGCGGGCAGCGGCAGCACGACGGTGTTGAACCGGCGGCGCAGCGCTGACGACAGGTCGTTGACACCGCGGTCCCGGTCGTTCGCGGTGGCGACCACGCTGAAGCCGAGCACCGCCTGCACCTCGTCGGCCAGCTCGGGGATCGGCAGGGTCTTCTCGGACAGGATGGTGATGAGGGTGTCCTGCACGTCGGCCGGGATCCGGGTCAGCTCCTCGACCCGGGCCACCTTGCCCCGCGCCATCGCGGTCATCAGCGGGGAGGGGACCAGCGCGGCCCGCGAGGGGCCCTCGGCCAGCAGCCGGGCGTAGTTCCAGCCGTAGCGCATCGCCTCCTCGGCGGTGCCCGCGGTGCCCTGGACCAGCAGGGTCGAGTCGCCGCAGATGGCCGCGCAGAGGTGCTCGGACAGCCAGCTCTTGGCCGTGCCGGGCACGCCGAGCAGCAGCAGCGCGCGGTCGGTGGCCAGCGTGGCGACGGCGACCTCGACCAGGCGCCGCGGGCCTATGTACTTCGCCGATATCGGCGTGCCGTCGGCGGCCTGACCGCCCAACAGGTATTCGGTCACGGCGCGCGGGGAGAGGTTCCAGCGCGGCGGGCGCGGCAGGTCGTCGCCCTTGGCGAGCGCGGCCAGCTCCTCGGCGAAGGCCTCCTCGGCGTGCGGGCGCAGGACGGCGGTGGCCGCCCCGGCCGCGGTGACGGCGCTGTCGGCCGGCGGGTTCTTGGGCTCTGCGGTGGTCATAGGTCGCTTTCCAGTCCCTGGACGGCGGGGGCGGGCGATTGCCGGGGCTTGTGTCAGTCGTCGGTGATGGTCAGTTCGGCGTGCATGGCGCAGCGGAAGTCGAACTGGGCGAGCAGGGCGGCCAGGTCGATGCTCGGCTGGTCGGGCCGCGTCGGGTCGGCGGGAAGCGACTGCTGCGCGACGAGCCGGGCCAGGTGGCCGCGCAGGGCGACCGGGGTGTGGTCGGCCATGGCGGTCAGCAGCGACTCCATGACCCAGGCGTCGGCCCGCTCGAGCAGTCCGGGCAGGGCGGCGCGGGCCGCGGCGGCGTCGAGCATCAGCCGCGCGGCCTCGTCCGGCCAGATCTCCGGGCCGGCCTTGGCCACCACGCTGTACAGCTCGCGGCCGAAGCCGTGCTGGGAGAGCTTCGAGACGACGGCCGCGGTGAGGTCCTCGCCGCCGGTGCGCGCGGCGACCCGGCCGGCGGCGAGCTCGGCCTCCTTGGCCTCCTCGCGCACCGCGCCGGTGCGCTCGCCGCGCAGGCCCTCGAGGAACGGCAGGTCGGCCGGGTCCGGGTAGCGGGCCAGCAGGCGCAGCCGGCCGACCTTGACCGGGGTCGGCTGCTGTCCCCAGTCCTCCCGGACCAGCCGGCGCGCGGCGGCCGGGTCGGTGAGGAAGCAGCCTGCGATGTAGGCCAGCCGGGCGTCCGCGCCGCCGGTCCGGATCTCGTCCCACGTGTCCGGCAGCGCGGTGGAGGCGGCCTCGCGCAGCAGGTAGCGCCAGGGCGCGTGCAGAGCGGCGAGCCAGTGCCCCGGCTCGCCGAGCACGAGCGCGAGGTCGACCCGGATCTTCGTGTTCGTACGGCCCTGCTCCAGCAGCGGCGGGAAGAACGGCGCGGGCAGCCGGAATCCGGCGACGCGCACGGCGTGCAGCCACTCGGGCAGGTGCTTGGGGAACCCGGACAGGATGGAGCGCAGCCGGTCGCAGGCGGCGTCCGAGAGCTGCGGCCGGCCGTCCGGCGGCACCGGCGGCGGCATCGGGCGCTGATTCCCGGCCGGCGGGGCGCCGACGGCGTGCGCGGCGTTGACGAGGGCGGCCCGGTCGAGCAACGCGAGCGCCGAGTCGCCGGATCCCGCCTTGGTCCCGACCATCGCCTCGCGCACCAGCCGCTCCCACTGGCCCGGCCGGGTCGCCTCGGCCCGCGCCTGCTGCAGAGTGCTGATTGCGCCGCTCGTATCGGTGCCGGTCATACCAGGCTCACCGGCCCCTGCGCGTTCCAGACGGTGATCGGGGTGAATCCGGCCGGCTGGTAGAGGCCGAAGAAGCGCGCCGGGCGGCCGCCGGCGGCGAGCAGGGCGAGCAGCGGCCGGTCCGGCGCGGCGCCCGGTCCGGCCGGCGCGCCGGACGCAGCGTCCTGATCCGTGCTGAGCAGGGGGACGCCGGTTCCGGTGCGGGTGTCGGCGATCTGCCAGCTTTCGGCCGGGTCGCCGTCGTCCGCGGCCGGGGTGGGCACGGCGGACTCGAGCAGCACTGGTATCGACGCGGTCCACGGATCGGCGGCATAGGCCGCGGCGAAGGCCGCGGCGGCGTTCACCAGGTCGCCGCAGCGGTTTCCGGCCGCGGTCGGCGCGCCGCCGGCCGGCGCCGGACTCGACGCGGGACCTGACACAGGACTCGCAGTCGTGCTCTCCAGCGCGGTCTGCCGGGCGACCACGGCGCGCAGCGGAACCGCCTCCCGGGCGAATGCGAGTTCGCCGACGAGTACCGAGCCGACCGGCAGCGCGAGCGCCGGGGCCTGGCCGCTCGAGGCGTAGGCGAGCAGCACCGCCAGCCGGTCGCTCTCCTCGCCGAGCAGCCAGACCGTGCGCTCGGTCAGCTTTTCCGCGGCCCGGTCGCGCACGCCGAGCACCAGCCAGCGGTCTGTGACGCGCTCGCCGGTCTCGGTGATCTGCGCGCTGTTCTGGACCAGGCCGATGCGCCGCCGCACAGTCGCGGCCAGCGGCGCGGGCAGCGCGTCCCGGTTGTGCCAGGCCTGGGTGAGCAGGCGCAGCGCGGCGAGCTCGGTCAGCGTCCGCTCGGGCCAGTCCGGCGCGAGCAGCGCCGGGACGAGCCGCCGGACCTGCCCGGCCGCGCCGGGCGCCTGGGCGTCCACGAGGCGCCGGGCCAGCTCGTCGATGCGCCGCGACCCGGCGGCCTTCAGCCCCGGCAGGCCGAGCCGGACCTGGTCGGCGAGCCAGAGCTCGAGTTCGGCGAGCCCGGCGTCGATCCGTGCGGTGCGCTGCGCGGCTCGGCGCTCGGCGTCCTTCGCGGCCTTCGCAGTTCGCTGCGCGCCGCCCTCGTCTTCTGCGGCGTCCTCCCCGTCCTGGGCCGCCTGCCGCGCCTCGGCCCGCGCCGCCGCCTTCTCGGCCCGCCGCGCCCGCCCCTCGGCCCATTCGACGACCCGCGGCGGCTGCTCGCCGACCGCCGGCACGGTGCCGCCCGACCACTGCAACAGCAGGCCGAGCGCGTGCTTGCACGGGAACTTGTGCGAAGGGCACGTGCACGAATACGCCGGGGCCGCGCCGGCCGCCGCCGGCAGCTCGACAGTGACCTGATATGGCTTGGAGCCGCTGCCCTTGCAGTCTCCCCAAAGGAGCCGGGCCCGTGTGCCGCGCTCGCTCCATCCGGCCGGCGAGGCCAGTTTCTGCGCCGCCTTCAGCGCGGCGGCGTCCGGCGCCAAGGCGTGGACCTGAGCCGCCGGCCACGGCTCGGGCGCCGCGGCGCCCGCATCGGATGATGGTGGATCTGGCTCCGACATGCCCCGAACTCTAGGCGACCGCGCCCACAAAAGTCGCCGGGCGCCGGGAGCGCGGCCGGATCGCCCACATCACGAAAATCCTGCATTCGGCTAACGGATCGAACTGCTCTCAACCGCCCCCGGCCGCGCGTCGTCTCGATCGCCGGACCCGCATACAGGGGGTCCGCACAAGGCACGTCCAGGGAGGGAACCATGAGGGTCCGTACATCCACGGTGGCAGCATGCTGCGCCGTCGCGGCGGCTCTGGCGGCCGGCGGCTGCGCGTCGACCAACGCGGGCAACGCCGCGGACGGCAGTTCGGCGACCCCGTCGGCCGACGCCTCGTCGCCGAGCGCCCAGGCCTCCGCGGCCGCGAGCGGCGACTGCCAGGCCGCGAACCTGACCTTCGCACTCGGCGCCTCGTCCACCGGCTCCTCGCAGACGACGCAGGCGGTGGACCTGACCAACAGCGGCTCGTCGGCGTGCACGATGGACGGCTTCCCGGGGGTGGACCTGGTCGGCGTGGCCGACGGCCAGACGACCTACACCTGGTCGCTGGTCCGGCAGTCGGCGAGCTACTCGCCGGTGACGCTCCAGCCCGGCGGCACCGCGCACTTCGACCTCTACTACCTGCCCGACACGAGCGGGAGCGGCCAGTTCGCCGTGACGAAGTTCGTCATCACGCCGCCCAACACGTACACCCAGGCGCAGGTGACGTGGAGCCGGAACGTCGAACTCCAGGACGGCGCGACGCACCCGGGCACCTACATCGGCCCGATCGTCTCAGGAGCCTGACCAGCAGTTCTCTGATCAGTGCCGCCGAGCCCGGCCGGTTCGGTCAGACCGGCGCCGAAGACGCTGCGCAGGCCGCGTCCTCCGGCGCCGGTCACCTCCACGCCCCGCCCGGCGCCGGTCCTGCGCAGCCATTGCCGGTCGAGCAGCGCGCCGGCGACGGCCGCGCCCAGCGCACCGGCCAGGTGCGGCCGCCGCTCGGTCCAGTCCAGGCACGGGCGCGCGAAGTGCCGCCGGGACCGCCGGCAGCCCTGCAGGTCGACCCCGAGGGAAGTGAGTGCCCTGACACCAGGCTCGGCGACCTCGAAGTCGGCGCCGGCGCCGACGATCAGCCAGCCGTCCGAGCGCATCCGCTCGAGCAGCGTCACGCCGAGCGTGCCGGCGAGGTGGTCGTAGCAGAGCCGGGCCCGGCGCATCGCGCGGTCGGCGTTGGACTGCCGCAGCGAGCGCACCGGCGTCTCCGGGCAGATGTGGCCGAGCGCCTCGAGCGCGGCGGCGACCTGCGGGTTGGAGAGCCGGTAGTAGCGGTGCCGGCCCGCGGCGATCACCGCCACCAGGCCGCCGTCGAGCAGTTCGGCGAGATGCTCGCTGATCGTGGAGGCCTGCACCCCGGCCCGCTGCGCCAGCTCGCCGGCGGTCAGCGGCAGGCCCTCCATCAGCGCGTCGATCGCGGCCGACCTGGCCGGGTTGGCCAACAGCCGCGCCACCGCCGCATAGTCCGTGCCCACGTCGTCATGCTAGTACGGCGACGTTTCGGGAAACCCCGAAGTCTCCCGCTGTTACGTTCGCCGCATGGTCAGACATCTCACTGTTCATCAATACGACGACGAGTACGAGGAGCGGCCCGCCGCCGACGACCGTGACGTCACCACGTTGATTCCGGCCGCCGTGGCCGAGGTGCTCGAGGCGGCCGAGACGTGGCTGGGATGGGACGGCCGTCCCATCTATCGGGACGGCAACGCGTGGACGCCGCACAAGGCGCTGCGCCGGGTCGCCGACCACCTCCTCGACCACCTCGCCGAGATCGAGTGCCGCGCCGCCGGCCGGCCGACGCTGCCCGACCGGTGGCACGGCCGGATGGTCACCACCGACGCCGACTTCGCCCGGTTCACCGAGGTGGACCTGGACGAGGCCACCAGCCGGCTGACCCGGCTGGGCGCCTGGTACCGGGCCCGGCTCAGCGGTCTCGACCCCCGGGTTCTCGACGACCGCCCGGACGAGGCCACCTGGACCGTCCGGGAGGTCGTGCACCACGTCAGCCACGTGACCGCCTATGCGGAGATGGTCGGGCGTCTGCCCGCAAGCTGACCGCGGCCGGCGGCGTGACGAACCGGCGGAGCTACAGACCCGAGCGCAGCGTGACGACCCGGAGCGCGGCGGCATCGAACCCCGACGCGTTGAGCTGGCCGCCCTGCAGCGCCGCGGCCAGCGCGGCCGTCGCCGCCTGGCCCTGGCCGACCTGGCCGGACGAGCACAGGATCAGGTCCATCCCGGCCTGCGCCGCGGCCACGGCGCGCTGCCCCGGCGTGCCGTAGGCGGCCAACGCGCCGGCCTCCAGCGCGTCGGTGACGGTGACGCCGGTGAATCCCAGCCGCCCGCGCAGTTCGCCCTGCACCACCGTGGACGACAGGCCGGCCGGGCGGTTCGGGTCCAGCGCCGGATAGACCGCCCACGAGACCATGACGAGCTTCGCCCTGGCCGAGATCGCGGCCTGATACGGCACCTCGTCCGTGCCGCGCAGCTGGCTCAGCGACAGCGGCAGCGTCACCGGCTCGTTGTCGGTATCTGCGCTCGCGCCCGCCGAGCCCAGGCCCGGGAAGTGCTTCGCGGTGGCCGCCACGCCGCCCTGCTGCTGCGCCGTGATGAACGCCGCGCCCATCGCCCCGACCGCCGCCGGGTCGCTGCTATACGAGCGCTGATACTGGTCGTCGAAGTCGCCCGGCGCGTAGAAGACGTCGAGCACCGGGGCGAGGTTGACGTTCAGGCCGACCCCGGCGAGGTTCTGCGCGGCCGCCGTCCCCGCCTGCGCCGCCGCCGCGTCCGGGTCCGACGACTCGCCGATCTGCTTCTCGGAGAGCGTCGGGCCGCCCGGCAGCCGCCGGATCTGCCCGCCCTCCTGATCGGTCATCAGCAGCAGCGGCTCGGCCACCGGGCTCTGCCGCTGCGCCGCGACCATCTGGCCGATGGCGCCGCTCAGCTGCGCGTCACTGGAGATGTTGCGCGCGAAAAATATCACTCCGGCGGCCTCGCCCTGCCGGATCGCCTGCAGCAGGGCCGCCGGGGGCGTCAGGCCCGGATAGGAGTAGACGACCCGCTGCCCGGCCAGCTGCTGCGCGTTCAGGCCGGCGATCGCCGACACGGACGCCGCGGTCGTCGCGGACGCGGAGGGCGACGCCGAGCCGGACTTCGACGGCCGGGCCGAGCTGTCGACCGTCGGCGCGGCCGAGCCGCCGTGCCCGGAGCACGCGGTCGCCGAGAGGGCGAGAACGCCGATTGCGGCGACCAGCGCGGTGGCGGTCCCCAGTCGGCGGCGCGGCCTATGGATGGAGCGTTGCGCAAAGTGCATGTATTCAGCAGGCCTGGTCCGTGGCGGAGGAGACGTTATAGATCAAGTATGAACCATTCGCCGCTTGTGAGAGGACATAGGTCAGCTGCCACTTGGTGCAGGTCTCGCCGGTGGCGTCCGGCGGGCCCATGCCGGCCGACTGGGTGCTCTGGAAGGTCACCTGGGCGCTGGTCGCCGGCGCGGCCTGGCCGGTCGGGGCGATGCCGGTCAGCACGATGTCCGTGTCGTTGCTGGAGGAGACGCCCTTCTGGAACTGCTGCGCCTGTTGTACGTCGTTCGGGTTCACGGTGCCGGCCGGATCGTACTCGGACAGCGCGGCGGGGTAATCCTTCTGGTCGATGCCGGTGAAGTAGGCGTCGAACATGGAAGCCACGGCGGTCGCCCGCGGATCGGTCACGAAACCGGAGGCTATCCGGACCAGCCCGACCGTGGCGGGCGGCGCGCTGGACGGCAACGCGCTCGGCGTCGGCGAGGGCCTCGTGGACGGCGAGGACGGGAAGCCCGCGCTGAACGTCGTCTGCGAGCCGGCGCGGTTCGGACTGTTGTTCGAGTGCGAGTTCGAGGAGAGGATCGCGTTGATGCCGAAGACGGCGCCCGTGATGACCGCGAGCCCTGCGACACCGACCACGACCGGGCCGAAGATGCGCCGATTGGCGTGCGCCGGGTGCATGACCGGCTGCGGCGTGAAGTAGGGGTCGGCCGGCGAGCTGCCGTACCCGCCGGCCGGCGCGCCGCCGAACACCGTGGGGGCCGACGGGTCCCAGGAGGCGGCCGCGGAGCCGAACGGCGAGGCGCCCGCCGGCGTGGACGAAGGGGCGGCAAACGGCTCCGGGGCCGGGGCGGGCCGCGGCGGCGAGTAGCCGGGCACCTGGGTCGTCATGCCCGAGAAGATCGACGGACCGCGCGGCGCGGGCATCGGCGCCGACGGTGCGACGTGGGCCACCGGGACGGTCGGCTCGGCCGCGACACCGTGCGGCACGCCGGTCGCCGTGGTCGCCCCGTGCAGGGTCGGGATCGCCGCGGCGGCGGAGTTGAGGATGCCGACCCACTCGCCCGGCGCCGGCCGCACGGCCGGGTCCGGCCCGATCGCGGCGGCGGCCAGGGTGCCGAGCGCCGGGTCCAGCGTGGCCAGCGCGTGCGTGTCGAGCGAGCGCCGGTCGCGGCCGATCAGCCGGACCGCGAGCAGGCCGAACTTGTACGCGTCGCTCTGCGCGGTCGCCAACTGCTCGCCGGCCGGGATCTGCCACTCGTCCGCCTCGGTCTGTGGCAGGGCGCTGCGTCCGTCGAGCCGCATCGAGTCGCAGCTGATGACAAAGCAGTGCGGCGCCGGGTGCTGCGCGAACAGCAGGTTGCGCGGCGAGAGGTTGCCGACCACGATGCCCAGGCGGTGCAGCCGGTCCAGCGTCACCGCCAGGTCTGCCAGCAGCAGGAGCCGGTCGTGCGCGCTGACCTGGGGCCCGCCGTCGGAGGTGGACGCGATGTCGTCGAGCAGGTACTCGAAGGTCGCCAGCCGGACGCCGCCGGACGGCTCCGCCGGATCCGACACGGCCGTGACAGCCTCGGCGCGGTCCTCTTGCTGGCCCAGCCGAAATGATGCGGGCACGATCCGCATCAGGTAGCCGGTGTTCTGCCCGTCCCGCTCGACCAGCCCGGCCGGCCACGCGGTCCGCTCGCACAGCCACCGACCCTCGTCCTCGAGCAGGCCCGGCACCAGCCCGGCCATCGCCTCGAGCCCGTCGAAGTCGGCCTCAGGCAGCACGTCCGACAGATATTCCTTGTAGACCGCGTCGAACTGCTGGTGCACCTTGGCGTTATAGACCGCGAAGACGGTGCCGCGGGCGCCTTGGCCGAGAACGGGGCCGATGGCGAGCGCGTGATAGTCCACCGCCGTCACTTAGGGCCTCCTTCCGAGCGCCGCCGGGGCGCAACCGCGCAAGATAATCCTCCGCCTCGTTCGTCCGCGCATCCCCGTGCAGTAACGGGACGAACACAGTGAAGGCGAACGGGCTGCCGGGTGGTAAGACACGGACGCCGCTCATGATCAGTTCGACGAGGCGCCGCGGGGCCGGCGCCCTTCTGACAGTGCAGCAGATCCGGGCCCGGCGCGGGAGCCGAATCGCCGATCGGCCTCGTGCGACGCGCGGCCACGGTCCCAGCCCCGGCCCCGGCCCCGGCCCCGGCCCCGGCGAGCATCCGGCTCATCGCGGGCCGTACGCGCGCAGGAAGAAGTCGACACCGTGCCCGATGGCCGCGCGGGTCTCCGCCGCACTGTCCGGCATTTCGTGGTGTTTCACATACAGATCGCTGCTCTGCCACTCGTACGAGGCCGAGCCGGTGAGCTGATGCGCCAGCCGCTCCGGCACCGCGGCGATCTCCGGCGGGATGTCGAGGACGCCGCCGGCGCCGAGGTCGGCGAGCAGCGCGCCGAGCTTCGGGAAGATCCGGCGCGGCCCGTTGCGCTGCCAGTTCTCGGCCAGCTGCGGCTGGTGCAGCGCCTCGCTGTAGACCAGGTTGCGCAGGGCGGACAGTCGCTCGGACATGGCCAGGCGGATCCACTGCTCGGTCAGGTCGACCAGCTCCTCGCGCAGCTGCTGCGGTCCGTCGGCCTTGAGCAGCCGCCCGCGGGCCGCCTCGATCAGCGTCTCCTGCTGCTCGACCGCAGCGTCCTGGACCGCCGAGGTGATCGCGAGCAGCAGCCGCTCCTTGTCCCCGAAGTGGTTGTAAATGGTCTGCTTCGAGACGCCGGCCGCGGCGGCGATCGCGTCGACGCTGGTCCGGGTGTAGCCCTCACGCAGGAAGACCTCTGCCGCGGCGTCCAGGATCGCCTGCCGCTTCGCCGGATACCCATGCGTCTCGCCGCTCACCGTCGCCATGCCGCCTATTGTGCCGGGCCCGCCGACCGGCCCCGCGCTCCGCCTCGGCTCTGAGCCTGAGACGGGATCCAGCCGGGATTGACTGCGTGGCGCGCGTCCGGCTGTCACGGCTCTGGATGCGCGTGCGCGGTCATTTCCAGCACCCGGAACCCCCTCAAGCACAAGCACTGAAGCCCAGGCCAACCCCGCACAGCCGGTTCAGCAACTCCGGCCCGCGACACACTCGCCGACCCCTGCCCACATCAGGTGGCCGATCTGGTGCCGGTCGGGCGCACCCGATGAATCCCATTGCCGAGTTTGGACCGTACGGTCTAGTCTAATCCTCGAGTTTGGACTAGACCGTACCGTCCATTTTCCGCATCGGGGAGTATGCATGTCGACCACGAACACACCGCCCGGACCACTCGGACCGGTCCGGGAGCAGCCGGGTCCGGCGGCCGCGCCCGGCAACGCGGCTGACGCTCCGTCAGCAGCACCCGCAAACCGCCGCCCCGAACCCGAGCCGCTGACCCGGGAGAACCTGCGCATCGGCGCGTCGCTCGCGCTCGGCTCCTTCATGGTCCTGCTGGACAGCACTGTCGTCTCGGTCGCGACGCCCGCGCTGGCCGCCCGGTTCGGCGCCTCGCTGTCCGCCGTCGCCTGGGCCACCACCGCGTATCTGCTCACCCTCTCGCTCGTCATCCCGCTCTCGGCGTGGGCGATGGAGCGGTTCGGCGGCAAGCGGGTCTGGCTCGGCGCGGTCGCCGTCTTCTGCCTCGGCTCGCTGCTGTGCGGGACCGCCTGGTCCATCAGCTCCCTGATCGTGATGCGGGTGGTGCAGGGCCTCGGCGGCGGGCTGATCCCGCCGGTCGGGCAGGCGCTGATCGGCCGGACCGTCGGCCCGCGGCAGATGGCCCGGGTGATGGCCGTGCTGTCGGTGCCGATGCTGCTCGGCCCGGTGCTCGGGCCGGTCGTCGCCGGGCTGCTGATCGACGACGCCGGCTGGCGCTGGATCTTCCTGATCAACCTGCCGCTCGGCCTGCTCGCCGTGTTCCTGGTCCGGCGCGCCGTCCCGGCCCAGCCGGCGCAGCCGGGCCACCGGCTCGACCTGCGCGGCGTGCTGATGGTCTCCCCCGGCCTGGCCGCGCTGGTCTACGGCTGCGCGGAGGTCGGCGCCGCGGGCGGCCTCGGCTCGGCCGGCGGCGACGCCGCGCTGGTCGGCGGGGTCGTGCTGCTGATCGCCTTCGGCTGGTACGGCCTGCGGCCGCAGGCCGCCACCACAGCCACGGCCACGGCGCGGGGCCTCCTGCTCGATCTCAGACTGCTGACCTCGCGCGGCACCGGCGCGGCTATGGCCGGGGCGTTCCTGCTCGGGGCGGGCATGTACGGCGCGCTGTTCCTGCTCCCGCTCTACTTCCAGCAGGCCGAGGGCGCCGACGCGCTGCACGCCGGCCTGCTGCTCGGCCCGCAGGGCGTCGGCGCGGCGGCGACGAGCCTGCTCGCCGGGCGGCTGCAGAGCCGGACCGGCGGCCGGGTGCTGGTCGCGACCGGCATGGCCGTGTGCTCGCTCGGCACGGTCCCGTTCGTCCTGCTGACCGCCGCCACGTCCACGTCCTGGCTGGCCGCGGTGCTGCTGGTGCGCGGCTTCGGCATGGGCCTGGTGATGGCGCCGCTGTTCACCGCCGCCTACGCGGGGCTCGAACGGGCCGCGATCCCGCGCGCCAGCACCCTGTTCAACATCCTCAACCGGCTCGGCGGCTCCCTCGGCACCGCGGCCGTGGCCGTCGCGCTGCAGCGCCGGCTCTCCGCCGCGAGCCCGGCGACCGGCACGGCGGCGCACTTCGCGAGCGCTTACAACGCCGCGTTCGCATGGGCGCTGGTGATCAGCGTGGTGGCGATGGGCGCGGCCTTCCTGCTGCCGGGTCGGCCGCCGCGCGGCTCACTCTGACGCGGCGTCACGTCGCGGGAGTGCGGCAGTGATAGCGGTGCACGGTCGCGTATCCGAGGGATCCGTATAGGGCGAGCGCCGCAGTATTGCCCTCTTCCACCTCGAGATACGTGTCCTTCGCGCCCAAGTCCGCGGCGAAGGACAGCAGGTCGCGCAGGACCACCCGGGAAAGGCCGCGGCGGCGTGCGGTCTCGGCGGTCGCCAATGCGGCGATGCCGGCGTAACCGGTTGCGGTATCGATGGCGAGTCGGCCGGCGGAAAGGGCCGAGCCGTCGGCACCGCGGACGACCGCGAAGCGGATCACGGCGTCGCCGGTCGTCAGGATCGTTCTGAACTGCGGGATGCCGGAACCGCGGCGGTAGACGGTGAAGTAGTCCTCCGGCAGGTGCGCGGTGATTTCTGCTTCACGGTCCGCGGCCGCGGTCTTCTCAAGGATCTGCAGCACGGGATTGAGCGGCGCGACCTGACGCAGGGCCGGACGGTCCGCGCCCGGGAATCCCGAGGCGGCGATCTCCTTATCGAGCAGGCTGCCGTCGACCGTCTGGACCCGCGGCTTGTGGCCGCGCGCGGCGAACCAGTCCTGGACGGCCTGAAGCGTCTCACGCAGCGTCAGGCCCGAATCGCCGAGCGGCCAGGCACAGTTGGCGCGCGCCGTGTGGCCGCCCGCCGCGCGCAGCTCCCACTCGCCGATGTGCTCCCGCTCCTGGAAGCCCCATCCCGTCGCCGCTATCGCCTGGAGATTCATGGCCCTGACGCTACCGATCACCGATTATCGATCACGTCGTAGCCTATGAACTCGAACATCCGGATGCCGGAGCGCGCAGGCTGCGGCACGCCGGCGAACTCGTGCACACCGACGCCGTAGCCCACGTCCGGCTCCGACAGCCAGGTCAGCGCGAAGCCGCGCGCGCCGAACCACTCGCAGATCAGCGGCACCCGGTCGGGGGCGCCGCGGTGCCGGGTCCAGACCACCGTGCCGCCGGCCTTGCACAGCTGGTCGCAGACATCGATGGTGCAGCGGATGTCGGCGTCGCTGATGTTGCCGAAAAGGCCGCAGACCAGCACGAGATCCGCGGGGGCGAGATCCTGGTAGTGGTCGACCAGCGAGGCGTCGCCGGTCACCACCTCGACCTGGTCCAAGCCCGCCGCGCGAGCCGCCTGCGCAGCTGCGGCGGCGTTCCGGGGGTCCAGCTCGACGAGCCTGGCCCGCACGTCGCCACGGCGGGGATGCCCGGCCAGGACGGGCAGGAGGTCCCGGCCGTCGCCCGCGCACAGGCTGATCACGTTCAGCGGGCCGGCCGGGGCCGAGTCCAGCGCGACGCAGATCTGCTCCTGGACGGCCCGCAGCCGCCGTGCCATCCACGAGTCGGCCACCTCGTAGCCGTCGAGCCAGGTCTTCCAGTCCACGGCCGTACCGTACGGTCGGCCGCGCGGCGGTCGCCACCGAATATGACGGTGTGCGCTCAACGGATCCGCCGGAGAGCGGAGTCCCGGCGCTTCAGCAGGTCCGACCCGGACTCGCGGCGGGCCATCCGGCGCAGCACCGCCGGGGCGATCGCCATTCCGGCGACAGCCCAGGCGCCGAGCACGGCCGCGGTCTCGAGGTGGCGCCACGACTGCCCGATCTCGACGGCGACCGCAGCCGGCGGCAGCAGCGCCGAGCGCATGCCCAGGCCCATCCAGTAGACCGGGAAGGCCTGCGCGAGGATCTGCAGCCAGTGCGGCAGCGCCCGCAGCGGGTAGAAGACCCCGGATATCGCGATCAGGCCGAGGATCGGCAGGGTGAGCACGCCCTGGCTTCGCGCGCTGGTGAACAGCGAGCCGAGCACCGCGCCGAGCGGCAGGGTCGCGACCAGGCCAAGGATCAGCACCCAGAGCACGGTCAGCCACGCCTCCGCGGACCCGACCGCGAGGCCGGGGATCAGCAGCAGGCCGGGCGCCAGGAAGAGCGCCAGGTCGATCACCGTGCTGCCGGAGACAGCGACGATCTTCCCGATCAAGTAGCCGAGGACGCCGTTCGGTACGGCCTTCGCGCGCAGCAGGGTGCCGTCCTCCCGGTCGGCGGTCAGGTGCTGGCTCACCATGACCATCGCCATCGAGGCGTTCATCCCGAGGATGCCGGGCAGCGCCAGCGTGCCGAGCTGGAAGCCGCTGTGCCGGAACGCGACATGGCTCAGGAAGGAGGCGCCGACGAGGGTGAGGCCCGGCCAGAAGCAGTGGTTCCACAGGTCGGCCGGGCCGGTCAGGCTCTGGCGCAGCTCGATCGCGCCGCGGTGCAGGCCGGCGCGTGCGGCGGTCGTCGTCGGGTTCATCGGACCGCCTCGCCTCGCGCCGCCGCGGCAGGCCCGGCGGCTTCGGATTCGCCCGCTGCTTCGGCGTGGCGGACCAGGGCCAGGTAGGTGTCCTCCAGGCTGGCCCGGCGGATCTCCAGGTTCTCGACCGCATCGCCGTGCTCCTGGAAGAGCCGGCGGGCGAACGCGGTCGAGTCGGCAGTCGACTCGCGGTAGCCCCGGCCGGCCCGGGTCCAGCGCACCTCGTCCCGGCCGGCGATCTGCCGGGCCAGGCCGGCCGCGGTCCCGTCGGCGACGATCCGGCCGCGGTCGAGCACCAGGATCCGGTCGGCCAGCGCCTCGGCCTCGGCCAGGTCGTGCGTGGTCAGCACGAACGTGGTCGCGTCGCGGGCGCGCAGCCCGCGGGCCAGGTCGTGGAAGTCGCGCCGGGCCACCGGGTCGAGCCCGGCCGTCGGCTCGTCCAGGAACACCAGGTCGGGGCGCCCGACCAGGCCGACGGCCAGATCCAGCCGGCGCCGCTGCCCGCCGGACAGGGTCCTGATCTTCCGGTCCGCCAGCCCGGCCAGGCCGACCGCCGCCATCAGCGCGTCGGTGTCCCAGGGCCGCGCGACGAGGTCGGTGCCGTAGCAGGCGTAGAAGGACCCGAGATGCGCCAACAGCTCCCTGACGCGCCACTTGCCGTGGTCCCGCCAGGACTGCAGCACGATGCCGATCCGGGCCCGCCACCGCTCGTCGCCGTGTGCGGGATCGGTGCCGAGCACCTCCACCTGCCCGGCCGAGCGCATGCGGAAGCCCTCGAGGATCTCGATCGTCGTGGTCTTGCCGGCGCCGTTGGGGCCGAGCAGGCAGAGCACCTCGCCGTGCTCGGCCCGGAAGCCCACTCCGTGCAGAACTTCTGCCGCCCCGTAGCGCATGCACAGCCCCTCGGCGGCAAGGACGGCCGCAGCGCCCATATCTGTCTTCTTCGTCTTCATCGCGTCCCGTCCCGCCTCGTCTCCAGCCGGTCGGCTGTCAGT
>DASYAE010000038.1:0-28685 GCA_036501535.1 Actinocrinis sp. | reverse complement strand
GGGCGCTATCGCAGCGTCGCGGAGTTCATCCAGGCCTGGCGGGAGACGGCCCCGGAATCCTGCGCGCTGGCCGGCTGATCGGCGCTGGTCGGCGGACGGCGGATGTTCCCGTCTGGGATGGACATCTCGGCCGGTTATGCGGCGTATACCGGAGAGCGCTCTCCTCATGTTTTGGGTGAGAACGGGTTCCGGGAACGATCCGGCCGCCCGCCGGGCCCCACGGCCAGGTCTTCGATCTTGCTCCCGGAATGGATCGTTTCCGGGAACCCGAGCGTTCGGCGTCCCGCGTCCCGCGTCTTCGCCCACCGACGCGCGCTGGGGCCGGGGTTTCTGCCCGATGCATACCGTCGCAGGGGTCGCACGTAGCGGGCACCGCCGCGGGACTTCGAGGCCCTTGACTCTCAGGCCGCTTGAGAATCCATAGTGGCGGGTGTGAACGAGCTCTACTCCATCGGCGATGTCGCCCGCCGCACCGGCCTGAGCGTGAGCGCGATCAGGTTCTACGCCGATCAAGGCGTCGTCGCGCCCACCGGCCTGAGCGAAGGCGGCTTCCGCCAGTACGACGTGCACGCCATCGCGCGGCTCGAACTCGTGCGCACCCTGCGCGACCTGGGCGCCGGGCTGGACGACATCCGCCGGGTGCTGGCCACGCAGACCACCTTGCACGACCTGGCCGCCGCGCATCTGCGGTTGGTCGAGCAGCAGCTGCAGCAGTTCCGGGCGCGCCGGGCCGTCCTGCGCACCATCGTGCGGCAGCACACCACGGCGCAACAGGTCAGCTTGATGCACAAGCTCGTGTCGATGTCCGACGATGAGCGCGACCGGCTGATCAACGAGTTCTGGGGCTTCGTGACCGACGGCCTGGACGTCCATCCCGGTTTCATCGAGCGGCTGCACAGCCAGCGGCCGCACCTGCCCGAGGAACCGTCCACGGAGCAGTTGGAGGCCTGGATCGAACTGGCCGGGATCGTGCAGGAAGAGCAGTTCCGCACGGCGGTGCGGGACTTCCTGCACCGCACCTTCGATACCGAGCAGGGCAGGTTGGGCAGGCTGATGGTTTCGCCGGACATGATGGCCCGCGTCGAGAGACAGCGCAGGCTTCTGCTGGAAGCACGAGCCGCCCGGCAGGCGGGCGTGTCCGCGGATTCGGCGCAGGCCCGGGACCTCGCCGAGCGCGTGGCCGCCGGCTCGGCCGAACTGGTCGCCGCCACGACCGGGAAGTACGACATCGATGACGCCCGGCGGCGCATCGTCGGGTTCAACGCGAACGGCGAGACGGCACGGCGGCTGGCGGACACGACCGGACTCAAGCTACTGACCAGGTATCACCTCCTGGTGGCGACGATCGACGACACGCCCGGGCCGGACCCGGGCTCGGACGAGGCCGTAGCGACCGGCGAGTGGCTGGGCGCCGCCCTACGCAGCGCACGTATGGAGCCGTGATCAGTTCGCAGATTCGACGCGTCGTTCGCGACGACGAACGCTCCGAGGAGATGCACGACACCATGGCGTGCCGGCGCGGGCACCATGGCGAGGAGCTCCGTGCGAAAGGCGTCATCGATTCCGGCCCGATCGAAGGCCACGAGCAGCCTTTGGATTTCGGTCATCCCGACGATCTCGCCGTCGGTCAGGTGCCTGTGCCCGTCCGCCCTGCGCTCCGGCCCCGCCTCACGGTTCAACATCAATGACTTGATGTGAGTATCGCCGGAGGGCGCCGCGGTGACTCGGCCGCACAGGGCTTGAATGTCGTCCACGTTCGGCACACCCAGGCGTGCTATCTCCTGGATGAGTGGCAGGCCGCCGGCGTCGATCTGCCTTTTGACGGCGTCGTCCAGGATTGATCGCGCCCACTCGACCTGGCCGTCGCGCCATGGGTCCTGGATGGAGAAGGGGGGTGTGGACATCGGATCACCTCGCGTGCCTGAAGGGTCGGGCGGTCAGCAGGTGTGGCGGCCAGCAGCTCTGGCGCGCCCCCGGCCCCGGCTGCGATCGGCAGGGTGACGCCGTAGTCCGCGAACACCGCGCGTTCGTCCCCGCGCTCGGCCAGGGTGACCAACCCCGCCGCGCTCTCGCCCACCGCGTTCGCGGCGGCGTCGTAGCGGAACCAAACGCTGGTCACCACCTGTACGGGATCCACTTGCCGACCCCCAATCCGTGACAAACGGCATGCGAAACCTAGCGCTGCGCCGCGTCCGGCGGAACCCTGCGCGTCGCACATCGGCCGGAACATGTGACAGGGCATCAGCCCCGGATGGCGACGGGGGTTGACGCCACGTGAGAGTCAGACAACGCCACGCCGTCCCCAAAGACACGCGCTTCTCGCACGGCGGCTCCTACCCAGATCGTCAATGCCATCTTGATCTACCAGCTAGCACTGACCTGCGGGTAAGTCTGCGTGTTGGGTCAACTACCCAAGTGCAGGGCCAAGCAGGGTCGGACAGTGTGGCAGGGCCCGCGCGGATATCCCCGCGCTGATATCCTTTGTGAGGCCTGTTATTAGACCGATCCGGGTGGCGGCCGCATGGACAGCGGGCGGTCGAACCGGGGAAAATGGCCGGGAACCCGGCCGGACAGACCGGGCAAACCAGGCGACCGGCACGACGGGGAAGGGCACGGCGCGGCGGTATGGCGGAGGCAAACGGCGGGGCGCAGGGCGCAGGCGACGCGGGGTTCGCGCTCTTCCAGCCGGTGCGCGCGGGCAACGCGTTCGAGGAGACGATCGAGCGGATCCTGCGCGCGGTCAAGCTCGGCGCGGTGCGCTGCGGCGACCGGCTGCCGAGCGAGCGCGAGTTGGCCGCGGTGCTCGGGGTGAGCCGGGACACGCTGCGCGAGGCGATCCGGGCGCTGGCCCGCGAGGGCATCGTGGAGAGTCGGCGCGGCCGGTCCGGCGGGACCTACGTGCTGCGGGTGCCGGAGCCGCCCGCGGTGAAGCTGCGCGACCTGGTCGAGGACCTGCCGGCCGGGCTCGAGGACGCGCTGGCGTTCCGGCGCGCGGTCGAGTGCGGGGCCGCCGAGTGCGCGGCCGCCCGCCCGCTGGACGCGGACAGCCGCAGGATGCTGAGCCGCCGGATGGGCGAGGCGGAGCGCGCGGACGCGGCCGACTACCGCATCGCGGACACGCGGTTTCATCTGGCGGTGGCCGAGCTCTCCGGCTCGCCGCAGCTCGCCGCGGCGGTCGGCGAGGCGCGGCTGCACGTCAACGCCCTGCTGGACGCGATCCCGATGCTGGATGTGAACCTCAAGCACTCGGCGGAGCAGCACCGGCGCATCTGCGGCGCGATCCTCGGCGGCGACCCCGAGGCGGCCCGGCGGGCCATGGCCGAGCACGTCGACGGCACCGCCGTGCTGCTGCGCGGTTTCCTGAAGTGAGCGGCCCGGCGCCGCGCCGGGCCGCCGCGATCAGGGCGGGCAGACCTCGGACACCTCTGACACCCCGGCCGCATCAGAGACCTGCGGCGCCGTGTCGGGTTCGGGCCGCTGCTCGACCGTCTCGGCGGCCCTGACCCAGCCCGCCGCGAGCAGGGCGATCGTCGCCGCGACGGCCGCGAGGGCGCTGATGCTGGTCAGCGCGATCGGCAGGCCGAGGCGGTCGGCCAGGAAGCCGATCAGCGGCGGGCCGGTCAGGAAGCCGCCGTAGCCGAAGGTCGAGGCGGTGGCCACGCCGGCCGGGCCGCGCAGGACGCCGGCCTGCCCGACGGTCGCCGGGAACATGTTGGACAGGCCGAAGCCCACCAGGACGAAGCCGACCAGGACGATCGCCAGGGTCGGCACGAGCGCCGCGACCAGCATCCCGCCCGCCGCGGTCAGGCCGCCGCCGGCCAGGACCGCGGTGCGGCCGACGGTGCGCAGGACCCAGGATCCGGACAGCCGTCCGATGAACATGGCGACCGAGAAGCAGGCGTAGCCCGCGGCCGCCATGCCGGCGCTCGTGTGCAGGTCCGTGCGCAGGTGCAGGGCGCCCCAGTCGGCCAGCGCGCCCTCGCCGTAGGACGAGCAGAGCGCGATGACGCTGAATATGTACACGATGATGGTCAGCTGGCGCGCGGCGTGGGCGGCTTGGTCGCCGGGCTCGCCGCGGGGACGCTGCTTCGCCGCCTCCGGTTCGTGGCCGCGGCGCTGGCGCTGTGCCCGCTCGGCGCGCTGTGCGTATTCAGCGCTCTGTGCGTGTTCGGTCTCCAGGGGCGCGCACCGCATCAGCGGGATCCCGAGGGCTATCGTCGCCGCGAGTCCGACCACGCCGACGCCGGCCAGGTGCGCCGCCGCGCCGAGGAACTCCGCCACGACGCCGCCGACGACCGAGCCGAGCAGGCCGCCGAGGCTGTAGGCCGCGTGGAACGAGGGCATGATCGGCTGGTCGAGCTCGGCGATGATGTTGACCGCCGCGCTGTTCATCGCGACGTTCAGGCCGCCCCAGCCGGCGCCGAAGAAGAACAGCGCGCCGCCGAGGGCGAGCACGGTCGGCATGATCGCGGGCAGCGCCACGGAGAAGGCGAGCAGCACGGCGGTGGCGACGGTGATCGCGCGGCTGCCGAACCTGTCGCAGAGCCGGCCGGTGATCGTCATGGTGGCGATCGCGCCGATGGAGACGCCGAGCAGGGCCAGGCCGAGGGTGGCCGGCGACGCGCCGACGTGCGCCTTGACCTGCGGCACCCGCACGACCCAGTTGGCGAAGACGAAGCCGTCCAGCAGGAAGAACAGCGTGATCAGCACGCGCAGCCGGCGGGCCGCCGCCGGGTTCGGCCCCGGCTTCGGACCGTCCGCCTCCGCCAGTGCCGCTGCTGCCACCGTTCGAACCTCTCCGTGTGCTGTGGCCGGGTCCCGCGGTCGGCTGTCAGGCCGGACCGGAAAAGACACAACCGGATGCACATACTAGCGGCCGAGGCTGGAACGGCTGCTGCGGCGGCGGTCGCGGCCCCTCGACGACGATGCGCTCTTGACAAGGCGCGGCGCACCCGCACACTGAAAACCATTAAAGGACGGCTGCTCGTCCATTTGCCGGTGCCCCTGCCCCTGCTCTGCGCCCCCTGCCCGTGCTCTCCCCCGTGCCCCGCCCGCCCGGCCCCGCCGATGTCGCCGTCCGCGTGCCCTGCGTCCCGTTCTCCCCGGCCCCGCAGCGTTTTCCGCGCACCGCCCCCAGCTCGCGACCACCCTCCAGGAGGCGTGCATGACCACCGCCGACCGCACCGACGCCGTCCCCCCGCCGCAGGAGGAGCTGTCCGCCGACGAGCGCCGCCTGCACCAGCTCGGCTACGCGCAGGAGCTGTCCCGGACCATGTCGGGCTTCTCCAACTTCGCCGTCTCGTTCACCATCATCTCGATCCTCAGCGGCTGCCTGACCCTCTACGGCTACGGCATGAACACCGGCGGCCCGGCGCTGATCACCTGGGGCTGGCCGATCGTGGGCCTGATGACGCTGGTGGTCGGGCTGGCCATGGCAGAGGTCTGCTCGAGCTTCCCGACCGCCGGCGGGCTCTACTACTGGTCCGCGAAGCTGGCCGGGAGCAACGCGGCCGCCTGGTCCTGGTTCACCGGCTGGTTCAACTTCCTCGGCCAGGTCGCGGTCACCGCGGGCATCGACTTCGGCGCCGCCTTCTTCATCAATGCCCTGACCGACCTGCAGTGGGGCTTCTCCGCCACCGCGGCGCACACCATCGAGATCTACGCCGGGGTGCTGCTGCTGCACGGGCTACTGAACACCTTCAACGTCAAGCTGGTCGCGGTGCTCAACCAGGTCAGCGTCTGGTGGCACATCCTCGGCGTGCTGGTGATCGTCGGCGCGCTGACGTTCGTGCCGTCGAAGCACCAGTCCGCCTCGTTCGTGTTCGGGCACTTCGTCAACAACACCGGCTGGAGCTCGGGGCTCTACGTCGCGCTGCTCGGCCTGCTGCTGGCGCAGTACACGTTCACCGGCTACGACGCCTCGGCGCACATGACCGAGGAGACCCGGGACGCCGCGGTCAGCGGGCCGCGCGGGATCGTGATGTCGATCGTGGTCTCGCTGATCGCCGGCTGGGTGCTGCTGATCGGCATCACCTTCGCGATCCAGAAGTACGGCCCCGAGGTCGGCTCGGCCACCGGCGTGCCGCCGGCGCAGATCTTCATCGACGCGGTCGGCGCGACCGGCGGCAAGCTCCTACTGCTGATCGCGATCGGGGCGCAGCTGTTCTGCGGCATGGCCTCGGTCACCGCCAACTCGCGGATGATCTACGCCTTCTCCCGGGACGGCGCGCTGCCCGGCTCCGCGTTCTGGCACCGGATCAACAAGCGCACCCGCACGCCCACCAACGCCGTCTGGCTCGCCGCGGCCGGCGCGTTCCTGCTGGGCCTGCCGGACCTGTGGAACAGCACCGCCTACGCCGCGGTCACCTCGATCGCGGTGATCGGGCTCTACATCGCCTACGTGATCCCGACCTTCCTGCGGCTGCGGCTCGGCGACCGGTTCGAGCGCGGGCCGTGGCATCTGGGCCGCTGGTCGCGCCCGATCGGTTTCACCGCCGTCACGTGGGTAGTGGTCATCACGATCCTCTTCATGCTGCCGACCACCTCGCCGGTGACGGCGAAGACCTTCAACTACACCGTCGTCGCGGTGGCGGCGGTGCTGGGCTTCGCCGGGATCTGGTGGCTGGTGTCCGCCCGCCGCTGGTTCACCGGGCCGAAGGTCCAGGGCAGCGCCGAGGAGCTGGCCGCCATCGAAGCGGAACTGGGGTCGATCTGACTGATGAGCCAATCCATACCGGAAGCTCCGGCCGCTACGCACACCACCGACTCGCACACCGGGCCCGGCGCGCCGAGCCGGCCGGCGGCCCGGGACCGGCCCGGGATGCTGACGCTCGGCGAGTTGCAGCGCCTGGTCGCGCACGGCGACATCGACACGGTCGAGCTGGCGATCACGGACATGCAGGGCCGGCTGCAGGGCAAGCGGCTCTCCGCGGAGTTCTTCCTGGACGTGGTCGCCGGGCACGAGGCCGAGGCGTGCAGCTACCTGCTGGCGGTCGACGTGGACATGAACACCGTGGACGGCTACGACCTGTCCTCCTGGCAGACCGGGTACGGCGACTTCGCGCTGCGCCCGGACCTGGCCACGATGCGCCGGCTGCCGTGGCAGTCGGCGACGGCCGCGGTGCTGGCCGACGTGGTCTCGCTGACCGGCGATCCGGTGTCCGTCTCGCCGCGGCAGCTGTTGCGCCGTCAGCTGGACCGGCTGGCCGAGCGCGGGCTGGCCGCGTTCGCCGGCACGGAGCTGGAGTTCATGGTGTTCCGCAACACCTACGAAGAGGCCTGGGACAAGGGCTACCGCGGACTGGAGCCGGGCAGCCGCTACAACGTGGACTACTCGCTGCTCGGCACGGCCCGGATCGAGCCGCTGCTGCGGGCGATCGCCACGGGCATGACCGGCGCGGGCATGTACGTCGAGTCGGCGAAGGGCGAGTGCAACCTCGGCCAGCACGAGGTCGCGTTCCGGTTCGCCGACGCGCTGACGACCTGCGACAACCACGTGCTCTACAAGACCGGGGCGAAGACGATCGCGGCGCAGCGGGGCTGGGCGCTGACGTTCATGGCGAAGTTCGACGAGCGGGAGGGCAACTCCTGCCACGTCCACCTGAGCCTGCGCTCGGCCGCCGAGGGCGCGGCGGTGATGGCCGGAGAGCAGGCGCACGGCTTCTCGCCGCTGATGGAGCACTTCCTGGCCGGCCAGCTGGCCGCGCTGCGCGAGCTGACGCTGTTCTTCGCGCCGAACATCAACTCCTACAAGCGGTTCGCGGCCGCCAGCTTCGCGCCGACCGCGGCGGCGTGGGGCCGGGACAACCGGACATGCGCGCTGCGGGTGGTCGGCGACGGCGCGTCGCTGCGGGTGGAGAACCGGGTGCCGGGCGGGGACGTGAACCCGTATCTCGCGCTCGCCGCGATGATCGCGGCGGGTCTTGACGGGATCGACCGGGAGCTGCCGCTGGAGCCGGAGTTCGCCGGCGACGCCTACCGGGCGAACCTGGCGCGGGTGCCCGGCTCGCTGCGGGAGGCCGCGCAGCTGTTCGGCGCGAGCCGGCTGGCCCGGGAGGCGTTCGGCGACCAGGTGGTGGCGCACTACCTGAACGCCGCGCGGATCGAACTCGAGTCCTTCGACGCGGCGGTGACCGACTGGGAGCGGTTCCGCGGTTTCGAGCGGTTCTGACGGCGGGCGCCGGGGTGCGGCCGAGGGTGCAAGGAAAGCGAGAGATGCGGTGACCGTGGCGGACCGGCGGGGCGGCGGCGTGCGCCGACCGTTGATCGGGATCAGTGCCTATCGGGAGCAGGCTGCCTGGGGCGTGTGGAGGGTTGAGGCGGCGCTGCTTCCGTTCGCGTACGTGGAGCGGGTCGCGGCTGCCGGTGGTGTACCACTGCTGCTGCCGCCGCTCGACGGGGCGAAGGCGCAGCGCGATCCGGACGGGGTCGAGGCGGCCGAGGACATGGCGCAGGCGGCCACGGCGGCCGTCGCAGCCCTCGACGGGCTGCTGCTCTCCGGCGGGCCGGACCTGGATCCGGCGCTCTACGCGGCCTCGCGGCATCTGGCGACGGTGGACACGCGCCCGGAGCGGGACACCTGGGAGCTGGCGCTGCTCGACGCGGCGCTGGCGCGGGACATCCCGCTGCTCGGCGTCTGCCGCGGGGTGCAGCTGATCAACGTGGCGCTCGGCGGGACGCTGTGCCAGCACCTGCCGGACCGTACGGGGCACGACAAGCACCGGCCAGTGCCGGGCACCTACGGAGTGACGCAGGTCGCGCTGCTGCCGGACGCGCTGCCAGGCAGCGTGCTCGGCCCTCGGGTGGAAGTGCCCTGCCATCACCATCAGGCGCTCGGCATGATCGCGCGCGGCGTGGAGGTGACCGGGCGCGCCGCGGACGGCACGGTGGAGGCCGTGCAGCTGGCCGGGCGCCGGTTCGCGCTGGGTGTGCAGTGGCATCCGGAGGAGGGCGCGGACGACGGGCTCTTCAGGGCCCTGATCGTGGCGGCCGGCGGCACGGTGCCGGCCGACACAGTGCTGGCCGACACAGTGTCAGCCAACGACGTGCCAGCCGGCCGGCCTGGCGTTCCGGCGGCGCTGGCCGCGGTGGACGGAGAGGCCTGGTGAACGCATCCGCGTCCGTGCTCGACGCCGAGTCGCCGTTCGCGGTGCTGAACCCGGCGACCGCGCAGCTGATCGCCGAGGTGCCGATGGCCGGACCGCGGGAGGTCGATGCGGCGGTGGCCCGGGCCGCGCGGGCGTTCCCGGCCTGGCGGGACGTGGCTCCCGGCGACCGGGCCCGGCTGCTGCGCCGGTTCGCCGCGCGGATCGACGAGGAGCTCGAGCCGCTGGCCCGGATCGACGTGGCGAACGCCGGGCACACGCTGGGCAACGCGCGCTGGGAGGTCGGCGCGGTGCGCGACGTGCTGCTCTACTACGCCGGGGCGCCGGAGCGGCTGTTCGGCCGCCAGATCCCGGTGGCCGGCGGGGTGGACATCACCTTCCAGGAGCCGCTCGGCGTGGTCGGGATCATCGCGCCGTGGAACTTCCCGCTGCCGACCGCCGCCTGGGGCCTGGCCCCGGCGCTGGCCGCCGGGAACACGGTGGTGCTCAAGCCGGCCGAGCTGACCCCGCTCTCCTCGCTGCGGCTCGCCGAGCTGGCGCTGGAGGCTGGGCTGCCAGAGGGCGTCCTCCAGGTGGTGCCGGGCCGCGGGCCGGTGGCCGGGGCGCAGCTGGTGCAGCACCCGGACGTGGCGAAGATCGCGTTCACCGGGTCGACCGCGGTCGGCCGGAGCATCGCGGCGGCCTGCGGGCAGCGGATCGCGCCGGTGACGCTGGAGCTCGGCGGCAAGAGCGCGAACATCGTGTTCGCGGACTGCGATCTGGAGCGCGCGGCGGCGAGCGCGCCGGCCGCGGTCTTCGACAACGCCGGGCAGGACTGCTGCGCGCGCTCGCGGATCCTGGTGCAGCGCTCGGTGCACGACCGGTTCATGGAGCTGTTCGAGGCCGCGGTCGGGCGGGTCCGGGTCGCCGACCCCGCGGCCGAGGACTCGCAGATGGGCCCGCTGATCTCGGCGCGCCAGCGCGAGCGGGTCGAGTCCTTCGTGACGAAGGACGCGCCGGTCGCCTTCCGCGGCGAGGCGCCGCAGGGGCCCGGCTTCTGGTACCCGCCGACGGTGCTCGCGCCGATCGCCCGGGACGCGCGGGCCGCGACCGAGGAGATCTTCGGGCCGGTGGTCGCGGTGCTGCCGTTCGAGGACGAGGCGGACGCGGTGGGGCTGGCGAACGCGACCCGCTACGGCCTGTCCGGCTCGATCTGGACCGGGGACGTCGGGCGGGCGCTGCGGGTGGCGCGCGGCGTGCGGTCCGGGAACCTCTCGGTCAACTCGCACTCCTCGGTGCGCTACTGGACCCCGTTCGGCGGCTGCAAGGACTCCGGGCTCGGCCGCGAGCTCGGCCCGGACGCGCTGGACGCGTTCACCGAGACCAAGAACGTGTTCATCGCAACAGACTGACACGCGGCCGGGACGGTCCGGGCGGCGCGAGAGGGAGAGGGAACCCGAGGCATGGTGGAGCGATACAGCGGCAGGGTCGCGGTGATCACCGGCGGGGCGGGCGGCATCGGCCGGGCCACGGCGCGGCGGCTGGCCGCGGAGGGCGCGAAGGTCGTCGTCGCGGATCTCGAGGAGAAGGCCGGGCAGGAGGTGGCCGACGAGGTCGGCGGGCTGTTCAAGGCCGCCGACGTGACCGATCCGGCGCAGGTCGAGGAGCTGTTCCAGACCGCGGTGGACACCTTCGGCACGCTCGACCTGGCCTTCAACAACGCCGGCATCTCGCCGACCGACGACGCCTCGATCCTGGAGACCGGGACGGAGGTCTGGCAGCGGGTGCAGGACGTGAACCTGAAGTCGATCTACCTGTGCTGCAAGGCGGCGATCCCGCACATGAGCCGGCAGTTCGCGGCGGACGGACGGCGCGCGGCGATCGTCAACGTGGCCTCGTTCGTGGCGCTGACCGGCTCGGCGACCTCGCAGATCTCGTACACCGCGTCGAAGGGCGCGGTGCTGGCGATGACCCGGGAGCTGGGGGTGGAGTTCGCCCGCGCCGGAATCCGGATCAACGCCCTGTGTCCGGGGCCGGTGAACACGCCGATGCTGCGCGAGCTGTTCGCGAAGGATCCGGAGCGGGCCGCCCGGCGGCTGGTGCACGTGCCGATGGGACGGTTCGCCGAGCCGGAGGAGATGGCGTCGGCGGTCGCGTTCCTGGGCAGCGAGGACGCGTCATTCATCACCGCTTCGACGTTCCTTGTTGACGGTGGTATCACCGGGGCGTATGTGACACCGCTCTAGAATCGATCGCAGCGGCGATTGCGGGAGCATGTGCTTGGGCAATTGCCAGAGAAGCCGCCCCGGCGCCCGCCGGGGACTGTGATGTCGCACTGCGATGTCAGGGGTGTTTTGTCGGGCCGGGTCGTGCGCGCAGGGCGGCGATCCGGCGGAGAACGGCGGCGGCGCCCGCGTCGAGGCCGGTCTCAGCGGCGGCCGGGCCGAGGCTTTCAGGTGCGGGAAGGCCTCGGTCCGGCGGCCGCCGCGGTGGGCCGAAAGCCTGAACCGGCGCGGTCGGGGGCGTCCCTTCCAACGGCGGCGTGTGGCACGCTGAGCCCATGAAGATCCCCACCGAAGCGCCGTCTGGCGGTGCGACGGAGCCGGGGCTGCGGGAACCGGTGAACCACGTCAGCCGCCGGGCGATCGGGTACTGGACGACGCGCGCGGTCCAGCACGCGGTGATCGTGCTCGGCGCAGGCACGGCGATCGCGGCGGCCACCGGGTTCAGCGGCTATTGGGTGCCGGTTCTGAGCGTGGCGGCGGTGCTTCTGCTCGCCCGGATCCTGATCATGCCGCGCTGGCGGTACCGGGTGCACCGCTGGGAGGTGACGGATCAGGCGTTGTACACGCGGGCCGGCTGGATCTCGATCCACTGGAGGATCGCGCCGATAAGCCGCATCCAGACCGTGGACAGCCACCGCTCGTTCTGGGAGCGGGTGTTCGGCCTGGCCAACGTGACCGCCACGACGGCGTCGGCGGCCGGGCACATCCGCATCCACGGGCTGGACAAGGCGGTGGCCGACCGGCTGCAGTCGGAGCTGACGATCTCGACGGCGCGCACGCCCGGCGATGCGACGTGACCGACTCCGCCGACGGCACGACCTCCGTCACGGCCGAGTCCGGCACAGCTCCCGCTGCGGCGAACGTGATGCCGCAGAAGGACGCTCCCTGGCAGCGGCTGAACCCGCGCAGCCTCATCGTGCGGCCGGCCAAGGACTTCATCAGGTTCCTGCCGGTGCTCATCGGGCTGGCCTACGCGGGCAGCCACGGCGGGCACGGCGACTACTGGGGCCTCGGCGGCACCGCGTTCGCCATGGTGGCCAGCGTGTGGCGCTGGTTCAACACCCGGTACATGGTCACCGCGGACCGGGTGTTCGTGCGGCGCGGGCTGATCAACCAGCGGATGCTCTCGCTGCCCCGGCAGACCGTGCGCAGCGTGGACTTCTCGGCGCACGTGATCTACCGGATGCTCGGCCTGTGCGAGGTCAAGATCGGCACGGGGCGCAACACCCGGCACTCGGGCGACAATTTCCGGCTGGACGCGCTGAGCGTGGCCGACGCGGAGGCGCTGCGGGAGCAGCTGCTCGGCGCCCGCTCCCCCGCGCGGCGTGGGCCCGATACGGCGGCGGCGCAGGCGGAATCCGGCGCCCCGATCGCCGACGCGAGCGGCGCAGGGTTCGAGGATGCCGGGGCGCCGGCCGAGGTGGAGCTCGCGCGGCTGCACCCGGCCTGGATCCGGTTCGGCCCGCTGACGATGACCGGCCTGGTGATCCTCGGCGTCCTGGCCGGCGTCCTGAGCCAGGTGGCTAACGAGGCCGGGGTGAACTACGGCTCGGTCGGCGTGGTGCACAGCGCGGTGACGCGGTTCGCCGCGCTCCCGATCGGCCTCGAGGTCGCCGAGGGGGCCGCGCTCGTGCTGGCGGCGCTGCTGATCATCTCCGTGCTCGGATACGTCGGGCTGTTCTGGAACTACCGGCTGACCCGTCAGGGCACGCAGACGCTGCGGGTGACCCGGGGCCTGCTCTCGACCCGGACCACCTCGATCGACACCTCGCGGCTGCGCGGGGTGGAGATCAGCGAGCCGCTCTCGCTGCGCGTTGCGGGCGGCGCTCGGTGCATAGCGATCACGACGGGGCTGCGCGTGGGCGGCGGGGCGGAGCGCGGCGGCTCGCTGCTGGTTCCGCCGGCGCCGCGCCGGGTCGCGGTCTCGGTGGCCGAGCAGGTGCTGGGCGTCCCCGAGTCCCTGGTGACCGGGCCGCTGAAGCAGCACGGCGATGCGGCCCGGTTCCGGCGCTACTCGCGGGCGCTGGCCGGCGACGCCGTCGTGGTCGGGGCGACGGCGGCGATCTGCGCGGCGGCCGGGGCGCCGTGGTGGGCGTGGCTGTTCTCGCTGGTCGTGCTGCCGCTCTCGGCGCTGCTGGCGGCGGACCGGTATCGGGGGCTCGGGCACTGGTTCGGCGACGGCTGGCTGGTGGCGCGCACCGGGAGCCTGGTGCGCCGTCGCAGCATCCTGTCGGCGGACGGGATCCTCGGCTGGAGCATCCGGCAGAGTTGGTTCCAGCGCCACCGGAACCTGGTGACGCTGACGGCGGCGACGGCGGCCGGGCGGCAGCGCTACGAGGTGCATGACGTGGCGATGGACGAGGCGATCGCGCTGACGCTGGCGGTGAACCGGGACTTGGTGCGCCCGTTCCTCGTCGGCGCAGATGACGGCGACGAGGCGTAGGCCGGGCCGGTCAGCCGGACTGCTCGAGGGCGCGACGCAGCGCGGCGGCCCGCTCGGCGATCGCCGCGTGGTCCCCGTCGGCGACCAGGCCGGCGGTGACGACGTCGCTGCCCGCGCCGACGGCGATCGCCCCGGCGTCGAGGAACGAGCGGGCGTTCTGCGCGCCGATCCCGCCGGTGGCCACGAAGCGCAGCCGGGGGAACGGCCCGTGCAGGTCGCGCAGGTGGTCCGGGCCGCCGGTCCGGGCCGGGAAGATCTTGATCGCGGCGGCGCCGAGGTCGGCGGCGCGGCCGACCTCGGTCGCGGTGAAGGCGCCGAGGATGACCGGGACGCCGGCCCGGTTGCCCGTCTCGGCGACCTCCGGCCGCAGGTCGGGGGTCACCAGGTAGCGGGCTCCGGCGTCGACGGCGGCGCGGGCCTGATCCGCCGTCAGGACCGTTCCCGCGCCGACGAAGGCGCCGGGGACCTGGGCGGCCTTGGTAATCGCGTCGAGCACGCCGGGGATGGTGAAGGTGAACTCGACGGCGCGCAGCCCCGCGCCGACCAGCGCCGCGGCGAGTCCGGCGGCGTCGGCGACTCGCGGGGCGCGCACGATGCACAGGACGCGGTCCTGCGCGAGGATCGCGAGCGGGTCTTCGGGGTCTGTCTGATGCTGTGTCTGCTGTGTCTGCTGGGTCATCTGAGGGCCTTTCCGCTGCGGCGGCGCACGGCGCGGCCGGGCAGCGCGTCGGTGCGCCGGCCTTCGTCGATCACGAATTCGCCGTTGACCAGGACGTACGGGATGCCGGCCGGGGTGCGGCGCGGCTGGTCGAAGGTGGCGCGGTCGGCGACCGCGTCCGGGTCGAACAGGACCAGGTCGGCGGCCAGGCCCCGGGCGATGCGGCCGCGGTCGGCCAGGCCCAGGCGGCGCGCGGCGCGGCCGGTCATCTTGGCGACGCACTGCTCGAGGGTGAGCAGGCCGAGCTCGCGCACGTAGCGGCCGAGGTAGCGCGGGAAGGTGCCCCAGCCGCGCGGGTGCGGGCGGCCGCCGGTGAGCAGGCCGTCGCTGCCGACGAGGTGCGCCGGGTGCTGCATGATCGCGCGCACGTTCTCCTCGTGGCCGATGTGCATGAGGCAGGAGGTGCCGAGGCGGTCGGCGAGCAGCAGGTCGAAGCAGAACACTGCCGGCGCGGCGTGCGCGCGCTCGGCGGCCTCGGCGACCGTGCGGCCGACGTGTTCGGAGAGCGCGGGGTTGCGCACGCCGCTGATCTGGATGGTGGTCCAGTCGATCGGGACGCCGTGGCAGCCGTCGGAGCCGGTGATCTCCAGCTGCGTGGCGATGCGGTCGCGAGTCGCGGGGTCGGCGAGGCGTGCGGCGAGCGCGTCGGCCCCGCCCTGCGCCGCCCAGCCGGGCAGCAGCGCGGCCAGCGTGGTGGCGCCGGGCAGGTAGGGGTAGCTGTCGAGGGTGATGTCGGTGCCCTCGGCGGTCGCGGCGTCGATCAGGGCCAGCAGTTCGCCCGCGCGGCCTTCGTTGACCGGGAAGTTCATGGTGGCGTGGGTCAGGTGGACCGGGCAGCCGGAGGCCCGGCCGATCGCGATCATCTCGGCGTAGGCCTCGAGCGCGCCGGCGCCGTAGCTGCGGTGGTGCGGACTGTAGAAGCCCCCGTATTCGGCGACGACGCGGCACAGGTCGGTGAGCTCCACGGTGTCGGCGTACATGCCGGGTGGGTAGGTCAGGCCGCTGGACATGCCTAGGGCGCCCTGCTCGAGGCCCTGCGCGAGCAGCGCGCGCATCGCGTCGAGCTCGCCGTGGGCGGCGGGGCGGTCCTCGGTACCGACGCAAGCCATCCGCAGCGTGCCCTGCGGGACGAGGTAGGCGGCGTTGACGGCGCAGCCGCGGTCGATGCGGTCGAGGTAGCCGGCGACGTCGCGCCAGTCCCAGGCGAACGGCGACGCGCCTGTGCCGGCGTCTGCGCCTGCGTCGGCGTCTGGACCCTGATCCGAGCCGGGGTCGCCGTTCCAGCCGGCCAGTTGGGTGCGCAGCCGGACGAGCACGGCCTCATCGGGGACCGGCGCGTAGCTCAGGCCGTCCTGGCCGAGGACTTCGAGGGTGACGCCCTGCGCGGTCTTTGCCAGGTGCTCGGGGTCGGTCAGTACGGCGAGGTCGGAGTGCGCGTGCATGTCGATGAAGCCGGGGGCCAGCACAAGGCCGGTGGCGTCCACGGTGCGCCGGGCCCGGTCGTCGGCGGCGGCGGGGCCGACGGCGGTGATGGTGCCGCCGGTCACGGCGACGTCGGCGCGCACGCGCGGCGCGCCGGTCCCGTCGATGACGTGGCAGCCGCAGAAGAGGAGGTCGCTCATGGAGATCAGTGCCCGGAGGTCAGAAGAAGGTGTGGATCAGCTCGACCACGCGGCCGTCCTCGACGAGCGGGATGAGCCGCCACTTGTCGAAGGTGGTGCAGGGGTGCGAGACGCCGCAGGAGACGATGTCGCCGACGGCCAGTTCGGTGTGCGGGGCGAGCGCGAGGAACGCGTGCTGGTCGGCCAGCTGGACGATCGAACAGCCGGTCAGGTCGGCGACGGAGCCGTCGGCGCGGCGGACCGAGTGCGGCTCGGGCAGGCCGAGGTCGATCGGCGCGTCGCGCTTGCCGAAGTCGAGCAGGGCGAGTTCAGGTTCGGGCCGGGACAGGACGCGGCCGAGGATGCGCAGCGCGGGGCGGAAGGCGTGCTCGGGGGTTGTCGGCGGGTTGGCGAAGGGCGTCAGGTGGCGGTAATGCCCGTCGTCGTGCGTGATGTAGGCGCCGCTGCGCAGGAGTGTGCGGACCGGCCGCGTCGCGGTCCACGCGTCTGCGTCTGCGGGCTCTGCGTCATGAGCGCTGGTACCGGCGAGGATCGCGACGACGTCGTCGAAGTAGGCGCTGCCGCCCGCGGTCAGCAGGATCTCCTCGCTCTGCTCGAACAGCCCGGCGCGGTCCAGCGCGGCGGCGGTCCGCCGGACGAAGTGCAGGTAGCCGCGGATGCGTTCCAGGTCGGCGGGAGTGCGGTCCCGGGCCAGGGTGCCTTCGAACCCTCCGACGCCGATCAGGCGCAGCCGGTCGGCGTCCCGGACGGCGCGGGCGACCTGCTCGGCGGTGGGGATGTCGCGGCAGCCGGTCCGGCCGCCGTCCAGGCCGAGGTCGATCACGATGTCGACCGGCCGCGGCGCATCGGCGGCGCTGAGCGCGGCCTGCATGGCCTCGACGCCGGCGACCGAGTCGGCGAAGCACAGCAGCCGGAAGGCCGGGTCACTGCGCAGCTCGAGAGCGGCCCAGGCGAGCGCATCGGGGTCGATCAGCTGGTTGGCCAGCACGATGGTCTCGATGCCGAAGGCCCGGTAGGCGCGCACCTGCGCGATGGTGGCCGCGGTGATCCCCCAGGCGCCCGCCTTGAGCTGACGGGCGAACAGCTGCGGCGCCATGGACGTCTTGCCGTGCGGGGCGAGCCCGACGCCGTTCTCGGCGCAGTACCCGGCCATGAGCGCGACGTTGTGGTCGAGCGCGGCGCCGTCCAGGACGAGCAGCGGGGTGCTGAACTCGGCCAGAGGCCGGTGGGCCGCGGCGAGCTCGGCGGCGGTCATCCCGTGGAACGCCGCCGGAAAGCCCTTGAACCGCCAGTCGATCCGCACCGCGCCGAGTTGTTCGAGCGCTGCTTCGTCCACGTGCGTGCCTTCCGTGCTCACTGCTGCTGGAGATCGCTAACTACGCGTGTCGCCGTTGCACATGTTGCAACGATATTGCATATGCTGCTCTGCCGGTTGTAGCATCCGCCAGGCCGGGCGGTCAACGCACCGGAGCTGGCTGCAGCGAGTACGGCGCGAGAGGAGCGACGAATGCCGGGCGTCGTGTGCCTCGGCGAGGCGATGGCGCTGCTGGTGCCCCTCCCCGCCGCCATGCCGGCTGACGCCGTGTCATCGCATGCTCCCTCACCGTCCGCTCCCCCGGCCGAGCCGGGCGTCCCCCCGGAACCTGCCCACGAACGCGCGCCGGAAGCCACCGCAGCCGATCCGCACGCATCCATCCCGGATCCGTCGTCCCTGCGCGATGCTTCTCCCCCGCCGGATCAGTCCCGATCGGATCGTTTCCGCTCAGACCCATCTCGACCGCACCAATCTCGGCCGGGCCAGTCCCGCTTCCCCGACTTCCCTCACCTTGATGGGCCTGTTATTAGCCCGCAACTGATCCCGCAGTTCAGCACCGAGGTCGGCGGCGCCGAGGCGAACACCGCCTGCATGCTGGCCGCGCTCGGCGTGCCGGCCGCGTGGGTCAGCCGGGTCGGCGACGACGGTTTCGGCCGGCTGATCCTCGCCACGCTGCGCGCGCACGGCGTCGACGTCGGCGCGGTCGAGACCGATCCGCACCGGCCGACCGGCCTGTACCTGAAGGAGATCGGCGCCGACTCGACCCGCCTGCGCTACTACCGGGCCGGCTCCGCCGCCTCGGCCATGGGTCCCGCGATGGCTCGGCACCCTGTGATCCAGGGTGCCGACGTGCTGCATCTAAGCGGCATCACGCCGGCGCTGTCGGACAGCTGCGCCGCGCTGATCGACGCCCTGCTCGGCGAGCGCCGCGCCGGCCGCCGGACCTCCTTCGACGTCAACTGGCGCCCGGCGCTGTGGCGCGGCTCGGACCCGCAGCTGCTGCTCGGCCTGGCCCGGCGCGCCGACCTGGTGTTCGTCGGCGCGGACGAGGCCGAGGCGGCGTGGGGCGCGAGCGAGCCGGACCAGATCAGGGATCTGCTGCCCGAGCCGGAGGTCGTCGTGGTGAAGCAGGGTGCTGAGGGGTCGACGGCCTTCCGTGGTGTGTCGCGGGTTCACGTCCCAGCACTCGCCGTCGATGTGGCCGAGCCGACCGGTGCCGGCGACGCGTTCGCCGCCGGGTTCCTCGCGGCCGCCCCGGGCTTCCCGGACGCAGCGTCGCTGCGATCCCGGCTGCGCGTGGGCACCCTGGCCGCCGGAGCCGTGCTGCGCGTGCGCGGGGATCTCGCGCCGCCGCCCGCCCCCGACGTCATCGAGGCCTACCTCGCTCTGGACGACGCGGCCTGGCGCCGCGCGTCCACCCGTCCGGACGAGTCCGCTGCGGAGGCCGCGTGAGCCAGACGGTGGAACGCGCGCTGACCATCCTGACCGACCTCGGCACCGGGCCGAAGTCGCTGGACGAGGTCGCCGGCCGGCTGGCCGTGCACAAGTCCACGGCGCTGCGGCTGCTCCAAACGCTGGAAGGCCAGGGCTTCGCCCGGCACGACGAGCGGCACCGCTACACCCTCGGCCCGCGCCTGTTCGCGCTGGCCCATCAGGCGCTCGACGACCTGGACATCCGCCGCTTGGCCGCCCCCCATATGGCCGCTCTCAACCGGCGGCACGGCCACACGGTGCATCTGGCCGCGTATATCGACGGCGCAGTGGTCTACATCGACAAGTACGAGGGCACACATCCGGTGCGTATGTATTCGCGCATCGGCGCGGTAGCCCCCGCGCACTGCACCGCCGTGGGCAAGGTCCTGCTCGCGGGCCTGCCCGAGCCGCGCCGCCACGCCGCCGCCGAGTGCCTCGAGCTGACCGCGCACACCGCGAACACGATCACCGACGTGCCCGGGCTGCTCGCCGAACTGGAGTCGGTCGCCGCACAGGGCCACGCGTTCGACCACGCGGAGCACGAGTCCTACATCAACTGCGCGGCCGCGCCGATCCGCAACGCCGCGGGCGCGGTCCTGGCCGCCGCGTCGGTCTCGGTGCCCGAGCCGGTGCTGGACTTCGCCGGGGTGCGCGCGCTGCTGCCGGACCTGCTCGCGGCCACGGCCGCCGCGAGCGCCCAGCTCGGCTGGGCCGCCCCGGCCGGGACCGGGCAGGACACGCACGAGAGGAGAAGCGGGCATGAGTGACCCGAGCAGGAGCGAGAACGGTGCCAAGCGAGGGGTGGTGACGCCGGACGCGCCGAAGCCGGTCGCGTCCTATTCGCAGGCGGTGATTAAAGGCGGGCTGCTGCAGGTCGCCGGGCAGGGGCCGGTCGACCCGGCGACCGGGAAGTTCGCCGGCGACACGGTCGCCGAGCAGACCCGGCAGACGCTGCGCAACGTGCAGGCGATCCTGCGCGCCGGCGGCGCCGACTTCGGCGACGTGGTGATGATGCGGGTGTACCTCGCGAGGACCGAGGACTTCCCGGCCATGAACGAGGTCTACAGCAGCTTCGTCACCGAGCCGTTCCCCGCGCGCACGACGGTCTACGTCGGCCTGCCCGCCGGGATGCTGGTCGAGATCGACGCCCTCGCGGTCGTCGGGGACTGACGGTGGCGGCGATAGCGGCGACGAACGGGGCGACGCCGGGCCCGGGTGCGGCGGCCGACCTCGGGCTCGTGCCCAGGCCGAGCGAGGTGAGCATCGGCGAGGGCTGGTACGAGCTTTCCGGCCCGGTGGCGGTGGATGCGGACGAGGCCGGTGCCTCGGCGGCCGCCTGGCTGCGCGCGCGGCTGGCGGCGGCGACCGGATGGCAGGTCAGCGACGCGCGGGGCGCGGGCGGCGCCGGCGCTCGCGCCGCGATCGTGGTGCGCGGCTCGGTTGACGGCCTGTCAGCTGAGGCCTACCGGCTGAGTATTCGCGACGACGGCGTGCTGATCGAGGCGGGCGGACCGGCCGGCGCGTTCTACGGCGCGCAGACTCTTCGTGCTCTGCTTCCCGCGGCTGCCTACCGGGAAGCTCCCGCCGCGTCCGCCGAGCCCGCCACGTCGTGGCGCCTCAGGCACGTCGAGATCGCCGACGCTCCGCGCTTCGGCTGGCGCGGCGCGCTGCTCGACGTGGCCCGGCACTTCCTGCCCAAGCACGACCTGCTGCGCTTCATCGACCTGATCGCGCTGCACAAGCTCAACGTGCTGCACCTGCACCTGACGGACGACCAAGGCTGGCGCATCGAGATCCGCGGGCACCCGCGACTGACCGGGGTCGGCGGCTGGCGGGGCGAGAGCCCGCTCGGCGACCGGCGCAACAAGACCTACGACGGCCGGCCGCACGGCGGTTTCTACACGCAGGACGACCTGCGCGAGATCATCGCCTACGCGAAGGCCCGGCACGTGACGATCGTTCCGGAGATCGACCTGCCGGGGCACACCGGCGCGGCGATCGCCGCCTATCCGTGGCTGGGCAACACCGACGTGCCCGGCTGGCTCGAGCAGCCGCAGGTGGCCACCGGCTGGGGAATCTTCCAGGACGTGCTCAACCTGGAGCAGCGCACGCTCGACCTGCTGTTCGAGGTGCTGGACCAGGTGATGGACCTGTTCCCGAGCGAGCATGTCGGCATCGGCGGCGACGAGTGCCCGACGGTCCAGTGGGAGATCAGCGCGCGGGCGAAGGCCCGCATTCGGGAGCTGGGCATCAGCGGCGTGGACGGCGTGCAGTCGTGGTACGCGGCGCAGCTCGCCGGGAGGCTGGCCGCGCGCGGGCGCAAGGCGCTGGTGTGGGACGAGCTGTGCGAGGGCGAACTGCCGTCGCAGGCCGTGGTGGCCTCGTGGCGCGGCTATGAGGGCGCCGAGGCGGCGGCGAGCTGCGGCCACGACACCGTGGTGTGCCCGGCGGGCTGGGTCTACTTCGACTACCGGCAGTCGGAGAGCCTTGACGAGCCGACACCGGTCGGGACGGTGACGCCGCTCGAGCGCGTCCACGCCTTCGAACCGGTGCCGCAGCCGCCGACGGAAGCCTTGTCGGATCATGTGATCGGCGCGCAGTGCCAGCTGTGGACCGAGCACATGGACTCCGTGCGCTCGCTGGACTACATGGCGTTCCCGCGGCTGTGCGCGTTCGCCGAGACGGTGTGGTCCGCTGCAGGGCGCGGCGAGGCCGAGTACGCGGACTTCCTGCGCCGGCTGGCGGTGCACGAGCAGCGGCTCGACGCGCTCGGCGTCGAGTACCGGCACGCGGACGGACCGCTGCCCTGGCAGCAGCGCCCTGACGCGCCCGGCTTCCCGCGCTGATCGCGTCGGCGTCGCGCCTGGTGCGTTCGCCTGCCCGGCTCGGCAGATCTCCCCCAGTAGGGCTAATCCGGGCTGATATTCCCATTTGGGGCACGGATACGGCGTGATCGGTTGCGCCTTGACAGGCAGCCGTTCGGCTGCCTAAGTTAAAGGCAGCCGAACGGCTGCATATTGACCGGCAACCCCGCACGAGGGTGGGCATGGACGAGGTGTTCAAGGCCCTGGCCGATCCGAGCCGGCGCGCGCTGCTCGACTCGCTCAACGCCCGCAACGGGCAGACGCTGCGCGAGCTGTGCGCCGGACTCGAGATGGCCAGGCAGTCCGTCAGCAAGCACCTCGCGGTGCTGGAGGGCGCCGGGCTCGTCACCACCGTGCGACGGGGCCGGGAGAAGCTGCACTACCTCAACGCCGCGCCGGTGCACGAGATCGCCCACCGGTGGATCAGCCGCTACGACCGCGCCAGGGTCCAAGCCCTGGCCGACCTGAAACTCGCCCTGGAGGAGACCCCGATGGACGCGCCGACCTTCGTCTACACCACCTACATCCGCACCACCCCGCAAAAGCTCTGGCAGGCGCTGATCGAGCCCGCCTTCACCCGCCAGTACTGGGCCACGGAGTTCGAGACGGACTGGGCCGTCGGCTCGCCGATGACCTGGAACAACCACGGCGTGCTGATCAGCGACCCGGAGCAGGTCGTGCTGGAGGCCGAGCCCTACAGCCGGCTCTCCTACACCTGGCACTCCGTCACCCCGGAACTCGCCAAACGCTTCGGCTGGGACGACGAGCTGCTCGCCCGGCTCTCCGGCGAGGCCCGCTCGAAGGTCACCTTCACGATCGAGGAGACCGCGCAGGTCGTGAAGCTCACCGTCGTGCACGACGGCTTCGACCCCGGATCGGTCCTGGCCGAGATGGTCAGCTACGGCTGGCCGAACGTGGTGGCGAGCCTGAAGACGCTGCTGGAGACCGGCGAACCGCTGCCGGCCGACGACTGACCCGCCCGGTCAGGGCACGACAACGCCGCGTCAGATCACGAGCACGTGGGCCACGCCGGGCGCCGCCAGGCCAGGGCCGAGCGGGCTGAGCGAGCCGTCCTGGGGGTTCACCCGGAACGCGGTCACGGTGCCGGATTTCTGGTTCGCGCACAGCAGAACGCGGCCGTCCGGGGTGAACTCCAGGTGGCGGGGCCAGTTGCCGCCGCAGGACCAGCGGCCCAGCGGCTCGGCGAGCTCTGCGTTCGGGCCGCTGCGGTAGCCGACGATCGACTCGTCCCCCCGGTTGGACCAGTAGACGCGTCCGCCGTCCGGCGCAATGACGATGCCCGCCGGCAAGTTCTGGACTGCGTTGGGGATCGCGCTGGGGACCGCCGCTCCCCCATCTGACGCAGCGTCGTCTGTCGCCGGGACGGCCGGAATCTGCGCCACCTGCTCGATCCGGCCGGTCGGCGCGTCGTATGTGCACAGCGAGACGGTGCTGCCGAGCTCGTTGGTCAGGTAGAGCAGTCGGCCGGACGGGTGGAAGACAAGATGACGCGGTCCGGAGCCGGCCTGCATGCGGTTCTGCGCGCGCTGTGTCAGGCGTCCGGAGGCCTCGTCGAGCTCGTAGGCGTAGAGGCTGTCGGTGCCGAGGTCGACCGCGAGCACGGCGGCGCCCGACGGGTCGGGCAGGACCATGTGCGCGTGCGGCCCGGCCTGGCGGTCGGCGTTTGGCCCGGAGCCGGTGTGCTGCTCGACGTGGACCGGCTCGCCGAGGCTGCCGTCCGGCTCGATCGGGAGCACTGCGATGCTGCCGGTGGCGTAGTTGGCGGCCAGCAGATACCGGCCGGCGGCGTCGATCGAGATGTAGCAGGGCCAGCCGCCGCGCGTCGGCCACTCCCCCAGTCGGGTGAGCACCGCGTCGCCTGACGCTGATGGGCCATCAGAGCGACCGGCGAGCCGAAAGGCCGCGACGGCACCGTCTTTCTCGTCTTCACGCACGGCGTACAGCACCTCGCCCGAGGGATGCAGCGCCGTGAACGACGCCTCGGGCGCGTAGGCCGAACCCACGCGGGTGAACGAGCCGTCCGCCGCGGAGAACTCGGCGACCGTCACGCCGTGCCCGGGTTCGCGCACATCGGCCGGCGCGTCGACGCCTTCCGTGTAGCAGCCGACGACGATCCGCCAGGTGTCCGATTCCCGCGGCCCGGAACCGCCCGCGGCGCTCTGCGCATTGATCACCCGGTCAAGTTATCGCGGACGAGCGCCCGGCGCGCAGGCCGCGGCGGCGTCAAGCGGACGGAACCGACCGCCTCTGCCGCCGCGGCCCACGGGCCCGCGTTCCTTCCCGCGCGGCGGCCTCAGGCGCTGGCGCCCGCGCCCGCGGTCGCCGTGTCCGCAGCCCGGTCCTCGGCCGCGATGTTCTCCTTCGGCCGCGCCAGCAGCAGGTAGAGCAGCCCGGCCACGGCGATGATGCCGACCGAGATCGGCACGAGCCAGCGGTCGAAGAAGGAGCTGCCCAGCGGCGGGGTCTTCCACGACAGCACCACGATCGCGGTCACGCCGTAGACGAGCCCGCCGATGTTCACCCACCAGCCGAGCCGGCCGAGGGTGAACGAGCCGGCCGGCCGCCAGCCGCGGGCCCGCGCGACGACCGCGGCCAGCACGACGCACTGGAACCCGACATAGATGCCGACCACGGCGAAGGTGATGATGCGGTCCACGGTGGCGCTGGGCAGGAACACGATGACGGCCGGGATCAGCCCGGTCACCGCGATCGCGCCGAGCGGCATGTGGAGGCGCGGGTGCAGGCGGGCCAGCGCCCGGCCGCCGGCGATCACCCCGTCCCGGCCGAAGGAGTAGACCAGCCGGGTCGCCGCGGCCTGGATGGCCAGCGTGCACGAGGCGTATCCGAGCACGATCAGGGCCAGCGCGATCTTCGAGCCGCCCGAGCCGAGGTCCGCGTCGAGCACGGTGTTGACCGGGTTCGCGTCCTTGCCGCTGATCACGTCGCCGAAGCTCGGCACCGCGTAGGTCAGCCCGAGGGTCAGCACGACCGTGGCCAGGCCGCCGACCCCGAGCGTCATCCACATGGCCCGCGGGATCTTGCGCGAGGGGTCCTTGACCTCCTCGGCGATGTCGCCGCAGGCCTCGAAGCCGTAGAAAATCCAGACCGCGAACAGGGCCGCGGCCAGGAACGCGCCGAAGTAGCCCCCGCCGGAGCTGGTCGCCCCCGCCGTGTGGAAGATCGAGCCGGCGGGCTCGTGGTGGTGGAACAGCAGCAGGTAGAGGCCGAGCACGACGGTGCCGAGGATCTCGACGCCGACGCCGATGCGGGCGGCGAACGCCAGGACGCGGGTGCCGAAGAGGTTCACCGTCGTGGTCACGGCAATCACAATCAAGGCCGTGATTACGGTAGTCCAGTACGTGGGGTTGAAGCCGAGCAGCGGCCCGGCGTAGGTGGCCACCGGGAAGGCGATGGAGGCGGTGGTGACCAGCAGCGCCCAGACGTACATCCAGCCGGAGAACCAGGCGTAGCGCGGCCCGATCAGCCGTTTGGCCCACTGGAAGACGCCGCCGGCGATCGGGTACTGCGAGGCGATCTCGGCGAAGGTGAGCAGGACCAGCAGCTGGCCCGCCATCACGATCGGGATGGTCCAGAAGAAGGCGGGCCCGCCGGTGGCCAGGCCGTAGCCGAACAGCGAGTAGACGCCGACCAGCGGGGAGAGGTAGGTGAATCCGACGGCGAAGTTGGAGAACAGGCCGAGCGAGCGGGTCAGCCGCTGCCGGTAGCCGAGCGAGGCGAGCTGCGCGGCGTCGGCGCGCTCCTGGTCGGCGGTCTCGAGGGAGGTCGGGGACGGCGGGGCTTGATCGAGCGGGGCGGACACGGGCGCTCCTGCGGGTGTTCGGAGAAGCGAGGGTGGCATGAAGGTAAATGCCGCCGGGCCGCGCCGGAAGCCGCAGGCCGTAACCAACTCGGGCCGGTTCGCCTGCGGGTGTCAGGTGTCAAGCATGCGTGCTGCGGATCGGGCGCCGGGCCGCGGGAAGTGACACGGCGCCGAATCCGGACCGGAGTCAAAAGAGCACGGTCAGAAGAGCACGGTCAGAACAGGAACGGGACCAGCATCTTGGTCGAACGCTTGTAGGCCGGGTACGTATCCGGGAAGCGCTGCACGAGGTAGCGCTCCTCACGGGTCGCGCTGAAGACGAAGTAGCCGCCGACGATCGCGACCGACACCAGCCAGACCGGGCTGAGCGCCACCGCCGTGCCGATCATCGCGAGGATGACGCCGGAGTAGATGGGGTGCCGGACCCACCGGTAGGGCCCTGAGGTGACCAGGTCCGGATCGGCCTTCTGCGACATCGGGGTGCCCCAGTTGCGGCCGATGTAGACCCGCGCCCAGATCGCGAGTCCCAGCCCGGCGGCGAACAGGGCGAGCCCGACGCCGTGCAGCCAGGGGTCGTCGACCACCGCGTGGCCGCGCACGGCCGTGAACCGGGCCACGACGACGGCGACGACGAGGATCGCCACCCGCATCCCGCCGAACCTGCCCAGGTCCTGGCGTCCCGGCTTGCTCCACCCGGCCGCGGCGAACCAGCCGATCCAGAACACGACCCAGCCGACGAGGAAGACCAGTTCGACCGCTCTCATGTGGCCCAGACTCCCGGCTGCCGCTCCGGTCCGCCACTCGGCCGGCCGGGTCCGCCGGTCAGCCGAACCCGACCCACGCGGCGCGGCGGGCGGCGTCGATGCGGGCGGCGTCGATGCGGTCGGCCGGCGCCTGGCAGGCCTCGACGAGGTCGGCCATGGCCCGGGCGCGGGCCAGTTCGGTAGCGGTGAACGGGACTCCCGGTCGGCGTGCGACGAGGTGGCGGCCGGCCGGGCCGCGCAGGTGCAGCGTCGTGCCGTCGATGCGGTCGGCGGGTTCGAGGCGGCCCGTCCGGCTCGCCCGGGCCGGACCGGCGTCTTCGGCGCACTGGTCGACGCGCTCGGCGCCGAGCAGGTCGGCGAGCACCTCGGGCAGCGCCTCCGGCCGCAGCGCGAGGCGCGCGGCGAGGCCGAGCGCATGAGCCGGTGCGTCGGCGAGGGCGAGTACGTCGGTCGGCGCGGCGTGCGCCGCGCGGCCGCCGACCGCGCGCAGCGCCGCGCAGAGGTGCTCGGCGCTGGTCGTCGCGGGCGTCTCGACGAGGATCTCGTCGATGACGCCGGCGCCGGTCGGGTGGACTTGGAGCGCGTGGATGTTCGCGCCGACCGCGGCGAGGGCCCCTGCGAGCACGGCCAGGCGTCCGGGAGTGTTGTCGATCTCGGTGCGCAGCCGCCAGATGGCGCCGACGACCGGTTCGGGTGCCGCGTGCGCGGCCGGAGGCGCGTGGCCTGCGCGTCCTAGCCAGAGATGGTGCGCGATGGTGCCGGCGACCAGGGCCGCGCCGAGGCCGATCAGGATGCCGGCGCCGTGGGTGCGGGCACCGAACGCGTCCGCGAACATGTCGGCCAGACCGGCCGTGGTCAGCAGCGATGCCAGTTCGATCAGGTGCCGGTGATGTCTGCCGGGCGGGCTCTTCGTCATGGGCTCAGGATGCCGCGGGCGCATTGCGCGGCCGGGGAATCGCCGTGACACGCGTGTAAAGACTATGCGAGGCCGGCCGTGAAAGTTACATCACAACATCTTGCGCTACGTGGGATGATCGCCGGTGAGGCGCAGCGCAGCGGGGCGCACGCCCAAGGGGATCCAGCGGGAGGAGCGTGCACCATGGCCGAGGGATCAGAGCAGGGCGAAGCCCGGCGGTGCGCGGTGGTCACCGGCGGCGCCGGGGGCATCGGCGCGGCGGTCGCGCGGCACCTGGCCGAGCGCGGTCTGGCGGTGGTGACGGTCGACGTCCTGGACCCGGCCACCGTGCGCGGCGACGTGGGCGACCCGGCGACCCTCGACGCGGTCGAGCGGGCCGCCGCGTCCCTCGGCGCGGTCCCGCACACCCTGGTCAACGCCGCCTTCGCCGAGATCCGGGGGCCGCTGGACGACCTGCCGGCGGACGCGTTCAGCCGCACCGCCGCGGTGACCTTCGAGGCCGCGGTCCAGCTGACCCGCCGCTTCGTCGACTGGCTCGCCGGCCGGCCGGGCAGCATCGTCAACATCGCCTCCGTGCACGCCTTCTCCACGCGGCGCGGGTTCGCGCCGTACGCCGCGGCCAAGGCGGCGCTGCTCGCCTTCACCCGCAACGCAGCCGTCGAATACGGCCCGCGCGGCGTGCGCTGCAACGCCGTGGCGCCCGGGCTGGTGCGGGTCGAGCGGACCCGGGACGCCTGGGACGATCCCGCCGTGCTCAGCGCCCTGCTACGGGCCTATCCGCTGGGCCGGGTCGCCGAGCCGGAGGAGGTCGCCGCCGCGGTCGCGTTCCTCGCCGGCGACGAGGCCTCCTACATCAACGGGGCCTGTCTCGTCGTGGACGGCGGCATGTCGTGCGTGATGGCCGAGGAGACCGCGCTCGGGCACTGAGCGCAGCCGGATTCGCGCGAGGGGCCGCGGGACGGGCCGAGCGGGGTTGGGCCCGTCCCGCGGCTGTCGCGCCGGGCGGCCTAGTGGCCGTATCCGGCTGCGACGATGTTGGCCTGGACCGCGGCCTCGGTGGCGGCGGAGGCGTAGCCGGTGGTCATCACGCCTTCGTAGAAGGTGCCCACCGCGCCGTCGCTGTTGTCGCCGCCGGTGCCCAGGATGATGGCGCCCTGCTTGTGCATCGGGTTGTAGCCCGAGACGTTGGGGCGCGCTCCGCTGTAGTCGGTGGCCAGCGCGCCGGACTGGGCGTTGCCGCCGAGGATCGCCCACTGGTTGGCGCCGCCCTCGATCATGGCGGTGGTGTAGCGGTCGGAGATGGTCGGGTCGTTGGAGTTGAAGCCGGCGTTGACCCCGGAGTACAGGCCGTTCTCCAGGTC